>CANQDQ010000014.1 GCA_947593515.1 uncultured Bacteroidales bacterium | reverse complement strand
CATCCCAATTATGCCACATCGTTGAACAATTTAGCACAAGATAATTCATATTTGGGTAACTATGCCGAAGCGGTACGCTTGGGAACGGAAGCCTTACAGATTAGGGAGAAGGTGCTCGGCAAGGAACACCCCGATTATGCCTTGTCATTGAATAATTTGGCATTATACAATTCATATTTGGGCAACTATACCGAAGCTGTGCGATTGATAACGGAAGCCTTGCAGATTATTGAAAAAACTCTCGGCAAAGGACATCCCAATTATGCCACATCGTTGAACAATTTGGCATTATACAATTCATATTTGGGTAACTATGCCGAAGCGGTACGCTTGGGAACGGAAGCCTTGCAGATTATTGAAAAAACTCTCGGCAAAGGACATCCCAATTATGCCACATCGTTGAACAATTTAGCACAAGATAATTCATATTTGGGTAACTATGCCGAAGCGGTACGATTAGGTACAGAAACTGTGCGAATTTTAAAAAAAACACTCGGCAAGGAACACCCCGATTATGCCACATCGTTGAATAATCTGGCAAACTACAATTATTATTTAGGCAACTATACCAAAGCGGTACGATTAGGTACGGAAGCCTTGCAAATTTGGGAAAAGGTTCTCGGCAAAGAACACCCCAATTACGCCTTATCGTTAAACAATTTATCAGATTATTCTTTCCGGAGCTCCGACCCGCAGAATCTAAGCCGATATGCCGACGAGGCAACAAAATGCAAGACGAACTATATTCTGAAAACCTTTGCCGACCTGACCGCCTCGGAACGCAGCCTCTTTTGGCAAAAGGAAGAAATCTGGTTTGGGACACAAATACACCTATACGCCTACACCTATCCGACCGGCTCGTTGGTATCGAATGCCTGCAACAGCATTCTGCTGAGCAAAGGGCTGCTGCTGAACAGCGAAATAGAGATGAACAAACTCCTGCTCGAAAGCGGCGACGAGGAAGCCGTCGAGGCATACAAAGAATTGCAGATGAACCGCCGAATGCTCAACCGGCTCTACGAAAAGCCGATAGCCGAGCGCCATATGAATACCGACTCGCTCGAACAGCTGGTAGACCGAATGGAACACGACTTGGTACAGCGCTCCAAGATATACGGCGACTACACACGCAATCTGGCCATCGGCTGGCAGGATGTCCGGCAAAAACTCGAGCGCCGAGATGTCGCCGTCGAATTCGTCGCCTTCCCCTGCGGAAGCGACAGCATCGAGTATGCCGCCTACGTGCTGAAAGCCGATTTGACTGCGCCTCGAATGGTACCCCTTTTCGAAGCCAAACAACTCGCCGCCATTCCCAAAGCAAGTTATTATACCACTCCCCGCATAAGCGAACTCGTATGGCAGAAACTCGACGCATATATCGAGGGCGCGGAAAACATCTATTTCGCACCCGCCGGAGAGCTGTACAATATCGCCGTGGAAACCGTTCCGGACTATCGTACCGACGGATGGATATCCGACCGGCAGAAATTCCACCGGCTCTCCTCGACGCGGGAGCTTGCCGTCATCAAGGAGAAAAGCGGACAGAAAGAAGCCGTGCTGTACGGAGGCTTGAAATACGATACCGACACGCATACACTGGAAGAAAACAGCAAAAAGTATCCGCACGAACGCGAATTCACGCTCTACAACATTGCGGATTCCCTGTCGCGCGCCAATGTCGGCGGCGCCGACTACCTTGCAGGAACCCTGTCGGAAGTAAAGAATATCGACCGGACGCTGAAGAGCTCGTCCGTACCGGCGACCCTGATGATAGATACGACAGGGACGGAAGCCTCGTTCAAGGACCTGTCGGGCAAGAAGCACAATATGCTGCATATCGCCACGCACGGATTCTATTGGACGAAAACGGAAATGCCGAGAGCGCAGCATCTGGGCTTCCTGATGTCGGACAACGACAGACCCCGCTATGTCGAAGACAAAGCCCTGACGCGGTCGGGTCTGCTGTTTTCGGGAGCGAACAATGCCTTGACGGGCATCGCCCTTCCGGAAGGCGTCGATGACGGCATTCTGACCGCGAAAGAAATCTCGTCATTGGATTTGCGGGGATTGGATTTGGTAGTTCTGTCGGCCTGTCAAACCGGATTGGGAGAAATCACCGGCGACGGGGTATTCGGCTTGCAGCGGGGATTCAAGAAAGCCGGAGCGAACGCCCTGATAATGAGTCTGTGGAAAGTAGACGACGATGCCACCCAAATGCTGATGAGCCGGTTCTACAAAAACCTGATTGCCGGAAAAAGCAAATACGAATCGCTGCGCGAAGCCCAGCGCTATGTAAGAGAATACGAGAAAATCGAGACCATCGAGACGACAGAGCCGAACTCGGGGCATCGCCCCGTTACGGCTCGAGAGCGGGAAGAAGCCCGGAAAAAAGAACAGAAACAGACAACGTACAAAACCGTCAGACCCTATCGAGACCCGAAATATTGGGCGGCATTCATATTGCTCGACGGAATAAAGTAATGGATTGAAAACTCACCGAACGGTTCAAAAAAATTTTCAAACGAAAAAAGGAAGAATAATTTTTGCGGGTTCGGTAAAAAGCATTACTTTTGTCCCCGAAAAATGACTCCGTAGCTCAGCTGGTAGAGCAAATGACTCTTAATCATTGGGTCGAGGGTTCGAGCCCCTCCGGGGTCACGGAACAAAAACGTCGGCAAAAGCCGGCGTTTTTTGTGTTTTTTAAGAAAACGATACGAAAGAAAAAACTACTTTTGCACCTGTCAATTTATTCTGAAACAGTCATGAAAAACGTTTGTTACCGACACAAAACTTTTGCGATACTTTTAGGGGCAATCGTGTGCGCCGTCTTTTCGGCAGCGGCTCAACTGCCGGAGGTGAAATACATCAACCGGCTCGGAGGCGAGCGGGTGCCGTTCGTGCGCATCGCCCAATTTCAGATAGATATTCCCTACATCGTCGATAAGGGGACGCAGCTGCCCGTCATCGCCGACTCCAAAGCCCATGCGGAGAAAATCGAAAAATGTCTGGCGACCGCCGAGCTGAACGGTTCGCAGATACTGATCTTTCCGGAGCTGTCGATGGCAATGGTGAAAAAAGAACGCAGCCGGCTGCTGAAACGCCTCCGCCGCTATGCCGCCGAACACGAGGCGATAATCCTCGCGGGCACATTCTACGACAACGAGCGGCACGGACGCTCGGTCGTCATCTTCCCCGACACCGTATATAACGGATACAAACTGCGCCCCTCCATATTCGAATCGTCCATTCTCAAAGGCAAGGGCATGACGCCCGCCGATACGCTGTTCGTGTTCCGCACGCGCTACGGCAACTTCCTGCCGTTGGTGTGCGTCGATTTGATTTCGGACGACGTGAATTATACCGTGCGCCGGCTTGCCAACATCGGCGACATCGATATGCTCATCACGCTCGAATACAATCCCGCCTCCCGTGAATTTATCCGCGAAGCCTCCGCCATAGTGATGCGCCACCCCGTGCAGGTGTCGCTCACGAATGCCGCCGGCAGCAAAGCCGATGCCGGCACGAGACGAGACGAGGCATTCGGTTACTCGGCTCTCACAAGCTCCATACAGTTCGACCAGAAAAAGCTGCTGACCGACGGGCTGCCCGCCCGATTCAAAAACGTGCAGGGCGAAGTGCTCGACGGATATGAAAATCTGTTGAGCGTCATCGAGCCCGGCACGGAACAGGCGCTCCTGTATGAAACGAATCTGCGCGTATCGCGCGTGCCGCGCCAAACCAACGCCCCCGACCAAGGTTACCCCATCGTCCGCAACCTGCAAACGGTGCCCCTTCAATAACGAGAGATTATTTCTTATAAATAAACAGCCTCGTATTCGTTTGAATACGAGGCTGTTTTCATGAGAGCCGATAGAGGGACTCGAACCCACGACCGACGGTTTACAAAACCGTTGCTCTACCAACTGAGCTATATCGGCAAGAGGGTAAGCGATCTACATCGCGCCGCTACGACCTGCTGCCCTTGCTGCGGTCAAGCCCTGGGGGATTGACAGGGAGCTGGCCGTGTAGGACTTACCCGCCACAAAAGTAGCTATTTTTTTTATTCCTGCAAACGCTTCCCCGAAAAAAAATAAAAACGATTTTTGCCGCCAAGCCCTCCGAGAAAAGCGTAAGCCGCCGGATTTTTCGCCTGCCGGCACGGAACGATTTGGAAGAGAATGAAAAAATCCTTATCTTTACAGTCGTTAAACGAGAATATGGAGAAACACACAAACGATACCGCTCCGCACTATCGGGTGCTGTTCGTATGTCTCGGCAACATCTGCCGCTCACCGGCTGCCGAAGGCATTATGCGCCACCTGCTGCGAGATCGGGGCTTGACCGACCGCATGGAGGTGGATTCGGCGGGATTCTACGGCGGACACGCCGGCAGCCTGCCCGACCCGCGTATGCGGGCGCACGCCGCCCGTCGGGGCTATCTGCTCGAACACCGCGCCCGCTGCATCGGTGCCGACGACTTCGAGCGTTTCGATCTCGTGATAGGTATGGACGACGCAAACATCGACGACCTGCGCGAATTGGCACCCGACCTTGCCGCCTCATCAAAAATACACCGCATGACGGAGTATTGCCGAAACTACCCTCACGACCATGTTCCCGACCCTTATTACAGCGGAGCCGACGGCTTCGAGCTGGTGCTCAACCTGCTCGAAGATGCCTGTGCGGGGCTGCTGGAAACATTATTTCCCGATTCATCATGTACAAAAGATTGAAAACGACACTCTCTCTCCTCCTGTTCTTCCTGCCCGCAGCGATGCACGGGCACACGCTTCCGCACGAATATCCCGACACCCTGACTGTTGCCGCGCCCGATATGGCGGCGATAAAAAAAAGCGTCGCCGACATCGGCTCACCCTACTACTTCCCCGTCTTGATGCAGCGCTACCTCGACGGCGACACCACGCTGACGTCCGACGACTACCGGTATCTTTACTTCGGATATTCTTTTCAAGACGACTACGACCCTTACCGCACGTCGCCCTGCGCCGAAGAACTCGACTCGCTCTGTAAGCGCGGAGAATACCCGCCCGAAACGTGTGCCGCCCTGTTGAAATGCGCCCGCCGCTCGTTAGATAACAATCCTTTCGACCTGCGGAGCATGTCGGCAATGGTTCACGCAAACACCCTATCGGGGCAAGCCGACGCCGCGGCTTTCTGGCGGGAACGCCTGCACCGTCTGCTCGACGCCATACTCTCGACGGGCGACGGGCAGAGCGCCGAAACGGCATGGTACGTCATCGCGCCTGAACACGCTTACGACCTGTTGAACACGCTCGGCGTCATGCCCGACACCTACGAATTTTGTCCGCCGCAGTGCGACTACATCGGCGTGTACGACCTCATCGGCACTACACGCGGTTTCTACTTCAATGTCAGCCGCCAGCTCGATGCCACCCGCCTAAAATTCTATCCAAATAATACATTGCCCTAATTAAACGAATACCATGAAACAACGTCTGAAAAAATTTTATTTGGCTGCCGCGTGTCTGTGCGGCGCAGCCGTGCTGTCGGCGCAGGAGCAGCTTCCGTACCAAAATACGGCTCTCTCGCCGGAGGAGCGCGCCGAAGATTTGTTGCAGCGGCTTACTCTGAAAGAAAAGGTGTCCTTGATGAAAAACGGTTCGGCTGCCGTCGAACGGTTGGGAATACCCGCCTACGACTGGTGGAGCGAGGCGCTGCACGGCGTAGGTCGGGCAGGTCTGGCAACCGTGTTCCCGCAAACGATAGGCATGGCGGCGACGTTCGACGACGAGGCAGTATATAAGGCTTTCGACATCGTATCGACGGAGGCGCGCGCCAAGCATCACGACTTCAAACGAAAAGAGGGCGGACTGCGCTATCAGGGATTGACATTCTGGACACCCAACATCAATATATTCCGCGACCCGCGCTGGGGACGCGGACAGGAAACTTACGGCGAAGACCCCTACCTGACAGGACGTATGGGCGTGGCGGTGGTGCTCGGGCTGCAAGGCGACACGACCGCCCGCTACGACAAGCTGCACGCCTGCGCCAAGCACTTCGCCGTGCATAGCGGTCCGGAGTGGAACCGCCACTCGTTCAACGCCGAAAACATTGCGCCGCGCGACTTGTGGGAGACCTATCTGCCGGCATTCAAAGAGTTGGTGCAGGAGGCGGACGTGAAAGAGGTGATGTGCGCCTACAACCGCTACGAGGGCGAGCCTTGCTGCGGCAGCAAACGGCTGCTGATGCAGATTCTGCGCGACCAGTGGGGCTACGGCGGCATGGTGGTGTCGGATTGCAGCGCGATTACCGACTTCTTCAAACCCGGACACCATGAAACGCACCCGACAGCGGAGGCTGCATCGGCAGATGCCGTACTGAGCGGCACCGACGTGGAGTGCGGCTCCAACTATTCGTCATTAGTGGCAGCGGTGAAACAGGGATTGATAAGCGAATCGCAAATCGACGTTTCGGTGCGCCGGCTGCTGAAAGCGCGCTTCGAGTTAGGCATGATGGATCCCGACAGTCTCGTGGAATGGTCGCGCATACCCTACTCGGTGGTCGATTGCGACGCGCACCGCGCATTCGCCCTCGAAATGGCGCGAAAGAGCATGACGCTGCTTTACAACAAAGACAACCTGCTGCCCCTCTCCAAAGAGAGCCGCATCGCCGTCGTCGGACCCAACGCCACCGACTCCGCCATGATGTGGGGCAATTACAACGGCTTCCCCTCGCACACGGAAACCGTGCTCGCCGCCATACGCAAGAAAGACAGCCGCGTGTCGTATATGAAAGGGTGCGACTGGGTGGAACGGAAAATCTTCAACAGCGCGTTCGACCGCTGCACCGCGCAGGGACAGACAGGTTTTGATGCCGTGTATTGGAACAACACCGATATGATGGGTGAACCGGCGGCTCACACGCACACCGCTCTGCCGTTCAACTTCGACATCGGGGGCGCCGACGGATTCGCGCAGGGAGTGGCTCTGCAAAACTTCTCCGCCCGTTACACAGCGACTTTCCGGCCCGACGCCGACGGCGAATATTACCTCATGCTCTCCGGCGACGACGGCTACCGCCTCATCATCGACGACGACACGATAGCCGACGTATGGCATAAATCGGAGGCACGCACCAACAAAGGGTACAAGCTCAACGCCCGCAAAGGCGAAAGCTATGCGATACGGATAGAGTATGTACAGGGAACGGGAGGCGGAAACCTGCGATTCGACATCGGTCGTTTCGATGAAGTCGATGCCGCCGCGCTGGCACGCAGCATCGACGAAGACATCGTGGTATTCGTGGGCGGCATCACGCCGCGTCTCGAAGGCGAGGAAATGCGGGTCGATTATCCGGGATTCCGCGGCGGCGACCGCACGGCGATAGAGTTGCCGCAGGTGCAGACCGACGTCATTAAGGCATTGAAAGAGGCAGGCAAGAAAGTCGTACTCGTACTCTGTTCGGGCAGCGCCATCGGGCTGGAACGCGAACTGCCCTGCGTCGATGCCGTATTGCAGGCATGGTATCCGGGACAGGCGGGCGGCACCGCCGTTGCCGACGTGCTTTTCGGCGACTACAACCCCGCCGGACGTCTGCCGGTTACTTTCTACAAAAATACGGCGCAGCTGCCCGACTTCCAAGATTACAGCATGAAGGGTCGCACCTACCGCTACATGACGGAAGAACCGCTGTTCGTCTTCGGGCACGGTCTGAGCTACACCGACTTCACCTATAAGAAAGCCGCGTTAGCCCACAAGCCCAAAGCCGGCAAGGAGAACATTTTGAATGTTACGCTCACCAACAGCGGCGAACGCGACGGCGACGAAGTGATACAGGTGTATGTGCGCAACCTGCAAGACACCGAAGGCCCGGTGAAATCGCTGCGGGCATTCAAGCGTGTGCACCTGAAAGCGGGCGAAACGAAGAAAATCGCCCTCCCGCTGCGGGCTTCCACGTTCGATTTCTTCGACCCGCAAAGCAATACCGTGTGGGGCAAGCCGGGCAAATATGAAATTCTGTACGGCGGCACCTCCGACGAAAAAGCCTTGAAGTCGTTCACCGTTACCGTGAAATAGTCCGGAGTCCGAAAAAAAATACCGAGCCCCGCTATCGATCGATAGCGGGGCTCGTTTTATCTGTGGGTTAAAAGGTTACGCCAATTCCAAGCCGAAAGAATCGCGCAACAAGTCGAGGTCGGGATTTTTCTCGACCATCGAAGCATACAGTTCCGTCGGGCTGTTTAGCCTGCGCCGCTCCTGCTGCTCGCTTTCGCGCACGTGCATTTCGATGCGGGTGTTTCGCAGCGTTTTTTTCAAGAAGTGCAGAATGTCGGCAGCCCGTCCGTTCAGTTTTTCAATCTGCCCCCGATTATCGACCACAATGGTGAAAGCGGTCTCCGACTCCGGTTGCGGACGGCAGGTACGCATGGTTTGAAGCAATACCGTTTCGGTCGGAATCGTATCGGCAAAAGCCAACCATGCCTTTTCCAAATCGTCGGCAGTAAAAGGCTCGTTCATATCGGCTTCCGGCTCTGCCGCCACAGCGGGAGTCGCTTCGGAAGCGCGATATTTTATGGAAATGGTGGGCGGCGCCCGTTTTTCGCGGACAGCTTGCGTCGTCGGCAGTACGGGACGTGCCGGAGGAACAGCCGACGCGGGCGATGCAGCCGGTGTCGAAGTCGGTCGGGCAGCAGGCTGCGAAGCGGGAGCAGCCGTCGGAGCCGGCGCCTCGCTTTTCGGAGCGGAAGCCGGCGATGGCGTCCCGTTTTGAGAGGTCGGGACCGGGGCAGCCTGCATCTGTCGTATAGCCGGCGCAGGCTGTTCGGCAGGCGCCTGCGGCACGGAGAGCTGGCATATTTTTATCAACATCAACTCCACCAGCAGGCGTTTGTTGTTGCTGATGCGGTAATCGAGGTCGCAACGGTTGCTCAACTCCATTGCCCTGTACAAGAACGCATTGCTGCAAGCCGCTGCCTGCGCGGCATACCGCTCGGCGATGGACGCCCCCACTTCGAGCAACGGGCGTGTGGCAGCATCGCGACACACCATCAGGTCGCGGAAATGACTGCTCAACCCATTGACAAACAGCTGCGCGGCAAACCCTGCCCGCAGCACCTCATCGAATACCAGCAGCGCCGACGGCACATCGCCGGCCAGAAAAGCATCGGTCAGGCGGAAGTAGTAATCGTAATCGAGCATATTCAGATTCTCGATTGTCGCCCGATAAGTAATGTTTCCACCCGACGAAGCAGCTATTTGGTCGAATATCGACAGGGCATCGCGCATACCGCCGTCGGCTTTTTGAGCGATGACGTTCAACGCCTCCTCTTCGGCGGCGTAGCCCTCCTGCCCTGCCACGTAGCGCAGATGGTCGGCAATGTCGCTTATCGTGATGCGCTGGAAGTCGTATATCTGGCAGCGCGACAAAATCGTCGGCAAGAGCTTGTGTTTCTCGGTCGTCGCCAAAATGAATATGGCATGGTGCGGCGGCTCTTCGAGCGTTTTCAGAAAAGCGTTGAACGCTGCCGACGAAAGCATGTGCACCTCGTCGATGATATAGACCTTGTACTGCCCCAACTGCGGCGGCACGCGCACCTTGTCGATAAGTTGACGTATATCCTCGACCGAATTGTTAGAGGCGGCATCGAGCTCCATGATATTCAACGAACGCTGTTCGTTGAAGGCGCGGCACGACTCGCATTCGTTGCAAGCCTCGCCGTCGGGCGTCGGGTGCATACAGTTGATGGTCTTGGCAAAAATGCGGGCGCAAGTGGTCTTTCCCACACCCCGCGTTCCGCAAAAGAGGTAGGCGTGCGCCAACTTGCGGGTCGCTATCGCTGCTTTGAGCGTCTGCACAAGAGCCTTTTGCCCCACGACCGACTGAAAGGTCGTCGGGCGGTATTTTCGTGCCGATACGATATAATTGTCCATAAAGCCGAATTATCGAAAAGACAAAGATACGAAATAGATTCGTCTTCTCCGTCAAGAAGTTTTATTTTTCAGAGCGAGAAAGCCAACGGCAGCAAATCGCGAACAGAGGAAGCGATATACACTTCATCGCGCCCGCACATGAGTATGCGCAGCGGCTTTCCGTAACGGTTTTCCGTTTCGAGCATGACCTGCCGGCAGATGCCGCAAGGTGTAATGGGGGCAAGCGTAGGCACTCCATCGACTTCGGCAGCGAGGGCAATGGCTTCGACTGGTACATCGGGAGCCAGCGTACCGGCAGAAAAAAGAGCCGTGCGCTCGGCACATAGACCTGCCGGAAACGAGGCATTCTCCTGATTGCTGCCCCGCACGATGCGACCGTCGGCAAGCCGCGCCGCTGCACCTACTCTGAATCCGGAATACGGAGCATACGCCGTCAATAAAGCGGCACGCACCTCATCGACCAAAAATTTTTCGTCCGAAGATAGCTCGTTATATCGACAAACCGTTATCTTTGCAGAGAGTTTCATGTATTCCATATCGCAATTGTTTTTGTCGAACAAATATAACGATTCTTTCGGAAAATTCCAATACTTGCAGGTCATGGTCATTCGTTATCGCTTATTATTTTTCTTTCTGATTTTTACGGCAACGACTGTTGTCGGGCAGAAAAAAAATCCCATTTACCTCGAATATATCCATACCTATCGGGATATTGCCATGGAGCATCAGCGGCGATACAAAATCCCCGCCAGCATCACGCTGGCACAAGGGCTTATCGAATCGAGTGCGGGACAGAGCGAGCTGGCACGGAAGTCGAACAACCACTTCGGCATCAAATGCCACAACTCATGGGACGGCAAGCGCGTGTATCACGACGACGACGAGAAAGGCGAATGTTTCCGAAAATACAAAAATCCCAAAGAGTCGTATGAAGACCACGCGCGGTTTCTAACCCGAAGCTCCCGTTACGACAAACTGTTCAAACTCTCCGTAACCGATTACAAAGGGTGGGCGCGCGGACTGAAAGAGTGCGGCTACGCCACCGACAAGGCATACGCCAACAAATTGATACAGACCATCGAGCTGTACGACCTGCACCGCTACGACGGCAAGGGTATGCCGCGCGTACCCAAAGACTACGAATTTCACGACGTGGAACATCTCGGCAAGCTGCCCTATGTCGTGGCACGGGAAGGTGATAATCTGAAACTGATTGCCCGCGAATTTGAAAAGTATCGTTATCAGCTGCGACGTTTCAACGATTTTCCGCGCAGGTATAAATTAAAAGCCGGCGAGGTCGTTTACCTCAAAGCCAAACGGCGCAGAGCCTTGAAAGGGAATACCGAACACACGCTCTTGCGGGGAGAGTCGCTGCACGATGTTTCGCAGAAATACGGCATCAAGCTAAAAGTACTGATGCGCCGCAACCACATTTCACAAGAAAACCCGCCGCAGGCAGGCATGGTGCTGCGCCTCCGCTAAAAAGATTCTCGGAAACGGATAAAATCAATCGTCGGCGACGCTGAAATCTTGGTTGGCAAAAAGTTCGGCAAGACCGGTTATCTGCTTCAAGCGCAGCAATTCATCTTTATCCATACCGATGTGATGCTGAATCCAGCGGTCGGACATACCCGCTTTAGTAAGCTCCGCCACGATTTCGCTCATCAACTCGACATTGTGCGTACCCCGCGCACGGTTATGGCGTATGGTCGAAGCCATACGGTTGGACAAGTCTTTTTCGATGACGACGACGGGCAACAGTCCGTGTTCCCGTTCATAAATACGGCGCGAAGTCTTCAGCACCATATACCGATGATACCCGTCCACCAATTCATACATATCTTTATCGGCAACATAGTAGCAGACGCAGGGCATGGTATAACCGTCTTCCCAAATTGAAATTTCGAGGAGCTTCATTTCCGGCGGAGCCACCACATTCGGGTTATAGGCATTCGCCATCACTTTATCGACGGGGACGGCAATTACTTTATAAACAGGGCTTTTATATCTTTCTTCATTCATCTTTCTTGAAATAGCTGTTATATTTTTCCATAATTCGGTCGCGGCGCTCCCGTTCTATTTTATTGGGGGCAAATCCCATGTATTTACACGAATGGTCATTCTTCAAAATGCAGATGCACATACGCTTGAATGAGGGCAGCTCCCTGAATTCTTCTATATCTATATCGTCGAGATACTCCATGCGCACCGGCTTCTTGGTCGTGTGGTAGTTGGTCGTTTCGCCCACCTCTATGTCGATGCCCATGTTCCGCAACTTTTCGATGGTTTCATCGGCAAGCACGCCGCCTTTCGTGCGCCAGAACTCGATGCTTACCCGAAGTTTTTCGAGATAGCCGTTTCGTATATTCTCCGGCAGCGTACTCAACAGGAAATGCATATACTTTTCCCACGTCATGCCTTTCGGCAATTTCACCGTGTACCATCCCATTGCCGGCGTATCGCCGTAAATATTGGCGAAATTGACGCCGTTCACCCGATTGATCATGCGCCCCCACGTCTGCGGGTCGATAACCCGATAGAGTTGCAGACTGGGTATCGCCGCCGAAATAAACGGACTCGCCACCCGCTGTTTCTCAATGGGCACACCAGCTTGATAATAGAGGTCGTAAAGGTGATTGTACTGCCAGCCGAAGCGACCGTTTGCCACCCATATATCGGTCGTCAGCCAATCGTATATGGGATATGCGTTATATACATTGTCCGCAATTTTGCGCGTCCACTTCAAGTGTTCGTAACAGCAGTAATTTTTATCGCTATGAATGGCGCGCCACCGGTTGAAACTCTCCTGCGTGCGGATTCCCACCAGACAACACGTACGCCGGGCTTGACGATACTGATGAATCCACTCCGAAAATTCCACTTGGAAATCGTAGTCCCACATATCGTCGGAGAAAAACGGGAAATCTTCTTTCTGCAACGAAGAGCGCGGCATTTCCCGCACCCAGAGGTTTTTCAATTCTTCGTCCCACGGGCGCCAATAGCTCTGATACATCGACGTGCACGTAGCCACCTTGAAGGGGACGCACACCCTGTAAATATCGAGAATGTCGGTGTTTTGCGAGAATACTTTTTCTACGAAACGTATCGTTTCGGTGTATTGCACCTCGTAATCCATGTGAAAAACGCCCAAGCGGCGTTTCAACTTTTTCCGGCGGATATAGTCGATGCAGAGGTTCAACAATACAGTACTGTCTTTTCCGCCCGAAAAAGAGACATAAACATTATCGAAATCCGTAAAAACTTTTTCTATACGGGAGAGAGCCGCTTCATATACGTTTCTGCGTTTTCCTTTCGGGCTTGACATATTTCATTTTTACATACAACTTCCATTCTTTTTCTATCGAAAAGCCTTTTTCATAAAAGAATTCCACATGACGTGCAAGGGCTACGACGACAACCGGCATCTTCTTTTCACAAAGACGTTTTACCTCGCGTACAAAGCCTCTCAATATCTGTTTTTCATCTTGTTCGGGGACAAAATAATTATTGATATACCAATACGTCAATCGGCGTTCTATCGGGAAAAAGGCTTTTGCCCTTGTCCCTTCGTCGTCGGTTGCCACCAACCATTCATGGTGTTCTGTCGTCCGAAACGGGCAATTATTGTTCTGCCGCAACACATCGGGGTCCAAAACCAATGGGGCGACAAGTTTGTAGAGTTGAGGCGAAGTTCCTCCTAATTTTTCAATCTTCATAACACAGATTTTTTTGCAACCGGAGATTTTTGCAAATATACAAAAAAACTGCCACCTTTTGTAAAGATTGGGAAATATTTATGATACAAAAAAGAGCTTTTCTCCGCAAGTGCATTTTTTATCATGTCTTACGATTTTTATACTAAACATTACCGGCGACAGCGACGTTTTCCCGATACTAACATTTTACGGTATGAAAGAAAAAATCGCTATTGTTTACGACACCTCTGCACAAAAAAGAGATGCCGCAGAGAAACTGAAAGCGCAACTGGCACTGCCGGCAGCCGACGTGATGCACGTTTCGGCGCTGACGGCGGCAAAATTGTCGAAATACGATGTTTTGCTGCTGCTCTCGGCGCATTGGGGCGATGCCGTGCTGCCCGGCGAGTGGCTGCAACTCTCCGACCGTATCGAAGCCGACCGGTTATCGGGTCGGACTTTCGTTCCCATAAGTCTTTCCAGCCCGTTATCGATAAGTGCGGCACCGGCGCTGCGGCGTATGATGTCGCCTACCTGCGTGCGCATCGTTTCGGCAGTCGAAGCTGCTTTCATATCGGAAAGCCATTGTGCGGCGACTCATATCGACAACAGCACGGCACCCGACGGGCATAAGGTTGCCAATTGGAAAGAGGTGTTTTACTCGGATATTTTTTCAGAGAAATGAGCGGTATCCGGACAGAGCGACTGATAAATGACCGACTGTATGCGGGTGCGGATATTCATGTCGAGCAAACGGGTGTTCCAACGGTGCGGATAAACGCGATTGCAGAGAAAAATGTAAATGAGGTCGTTATCGGGGTCGACCCAGAAAGCAGTGCCCGTGTAGCCGGTGTGTCCATAGACCGATGCCGGTGCTTCTTGGCAGGTCGGGCTTCGGTTCGGGTGTCCGGTATCGGGTTTGTCAAATCCCAATCCGCGCCGGCTGCGGGTGCTTTTTGTCGTAACAAACAGTTGGACGGTGGTCGGTTCCAGATATTCTTCGTTGCCGTATGATCCTTTGTCTTGCAGCATTTGCAATATTTTTGCTAAGTCGCGGGCGTTGGAAAAAAGTCCGGCGTTCCCGCTCACGCCGCCCATGAAGCACGCCAGTTCATCGTGGGGATAGCCGTCGATAAGCTGGTGACGGAGAAAGGCATCGTATTCGGTGGGGGCAATGCGGGTCGAATCGAATTTCAGCGTGGGGCGGAACGTCGTGCGATAGGCGCCGATAGGTCGCAACAAACGTTTTTCGATAAAATGGTCGAGTCCTTCTCCCGAAATCCGTTCGGTCAGTTTTTGGAGGATAATGAAATTGAGGTCGCTGTATTTATATACCGGTTCTTTCATGCGATTCACCGAGAGTATGGCTTGCCATATCGTATCGGGCAAATGCTTGTCGGCATAAAGTTTGTTCGTGACAGGCAGAGAAAAATCGGAAGTTTCGGTGTCATTGACCAACCAAGGTTTCAAGCGGCAATCTTTATAGGCATACCAATTGCGATCGACCTGTATGCGGTATTCGCTGTCCCGATGTTGTTTCAACAAGGGCGACGGATAACTGTCGGGGTCCAGCAGCAGGCGGCGCAAAGGTATGGTGGCGGGCAAGCCGCTTTCGTGCATCAGGGTCTGACGCAACGTAATCGCCGACAAGCCATGCTCGCGCAACTCCGGCAGATAGAAGCCGAGCGGCGCGGCAAGCCGCACCTGTTCGTGGTCGTTGAGCCACATGATTGCCGGCAGGGTAGCCATCACTTTCGTAATGGAGGCAAGGTCGTAGAGGTCGTCCAATCTGACGGCGTGCGTCTTTTCGTAGTCGAAATAGCCGAACGCCCGTTCGTAAACGATTTTTTTATGATGGGAAACGAGTATCTGGCAGCCCGGAAAAGCCATGCTGTCGATGCCTTCCCGCACGATACTGTCGATGCGGCTCAGGGTGCGGCTGTCCATGCCGACTTCTTCGGGAAAGGCGTGTCCCAACCGCGACACTTCCATATCGATGCCGTCGCCCTGCCGGAACAGATTGCCGACACTCACGGGCAGCCGACCGGAAGCCGCGTTGCCCCCGAAAAGCGTTTCGGCAGCGCACTCCTGCATGACATCATATCCTTCGTAAGCAAACACGACAGCATCGGATTGCCGAATCAATTTCCGATAGCGTTCCGCCCGATAAGGCGAGGTAAAGAACACGAGCGTCTTATCGGCGTCGGCCAAAACGTTCTGCGCCATCTGCACCTCTTTGGCACCATTCGAGAATACGGCGACTATCGCCCTGCTTTTTCCGATAGTGCGATACACCTCAGCGATTTCCTTATCGTCGGTTTCGGCATTCAGACGCACGACGTAGGTAAGGGGCACGTATTCCCGCAAACGAGTCAGAAAAGCATTCGCATCGTTTTTCCCGACGACGACCACCCCGAATCCGCCTCTGTCGAGATGCGTGAACGGCAGTCGGTCGTCCCGATTCTGCACAACGGTAACGGCTTGCGCCGAGAGCTGCCGTATGAGCTTCCGGGCTTCGAGGGTATTGAGGTCTTGTCGCAAACCTTCGACCGATACCGGTTTATAATGGTTTAGCCCCAAAAGATACTTATATCGGAGTATTTTCCGGCAATGGGCATCGATTACCTCCTCAGAGAGTTCACCGTTATTATACGCCTCGACAAGGCTGTCGTACTCGCGTTGCAGGTGAAGGGGGTCGAGCAGCACATCGTTTCCCGCCCGCAGGGCATCGAGAGAGGGGGTGGTCGATACTGCCCCTTTCATGGCAAGGGCGTCGGTAAAGACAAGCCCTTCAAATCCCAGTTCCTTTTGCAGCAGGTCGCTAACGATGACCGGAGAGAGCGACGAAGGACGGGAGGCTGAGTCGAAAGCGGGAACACGCAGGTGCGCCACCATGATGCCCGACAACCCGGCTTCGATGCTGCGGCGGAACGGATAGAGGTCGCACGTGTCGAATTGCTCTCTTGTCCGCGCTACCAGCGGAAGCGTCTGATGCGAATCTTCGTGCGTATCGCCGTGTCCCGGAAAGTGCTTGCCCACCGCCATTACGCCCTCGTCTTCCAATCCGGCGGCATAGGCAATGGCGCGACGGGCTACCTCTTCGGGATTCTCGCCGAAAGAACGAATGCCGATGACGGGATTAAGCGGATTGCTGTTTACATCGAGCACGGGAGCAAAATTGACCTGAATGCCCATGCGCCGGCACGCCCGCCCCATTTCACGCCCGTAGGCATATATGAGCGAATCGTTCTGCACGGCACCCAGCGTCATGTTGCGCGGAAACACGGGGGTACCCGAAAGCCGCATCGCCAGACCCCACTCGCCGTCCAGCGTAATGAGCAGGGGCACACGGGCTGCCGACTGCGCTTCGAGCGTGAGCGCCAGCTGGTCTTCGGGCGTACCGGCAAAAAAGAGCAGTCCGCCCACATGGCAATGTTCGATATACTCCTTTATCGTCGCGCGGTTGGCATCGGTCATTTTCGTTTCCACTCCCGCCACAAAGAGCTGTCCGATGCGTTCAGGCACCGACAGGGTGCGCATGACCGACTCCACCCAGCGGTTCATGGCTGCGGTATCGGCACCGGCATAAAGCCGCGTCGGCACTGCCGTTACAGGGAAACACACTGCGATGCCAAGTAAAAAAACAACTACCTTTTTCATAAGAAATTCGCTATTTATTTGAACAAACAAATATAGGCATTTTCGAGAAATATGCGAAAAATTTTCGAAAATAACTGTTTTTTATGCAGCCATTTTCCTCTCCGCAAACAGAAAATATACATTCAAAACACGAAAAATAAGAATCGTTCTTGTTTTTCTCAAAAAAAAATCGTTACTTTGCCCCGCTTTTCGCAATCTCTGGCAGGGATAGTGTAACCTGTGCATATTGCGTCGATATCAACATTTAACAGTTACAGAAATGGATTTGATGAAAATTGCCGAAGAGGCATTTGCAACGGGAAAACAACACCCCTCGTTCAAAAGCGGCGACACCGTAACGGTGGCATACCGCATCAAAGAGGGTAACAAAGAGCGTATCCAGCAATATCGCGGGGTGGTAATCCGTATCTCCGGCTGTGGAGAAAAGAAACGTTTTACAGTGCGCAAGATGTCCGACAACATCGGCGTGGAAAGAATTTTCCCGCTCGAATCACCGTTCATCGACAGCATCACTGTCAATAAAGTGGGTAAAGTACGCCGCGCCAAACTCTATTATCTGCGCGCACTTACCGGTAAAAAAGCCCGCATCAGAGAAAAAAGAATCTAAGACAACAGCGGTCTTATATAGAAAGCCTCCGTTTTTCGTGAAACGGAGGCTTTCTGTTTTTATTGCCAAAGCCTTTCCGGCTTACCCGCTGCTTCGAGTTGTAGGAGGCGCGCTTTCAGTGCAAGCCCTCCGGCATAGCCGGTAAGCCGTCCCGTACTGCCGACGACCCGATGACAGGGTATGACGATGGCGACAGGGTTGCGGTTGCAAGCCATACCCACCGCACGCGCTCCGACAGGAGAGCCGACGGCGCGGGCTATTTCGCCGTAAGTGCGGGTATCGCCGTAGGGGATTTTCAGCAAAGCGTTCCACACGGCTTGTTGGAACGGCGTTCCTTCGGGCGACAAGGGCAGGGAAAATTGCCGGCGTTTGCCATCGAAATATTCACCGAGCTGCAAAGCCGCCTGCCGTATCGGGGACGTTTCCCGCACCACACCCCGATGAAGCGGAGAATAGGAGATGTCCGTAATTGCGCCGTCCCGCTCCCCTATCCATATCGTGCCGACGGGAAAAGCATACGCCTGAAAGCAGAAAGTATCGCCCATGAGAATCGGATAAAAAATACTGCCCGATTTTCGGTCGGGCAGTCCATATTTCATTATTTCTTTTTCGGTTCCGGCTTCTTGTTAATCGGAATGTTAAGTCCGAAATTGACATTCGCCGCCAACTTGCCCAGCGGAATAAATTCGGGCGATACTTTCAGCGAAGACACTTCGGCGCCGATGAATAAAGGACCGAGATTGATGACCGCACCGAACGTGTTTGCATAATTGGATACCGAGCCGTTGATGCCTATCATAATCAGACGCAGCGGTTTCAGATTGAGACTCGCCATAAGACGCGTATGCGCACGTCCCGGATAGAAAGTCGTCGAATAGACCAAGCCGGCAGAAATGCGGTTGTTCAACAGTTGGTATTCGCCACCGACCAAAATCGTGGGGGCAAGCCCCGTAGTGCGTTTTGAGGCTTCCTCCGTTTCAAATTGGTAAATCGTTTTGAGGTCGTCCATCAAATCGTCCACCTGATCATCGACCGTTTTCGTTACGCCATCTTTTACGTAATCGTCGTTACCGATACCGTGAAAACCTTCGAAGACAACATCGCTTTTCGGTGTACCTTTGTGGCTGTGTTTCTTATTCCATGTTATAAAACCGAGATCGGTAACGGCAGCCGATACGACCAGATGTTCAATCGGCTCGTAGGTAACACCGAGGTCGATACCCACACCGCCGCCGGAAACACCAAGTTGTCCGCTATCGAAGTCTACGTCATCGACCAGCCCGTTTTCATCTTCTTTCAAAACGACGCCTGAAACAGACAGCTCGGCAGCACCGAGAGCATTTATCCGCCATTGTTCCTCCGACATCGTAATATCGAGGCGGTCGAAACGGGCATTGAGGTTAGCAGCACCCACAAGGGCTTTCACTTTGGCGCCCGCCGTCCATTGGTCGGTGATTTTGCGGGCATGACCCAACGCCAGTTCCACATAGGTATTGCTTCGTATTGCCGTATTGTGCAAGTCATACGAGTTACCCTCTACGGGATTACCGTTTTTAAGGAAGAGGAACAAATCGCCCGGCAATACAAACGAATTTCGGCTTCGCAAAGAAATATCGAACGTATTGTATCCGTTCCATTTGAAAAAACCGAAAGAGAGTATCGACAAATCGACGTTGACCATCAACGGATTCGCGTCTTTGATTTTCTTCTCAAATTCTTTGGCGTTAACCCGGGAATCGAGGAAAGTATATAATTTATCGCCGACATTTGGGGCAGGATAAATAAAGGTTTTATAACTCAACGGCGAATTGACATTAAATTCAATGTTTCCCAATGCAGGTATCGCTACATAACCTCTATCGGGCATAAGAGCCGGATTGAGTTGGTGCCGGAAAGGCGAAGCCTCCAAAAAATAAGAACCGAGTTGCGTCTGGGCACTCACGCCGGCAAATGCACCGAAAAACATACCGGCAATTACTATATATTTTGTGTACGAGATTTTCATTTCAGTAAGCATCTAAACAAATTATAATGAATCGAGATCTACGGATACGCCGCTTATGGTGGCAGTCATTTTCAATTTCAGGTATTGCGTGCTGCGCAAGGTACCGACGGCACCGGTCGCATTGCTCGTCTTGGCAGGCTTACCCGACAACTTATATCGTATTGCCGACACTTTCTTCAAGGCATCGGGGTCGAGCGCTTTCAAAGAAGCGATAACCTTGCCGACGGCAGGACGAGGATTCAAAGAAGAATCGTCGCAGCCTTTGATCGTTCCCGAATTGCCTTCACCGCCCAATACAGCGATGTTTATGCCTTCCAGTACTTTATAATAGTGAACGTATTTATTTCCATTTCCATTTTCGTCCTCGTCTTCATCTTCCACATAAAGAGGTTCGCCATCGTTGCCTACCTCATTTTTATGAGTCGTGTAGTCGTTTTCGCTTACCTCTTCCATTCCCCACAAGGAAATCGTCAAGTCGAGCGGCAATGTAGTCGTATCGGTGATATTGATCATCGCCTCTTCCAAAGAAAAGTCTTGGAACACATCGTCGAGACCGGTTATTACATCGGAATAGTTGATGAGAAGATCTTTTCCAAATTCCATCGGCACGGTCATATCGCAATCGACATCGACATTGTTCGGAGTATTTGCCAATACGATTTCGTGTTCTTTCGTTGTATCGCTCTGTGCATTGATGACGACATCGAGCGATTCGGGTACACCGTTTTTGAGCAAATCCGAGAGCGCAATCTGTACCCATGTATATAATGTATCGTTCACGTTCACATAGCCGTTCTTGTACCCTTCCGGTTCGTTATCCGAGAAATAGAAATTGCATATCTTTCTGTCCATAAGTTGGGTGGAAGGATTGTAAGTTGCCTGCGGCACATCAATATCGGCTGTTATCGGATCTGCCGATATACCTTCGGTTTTAGGAGTAATCGACAAGGATGCCTTTACAGGGACACCCATCGGATTGGTTGCATGCAACTTGATATAGGGATAGAGATCGAGAACGACACCATCATCGTTCAAAAAGTCGGGCATGGAACCTATCTCGATAGAGAAAGTTTCTTTTGCCGAAGCATCTACTACACCGAAAACATGGGATATCGTCAAATCTTCTATCTCAAATTCCGTCGCTATCACCGGCGTTGAGAGAAGTTGCGCCCTTTCCGGACCCTTGTTAGGAATCTCAACATGGATGTTTGCCGTTCCTTCGACGCTAAAATGGTTATCTACAATATTCAATTTTCCATCTTTAATCTGGAAATAGTCTCTTCCGTAAATACCGTAAATAGGAATCTGCAGTGTAAACACTCCTCCTGCAGCTGTGATTGTGCCCGATATCTCAAAGTGGTGCTGTTTGACAACAACTTCTTCATCGCTCGTATGGAGCGTGGTAGTACCTTTATCGCTGCCGTTCGACAATATCAACATTTTCGGCAAATCTCCCTTAAGATCCGACAAAGACAAACCGAAACTATTGCCATCGCCTATCCTTTCAAACAGTTTTACCCTAAACGTCAGCGTCGCCAGCTGCGGCTCCTTAAAATAAGTCGTATCGATATAACGGAGCTCGTCAGGTACGTCTATTCCTACCGGTTGTAGTGTTGCCTCACTTTTGATTGGTACATTCGAAATATCTCCAGTCCACCCATATCCGCCGGCAACAGCTTGTTGCAACGCTGGAGGAATATGCAGTCCGGTCGGGTTTATCTCAGGTTTTAAGCCTTCGGTAATGTCGAAAGGATCCAACGTAGGAAATTCCGCCGTCGAATTAGAGGTTTCGGAGATATAATAGGCATTTTCTCCATCGATTTTCAGATTGTCATCTTCTCCGATAAGGTCGTTCAGCGTAAACTTGCTGGTTTCGCCGATAGGCGCGGACAGACCATTTCCGGCAAGCTGCACATTCATATCTATATCCCCATCGTATTGATTATCTACACACCCCTGCGACAATAAAAACAGGAAAAGTGAAAAAGGAATAAATAATTTTTTCATTGGTTTATAATTAATTTCTATTCGTTCTATTAGGCATAATGTATTGCAAAGGAAAGATTTTTAATCGAATATCTAACCATAATCTTTTATATATTTCAAATATTTATACTTATTTCACAATTTTAAGAAATAAAGTTCTCAATATAAAAAATTCGCCCCCTCTTATCTCGGTTTACTTCACCGCTCGCAAAATTATATAAAATAGACTTCCCCAAAAGATGTTCAATATTTTTTCTTATCACACGGATTTTTTTTCATTTTAAGCATACACATTTTCCAAAAGATTTTCACGCCGTGTTCAAAACTGCTGCATATCGACCAAGTGTTTGTAGTAGCCGTTCGCTTTCAACAGCTCATCGTGCCTGCCCGATTCCACGATATGCCCCTCCTGCATGACGCAGATAAGGTCGGCATCTTTGATGGTGGAAAGTCGGTGGGCGATGACCAGCGTGGTGCGGTTTTTCATCAAATTTTCGAGGGCTTCCTGCACGAGGCGCTCGGCTTCGGTGTCGAGCGCAGAAGTGGCTTCGTCGAGAATCAGTATGCGGGGATTTTTGAGAATCGCCCGCGCGATGCTGATGCGCTGCCGCTGCCCGCCGGAGAGGCGGCAGCCCCTGTCGCCCACGACGGTATCGTAGCCTTGCTCCGTCGCCATGATGAACTCGTGGGCATTGGCTATGCGGGCGGCTTCTTCGACCTGCTCCTGCGTGGCGTTCTCCACTCCGAAGGTGATGTTGTTGCGGAAGGTATCGTTGAAAAGTATCGCTTCCTGATTGACTATTCCCATCATGGCGCGCAAATCGGCGACACGCATATCCTTGACGTTCACGCCATCGATGTATATGCCGCCTTCGTCCACATCATAGAATCGGGGCAGCAAATCCGCCAGCGTCGATTTTCCCGAACCGGACTGTCCGACAAGGGCAACGGTATGTCCTTTTTCTATGGTCAGATTCACCCCTTTTATGACCCAGTCGTCCTGATAGCGAAAACGGACGTCGCGGTACTCGATAGCGTGTTGCAGCGACACGCCCGCCATCGGTTTTTCGGGATTCTTTATGGGGTTTTCCGTCGAAAGTATCTTGTCGATACGCACCATGGCGGCAAGCCCGCGCTGTATGGTGTAGAAGGCTTTGGTCAGGTCTTTGGCGGGATTGATGATGCTGTAAAATATAATAAGGTAATAGATGAACTCGCCGGCATTGATGACGCTGTTGCCGCGCAGAATCAACGCGCCGCCGAACCATAGCACGATGACGATGGCGGTCGTTCCCAGAAATTCGCTCATGGGGTGCGCCAGCGTCTGGCGCAAGCCTATGCGGTTGGTCGTGCGGTAGAATTTATCGTTCGCGCCCTCGAAGCGGCGGCAGATTTTCTTCTCGGCATTGAAGGCTTTGACGATGCGCAGCCCGCCCAGTGTTTCCTCTATCTGCGCCATGAGGTCACCCCACTGCTGTTGCGCGCCGAGCGAGGTGCGTTTCAGCGACTTGCCTACCTTGCCCATAACAAAACCCGCCGCCGGCAGCAGCACGAGTACGAACAGCGTAAGCTGCCAACTGAGCAGAAACATGGTGGCGAGGTAGATGATAATCATGATAGGATTTTTGAACAGCATATCGAGCGAGGTCATAACGGAGTTTTCCACCTCCGCCACATCGCCCGTCATGCGCGCCATGATGTCGCCCTTGCGCTCCGTCGTAAAAAAGCCGATAGGCAGAGCCACTACCTTGCGATACAGGAAATTGCGTATGTCGCGCACCACGCCGCCCCGCAGGGGTATGATGCTTGCCGAACTTACGTAGCTGCTCATCGTCTTGGCAAAGGTCATGACGATAAGGCACACGCCCAGCATGACCAGCGTCCAGATGTGTCCGTGCAGCTCGATTTGCCGGCTGACAAACCAATAGAGATTGTTGACGAGCACGTCTTTCAAGTCGCCCTCGCCCCACGCAACAAAGGTATAGGCGGTATCGGTCGTCTTGAAAAGTATTTCCAGAATCGGTATGATAAGGGCAAACGAAAACACGCTGAGAAGCGTTGACAACAGATTGAAAAAGATATTGAGAAAAAGATATTTCTTATACGGCGGCACAAACCGCAACAGGAGTTTGAACAGATCTTTCATAACCGATAGCGATGTTTTCTGTTTCTGCAAAGATACGACAACTCTGCGGACGAAACAAATGTTTTTTCCTTAGAAAATGAAATCCATTCCGACGGCAATCAAATAGTAGCGGAGCAGTTTGCCGACCAGCATGGAGAGATTCACCCACAATAGATTGGCGCGCATGAGTCCGAGCGTAACGACGATGATGCCGCCTATTCCGGGCAGGAAAGCGAAAAATCCCATCAATGCGCCTTTCCCCTGCAAAAAGCGATGCGTCTTTTCTATCTTTTCATGCGATACGCGCAGGTATTTTTCTATCCATTCGATTTTTCCCAAACGACCGATATAATAGCAGGTTATGCCGCCTAGCCAGTTTCCGGCAGTCGCCACCAGCAGGCAGGCTCCCGCCGGATAGCCGGCAACGAGCAGCAGCACCAGTATGGCTTCGGAACTGAACGGGAATAGGCTGCCTGCCAAAAATGCGGCGACAAACAGCCCTACATACCCCCACTCGCTCAGAAATTGCAAAGACTCCATACGTATAAAACAAGGTAACCGCCTATCAGGGCATAAAACAGATAAGGAACGGCGCGGCTGCGGGTGTGCAGGGCGAAATTGGAAACAGACAGCGCCATCGTGGCATTGAGCAGCGGCAGATACGCATCGAGAGCCGCCATATCGAGCAGCGAAAGCACCAACAGGGAAATCGTCAGCAGCAGCGTAAAACGGTTGTATTTCCAAATCTGTATTTTATGCCGCTTGATAAAATAGGTGCCGCCCACTCCGCAAAGTATGCCGATTACCGCTATCGGGAGGAAATATCGCAGGTCGCCCCACTCCACGAAAGAGGTATCGAAAGAGGCAAATAAAAACACATCGCGGAAATCGGGAAGCAGCCGGCAACCGTCAGCCAATCCGATGCAGAAAACCAGCCACATAACCGTAAGCACGCCCAACAGCAATGCCGCGAACATACGCCACGTGGACGACCGCATATAGAAAAAGCCGAGACAGAATGGCAGACTCAACAGCAGAAACGGCGGCTCTATCAAATACCCTACGGCAAGAAGCAACCCCATGTTGTAGGCAGCCTGCCGGTTTTCATTCTGATAGGTATCATAGAGCAGGTACATGATTGACAGATAGACCGGCGTAAGCAGCAGTCCGCTGTTTACCGTTCCGACGATGGCGGGATTGCAGCAATCGAAAATCAGCAGCAGAATTACCGGCAGCAGCGTGCGCTGCTGCATGAGGGCATATTTGTTGTTGAGCCGCACCAACAGGAAACAACTGCACCCGACAAACAGCACATCGACCGCAGCGATGACGAAGGCTGTCCCCACCGTACCGCAAAGCAGTTGCAACAGTATGTATCCGCCGTCGGCAGGACGATAAACGAGAAGCGTCCCGAGAACCGACAGCAAAACGCCTCCCCATAAAAAGCGGCGGAAGAGTTTGCTTTCGGTAATCTGCGACAGGGTAACGGACATGGGGAAAGCGTGTTATCGCATTAGAGGTCGAAGCCTATATCGCGGCGGAAATATTTTTTATCGAAATCGATTTTCGCCGCATTGGCATACGAACGGGCAAGGGCATCGGCTTTGTTCGCGCCGTACGAGCTGACGGCGATGACCCGTCCGCCGGAAGTAACGACCTTTCCGTCTTGCAGCTTCGTGCCGGCATGGAACAGAATGCTGTCGGTTACTTGGTCGAGTCCGGTAATGACCTTTCCTTTTTCGTAGCTTCCGGGATAACCGCCCGATACCAGCATGACGGTTACCGCCGAGCGGGAATCGGTTTCCAACGAGCGCTCGCTCAAATTTCCCTGCGCCACACCTTCGAGCAGCTCCACGAGGTCGCTTTTGATACGCAGCATGACGACTTCGGTTTCGGGGTCGCCCATACGTGCGTTGTACTCGATGACCATCGGCTCGCCTGCCACATTGATAAGTCCCAAGAAAATGAATCCTTTATAATCGATGTTTTCGGATTTCAGACCTTCGACGGTGGGGATAACGATGCGCTCTTCGACCTTTTTCATGAACGCGGCATCGGCAAACGGCACGGGCGACACGGCTCCCATACCGCCGGTATTCAGTCCTGTATCGCCTTCGCCCACCCGTTTGTAGTCTTTGGCGACCGGCAGTATTTTATAGCTCTTGCCGTCGGTCAATACGAACACGGAGCACTCGATACCCGAAAGAAATTCCTCGATGACAACCGTGTTGCCGGCATCGCCGAATTTTCCCGAAAGCATCTCTTTCAACTCGTCTTTCGCCTCCGACAGCGTCGGGAGTATCAAGACACCCTTTCCGGCTGCAAGTCCGTCGGCTTTGAGTACATAGGGCGGTTTCAGGGTTTCGAGAAAAGCGAAAGCCTCTTGTACGGTATCGTTCGTGAAGCTGGCATAACGCGCCGTCGGGATATGGTGGCGCATCATAAACGCTTTGGCAAAATCCTTGCTGCCTTCGAGGCGCGCGCCTTCGGCGGAAGGTCCGATAACGGGGATTTTACTCAACTCGGAATCGTTTTTGAAATAGTCGTAAATGCCTTTGACCAACGGGTCTTCGGGACCTACCACCACCATGTCAATGGCGTGCGAGAGCACAAACTCCCGTATGGCGGGAAAGTCGGTTGCCGAAATGGCGACGTTGGTACCAACCCCTGCCGTTCCGGCATTGCCGGGTGCGATGTACAACTTGTCTGTACGGGGGCTTCGACTTATTTTCCAAGCGAGGGCGCTTTCTCTTCCGCCCGAACCTAATAAAAGTATATTCATGAGTATATGTTTATTTCAAATAATCATCGAAATAGCGCGCAACCTTTTCATAAAGATGCACCCGTTCCTTGCCGATAACGTTGTGCCCGTGTCCCGGATAGACGAAATAGTCGGGATATGTTCCGGCTTCGATGCAGCTTTTCAGGAACGACAGCGTGTGCTGCCACACCACTACGGGGTCGGTGTCGCAGTGTATGAGCAACAGATGTCCTTGCAGATTTCCGGCTTTGTTGCGGAGATTGCAATGGTCATACCCTTCGGGATTGCTTTGCGGCGTGCCCATATAGCGTTCGCCGTACATCACTTCATAATATTTCCAATCGATAACAGCACCGCCGGCAACGCCCACTTTGAAAACATCGCCATGCGTAAGCATAAGGTTGGTCGTCATGAAGCCGCCGTAACTCCACCCGTGTACGCCTATGCGGTCGGCATCGCACCACGTCTGCCGGCGCAGCCACTCCACTCCGCACATCTGGTCGGCCATTTCGTTGTCGCCGAGACGGTGATAAGTTACCGACTCGAAAGGCAGTCCGCGATTGGAGGAACCGCGATTGTCGAGGGTGAACACCACGTAGCCGCGCGTAGCCAAAAAGAGGTCGTTTCCGGCAGCTCCCCAATGCCAGCTATCCTGCACCATCTGGGCGTGAGGTCCGCCATAAACATAGACGATGACCGGATATTTCTGCGTCGAATCGAAGTGCGGCGGAAAAGTCAGACGGTAATAGAGGTCGGTTTCGCCGTCGGCAGCTTTGAGGGTACCGCCGGCAAAAGTCGGCACATCATAACCCTCGTAAGGATTTTCAGCGGTAAAGAGATTTTCGACTTTGCCGTTCGAGGTGGTTATCAACTGGGTAACACGGGGCGTTTCATGATTGGAAAACATATCGATGACATAGCGTCCCGAACGGCTTACCGCCGTATTGTGCACACCGCTTTGCGGGGTGAGCCGCGTGCGTTTTCCCGTCGCCACCGACACTTTGTAGAGATTCGTTTCGAGCGGCGAGGCTTCGGTAGTGGAGATAAACAGCGTCTTGCCATCGGGTGCAGCTTCGGCGGAAAGCACTTCCCATTCGCCGTCGGTCAGCTGCTTCAACAGGTTTCCGTCGGTATCATAAAGATAGAGATGCCGATACCCGTTGCGGCGCGACAGATGCACAAAACGGTCGTCGCGTCCGGGCAGGAAGAAAATCGGGTGCTCCGGCTCCATGTATTTGTCGGAAGTTTCCACGAAAAGGGTGCGGAGCAATTTGCCCGTAAGGGCATCGTATGCCTCGCTGTAACAGGTATCCTGCCGACGGTTGAGGCGTTGCAGGTAAATCGCCTTTTCGTCGGGCGACCATGCAATGTTGGTCAGGTAGTGGTCTTTCTCTCCGGCGGGTTGCAGATATACCGTTTTGCCCGATGCAATATGATACACTCCCACTTGCACTTCATGACTCGCCATACCTGCCATCGGATATTTATCATTTTTCAGCGTCGCCGGGCGGGTGGAAATATCGACCAACGGATAGTCCGTTACCATGCTTTCGTCCATGCGGTAGAAGGCGAGGGCATTACCTTTCGGCGACCAAAAGATACCTTCCATTACGCCGAATTCGTTACGATGCACATCGGAAGCGCCGAAGCATATCTGGTCGTTGTCGTCGTGCGCCACGACGGTACGCAAGCCCTCGCTGTCGATGACGACGAGGTCGCGGCCATGCGTTACCGCCAGACGCTTCTGCTGCGGTTCGAAAGCGAAATCGGCATCACCGCGCAGAAACGGGAGCGTATATTCAATAGCGTGCGCCGCAGGATTGTAATAATTCAGGGCTGCCTGCGCCATGAAACAGAGGCGCGGCGTACCATCGCTCTCTTCCACTGAAAATGAGGGAAGGGTACGAAGCGTTTTCATGCCGCGTTTTTCCAACGCCGCATTGAGGTCGGCAAGCGTTACCCACACCGTATGTTTGCGGCTTGCAGGAGCTGTCAGCAACAAGGTATCGCCTTGTCGGTAAACATATTTGTCGCCAACGAAAGAGAGTTGGCGCAACGTCTTGGGCACGAAACGGAAGTAGTTGTGTCCGCCCGGTATCAAATCTTGCGCGGTAAGCGGTTTGTTTTGAGCAACGGCTGTCATAGGCAATAAGAGCATCAACAGGAATACGATACGATGTTTCATAACAAAGGATATAGGTTATTTCTTCTTGTTTCGTTTATAGGGACGGGCAGGCTCTTTTTTCGGTTTTTCCACGCCGATAGAGGGCTTGCGTCCGATAACATACTGGTTCACGGCTTCGTCGCCATGCAATCGCTCGCGGCGGAAACGGGAAATTTTTATCTCGTCGTCCTCGTCGTAGGCGGCGGTAAATTCCTGTCGCGGTACCGGCGCAGGGCGACGCTCGTCGAACGGACGACGGCGATTCTCCTTCTGTCCGAACTCTTTTCGGCTTTCCGATTTTCGGAAAGAGTGTTCACGGTCGGGTTTGCGGTCGTCGAACGGGCGTTTGCCGCGTTCTTTCCGTCCGGAGGCATTTTCGTGTCGACCGAACGATTCCGGACGTTCTTTCCGATAGGTACTCTTTCTATCATTTTCGCTCCTTTGGAAGCCGCCGGTTTCGCGTTTGAAATCGGTATATTTTCCGTCGAAAATTTCATACTTGCGGTATTCGCATTCGAGAGCGCCGTTCATCATGGGCAGACGGGCGGAGGCTTTCAGACCGATGCTGTCGAAGCAATCGTCGCGGTAGCTGATAATCCACGCATCGTAACCCTTGAACACGTGTTTCAATTGCGAGCCTATCATGGCATACAGCCCCAATAAATCATCATCGGTAATACGCTCGCCGTAAGGAGGATTGGTAACCAAAAGTCCGCCGGCGGGTATTTCGCCTTCGGCGTATTGCTGCATGGGCTTCACCGCGATGTCGATGTAGCGCCCCATGCCTGCGTTCTTGGTGTTTTCGACGGCTATCTCCACCGCTTTGGGCGAAATATCGCTGCCGTATATTTTATGCTCGAAAGGGTGTTCTCCGCTGTCGTCGTTATAGAGGGTGTCGAAAAGTTCTTCGTCGAAATCGCTCCAATGTTTGAAAGCGAAATCGCTGCGGTAAATACCCACCGGCGTGCCGGTGGCAATGAGCGCCGCCTCGATGAGCAGCGTCCCCGAGCCGCACATGGGGTCGATGAAATCGCGGCTGCCGTCCCAGCCCGCCAGCAAGAGCAGTCCGGCGGCAAGCACCTCGTTCAACGGAGCCTCCGTCTGCGCCACGCGATAGCCGCGCTTGTGGAGCGACTCGCCGGAGCTGTCGAGCGACAAGGTGCAAGTCGTCCGGTTGATATGCAGGTTGAGAGATATGTCGGCATTGTTCAGCCGCACCGAAGGGCGCCGGTCGTATTTCTCGCGGAAATAGTCGGCTATGGCATCTTTCGCCCGATAGGTTACGAATTTGGAATGGCGAAATTCGTCGGAATAGACTACTGCATCGATAGCGAACGTCGTTTCCGGCGTGAGTATCTGCTCCCACTCGAACGCTTTTATCCGCTCGTATAGTTCGTCGGTATCGCCCGCCGTGAAGGTGTATATGGGTTTCAGTATGCGCAAGGCGGTGCGGCAGTGCAGGTTGGTTTTATAGAGTAACGCTTTGTCGCCGGTAAACGAAACCATGCGTTTCCCTATTTCAATATCTTTTCCGCCGAGAGCGGCAATTTCCGAAGCCAATACCTCTTCGAGTCCCTGAAAGGTTTTGGCGACAAGCGTAAATGTTTCGGGCTGCATGGATTACAAAATTTGTTTCTGTTGCGACGAATTTTAAGGCAAACAAAGGTAGTGTTTTTTTATTGAGATACGACGCTTTCTTGCGAAAATATCGGCATAAAACTTTTCAGCCGTTTTTTCATGCGATGAAGAATGAAAAAATAAAATACGACCTGCGAAGCGAATCGCTTCGCAGGTCGTATTCAAAAGAGTATCGGCGTATCAATCTTTGAGTTTGGCTTTGATAAACTCGCGGTTGAGACGGGCAATGTTCGAGATGGAAACGTTTTTGGGGCACTCGGCTTCGCAAGCGCCGGTGTTGGTGCAGTTGCCGAATCCGAGTTCGTCCATTTTCGCCAGCATGGCTTTGGCACGGCGGGCAGCCTCCACGCGACCTTGCGGCAGCAGGGCAAACTGGCTCACCTTTGCCGAAACGAAGAGCATAGCGGAACCGTTTTTGCAAGCAGCCACGCAGGCGCCGCAGCCGATGCAGCTGGCAGCGTCCATCGCTTCGTCGGCATTGGCTTTGGGAATGGGTATGGCATTGGCATCGGGCACACCGCCGGTATTGACCGATATGTATCCGCCGGCTTGAATGATTTTGTCGAACGCACCGCGATCGACCATCAAGTCGCGAATAACGGGGAATCCTGCCGAACGCCACGGCTCTACGGTGATGACATCGCCGTCGTTGAATTTACGCATATGCAGCTGGCAGGTGGTGATGTCTTCGTCAGGTCCGTGCGGGTGTCCGTTGATGTAGAGCGAACACATGCCGCAGATGCCTTCGCGGCAGTCGTGGTCGAAAACGACGGGTTCTTCACCCTTATTGATAAGCTGCTCGTTGAGAATGTCGAGCATTTCGAGGAACGAGCTGTCCACAGAGATGTTGCTGAGCGCATACTCTTTGAAAGCGCCTTTTTCTTTGGGACCTCTCTGGCGCCATATTCTGAGTGTTATATTAATGGTCTTTTCCATAATCTAAACCGTATTATTGTTTGTAATTGCGCTGTTGTACTTTGATATACTCGTAATCGAGCGGCTCTTTGTACATGACGGGGGCTTTGTCTTCGCCCTGATATTCCCAGCAGCTGACATACATATATTTATCGTCCTGACGCAGCGCTTCGCCGTCGGGGGTCTGGAACTCTTCGCGGAAGTGTCCGCCGCACGACTCGTTGCGGTTCAGGGCGTCGAGCGCCATGAGGTAGCCGATTTCGATGAAGTCGGCAAGGCGGAGCGCCTTTTCCAATTCCACATTGAGCGTATCGGCTTCGCCCGGAATGCGGACATTCGACCAAAACTCTTTTTTCACGGCTTTGATTTTCTCCAAAGCGGTTTCAAGCCCCTCTTTGGTGCGACCCATGCCGACGAACTCCCACATGATAAGCCCCAGCTCCTTGTGAATGGAATCGACCGAGCGGTTGCCCTTGATAGCCATAAGTTTGGCGATACGGGCATTGACGTCTTTTTCAGCTTGCACAAATTCCGGCAGGTCGGTGCTGAAACGGGGTACGGTGATTTGGTCGGAGAGATAATTCTGTATCGTATACGGGAGTACGAAATATCCGTCAGCCAATCCCTGCATCAAAGCCGACGCGCCCAAGCGGTTGGCACCGTGGTCGGAGAAGTTGGCTTCGCCGATAGCGAACAAGCCGGGTATGGAGGTACTCAACTCGTAATCGACCCAGATGCCGCCCATCGTGTAGTGTATGGCGGGATAAATCATCATCGGGGTCTTGTACGGGTTTTCATCGACGATTTTCTCGTACATCTGGAAGAGGTTGCCGTAACGGGCGCGCACCACGTCTTCGCCGAGCCGTTCGATAGCGGAGGAGAAGTCGAGATATACGGCGAGTCCTGTCGAGCCTACGCCGTAGCCGGCGTCGCAGCGCTCTTTGGCGGCACGCGAAGCCACGTCGCGCGGCACGAGGTTGCCGAATGCGGGATAGCGGCGTTCGAGGTAATAGTCGCGGTCTTCTTCTTTAATATCGGTGGGGCGCAGTTTGCCGGCGCGAATGGCTTCGGCATCTTCTTTTTTCTTCGGCACCCAGATGCGTCCGTCGTTGCGGAGCGACTCCGACATAAGCGTCAGTTTCGACTGAAATTCTCCGTGTACGGGAATGCAGGTGGGGTGTATCTGGGCAAACGCGGGATTGGCGAAGTATGCGCCTTTTTTGTAGCATTGGAAAGCTGCCGAGCCGTTGGAACCCATGGCGTTGGTCGAGAGGAAGAAGGTATTTCCGTAACCGCCGGTGGCGATGACTACGGCATGGGCGGCGTAACGCTCGATTTTGCCCGTAACGAGGTTGCGGGCGATGATACCGCGTGCGCGACCGTCGATGATGACGAGGTCGAGCATTTCGTGGCGCGGGAAGAGTTTTACCGTACCTTTTTTCACCTGACGGCTCAATGCCGAATAAGCGCCGAGCAGGAGCTGTTGTCCCGTCTGACCTTTGGCATAGAAAGTACGCGATACCTGCGCACCGCCGAACGAACGGTTGTCGAGCAATCCGCCGTATTCACGAGCGAAAGGAACGCCTTGTGCCACGCACTGGTCGATGATGGAGTTGGAAACTTCCGCCAGACGATATACGTTGGCTTCACGGGCGCGATAGTCGCCGCCCTTTATCGTATCGTAGAAAAGACGATACACGCTGTCGCCGTCGTTCTGGTAATTCTTGGCGGCATTGATACCTCCCTGTGCGGCAATGGAGTGTGCGCGACGGGGAGAGTCTTGAATGCAGAAGTTGAGTACGTTGAATCCCAGTTCGCCGAGCGTAGCGGCAGCCGAGCCGCCTGCCAGACCCGTACCGACGACGATGATGTCGAGACGGCGCTTGTTGGCAGGATTCACCAGCTTTTGGTGGCTCTTGTAATTCGTCCACTTTTCCGCCAACGGACCTTCGGGAATTTTGGAATCAATTTTTTTCATTGCGGGTCGAGCGGCTTCATCGACGCTCTTTTGCGCCTGAACTTCTTTTGTTTCGGGGGTAATATCTTTTTTATCAGCCATAATCGAAATGTTTAGAGGTTGTTGTTATGCTATGAAACCGAAGTAAATGGCTACCGCAGCAAATCCGAGACAGATGACTGTCGTGTAAATGCAGGAAATACATTTCCAACGGGAAAGCCATATTTTATTGTTCCAGCCCAGTGTCTGCAACGCACTCCAAAATCCGTGCGTCAGGTGAAACCAAATGGCAACGAACCATACCAGATAAGCAACGGCAATGGCGGGGTTGGCGAATTTCTCCGCTATCAGTCCGTATCCGTCGTGCGGATTTACATCGGGCAGTATGCCGGTAATTTCGTTGAACTGCATCTTGAACCAAAAATCATACAAGTGCAACAGCAAGCCCAACGCAATGATGATGCCCAGCACAAGCATATTCTGCGAAGCCCACTCCACACCTTGCGGCTTATCGACCACTTTGTAACGGTCGTTTCCGCGCGCACGGCGATTGATATAGGTCAGCCAGAAAGCATACAGGATATGCAACACGGCACCGCCGGCTATGACAAGCGTACCGACCAAAGCATACCAGTTCGCTCCCAAAAATTCACATATCATGTTGTAAGCCTCGCCCGAGAAAATAGCGACCACATTCATCGACATGTGAAAAGTCAGGAACAGGATAAGAAAAAGACCGGTGATACTCATCACCACCTTTTTCCCAATCGAGGAGTTTAATAACCACATAAGATTTGAGATTTTATTAGTGTATAAATATTCCTATCGAAATTCCGATACAAAATTAATGTAATGTGTCGGAGTATGCAAATATTCAGGGAAAATTTCGTTAATCGTCCGCATTCCATTGCAGCGTGGCGACGATAGGATAGTGGTCGGAATAGCGCTTGTGAATGATGCGGGCATCGACAGCGTGAAAGCTATCGTTGTAAAGTATGTGGTCTATCCGGAACCAAAGTCCGAAGGCATTGTACGTAATATCGGGACCGAAAGCCGTAGAGATATAGGCATCACCGAAGCTGCCGCGTACCGTGTGGTAGGCATACGACTGTGCCGTATCGTTGAAATCGCCGCACACAATCACCGCCCCCGTAAGACGGTCGATAATCTCCCGCAACATACGGGCTTGAACGGCTCGGGCTGCCGACGAACGAGCGACTTTACGCAAAAGCCTCTCTTTGGCTTGCGGCAGCAGTTCATTGGTGTGCGTCGGGTGCTTCGCCATATTTATGTACAGCTCTTTGTCCGACTTTTCAAGTTTGTTCGACTCCAAATGACAATTGACAAGCGAAAGTTTTCGACCTTTGACATCGAGCCGGTAAAGGCAGGCTCCGTTGTCGGTGTCGGGAAACCGGATAGGTTCGGCTTTGACTATCGGATATACGGAATAGCAAGCCAAGCCCTCCGATATATATTTATAAGGATAGTGCGAAAGAATCCTTCCGAATTTTTTCTGTTCGTTGACACCTAACGCCGGATACTCCTGTATGCAGACGATATCGGCGCTGCTCTCCTGCAACAACCGGAGTATGGGATTGGCTTTGGTTATTTCGCGCGCCCGCTCGAATTGCAGTACATTATACGAAATAATCGTAAGCTCCGGCTCGCCATTACCCGTTCCGGAAAAGTGTATCGGAAAATAATTGCGAGCCGCCGGAAATGCAAGCAGCAGGAAAAGAAGCGGCAGCAATATATATTTGCGCGGCGCAAGAAACAGATGCAGCAGCACCAACCCCCATTCCACGAAAAAGAACACAGGAAACGCCAAGGCAAAAAACAGCGGAAGACTCCATCTGTCGGGCGGTATCAGATAAGAGTATGCCGAGAAAAGCAATAACGCACCGGCAACGCCATGCACGCCCAACAGCAAAATTCGATATGTCTTCGTCAAAAAATTCATACGGAATCATTTTTTACCCGCGTCGAAAAGCCGTTTCTTCTCTTCGGCGGTAAGGGCTTCGTAACCCGATTGTCTTATTTTATCGAGAATCTTATCTATCTCCGTGATATTTTCCTGTCGCTGCCGGCGATATTCCTCATCGTTGAGCGGACGGCGGAAAGAGGCCGACGGCGCTTTCTTGCGACGCGGACGGAACAGGGGGGCAAGATAGTCGATGAAGCGGTTGATGCCGCGCGTAATGTCCTTTCCGCTGCGCCAGCGGGAAGCAAACAGCCACCCCGTCAATGCCCCGCCGATATGGGCTACGTGCCCGCCCGCATTCAGGGAGGTTACGCTCAACAAATCGAGAACGACGGTTACCAATGCTATATATTTCAACGCTATGTTTCCGACAAGGAACAGGCGTATCTTGTAATCGGGAGCGTATGCCGACACGGCAAACACAATTGCCAACACAGATGCCGACGCTCCAAGCAACATGCCTTCTTTCCCGATGAAATAAGGCAGCAGATTATAGGCAGCCAGATAGAGCGCCGCCCCACCGAATCCCCCGAGAAAATAGAGCCCGCCGAATTGCTTGGCATTGAAAAAACGCAGGAACAACTGTCCGAACCAATAGAGCCACAGCATATTGAAAAGAAGATGCAACAGCCCGTATTGGAAAAACATATAGCTCACCACCGTGTAGGGGCGATAGAAAAGCAGTGTCAGGTCGGACGGCAGTTCGAGAAAAGAGGCGAGAGAAAAATTGAGGTCGAAAAGCGTACATATCACTTCGACGATGCGTACGAACAGAAACACCGCCACATTGATGAAAATGAATTTCACCGGCAATGTGCCAGCGGCATACTTACGACGAAGCTCCTTAAAAAATTCCATGACTTCCATTTCCTTTTTTACGCCAATAAAGAATAAGGATAAGCCCGAACAACATACCGCCCAAGTGGGCAAAATGGGCAACGTTGTCGCCGCTGCTGCTGCGTATGCCCAAGAGCAACTCTATGACACCGTAACCGATGACGAAATATTTCGCCTTGATAGGGATAGGCACGAACATGAGGAAAAGTTCGACGTTCGGGAACATCATGCCGAATGCCAACAATATGCCGAATACAGCGCCCGATGCCCCGATAGTGATGACATTGTTGAGCATGAGGCTCGTCTGCTCCCACCCGATTACTGCCTCCGTATGGGCAATGGCATCGCCCAGTGCGAGATACCAAGTAAGCTCCTGTACCAGTCCGGCGCCTATGCCCGTCGTCATGTAGAAAAAGAGAAAACGCCGGCTTCCCCACACCGACTCGATGGTACGACCGAACATATAGACCGAGAACATATTGAAAAACACGTGGGCAAAAGAGGTCGGGTCGTGCAGGAACATATAGGTTACGAATTGCACGGCATTGAAGCCTTCGGCTTGTATATAATGCAGCCCGAGATAGTCAATCAAATCTATTTGCAACGACTTTTTAAGGACTATCGTTGCCAACCACGCCAACAGGTTAATGATAATCAGGTTTTTAGTAACCGGAGGAATCGTATCGAGAAAATTTCTTCGTTCTTGAAACATAATAAAACTGCCACAGTTATACTTATTGTCCTTGCAAAAATAGAGAATATTTCGCTTCTGTAAAGATAAAAACAACTCCGAATGAAAAAAATAATGGCAAAAAAGTAAATTTTTTCCTCAATTCTTTGTTTGTTTGATTTTTAATAATACATTTGCAACAGTTTAGCGTTGAAACTCTTAAATAACCAATATTTAATACTAATACTTAAAGTCATGAACAAAACTGATTTGATCGCTGCCGTTGCAGCAAAAGCCGGCTTGGCAAAAACCGATGCAAAAAAAGCTCTCGATGCTTTCGTAGCTACTGTTTCTGAGGAATTGGCAAAAGGTGAAAAAATCGCATTGATCGGTTTCGGAACTTTCTCCGTAAATAAGAAAAGTGCAAGAACGGGTATCAATCCTGCCACCAAACAAACGATTACCATTCCCGCAAAGAAAGTCGTTAAATTCAAAGCCGGTGCTGAATTGGCAGACAAAGTAAAATAATATTTACCGTAAATTTCGGAAATTAAAAATGCGCTTCTTTTCAGAAGCGCATTTTTAGTATTCATACCTTTTATATACTATCACCCGTCGAAGATTTCAACAGCTCGTCGTATTCGCCGGAGCGGATAATGTCTATACCTTTCAGGTAAATCGTATTTGCCGAATTGTATATGCGATAATACACCGCCGCATCGTAAATGTCGCGCGCCAGCAAGGCTTTGAGCTGCACGGCAATGAGCGGAAAAGACGCATCTCTTTCGGCCGCATTGGCAGGAACGATGCCCTCCTCTTCCGCCATCTTTTCGAGTTGGTCGAGCAGTCGGGCGTCGATTTGGTATTCATCGATGAACTTCGACGACTTCCGATACTTGGAGGCTATCTCTTTCCGGTGGGTATCGAGATAGAGATAAGCGCAACGGTTGATAAGCCCCGACCGCATCAATTTCTGATGATAGGGAGTAACCAGCGTCGTGTCTATGCCCACAAAGCAGTCGGGCATGATGCCTCCGCCGCCGTAAACGACGCGGTTGTTTTTCAACGTGCGGTATTGCAGGGAATCGACGAAATGGGCGCTGTCGGCGTAAAGCAGTTCACCGCTATGCAGACGTTCCATGAGGTCTTTTTCGTAGTCATCGACATCGCCTTTGACGTAAGGGCGCTGTATGCAGCGACCTGTCGGCGTGTGGTAACGGGCTACGGTAAGACGCAGCAGCGAGTTGTCGGGGAACGGTATCGGACGCTGCACCAGACCTTTTCCGAACGTGCGGCGCCCTACGACGACGCCACGGTCCCAATCCTGCAAGGCTCCGGCTACGATTTCGCTTGCCGAAGCCGACGATTCATCGACCAAAACCACCACACGACCGTCGGGGAAGAGCGTATTCGACGTGGCGCGCTCTTCGGCACGGCGCATATTGCGCCCTTCGGTATAGACGATGAGCTGGTCGTTATCGAGGAACATATCGGCAATTTTCACGGCAACATTCAGATATCCGCCGCCATTCTGCTGAAGGTCGAGTATCAGGTTTTTCATGCCGTTTTTCCGAAGCGACTTTACCGCTTTTTCCACCTCGTCGGCGCTGCTCTCGGCAAAACGGCTCAACCGTATGTAGCCGGTGGTATCGTCGATCATATAGGTGGCGTCGATGCTATATACCGGAATTTTATCGCGCGTAACGGTAAAATAGATAAGGTCGGGAACGCCCCGTCTGGAGATGCCCACTTTCACCTTGCTGCCGCGCTTGCCACGCAACATAGAGCCGATTTCGCTCACATCGAGATGTTTTCCCGCAACGATCGCCGTATCGACCGATACGATGCGGTCGCCCGGTAAAATGCCGGCTTTCTCAGAGGGTCCGCCCACGACGGTCTGCACCACATAAAGCGTATCGTTGAGCATATTGAGCTGTATGCCTATTCCATCGAACTTTCCGGAAAGATTTTCCTGCGTCTGCTTGGCTTCTTTCGGAGGCAAATAGGTCGAATGCGGGTCGAGCTGTTTCAACATGGTAGCTATCGTTTCCTCAGCTATTTCGTTTTCATTCAGCACATCGACGTAGAATCGGGAAATGTACATCGCCACCATGCCCACCTTGCTCAGCGGATTGAACTTGGCGGTCGGCTGCGAGGATTTCTCCTTCTCCGATTCCCCTTTCGTTTGCGCAAACAGGCACGGAACGCAAAGCGACAAACACAGAATCAAAATTTTTCTTTTCATAATTATTCTATAAAACAGGAAGTTGTAATTTTTCAGGGACGAATCGACCGACGGGTTGTCCGTAACGTATCAACTCCCGCACGGCGGTCGATGTAATATGAGCGTATGCCGGCTCCGTAAACAGCAATACCGTTTCGATGCCCGACAAATCGCGATTGAGGTCGGCGATGTTTTTTTCGTACTCGAAATCGGCTATCGAGCGCACGCCGCGCAAAATGGCAGTCGCGCCGCACTTCTCGGCAGCGTCGACCGTAAGCCCCTCATAGACGAAGACTCCCACACGGGGCTCTTCTGCAAAAAGCCGTTGCAGCATCGCCTCCCGCTGCTGCGGGGTATAAAGGCAGTGTTTGTTTTCATTGACACCGATGGCGACGACGATTTTGTCGAACAGCGACAGCGCACGCCGCACCACCGAGAGGTGTCCGAGCGTAAAGGGGTCGAAAGAACCCGGAAAGAATGCGATTTTTTCAGAGGTCTTCATCATCGACAATCAGATTTTCAATAATGAAACTTTGACGCTCCATCGTGTTTTTGCCCATATAAAATTCAAGCAGCTCTTTGACGGAATCTTCTTTGCGCAGGTTTACGGGACTGATGCGCATATCTTCGCCGATAAACTCCTTAAATTCTTCGGGCGATATTTCGCCCAATCCCTTGAAGCGGGTTATTTCGGCATTCTCGCCGAAATAGCGAATCGCGTCGATGCGCTCTTGGTCGGTATAGCAGTATCGCGTTTCTTTCTTGTCGCGCACGCGGAACAGCGGCGTTTCGAGAATATAGACGTGCCCTTTCTTGATAAGGTCGGGGAAGAATTGCAGCAGGAACGTAAGTACGAGCAGGCGTATGTGCATACCGTCGTCGTCGGCATCGGTGGCGATGATTACCTTGTTGTAGCGCAGCCCCTCGATGCCCTCTTCGATGTTGAGGGCAGCTTGCAGAAGGTTGAACTCCTCGTTTTCGTAAACGACTTCGCGCGTCTGTCCGTAGCTGTTCAACGGCTTGCCCCGCAGGCTGAAAATCGCCTGCGTGTCGGCATTGCGGCTTTTTCCGATGGAGCCGGAAGCCGAGTCGCCCTCCGTAATGAAAATGCAGGTGTCGTCGCGCAAGTCGCCTTTGGGGTCGTTGTAATGTATGCGGCAATCCTGCAATTTCCGGTTGTGCATATTGGCTTTTTTCGCCCGCTCGCGCGCCACTTTCGACACGCCGGCTATCGCTTTGCGCTCTCTCTCGGAATCCTGTATTTTTTTGAGCAGAATATCTTTGGTTTCGCTGTTGCGATGCAGGTAATTGTCTAATTCCTTTTTGATAAAGTCATTGACGAATTTACTGATGGTCGGGCCGTTCGGAGCCATGTCGCGGGAGCCGAGTTTGGTCTTGGTCTGCGACTCGAAAGTGGGTTCTTCTATCTTGATGCTGATAGCGGCGACCATGCCGTTGCGTATATCGGTATATTCAAAGTTTTTGGAGAAAAACTCCTTGATAGTGCGGGGCACGGCTTCGCGGAACGCCGACAGGTGCGTGCCGCCGAGTATGGTGTGCTGCCCGTTGACGAATGAATAAAATTCTTCGCCGTACTGGTCGTTGTGGGTGATGACTACTTCGATGTCGTCGCCTTTGAGGTGTATCAGGGGATAGAGCGGCATGGAAGTCATTTTCTCGTTGAGCAAATCGACCAGTCCGTTTTTGGAGGTGTAGCGCACGCCGTTATACATGAAAGTAAGACCGGTATTGAGATAGGTGTAGTTTTTGAGCAGCGCCACGACAAACTCGTCGCGATAGGCATAATCGGCAAAGAGGGAGGCGTCGGGTCGGAACGACACCCATGTACCGTTTTCCTGTTCGGTGGGTTCGAGCCCGCTCTCGGAGGTAATGACGCCGCAAGAGTAAGTTACTTTTTTGCCGGTGCCGTCGCGGAACGACTGTATGGTAAATTCTGTGGAAAGGGCATTGACGGCTTTGATGCCGACACCGTTCAGTCCGACCGATTTTTTGAAAGTCTTGGAATCGTACTTCGCTCCCGTATTCATTTTGGAGGAGGCATCGACCACTTTGTCGAGGGGTATGCCGCGCCCGAAGTCGCGCACGGAAACGCGCCCGTCTTCTATCTCGACGATGACCTGCTTGCCGTACCCCATCGTAAATTCATCGATCGTATTGTCGATGACCTCTTTCAAGAGCACATAGATACCGTCGTCGGCATGGGAGCCGTCGCCCAGTTTGCCGATGTACATACCCGGACGCAAACGTATATGCTCGTTCCATTCGAGGGTGCGTATGCTGTCGGAGCCGTATTCCGTAGATTGCTGCAATATATCTTCTGCCATAATGCGGTAGATTTTATAAACGGTGTTTTTTCTTGGCTTTCCGCAGTCCGAACTCTTTGGGCGACAAAATGCGTTTGCCTCTGCTCGGTGCGAAGGTGCGGGCGGGCGCCAAACCTTTTTCTTCGGGGACGAAGTCGATTTGCCGCCGTTCTATATCGACTTTGGCGATGATGATGCGCATGGGGTCGCCGAGCCGGTAGATGCGGCGACTGCGCCGTCCGCAAAGACAATAGCTCGCCTCATCGAAAGTGTAATAATCGTCGTCCAAATCCCGCACGGATATAAATCCTTCACATTTGTTTTCGTCGATTTCGACGAAAATGCCGCGCTCGGAAATACCCGATATGGTGCCGTCGAAAACCTGTCCCAATCGCTCGGAAAGGTATTCGGCTTGTTTGTATTTTATCGACGCGCGCTCGGCATTGGCGGCAAGCTGCTCCATATCGGAAGCGTGTACGCAGCGGTCTTCGAGTTCGTCGGCATCGACGGCGCGCCCGTTGTCGATGAGATAACGTTCGAGCAGGCGGTGCACCATCATGTCGGGGTATCGCCGTATGGGCGAGGTGAAGTGCGTATAGTAGTCGAACGCCAGTCCGTAGTGTCCGATGTTCCGGGTCGTATATACGGCTTTCGCCATGGTGCGTATGGTGAGCATCGAAACGAGGTTTTCTTCGGGCGCCCCGTGTACGTGCTTCAACATACTGTTGATGGAATCGGCGACTTCGACACGGGTGCCGGCAGGTTGCAGGGCAAGCCCCAGCCGGCGCACGAAAGTCGAAAGCTCGGTCATCTTTTCGGGGTCGGGATTATCGTGCACCCGATAGACGAAAGGCTTGGGCGTTTCGCGTTTCTGCACCTTGCCTATCCGCTCGGCGACGGTGCGGTTCGCCAGCAGCATAAACTCCTCGATGAGCTTGTGGGCGTCTTCGGAAACTTTGTTGAATATGCCGACGGGGCGACCTTTTTCGTCGATGATGAATTTCATTTCCTGCCGGTCGAAATCGATAGCGCCTTTTTCAAAGCGACGGCGGCGGAGAATGACGGCAAGGCTGTTGAGCGTCGTTATCTGTTCGGCGCAGTCGCCCGTGCCGGTTTCGATGATTTCCTGCGCCTCCTCGTAGGTGAAACGGCGGTCGGAGCAGATAACCGTGCGGACGATGCGCGAAGCGAGCACATTGGCATCGGCGTCCATTTCAAAGACGACCGAAAAGCAAAGTTTGTCTTCCTGCGGACGGAGGGAGCAAATACCGTTGCACAACCGTTCGGGGAGCATGGGTACGGTGCGATCGACCAGATAGACCGACGTGCCGCGCCGATAGGCTTCGCGGTCGATAGGGGTGCCGGGCTTGATGTAATGCGTTACGTCGGCAATATGCACGCCTATCTCCCAACGATTCTCCGAAAGCGGACGCAGCGAAAGGGCGTCGTCGAAGTCTTTGGCATCGTAGGGGTCTATCGTAAAGGTCGTTACGTTGCGGAAATCCTCACGGCGGGCAATTTCTTCGGCGGATATTTTGTCGTCGATTTTGTCGGCTTCTTTTTCCAACTCCTCCGGATAGCGGGTAGGCAAACCGAATTCGGCGAGAATGGCGTGCATCTCGGTGTCGTTTTCGCCGCTGGCACCCAATATCTCCACGACCTCGCCCGTCGGGCTGTCGTCGTATATCACCCAGTCGAGCAGTCGGGCGACGACTTTTTCGCCGGCTTTTGCCCCATGAAGGTGTGTTGCCGACAGATAGACGCGGTTGTCGAATGCCCGATTATCGACCCGCAAGGCATATTCTTTTCTGCCGAGAGCTTCGACCGTGCCCACGACTTGCTGCTTGCCACGGCGTTCCACAACGTCGAGAATACGGGCTTCGCCCCGATATTTTCCATGCGAAATGGCGGCATATTCCACGCGGTCGCCGTGAAGGGCATGGAGGGCATTCGCTTCGCTCACATAGAGCGGTGTGCCGTCGTTGTCGGGCTGCACGAGCAGGCGACCGTGCTGGCGGGTGAACGTGCCGGCAAGCACCATGTCGGCAAGGTTGCGGCGGTAGCGTCCGGGTGAATCCTGTTCGAGAAAGCCCTCTTTGAGGAGCGATTCCAATATGGCGACCACCTCTTTTTTCTGCATATCGTTTTTCGCGCCGATTTTACGGGCTATCTGCCGATGATTGAAAAAAGTCCGGAAATTGTCGTTGAAAATATCGCGTATCTGCTCCGCAAAGGGCTTGCGACTATTTCCCGACGGACGAAGTTTCCGATGTTTCACCATAAAGTCGTTTTTTGTACTTGTTGATTTTTGGGTCAAGCCCGACCGTCGAAACGGCGGTCGGGCTTGCAGTATGCGATGGGTGTGAACCCGCCGTATCAGGCGTCGATGTTGGCGTAGGTGGCGTTTTGCTCGATGAACTCGCGGCGGGGACCTACGTCTTCGCCCATGAGTATCGAGAATATGTAATCGACGTTGGTGGCGTCGTTTATGGTTACCTGCTTCAAGATGCGGGTTTCGGGATTCATGGTCGTTTCCCACAACTGTTCGGGATTCATTTCGCCCAAACCTTTGTAACGTTGGGTGTGAATGCCTTTTTCGGAGCCGGCGCCGTATTTCTGTATGAATGCCTGCCGCGCTTCATCGGTATAGCAATACTCCTTGATATTGCCTTTCGAACAGAGGTAGAGAGGCGGGTTGGCAATGTAGAGGTGTCCGCCCTCGATGACCTCGGGCATATAGCGGTAAAAGAGGGTCATGATAAGGGTGTCGATGTGACTTCCGTCCACATCGGCATCGGTCATGATGATGATTTTGTTGTAGCGCAGCTTGTCGATGTTGGCTTTCTTGCTGTCTTCTTCGCCGTCCACGCCGAAGCGTATGCCGAGTGCGGTAATGATGTTGTTCACCTCGTCGCTCTCGAAGGCTTTGTGCCACATGGCTTTTTCGACGTTAAGGATTTTTCCCCGCAACGGCAGAATGGCTTGGGTGGCACGGCTGCGGCCCTGCTTTGCCGAGCCGCCGGCGGAGTCGCCCTCGACGAGGAATATTTCGCACTCTTCGGGGTTGCGCGAGGAGCAGTCGGCCAGTTTGCCGGGAAGTCCGCCGCCGCTCATCGGGCTTTTGCGCTGTACCGACTCGCGGGCTTTGCGGGCGGCAATGCGCGCGGTGGCTGCCAATATCACTTTATCGACGATGAGTTTCGCCTCTTTGGGGTGTTCTTCGAGATAGTTGGTAAGGGCTTCGCCTACGGCTTGATTGACGGCGCCGCTCACTTCGTTGTTGCCGAGTTTCGTTTTGGTCTGTCCCTCGAACTGCGGCTCTGCCACTTTCACCGAAATAACGGCGATAAGCCCTTCGCGGAAGTCCTCGCCCGAGATTTCGATTTTTGCCTTTTCTATGGCTTTGGCATTCGTGTCTTCGGCATATTTTTTGAGTATGCGGGTAAGCGCGGTGCGGAAACCGGCTTCGTGCGTTCCGCCCTCCACCGTGTTGATGTTGTTCACATACGAATGGAGATTCTCGCGGTAGCCGGTGTTGTACATGACGGCGCACTCGATAGGCACGCCCTGTTTTTCGGTGTTGAGGTAAATCACGTCATTGATAAGCGGCTCGTTGTTGCGGTTGAGGAATCGCACGAACTCTTTCACGCCTTCGTCGGAATGGAAAATTTCCTGACGGAAAGTGCCGTCTTCTTTTTTCTCGCGCCGGTCGGTGAACGATATGGTGATGCCTTTGTTGAGGTAGGCAAGTTCACGCAGGCGGTTTTGGAGTATTTCGTATTGATAGACGGTTTCGATGAAGATGCTGTCGTCGGGTTTGAAAGTGATGGTGGTACCGGTCTCCTCCGTCGTGCCGATGACTTCAACGCCGTGCAGGGGTTTGCCGCAGGCGTATTCCTGCATGTATATCTTGCCGTCGCGGCGCACTTCGGCGCGCAGATAGGTCGAGAGGGCATTGACGCACGACACGCCGACACCGTGCAGACCGCCGGAAACTTTGTATGAGCCTTTGTCGAACTTACCGCCGGCGTGCAATACCGTAAGCACCACTTCAAGTGCCGATTTGTGTTCTTTTTCGTGCATATCGACGGGTATGCCTCGACCGTTGTCGATGACGGTTATGGAATTGTCTTCGTTGATGAATACTTCGATGTGAGTGCAGTAGCCGGCAAGCGCTTCGTCGATGGAGTTGTCCACCACTTCATAGACCAAGTGGTGCAAGCCTTTGACGCTGATGTCGCCGATGTACATGGCGGGACGTTTGCGCACGGCTTCCAGCCCTTCGAGCACCTGAATGCTGTCGGCTGAATAATTGGCATTTTGTGCGTTGTTGAGTTCTTCTGACATATCTCTTTTTATTGATTTCAACTGTTTCTTTCGGGCGACGCGGCAGGTTGTCCGCCTCCTCGCCGCCCTTTTCTTTTCGAGATTCCGACAGGGCATTTTCATGCGCCCGAAACCTCCCGACAAAGATAACGATTTTTCTCTCCGGCAAGAAATTTTTCAGTCTCTTTTGCGTCGCTGTAAAGAATATTTATTATTAAAAAAGGTGAAAAGCCGCCGGCATCGTGTGCCGCGCCCCAAACGGCTGCCGACGAATGTCGTAAAACAGCAAAAGCGTCAAGATTATATCTCAACGCTTTGTGTAGCCCATAGGGGAATCGAACCCCTCTTTCAAGAATGAAAATCTTGCGTCCTAGCCGATAGACGAATGGGCCTTCTGTGCCGCGTTCGGCGGCTACGGCGCAACGTGGCGCGAATCAGAGTTTATTGACGTGCAAAGCCAGTTTCGATTTGAGGTTTCCGGCTTTGTTTTTGTGGATAATGTTGCGCTTTGCCAGCTTGTCGAGCATGGAAGCAACTTGGCGATAGAGTGCCGCAGCTTCGTCTTTCACCGTCGTGGCGCGCAGTTTGCGCACGGCGTTGCGAGCCGTTTTGGCATAGTATCTGTTACGCAACTTTCTCGCCTGCGTCTGTCTGATTCTTTTGATAGATGATTGATGATTTGCCATTCAATAAATCTCCTTATTGGTATTTTTTATGTTTTCTGTGGTAGCCCATAGGGGAATCGAACCCCTCTTTCAAGAATGAAAATCTTGCGTCCTAGCCGATAGACGAATGGGCCATCGCGCAACCCGCACCCACCGTCGGGAGGGGTGCCGAAAATTGCGAGTGCAAATATAGAGCGTTTTTTTTTATCGGCAAAATATTTGAATAAAAAATTGTCTGTCTCCGCAATTTGTAGCATTTTTGTGTCGGAAACGAGTTTGCCGACAGAGAAAAATGCAGGAAAAGACACGCGGAATAGTGCTCCACACGATTGCCTACAACGACAAGATGTCGATAGCGCAGGTCTATACCGAGCGCTTCGGGCTGGCTGCCTACCTGCTGCCGCAGCAGCAGGGTCGCCGCTCGCGCCTGCTGCGCCCGCTTTTCCGACCTTTCACCTATCTCGAAATCGATTCCGAGCGGCAGGCGGGGCAGGATATTTTCCGCATCAAAGAGGCGCGGCAGGTCGAAGTATGGCAGCACCTGCACTACGACCCGGTGAAAAATGCCGTTACGCTGTTTTTGGCGGAAATGGTGTGGCGACTCTTTCGCGAGCCGGAGAGCAACCCCGCTTTTTTCGATTTTCTCACGCAGTCGATTCGGCTGTTCGACCTGATGGAAGAGGGCAAAGCCAATTTCCACCTTTGGTTTCTGCTGCGGCTGTCGGGCTTCTTAGGCTTCCAGCCCAACGTGGAGCAGTATGCCGAAGGGCGCTTCTTCGACCTGCTCGAAGGGGTATTCGTCGCCGAAACGCCCCCGCACGGGTATATGCTTCCGGCGCGCGAGTCCGAGATATTCGCCCTGCTGATGCGCATGAACGCCCGCAACCTGCACCGCTTCCGCTTCACCCGCGACGACCGCCGACACATACTCGAACAAATCATCGGCTACTACCGCCTGCACCAGACCGAGCTACCCGAGATACGTTCGCTTGAAATCATGCACACGCTGTTCGACTAAACGCCTTCGACGTCGGAAATTTGCATAAGTACGACAAATTGTATAATTTTGCCGCCGCGTTGCGGGGGGGGGGGCAATTCCCCTCCCCGCTCCCGCACAGGCTCTTGTAGTTCAATGGATAGAACGGAAGTTTCCTAAACTTTAAATCCGGGTTCGATTCCCGGCGAGAGTACCACCTCACCCTTTTACATACCGCAGGCTGCTCGTCCGAATATATGACGGCATTATTGTAAATTGCATTAAAATTTTATATCTTTGTTTCTCGATCTAAAAACAAAATACGACACAATGAATGGTATAGTCAAATTCGGAGAGGTGAGCGAAAAAGTGGTACGCCTGCGCGACCAAGATGTGTTGCTCGACTTTTCCGTCGCCGAACTCTACGGCGTGGAAACCCGTGAAGTCAATCAAGCAGTAAAAAACAATCCCGACAAATTTCCGAAAGGGTATGTTTTCGAAATTGACAAAACAGAATTTGAAAATTTGCAATCAAAATTTTTGATCGCAAATTTATCTCCGAAAACACGCGTTCTCCCGAAAGCCTTTACGGAGAAAGGGCTGTATATGCTTGCCACGATTCTGAAAAGCGAACGGGCGGCACAAACCACTATTGCAATCATCGAAGCCTTTGCCAAGTTGCGCGAACTCTCCCGCACAATCGGCGAGATGTCTGCCAACCCCGACAAATTCCAACAAAAGACCTTGATGCAGAAAAGCGGCGAAATCATGGCAGACCTGTTCGGCGAGGATATGCAGACCACCGGCACGGAAACCGAAATAGAATTGAACTTTGCCGTATTGAAGCTGAAACACACCGTCAAGCGGAAAAAGTAATTGAAAAAATACGGTGTATATATCGCAATGACAATGAAACAAGATAAAAAGAGATGACCCCAAAGTAAGCTATTCAATTATTCGAACAACGTAAGGTGCGTGCACCGTATGGGACGATGAAACGGAGAAATGGTACGTATCTATCGTGGACGTAGTCGAGGTATTGACCGACAGCGTAGACGCTCCTGCTTATTGGCGAAAACTGAAACAGCGCCTTAAAGCGGAAGGAAATGAAACCGTGACAAATTGTCACGGTTTGAAACTACCCGCTGCCGACGGGAAAATGCGTTTTACCGATGTCGCAGATACAGAGCAACTTTTCCGATTGGTATAGTCTATTCCGTCGCCCAAAGCAGAGCCGTTCAAACAATGGCTTGCCCAGTTAGCGAGGGAACGGCTGGAAGAAATCGACGACCCCGAACAGGGTTTTGACCGGCTAATGGTGATGTATTATGAATATATCTCATGAAAACTTGCTATTTTCCCATCATTGACAACACCTGAACTGTTCTTTGAATACCATCCAACCATTTCGTATTTATGCTTATAAATACTGCCGTATTTAATGGTTCCTGTCGTTTTTATATTATCACATCTATTTCCAGAAAAGCTAAAAGAATTATAAGAATCTGGCGACCAAGTTGTTGCAGGATTAGAGAAAACGCTTGTTCTTTCTATTGTTATACTTGATGGATTTGGACCTTCATAAGCCAAAATCATAGTTGTTTGCGCTGAAGCTACAGCACTGCTGTAACTTCCATAGAAAATGTCATATAAGCTCTTGTAGCTTTTGTGTCGTTCTATAATTCTTGCTCGTTATTCTTATCTTGAAGGATAGGTTCAAAATTATCGAATTCAATGCCTTTCTTCATATACTCTAAGAAATTTTTAGTTTTTTCATAATCCATTTCTAATAACTCTTTGTTACGCTGCTCTAAACTAACAGTCGTATCAAGTTCCCAACCATAAGAATCGAACAAATTCATTAATGTTTCGATTTTAGCATTCTCTTCCTCAGAATAACCGTTGTTGCTAATGCTTTCATCATTAGCACATGAGTTAAAGAAGAAAACAAAAGAAAACACAGCGGCTAAAGACAATAAAAATTTTTTCATACGCTGTATATGTTATTGTTTAATAATTGCAAATATAAGAAGTAATTAGCGATATTGTTCTCGATAATTGAGTTTTAACATTATAGTTTCTTAATTTTTATTGTCTTTGAAAGATGTCGTCTATACAATTCAAATTGTAGTATATTCATCAAGCTCCTTAATTCGCTTAACCATGAGGTCAAAACGTGCTTTTGAGAGAGGTAAGAGTATCCAAATTCTCTCCGTCAAAGCCCTCTCCGTAAATCAGACTATCCACACCTATACCGTGCTTGTAGTTCTCACGCACACAGTTGCGGAGCGTTCAGAGGTTACGCAGATTTACCCTGTCTGCTGTGTTGTAATTGCTTTCAAAATTGTATTTTTGTCATATTGAATACAGCTATGGCAGGGATTACTTCTTTTTTGATTTCGGAAACGGGAGATTATCCCATAAGATTCCAATTACTTTACGGACTTTGCGGGTATCGGTGAAGTCAAGAATGTACGCTTCCTTTGCTCCCTCGTAAGGGCAACCACACTCCGCATCAGTCATCAAGTCGGCAATACAAGGAAGTTTCTTTACATATGCGATATTGTCGCAAGCGGTGATCACAGACTTTTCGTTTACGTATATCACATAATCACCCATCATCTTGCGGCTGCGTATATCACCCAAAGGAGTTAGCGTAGTGCATATAAATTCAATAAAGTCAGTAGTACAGGGCATAAAACATGATACGTATTGTTATTCAACACTAAACCTTTGAAACAAATGAAAGGAGTTGCAGCAGGTATGCGGAGATGATTATTCGCACCGCCACGCGAAGAAATCGCGCCAAAACGGGTTTTCTTCGTCGAATACCTTCTTCTGTTCTGTTGTCAGATTGTATGGATAGTCCACTCCGAGATTATATATCGTTTTCTTATCGAATGAGAAATAGGGGAAACAGAGTTCGCCTAAGATGCCTGTCCACCATACCTTACCCTGTTTGCGATTCTTGTAGAAATCTACGAGATACCCATACGGGGTATCTCCGGTTTCGTTACACTTTTCGATTACCTCCTTTGTCAGTATCTTAAACTCTGATATATCCTGTGCCATAGTCTGAATGTTTTGATGCAAAATTACGTTATTTTTCTCAAATTTCAACGAGGACGGATTTTTTCCGCCCCCCGTTATTGTAAATTGCTTTCAAAATTGTATCTTTGTCATACTGAATACAGCTATAAAAAAAGAAGCTGTATCAGATTTGAGTTTTTGATACAGCTTCTAATGTTTTGTGGGGGTGAAAGACACTTACATACTTTCCTGAGGTTGAACTATGATTACAGAGATATAGTATTGAGGAATAGCACCGTATTCATTATACATTTCTGGTTTACCAATTTCAGAACTAATATCAAGTGTCTTTTTTATTTCTATTTCAATAATGTTGCCGTTTGCAGACTTCCATAGTAAGCGGTCTTCTCTTTCTAAGTGTGGTGTGCCATACTTAGCGACTAAATCAGATTTAAGCGATGCAATAACTTGGTTTACCTTATAGCGATTATTCGCTAACCATTGCTCTGCCTGCTTATAGTTTAGATGTGTTGTAAAAGCATCTTCATACTGAATAGCCTTATTAAACACAACCATTTTGAACTTATCTTTATCAAAGAAGAAGCAACAACCATCAAAATTTTCAGATGCGAACCTTACTGCCCCTTCTAGAACAATATTTGTAGAGGACTTCAGAATATCAGAGCTATTAACACCGCGAGAAATTAGCTTCTGGGTAACTGTATTCATTGAGGAATTAAAGTCAATCCCCCAGATACCAGTTATTTGACTCTGAGCAAATGAAGTCAAACAAGCTGTTATTAGAAGTATTGCACAGAGTATTCTTTTCATTACAATATTTCCAGATACTAGAGCAGTAAATACCGTTTACAGTGTACTTCCGCAAGTTAGAAGTAGATTGTAAGGATATTACCTACAGAGATTTGAATGTACGCCTTATTCTCAAACTCTCTAGCTAATTCTCCATCATACTGGTAGCTTGTACGGAGAATATCAGTGTTACCAGCGGAACGCCAGTCATCCCTACCATTGTACTTACCAACGGCATACTGTACTACTTTGCCCCAGCGATTTTAATTTTGAGCATTTCAAGCCTTCCACCATTTACATAGTAGGCTCTTACCACTTGTTCATAACTGTAGCCCTGCGCTAGCAGTTTGGAATCATCGTACTGTGCTGATTCCGTTGCGAAGGCTGCGAAAGAGCAGACAAGCAGCCCAGCCATTAAAAGCATTTTTTTCATTGTTTTGTGTTTTGTGGCTCACAATCCCGATGAAACCGTTTACTATTAGATATAGAAAAGGTGTGGGATTGTACTCTGCATATCCCTTTTAGTAGGCTTCTCGCATTGCCTTAGATAGTGGATAAACAGCGAACCCACACCGAGAAGCTATATAGATACCCTAGAAAGGGTAGGTATATGCTACCGATGTAGGCGTTATCTGCTCTTATCTTGCTATCTATTAGCGAATTTTGCGAGAATTTACTAAAAGAAGATAATTCAAATAACACCTTTTCAGATGAATGAGCCAACTCTTCGGCTCTATTTTCAATGTTCAGTCAAGATAGAAGTGCAACAAAAGGAGAGAGAAAATATCTGTTCCACATCTTGAAGCAAAGCAGAAAGATTGAGTACAGAAAACTTGACAAACAATATAGTAT
>CANQDQ010000013.1 GCA_947593515.1 uncultured Bacteroidales bacterium | reverse complement strand
ATGGTTATGCCACGGGGACAGTTGTGATGGGCAAGCATCAGGGCTTCCGGCGTGAAATCGGACACGATGGTTCTTCTCAATACAGGCCTGTCCATATCGTTGTTGCCCTTGCTCTCTTTCATTGTATTCTGATAGGCGGCCATTTCAGCCTTGAATTTCTCCAGTGCCCGGCAATCCCTTTTGCGTAGCGGACGGAATACGGCTTCAAGCGGCGGTGTCTTGCCGAGTCCCGGCCGCCCCACCATGATGATATAAAGGGCAGCGTTGGTTGTCCAATGTCCTTTTACACGGATATTGTAAGTGTTACCCAACGCGGAAGCAGTAGCCGACAGCATGGCTGCGGCAAGATACTCCACCTTGAAGTTCTCATGTCGCACCATGCCAAGGATGACGGACTGTACTTTGGCAGGGAAAGAGTCAATCGGGAAATCCGATTCCGCAATGCCCTGCGCCTGTGCCATCACCCTGTTGCATATATCCAGTTGTCTGATACCCATAATCACTTCTCCTTTCGTTTGCAATAGGATGTCACACTCTCAGACTTGCCTCCGGTCTGCACCCTGCGGATGTCGGATTTGGCATACATGTTTTTGTTGCCAACCTTGACGGGAACGAGGTAGCCACGCTTCGCCCACAGGTTGAGCGTGCCTTCGCAGACGTTCAGCAACTCGCGGACTTGTTTTGTATTCAGGTATGTCTCTTCCGCTTCACGCTGCATCGCAGCCTGCCTTTCTTCCTGCTGCGCCACAATAGTACGCTGGATGATTGATTCGGCAAACATCTTGAGGTCTGTGGGAGTGACTTCCAGTTTCACGTTGGCTCCCATATCGACCAGACTTTCTATGGTAATCATAAAATCATTTGTTTTGGAATTTACAATGACCATCTGAATCTTCCCTGATGCCCCGCTTCCGATGGCTTATAAAAGCGAAGCACCGCCAAACCTCGGGAAAGGATTGACGGTGCAAAGGTATAGGTGAATTAAAAGTGATTGAAATAAAACGAGTTGGCATATTTGTCATGACAAAAAAGACAATTATGACAACACTAAAATGGGCTTATTTTACTTCATTTCCTGTGGATTGGCAGCTATCTATTAACGGCTTCGGTAAGTTCGGCTTTAAGCTCAGAAAGTAATGTCTGACAGGAATCACCATTTAGCATTACGCACATTCTATTCACTCCGTTTTTCATAACGTGCTGCGTTGTAGTCAACAGGTGGATAGCCTGACGATAGGAACTTTCGCTCTTAATTCCACCCACGCCATCAAATTGAATGATGAGCGCAGTTGCATACTCTTTCGCACTACCTATGTCTGTTAGCAGTCCAAGTTCATTCAAGGCATAGTAGGTTAGAGCCTGTTCCGCGGCCGTATCATATTTTGAGATGAATTTTCGGATAATATCAATGACAATGTCTTTATTGGCACAGTTGAGATAATTTACAAGGGGCATTTCCTTTGCTTTCTGCCGACCTCTTGATTTTGGGGCATCGTTTATTGGCATGTCGCCAAAGTATTCTGTGTTAGCTTGTTTTGTCGTGTGCTGTTGCTGTTGTTCAGGTTCGTCTGTCATATTGTTGGTTACATTCTCATTTGTTGCGGATTGCAACGCCCATTCACCAATGGTTCCATTTTCAATGGCATCGTTCATGGAAAAGTATCTGTCCCAGTCAGCCTGGGTACGGAAGCCGTTCTTGATGGATACCTGTATTATCCGTTCGGCTACCCAAGAACAGCTCTGCCTGTCCATTCTGTCCGCTTTAGGATTGGCTGATTGTTTGCTGACCATACCGACCATTGCCTCGAAACTCTTTCCGTAATACAGCCAGCTCAGTACAAGCGGTGCGGAAAGGATGATGCCATGTCTTTTGGACTTGCTTCTAAAAAAGGATTTGACTTTGCTCCAAGCGGACGATGAAATTCCGTCAGATGAATTATTCTCTTCCCTCTGCTTTTGGAATGCTTCAACAATCTGTTCCGGGACGGATTCTTCACTGAACAGCAGGCTTATGCTGTCAAAATTTTCCACACTGTCATCGCCCCAGCACAATTCCCATTCCGCCTTGACTTTGGGCAGCTGTTTGAAGATGGCACGGCAGATGGAGAGATATTGCCTCTCGTCCCCGTTTGTCATCAGACGCGCAAAGCGGTTGTATTCTTCCCTGTGGCTGTTCTTCCACTGGAGAATGTCAGCCTTGAATTGGTCGTATGTCAATCGGGATTCAGTCATAGTGTTATCTGCAAGTAGTTGATTATAAGTGGAACATAGGGAAAGAATAAAATACAATGAACAGGTGATTCTAATCCAGCAGGTTTACCAGTTCTTTCTTGATTTCGTCATCGATATGCCTGTAACGGGCAAAGGCGCGGCTTCCTTCCGAATGCCCTGACATGGAAGCAATCAGGTTCGGATCTTTGACCTGCTTGTAGAGGTTGCCGATAAAGGTCTTTCGTGCCGTGTGGGTGGTCGCCACCTCAAATAGTGGTCGTGCCACATCCTCGCGCGTTTTCGGGTCGAGTACTCTGACCATGCGATCAATGCCCACATATTTAAGAATCTCCTTTATCTTCTTGTTATAGCCGAAGTGCGAGAACCGGGGAAGCAGTGCATCTTCCAAATCCTTATACCTTTCCAATATATCCAAAGCTTTTTGGTTGAGAGGGACACGGACTGTGTTGGCGTGCTCCATTTTGGTCTTCTGCGGAATGTACTCTACGCAACCGTCCACGACATTGGCTTTGGTCAGTCTGTTCAGGTCGCTTACACGGCAACCTATCAGACACTGGAACATGAATATGTCCCGATAGACCGGATAGGAATTGCCCAAACCGCTTAAATCGGCATAATAGACCTTATCCCTTTCTTCAAGGGTAAGGTAAAACGGGTCGCCGTACATGGGCTGGGCTATCTGGTACTGGTCAAAAGGGTTGTTTCTTGTCAGCCCCCGTTTGATGCACCATTTGATGACGGTGCGGATGCGGTAGAGTGTCCCCGACATGCTGTTCTCGGAGCGTTGCTGGGCTACATCACGGGGTAGCTCGTCTTTATAGAATACGGGATACATTTCCACATACCTGTACTCTTCCTGCATCCACAACTTGAAATCACGGATGTCGTCAGCAGTAATGGAATCTATACAAAGATGGAAGCCCCGCTGGTGCATGACCTCCTGATGGAAACGCTCGTAACGCAGCACCTTTTTCAGATTGTCCCGATGGTGCTTCCAGCTTTCTGCGGCAAGAGGTGTCTCGTCCATGTACTTCTGTATCTGGTAAGATAGCAGATACTCGTCTGCCGGATTGCCGCCGCGGAAGTTGATATTCGGGTGGTGGTATTCCTCGATAAGTCCTTTCAGCCAGTTGCCGTCCACTCCACGATGGTATTTCTCGGCAATAAGGTGCGTAATGTTTTGGATGTCTTTTTCAAAGCCCATCCGTTTATCTTCCGACACCAATGCGACACGTGGCTTGTACCCCTGCCGTTCCGCACTCCAGTGGTTGGGGTTAATGGAGAGTTCGCTCGCAGCCTTGATGTCAACGCCTCCCACGTCACGGACTCTGAAATAGACTCGTGCCTGGTCGGTGACATTATTCTTTGCGGCGGTCTTTCTTATAAATGCGGTAACTTTCATTATGCGTCCTCCTTAGTTTATCATTTCCACAAGTTTGCGTTTCATCTCATCGTCAATCGTGCGGTAGCGGTTGAATGCACGGCTACCTTCCACATGCCCGGACATGGATGCTATCAGATTGGGGTCGGGAACCTGTTTGTACAGGTTGCCTACAAAAGTCTTTCGTGCTGTGTGGCTGGTGGCTACCTCATATAATGGTTTCTGCACGGTATTGTAGCCGTGCGTGTCAAGGATAGTCACCATCCTGTCTATGCCGCAATGCTTCAACAGTTCCCGTATGCCGAGATTGTACTGGTGTATGGGCTTGAACGGTAACAGCTTGCCCGTACTTGATTCATAGCGTTCCAGTATTTTCAATGCTTTCTCATGCAACGGTACTCTGACCGTTTTTGCCTGACACTTCTTTGTCTTCTGCGGCATATACTCCAGAAATCCGTCTTTGATGTTGTCTCTCGTCAATCTGTACAAATCCCCTACACGGCATCCTACATAGCAATGGAACACGAATATGTCCCTGATAACCGCCAGTTTCGGACAGCCGCCCAAATTCGCATTGTACAGGATATTCCTTTCTTCGGATATCAAATAGAACGGATCACCATAAGTCGGTTCCTTGCATCCGTAAAGCTCATATACCTCGTTGTCGGAATACTTCATTTTCTTGCACCAGTGGAGAAAGGTACAGAAGAGGTTCATCGTGTTGATGATGGTCGTATTCGACAATGGTCTTGGAGCATGGTTGATTAACATACGCCCGGCATAGAAATCAGGATGCTGCTGGCGCAACAGGTATTCGTTGGACACATAGTCACGGAAACTGTTCATCTGCTCCAGTGTGACGGTTTCAACAAAGAGGGTGAAATCGGTATTACCTAATATCTCACGTTGATATTCATGGTAACGTATCATCTTGCGCTCGAAGCGGATAATATGTTCCTTGGTTCTGTCCGCACCGTCAAACTTTTCCAGATATTCATGGATGCGGCATATTAGATTCGGATGGTTGCGCTCGAAAGCCCGTGCAGGGTACAGCACATCCTCGATGGTCTGTTTTAGCCATGCGCTGTTTGCCTTGTCCGAAAAGGTCTTCTCTACTTTCTCGATGATGGCGGCAATCTGTTCGGGCAACTGTTTCTGTTCAACGGCAGGTACGGCTGTCGTGCGCTTGTAACTGAGGGTATCGGAATCCCAGTACTTGTCATGGACTAAAAGAGGCGAAACAACCTTTATATCCACGTTCTTCTCACGGACACGGAAACAGATGTTCGAGGTCGAGGAACTGCTCTTTTTCAGATAGACGGAAACTTTCATCGGCAATGCGTTTTTGATTCACATTGCAAAGGTAAATAAATTCCCGTATATGTTCCCATACATCCCGAAAAAACTTGTAGCGGATTAAGACAAATTAAAGAGCGTGTCCCGAAAGTGATACCACATAAAACGCTGTATATTAGTGACTATATTTTCTCTTGTTATGCTTTTCTTTTCATTTTCGACTTTCCCAATCCGTTATCAAAACATATATTGCAGTTCCATTCTTTTCGATTCGCTGGATTCCCGAAATACAAGCCTTTCCAAACAAAAAACAAGCCATATCTATCGGGTGAATGAATAAATCCATTACCGAATCGCCTTCCGGATATTTTCCCGTTTGATAAAAAAGTTGATAACTTATGGGACGATTGGCAGAAATTTCCCGTTTCAGTCTTTGAGTAAGCGGAGAATATCTTTTCTGCATACCGACCAATACGTTCTTCGTGCGAGGAATAGCAATCAGATTTTCCAACTGCGAAAGCGTTTGGCAGGGAGGTTTCTCCACAAACAGATATTTTCCGGAAGCCAGCACCTCTTTTGCAAGAGAATAGTGCGTTTGCGGAGAGGTGCAAACGAATACCCCCTCGACCTCTCTATCCGACAAAACGGTATCGAGAGAAGTCGTGGCAATTACGCCATACGGAAACTTTCGTTCTATCAGCGGGAGTTTCTTCTCATTCGTACAGCAAATATATTTGAGCGGGATTCCCAAATAAGAAATGACAGGATAGAGATTTTGCAAAGCATGGCTACCGATTCCCACAAAAGCATATTTTGCGGAAAAACGGCTCTCCAACATTTTGAAATTACGATATGAACGCCAACGGTCTATCAAAGGGTTTATCGATATTTTCATTTCATTATTTGTTTGAAATATCTCTTGTAAGTCATTCGACTATCTGCACACCAACGGTATTTTCCGTAGAAAATTTCTATGAGTCTTTTGGGCAACAACTTTTCCAAATTCCGCACCAGTATAATGTCGTATTTTCTATGAAAATTTATCCAGCATCCATTACACGTTTTGGCATATCGGCACTGCGTTTCGACAGCCGACTTGGAATTGAAAATTCGGTCGAGAGGCTGTTCTTTGATATTGCCCAAAACGACATCTAAGTTTTGGCAAAGCGGCACGTTCCCATCTGGGTGAATGACAAGACTCGTCATAATCGAATGGCAGCGCAAATCAAGATTTCGGTTTCTCCATTCGTTATACAACACGACAAAATCGTAATTTTCCTGCGTATCGAGTATATTTTGCGGTATTTGAGACAAAAAGTCTTCGTATTCGGCAGCAAGCATTTCGGCAGAAGTGTCGAAATACGCCATTGTTCCATATATGCCGATACGCACATCGATGTCGTAGCGTTTGGCTATATCGATGACATATTCCATATCGGAAAATGAATTGAACGGCGACAAACAGAACATCAATGAAATGGGTATTTCATCTTTCAGCGTCTCGATGACTTCGATTACTTTGTCATAGCCATCTACGCCCCGCATGATTTTGTATGTTTCGGCATTTCCATCTAACGACACGTAAAGATGCTTCGGGCGGTAACGGCGGGTCAGGTCGATTACCTTTTGGGGAAACAGACAATTGGACAACAACGTATAATTCTGATGATTTTTTTGAAACCAATCCAGAATTTCATTTGCTTCCGGATGCAAAACGAATTCGCCTCCTTCGAGACCGACAACCGTATTTTTCGATACGCATTTGGCAGAAACGATTTTCACTATTTCTTCTTTCGACAACGTGTCATGCGGCTTTTGCCAAATAGAACAATGCCGACAACGCGACTGGCATCTGTTCGTCGCATATATCATCAACTGCGACAATTTCTTTTTTCTCGGGAAAGCGAGGTTTCTGACAAACAAAAATCCGTTCCGTAAATAATCCGAAATCTTATACATATCCTTGCCAAAAATCTTGTTCGAAACAATTTGTCCGAATCATTTATTTTCTTTCGGCAAAGATATAAAATTACAAATAAAGAAGAAAAAAAGATTTTGTTATCATAAATTAAAAGGTGTCCCTTTTCTTGTGCCGCATCATTCAGAGCATAATTCGGCTCGCAATTCGGCAACGGAACGATGCAGCAGCGGGTGGCGGAAGTCGGGGGCGATTTCGCAAAGCGGGTCGAGTACAAACAGCCGCTCCGCCATGCGGGGGTGAGGCAGCGTCAATTCGGGCGTGTCGATAACGACCTCATCGAAAAAAATCAAGTCTATATCTATCGGACGGTCGGCATACCGACCGTCCGAACTTTTACCGACGCGTCCCAAGTCGCGTTCGATGCGCTGCGTTACCCGCAACAATTCTTCGGGCGAAAGCTGCGTTTCGAGTACGGCGGCAGCATTGAGAAAACGGTGGGGAGAGTCGAATCCCTCAGGCTCTGTTTCATAAAACGACGAGAGGGCGGTTACCTCTCCCGCCTCTACCGACAGCCGCGCCACCGCCTTCTGCAAGAGCCGGCGGCGGTCGCCCAGATTCGACCCCAATGCAATGCAGGCGGTCGCCATATTACAGTATCAGCATGGCATCGCCGTAAGCTCCGAAGCGATACCCTTCTTTGAGAGCGACATCGTAGGCGTCGAACACGAGTTCGTAACCGCCGAAAGCCGACACCATCATCAACAGCGTGGAGTACGGCATGTGAAAATTGCTGATCAGCGAAGTGGCAACGGTAAAATCGTACGGCGGAAAAATGAATTTGTTTGTCCAGCCGTCGTAAGGCTTCATGTGTCCGTCGGTGCTTACCACGCTTTCGATTGCCCGCATGACGGACGTTCCGACGGCGCACACACGGCGATTTTCGGTTTTGGCATGATCGACGGTCGCCACCACTTCGGGAGTAACCAACATCTGCTCCGAATCCATTTTGTGCTTGGTAAGGTCTTCGACATCGATTTCGCGGAAATTGCCCAATCCCGAATGCAGGGTGAGGAAAGTGTAGTCGATGCCCTTTATCTCCATGCGTTTGAGCAGCTCGCGGCTGAAATGCAAGCCGGCGGCAGGTGCTACGACTGCCCCTTCGTTGCGGGCGAAAATCGTCTGGTAACGCTCGAAATCTTCGGGTTCGGAAGGACGGTTGATATAACGGGGCAACGGCGGTTCGCCCAATTTGTAAAGAGCTTCTTTGAATTCATCGTGAGGACCGTCGAAAAGGAATCGCAGCGTGCGCCCCCGCGAAGTGGTGTTGTCGATGACTTCCGCCACCATCGAATCGTCTTCGCCGAAATAGAGCTTGTTGCCGATGCGTATTTTGCGGGCGGGATCGACCAACACATCCCACAAACGATGTTCCTCGTTCAGCTCCCGCAGCAGGAACACTTCTATCTTCGCCCCCGTCTTTTCCTTGTTTCCGTAAAGCAGCGCAGGGAATACCCTCGTATCATTGAAGATGAACAAGTCGTGTTCATCGAAAAAGTCGATTATCTCTTTGAATATGCAATGCCGGATATTTCCCGTTTTCCTATCGACCACCATCAGGCGCGACTCGTCGCGGTTTTTGGCAGGATATTTGGCTATTTGCTCCTCGGATAACTTGAATTTGAACTGAGACAATTTCATTTCGTATGTCGTTTTAATTTTTTAATTCTTCCTCTTTCTTCACATAGGGAATGCCCTGCGCCGCAATGGTCGGAATCTCCTCGACGGAGAGACAGCGGTCGAGCGTGGCATCGCCCACCCGCGTACGCACCAGTTCCGTCAGATGCGCGCCGCTTTCCAACGCCGCGCCGATGTCGCGCGCCAATGCCCGAATGTATGTTCCTTTACTGCATACGACCCGTATGCGCAACGTGTTGTCGGCAAAATCGAGCAGCTCTATTTCGTCGATGACGAGTTCTTTCGGTTTCAGTTCCACGTCCAAACCCTTCCGCGCCATGTGGTATGCCCGCTTGCCGCCGATTTTGCAAGCCGAAAACGAGGGTGGCACCTGCTGTATGGCGCCCACGAAACGGAGCAGCACTTCTTCGATTCGGGCGCGGGTGATGTGGTCGGTCGGATAGGTGGCGTCGATTTCGGTTTCGAGGTCGAACGACGGCGTGGTCGCTCCCAGCCGCAGCGTCGCGATATATTCTTTGGTCTGATATTGAAAGGATTCGATAAGTTTCGTTGCCTTGCCCGTGCAGACAATCATAACGCCCGAAGCCAACGGGTCGAGCGTGCCGGCGTGTCCCACTTTGAGCTTTTTTACGCCCAAAGTCCGCGTCAGCGTGTTGCGCAGCGTCTTCACCAGCTTGAACGACGTCCAGTGCAGCGGCTTGTCGAAATACAAAATCTCTCCTTCTTGAAAATCCATCTCTATCTTTTTCCGATATATCTCTTCCGTCCGAAAACGGAAAAATCGTTATGCCGTCAAGGCATGGACGATGCAGAATACCGCCATCAATGCACAATAGAGTGCAAACCACACGAGCCGTCCGTTTTGCACCAGTTTAAGCATCCATTTGCAAGCCGCGCAGCCCGACACGAATGCCGCCAAAAAGCCTACGAGCATCGCCGTAACCGAGAGCCCCGACTCCGCCGGCGAAAACTCTCCGCCCACCAAATCGAGAAATGCCTCGCCCAGAATGGGGATAATCACCATCAGAAACGAGAAACGGGCTATCTGTTCTTTCTTGTCGCCTAACAAAAGTCCCGTGGCAATCGTCGTGCCCGACCGCGACAAGCCCGGCAGCACCGCACAAGCCTGCGCCAGACCGATGACGAAAGCATCGCGGTATGAAATGGAATCTTTTTTGCGGGGTTTGGCGCGATAGGCAAATGTCAGCAGCAGCGCCGTAACCAAGAGCATGATGCCCACCACGAGCAAGCCGTTCCCGAAAAAGCTCTCGACCGTATCTTTGAAGAATACCCCGACGATGCCTACCGGTATCATCGAAAGGAGTATCTTGGCGACATACTGCGTTTCTTCATTCCAACGGAAGCGGAAAAGCCCGCAGAACAGTCCGGCGATTTCTTTCCGCAGTACGACCAGCGTACTGCACACCGTCGCAGCATGTACCAGCACGGCAAACACCAGATTGTCGCTTCCCTTTATGCCCAGCAGCGTGTTCGCAATTTCGAGATGCCCGCTGCTGCTCACGGGCAGGTATTCGGTAAGACCCTGTATGAGTCCCAGCCACAAAGCATCGAGCCACGTCATTCTCTATCGGTATTTGAATCTTCTTTCTTCGGTTTATACAAAATGGCGAACACCATGAACACGTATCCCGCAAAGGTGATGAACGGCGCCACGACTATGCGGCGAAAACTGAATATATCGGGATTGAAATGTTCGGGCGTCGAGCCCTCTCCCGCCATAAGGGCAAACCCTAAAATAATGGCGACAAATGCAATCGCAATAAACAGCAAATTACGTTTTCCCAAGGCAAAGGCGCGCAAATCGGTGCTCTCCGTTTCCTGAACGGGCTTACGAGAAATAGTTTTTTCAGATTTTTTTATCATAGCATTACATATAATACAACTTGTTTCTGTCCATGCGCAGGTAGCGTGCAATCGCCACGCGGGCGGCGACATACGAAAATACGATACCCGCCGCCAATATGCCGACAGCTACCTCCACCAGCATTTTTTTGTCGAGCAACGCGGCAAGTCCCGACATATCGCGGCTCAGATAATATAACATCGCTGCCAGCAATACGTTGGCAATGATAGCGCCCATGATGCCGTTTGCTACGTGCGAACGCACGAACGGGCGCCGGATAAACGAATTTTTCGCACCCACCAGCATCATCGTATTCAGCAGGAAGCGTTTGGAGTAAGCGACCAGACTTACCGTATTGCCAATAAGCACAATTGATATGACGGTCATCACCACCGCAATGCCCAACAACACCAACCCGATGAGCCGCATATTCTCGTTCACGAGTTTTATCAAATCTTTTTGATAAGAAACTTTGCGGATATAAGGATAGGCTTTGGTCAGTGTCCGTTCTATCTCCGGCAGCTTGGAGGCATTGGCATACTCGCTGTTGAGCTTTACCTCGAACGAAGGACGCAACGGGTTGTACCCCAGCAAATCTTCCGGATTTTCTCCGATTTCCATAGACAACTCGCGCAAAGCATCTTTTTTCGATATATATTCCACTTTTCGAGCGTACGGAGCTGCGGTAAGACGTTTTTGCAGCGCTTTTATTTGAGAGTCAGATGTATTTTCATCGAGGACTACGGTAAAGCCCATATTTTCACGCACATATACCGATAGCCGCTTTGCCGTTATGCCTAATAAAGCAATGATTCCCAAGAGAAAAAGAACCAGCGCCGTACTTACGGTCGAAGTCAGGCGCGCTCCTAAAAAAGAACTGTGTTTTTTCCGTCTCGTTTTCGTCATCGTCGTTCTGCTTTCTATCTTGTAACCCTCTCTTAGCAAGGGCGAAATATTGCCTTTACCGAAATAAAAGTCTATTATACCCGCAATTTCTTGCAAAAGAACAAATAATAAACGGAAATGCGTACTTTTATTCACGTTTTTTAACAACATTTTTTTCTTCCGCGCGGAATGAACTTTCTTTTCCGCAAAATGTTTTTCTACCGAACGTCATTCCAAATCCGTCGTTATGAAAATAAAAGAATCTCTCACCGAACAAAATCTGCTCAAAGCCTTTGCCGGAGAATCGCAAGCCCGCAACCGATACACCTTTTTCGCCTTGACGGCGAAGAAAGAAGGGTACGAACAGGTGGCTGCCGTCTTTGCCGAGACTGCCGAGCAGGAATTGGCGCACGCCCGCCGCTTTTTCGACTTCCTCACCGAAGGCGACCTGACACTCATCAGTGCCGAATATCCCGCCGGGCGCATCGGCACCACGGCGGAAAACCTGCTCGAAGCCGCCGAAGGCGAGCGGCTCGAATGGTCGGACTTATACAACAATTTTTCGAACACCGCCCTCGACGAGGGTTTCAAAGATGTCGCCGCGGCGTTCCGCATGATAGCCCGCGTCGAAGAGTTTCACGAGTGGCGCTACCGCCGGCTGCTCTCTCGTTTCGAGGAACACGAAGTGTTTCGTCGCGACACGCCTATCCGTTGGCAATGCCGTAACTGCGGGTACGTACACGAGGGTCTGAACCCGCCCGACAAATGTCCCGCCTGCCTCTACCCGAAAGCCTACTTCGAGCCGCAGCGCGACAACTATTGATAATGTTCTTCTAATTTTTTACAAGCAAAACCGTCGAGACATTCGAATGTCTCGACGGTTTTGCTTTACGTTTTCAGAAAAGTTGCGCTTCCGGTGCGGCAGCCGGCGGCAGCGCACCTGTCGCCGCTGCGACTGTCGCCAACTCTTGTTTTTGCTTTTCGAGGCTTTGCAGCAAACGGTCGGAGAAGGGAAACGAGCCGTTTTCGAGCAGCATTTCGAGTGAAATCTGCCCCATGCGGAAAAGCTCCATCAACAGGGCATTCGACGACGAGCGGAATGCCGGTGACGAACTCGATTCCGTCACTACGACATCTAACTCGGCATTGCGCACCTCCTCCGGCGAGAACGCATCGTATTTCTCAATTTTATCGCCTGCAATGTCGGCATATCGCGTCCGGTCGTAATATTGCTGCAAGGTTTTCAGCACTTTGGTATCGCGGCTTTCTCGGAAGCACTTGAACGATTCGAACAAATCCACCAGATTGGTTTCGGCATTCTGTACCTGCTGGTTATACAGCGCGGCGGCGGTGCCGGGCTGCGGCAGCTGTCCCTGCATGGCGCCGTGTACGCCCGATATATTGTCGAGCAGCTCCATCTGCAAGCTCAACAGCTCGTAGGCACCGATGTTGGTCGAGTTGATGGCGATTTGCTGCGGAAGGGCTTCGCCGGCTTTGGGCTTGAACAGAATCACGCCGTTGTAGCGCGTCCACTCTTCGGCAATATCCTCGATAGACATGCCGTCGGGAATCTGGTTTTCGGGGAAAAGCAGTACGCCTTTCGCACTCGACCCCATGATGAAATCAACGAGCGTAATGAGGCGGTTGATGTATCGCTGCTGGTCGATGACGTCTTCGACAAACGAATGTATCTCGCCGTCGATGAGCGGATAGAGCTTGAAAGCATACGGGTGTTCCCCGTGCCAGTAGGGCGACCTGCCCTCCGCCAACACCTCCCCGTAAGGCGTAAAGAATCGGTAATGCCAATACCTGTCGACAAACCATTCGGCATGGATAAGCCGGGCTTCGCTTTCGTCGCCGTGTTTGCGGGCTTCGGCGATGCGCCGGCGGTTCTCGGCGTCGATTTCGTCCATGCGGGCGACATCTTCCTGATAGTATTCGCCTGTAAGTGTGTCGTGGCATTTCAACTGCTCCTTGTTTTCGAGGCGCCACACTTCGATGACGCGACACAGGTGTTTGTCGGCGGGCAGGAAAAATTCGAGATTGTCGAGCGGCTCGCTCGACAAATTTTCGTAGGTCTCGCGCAGCGCATCTTCCGTAGCATGGCAGTAAATTTCGCGCAGCTCGGCGGCACGGGCGCGGGAGCCGCCGGCGAAATTCGCCAGCACCTTGGCGACCGGTATATCGTGCAGTTCGCCGATAAGCGTACAGTCCCACTGCCGGACGTCCTCCATGCGGTTGAAAAATATGCGGTTGGGATTTACTTCATCTATCCACACGTCGTTTTTCCCGCGACGGTTTCCATAGCTGATTTTGTGAAAGCAGCTGCCCGAAATAAGAAATTCTTCGAGCGAGCGGCTGTCGAGTTCCCAAAGGTGGTTATGCTGGTGCACATATTGCAGCACGCTGCTCAACAGCTCGCTCAATGCCTGTTCCTTGCGATCGCGGGAGAGGCACACCGGCTGTGTCTGCACCGACCGGAACTGTCCGACGACGTTTTTCACCAGTTTCCGTATCAGGTTGTTTTTGAGGGGCACTTTGCCCTGTTCTTTCAAATAGGATTCTTCGCTCATGCGGCGACCGTCGGGCAGGGTAATCATATCGCCCCACTGGTTGCCGAACGTGTAGTCGCGGCTGCGGCTGCGGCGTTTGCGGTAGTTGTCGAGGTTGTCCCACGCCCGTTTGGCTTGCCACAACACTTCGAGGGAGGCTTGTTTTTCTTCTTCGGTTTTCTTCCGCTCCCGCGACGGCTCCGGTCGATGGTCGAAAACGCGATAATCGGTTTGTTTCATAACTGTTTCTTCTATTTTTAAGTATAAGGACGAACAGGATTTTCCCGTTCCGTTTCGTTTGGCAAATAAACAAGAAGCCGTCATGTCTTCTTTGCGGAATTTATAAAAAGAGACGCATCGGCTTTCCATTTGATAAATTTCGCATACAGGGCGCATGTGCGCCGCCTACATTTGCGTCAATCAAATTTCTAAAAACCGAACTATATGCAAGAACTACAACAAAGAATATCCATCGCCGGCATATCGCAAAATCTGCCGCCCGCTCTGTCGCCCGACGGCGAAAGCACCAACCTGTCCAATCTCCGTTGCGACAACGGCGTATGGCGGCCTGTCGGAAGTCCGAAACTGCTGTATACGCCCTCCGACCCTGCCCGCAAACCGGTATATATCCACGTAAACGAATCGTACAAACACTATCTCACCTATGACGGTACGCACCTCTATCACGAAGCGACGGAAAGAAACGGCACCATATCGCCGATGCAGGAACCTGCAAGTTTCGAGCTGGCAAACCTGCAACACCTCGAATCCGTCGGGAACACGCTGGTTGCTTTCACTGCCGATTCGATATGCTATTTCCTCTATGTCGAAGGGAAATATAAAAAACTCGGTTCGCACCCCGACTTTCCGGAAATATCGTTCTGCATGCGAGGACAAAAAGAGCAGCGGGAAGACTGGAGCGACTATACCTTGACCAAACAGTTGAACGGGAAAGATATTTCCCAACTCTCGGCGGACGATAAAACTGCTTTCACCAATTCGGTATATGGGGCATATCATCGAGCAAAAGAAAAGTTGCTAAAAGCCGGATATATCTCCTTTCCCATACTTGTACGCTATGCCTTGCGTTTGTACGACGACAGCTACATATATCCCTCTCCGCCGGTATTGGCTGCACCCAAAGAAATTTTGCCGTTCAACAAAAAAATATTCTGCAATTACGCGTCGAACGACGATTCCCTCACCCGATTTTCCTCCGGTACCTTTTCTCTGTCGGGAGAAAAGGTACTCTACATACCGCAGAACATAAATTTATCGGAATGGAGCGATGTCGTCAAAGGGGTGGATATTTTCTTTTCCCGCGAACTGCCGGTCGTCAAGGAAGAAAACTCGTTGGAAAACTTGGCATTCTCTGACGAAAACGGTACGTCGCAGCTTGTTTTCTCCCTGCCGACTTTCTCTGCCGAAGAACAAAAAGAATCTGTCTTGAACGAGACGCTTTTTTACAAAGTCGCCTCCATCGACATCGATACGCTGAAATCGAAAGAACATCGAATAACCGCGCTCTCCTACACCTGTTCGCTGGACAATCTGGTGCATCAACGCCTTTTCCCGCTCGACAACTTTTCACTTCACTCGCTGCGGGCAAAAGAGTCTTACGTTTACAACGGGCGCCTGCATTTGGGGAACATCACCGTGCGTTATTTCAGCGGCTATCCGCCGACCGTGTTCGACATATTGCAAGACCGCTATCACGGCACCGACATTCCGTCACCGGAAATATTTTCAGCCACCGTGCAGGTTACGCTCAAAAGCACGACCGGACTCAGCCATTTAATCACCCGTACAGCCGCCGACATCGGCAGTTTGTCGCCTTACATTTCGTACCCCGACAGCCGTGCCGTCGCCATGAGAATTTACGGCTACGACAGCAGCGGAAAACTCACCCATTACAAAGAACTCCCGTTGAAAGCCTCGTCAAGCGAAAACATGGCATATTACATACAAGACAACCTCTCGCCCATCGAATTGGAGCCGGCAAAAATATCCGATGTGCTGCCGCTGGAAATGCACACGGAAGAATACTCGCCGGCCAAACTGCGGGTATCGGCGGCATACAATCCTTTCCGTTTCCCGCAAGAGAATACCTACACGATTTCGTCGGGTACGATACTCGGCATGGCTGCCGCCACGGCTGCGCTCTCGCAAGGACAGTACGGAGAATTTCCGCTCTACGTTTTCACTTCCGACGGCATTTGGGCTTTGCAGCAGGGCAACGGCGATGTGGTGTATGCCGACCAGCACCCCGTCAATCGGGAAGTGGCGCTCTCGCCCGAACATATCGTATCTATCGACGATGCCGTGCTCTATCTGTCGGAGCAGGGGCTTATGGCATTGCAGGGCGCCGAAGTTTCGCTGCTGTCGGCTCCGTTCGAGGGCGTGCCCGACCTGCCGTTAAGTCAGGGATTCGACGACCCAGCACCCCTCAAAACATTTGTGAAAAATGCCGTCGTCGGATACAATTACACCGAAAAAGAACTCTTGTTCCTGAACACGGATTATGACTATATGCGCGTGTTCGACCTTCGCACGCTCCAATGGTCGGTGCGCACAAACCGTTATAGCGGCTTTCTTACACTCTATCCCGCCTTGCTCGCCATCGACGAGGCATCGCGCATTTACGATTTGAGTCAAGAGGAAAAGGCTCCGGAAACGAATATCGCATGGGTGTCGCGTGCCATAAAAGTGATTCCCGATGTTCCCAAGAGGGTGCGCCGCTGCATGGTGCGCGCTGCGGGCAGCGGACGCCTCGACGTATCGCTATGGGCATCGAATCGGGCGGAAGAGGGTTACGGCTGCATCTATCGGGCGACGGTCGAAGGGCATATGACAGGCAGACTGCCGATGCGCATCGTCGCGCCGGCGTACAAAAACTACCGGCTGGCAATATCGGGGAGGGTATCGCCCGACACCCACTTCGATGCGGTGGATATAACCTATCTTCCCGTACCGGCAAAAGACTGACAGCCGGTTGGCGACAGTCCCCGATTATTTTTTCGGCGGAAAAATTGGATAATCGGTCGAAAGTCAGTACCTTTGTTCGTACATGAAAAGTTAATACCATTAAAACACCATTCACATGAAACAGATTTTTCTGCTCGCAGCCCTCTTTCTCTGTCTCCAAGTTTCGGGCAAAGAGAAATTCCCCGACGGAACGCCCATACCCGACTGGTTCCGTCAAAACGAAAAAGTCGATATATCCAAGTTAGGAACGGCTTACTGCATCACCGACTACGGCGTAACGCTCGACAGCACGGTGATACAGACCGAACAGATACAGGCTGTCATCGACAAGGCGGCAGCTGCCGGAGGCGGCGTCGTCGTCGTCCCGCGCGGTACGTTCCTGAGCGGCTCGCTCTTTTTCAAACAGGGTACGCACCTGCATCTCGAAGAGGGTGCCGTGCTGAAAGGCAGCGACGACATCAGCAACTTCCCCATTGTCGATACCCGCATGGAGGGGCAGTCGCTGAAATATTTTGCCGCCCTTGTCAATGCCGACGGGCTCGACGGCTTCACGATTTCGGGCAGCGGCACGCTCAACGGCAACGGGCTGCGCTACTGGACTTCGTTCTGGCTGCGCCGCAAAGTCATTCCCAAATGCACCAACATGGACGAACTGCGCCCCCGTCTGGTCTATATTTCCAACTGCAAAAACGTGCAGCTCGAAGGGGCGCACTTCATCAATTCGCCTTTCTGGACTACCCACCTCTACAAATGCGAAAACGTGAAGCTGCTCGGGCTCTACATCTTCTCGCCGGCAGCGCCGGTGAAAGCGCCGAGCACCGATGCCATCGACATCGATGCCTGCACCAACGTGCTGGTGAAAAACTGCTACCTCTCCGTCAATGACGACGCCATTGCTCTCAAAGGAGGCAAAGGTCCGTACGCCGACAGCGACCCTGCCAACGGCGGCAACTACAACATCATCATCGAAGACTGTACTTACGGCTTCTGCCACAGCGCCCTCACCTGCGGCAGCGAGTCGCTACACGACCTCAACATCGTGCTGCGCCGCTGCAAAATCTCCAACGCCTCCCGTCTGTTGTGGCTCAAAATGCGCCCCGACACTCCGCAGAAATACGAATACATTTTGGTGGAAGACATCGAGGGCGACGCCAAAAGTTTCCTCTACGTGAAACCGTGGACGCAGTTTTTCGACCTCAAAGGTCGGCAGGACAAGCCCTACTCTTACTCCAACAACGTTACCATGCGCAACATCAAGTTGGCTTGCAACGTGTTCTTCGACGTCAGCAGCTCCGACGACTATTTCCTCTCGGATTTCACTTTCGAGAATCTCGACATCACGGCTGCCAAAAACGGCGACCTCAAAAAAGATTTAATCGACGGATTCAAAATCAAAAACGTTACGGTGAACGGACAGAAACTGCCCGACAGCAAAAAATAATCCGCATCAACCCTTTCCGACGGGCGGAGCCATACGGCGCTGCCCGTTCGTTTTTTTCGGGGCGCCGATGTTTTTGTTTTGTCGGCGATTATGTGTATCTTTGTCCTATCGTTGCAAGCAAAAAACATCATGGACGAAAAAACAATGAGTTGGGAGCGGCTGCTCTCTGCCAAACGATTCGGATTGGAGCGCTACCACGACGCCCACCAGCATACGCGCACCGACTTTCAGCGCGACTACGACCGGTTGGTCTTTTCTTCTCCATTCCGCCGGCTGCAAAACAAGACGCAGGTATTTCCGCTTCCGGGCAGCGTGTTCGTACACAACCGACTGACACACAGTCTCGAAGTGTCTTGCGTGGGACGGTCGTTGGGCAACAACATTTCGGCGACACTCGCCGAAAAATACAAAAACGAGGCATGGGTCGATAAATTCAACGGCGTGGGCGCCATCGTCGCCGCTGCCTGTTTAGCGCACGACCTCGGCAATCCGCCTTTCGGACATTCGGGCGAGCGCGCCATCGCCACCTATTTTTCCGAAGGCAACGGACAGTATCTGCGGGAACAGCTGCAACTCTCCGACGACGAATGGAAAGACCTCACCCACTTCGAAGGCAACGCCAACGCTTTCCGTCTGCTGACCCACCGATTCGAGGGGCGGCGCGAAGGGGGATTCGTCATGACCTACTCCACGCTGGCGTCCATTGTGAAATATCCCTACGAATCGACGCTCGCCGGCAAAAAAGGCAAGTTGGGATTTTTCACTTCCGAGCGCGACGACTTCGTGCGCATCGCCGACGAGCTGGGTATGCTCCGCATTCCCGACACGGGAGTGCGCTACTGCCGCCACCCGCTGGTCTATCTGGTCGAAGCCGCCGACGACATCTGCTACCAAATCATGGACATCGAAGATGCCCACAAGCTGCGCATTCTCACCACCGAACAGGTCAAGAGCCTGCTGCTGGAATTTTTCGAGGGCGAGCGCCGCGACAAAATCATGGATACCCTGCGACTCGTTTCCGACGTAAACGAACAGGTCGCCTACCTGCGCTCGTGCGTCATCGGGAAATTAGTCGATGAGTGCTCCCGCATCTTCGTCTCGCTCGAAGAAGAGTTGCTGCGGGGCAAACTCAAAGGCTGCCTCATCGAACAGATTAGCGACGTGCCCCGACAAGCCTACCGCCACTGTTCCGAAATCGCCTACAAACACATATACAAAGCCTCCGACGTGCTCGACATCGAGCTGGCGGGCAACCGCATCATCACCATTCTGCTCGACAAACTCATCGACGCCGTGCTTTACCCCGAAAAGAACTATTCGCAGCTGCTCCTCAACAAAGTGCCGAGCCAGTACGAAATGCGAAGCCCGGAGATTTTCACCCGCATACAGGCGGTAATCGACTATATTTCGGGCATGACCGACATATATGCTCTCGACCTCTACCGCAAAATCAACGGCATGAGCCTCCCCGCACTCTGACACTTCGACCGTATGAAACACGCGCTCGCATTTCTGTTGCTTCTCCTCGCCGCCCTCTGTCGGGCTGCGGAGTACACGCCGGCTGACGTACCCAATGTGCAGACTGCCGACAGCCGGCGGTTCGTTTCCAACCCCGACGGCATACTCGACGCCGAAACCGAATACCGCCTCAACGTGCGGCTCGACTCGCTGCGCCGGCGCACCACCGCCGAAGCGGCGGTCGTCGTGCTCGAATCCATCGGCGAACAGGACATCGAGTCGTTTGCCAACGAACTCTTCGCCCGCTGGGGAATCGGCAAAAAGGAGAACGACAACGGACTGCTCGTGCTTTTCGTGCTCGACCGGCGGCAAATCCGCTTCGAAACGGGTTACGGACTCGAAGGCATACTGCCCGACGCCCTCTGCAAACGCATACAGATGCAGCAGATGCTGCCCGCTTTCCGGCAAGGCGACTACGCAGGGGGCTTGCTCGCGGGTGTGGAACAGATATGCCGTGTGGTCGAAAATCCCGACCACCGCGATGAAGTGGCGGCGCCTGCCGCCGACACCGCCGGCGAAATGCTCTTTCTCGTGAAAATGTACTTCGGGCTTTCGCTTCTGTTCTCCCTCGTGATGCTGTTGATGCTGCGCCCCGCACGCTCCGGCGAAACCGCCGACGAGCGTTACCGCGAACTCGAAGCGCACCTGCCCTCGCTCCGCCTCATGGCGATACTCTTTCCGGTGTTCAACCTGCTCACTTTCTTCGGCGTACACCGGCGCCTCCACCGGCTGCGCAACGCACCCCGCCGCTGCGAGAGCTGCGGCTCGCCCCTGCGCAAACTCGACGAGGACGAAGACAACCGCTACCTCACCCCGCAGGAAGATGCCGAAGAAACGGTGCAGTCGGTCGATTACGACGTATGGCTGTGCGACGCCTGCGGCGTAACCGAAGTACACGCCTATCCCGACAAAAAATCGCAATACACCCGCTGTCCCCGCTGCGGTGCGCGCACCTACGCATTCGAGAGCGACCGCACCCTCCTCGTCGCCACGCCCTTCCGCGCAGGGCAGGGCGAAAAAATATTCCGGTGCCGCCACTGCGGATACGAAGCGCATGAACCCTACATCATACCCCGCGTGGTCGTCGCCCCCATTATCGTCGGCGGCAGGGGCAGAGGCGGAGGATTCGGGGGAGGCATCAGCGGCGGCAGCTTCGGCGGCGGGCTCTCCGGTGGCGGCGGCGCCACCTCCGGTTGGTAATCCCGTCTATCGAATATTTCTGAAATCCATTTCATTTCAGAATATTTTTGTATTTTTGTTTTCGTTCTAAAACAAATATTATGCCGCAAGATAAAAAATTGCAGAAACTGGAACTTACTTGGGTTGGGAAATATGATGAAAAGCCGGCATTGGAACCGAGGATTTTGATTGAAAATCCCGAATACTCCTATGGCAAGGTTGAAACGGGGACACTTCCCAATGGCAGACCGTGGAATGGCAATATGCTGATTCACGGGGACAATCTGCTTGCGCTGAAATCGCTCGAACAGGATTATGCCGGCTGTGTTAAATGTATTTGTATCGATCCTCCATACAACACAGGCAATGCATTTACCCACTATGATGATGGCAAAGAGCATTCAATATGGCTTTCGTTAATGCGTGAACGGATTGTTTTATTACGCAATCTACTCTCTCACGATGGAGTTATATTTATTAATATAGATGATGATGAATGTCATTATCTTAAAGTCCTGTGTGATGAGGTATTTGGTAGAAATAATTTTGCTGGATCATTGGTTTGGGAAAAGAAAAAGAAACCTTCTTTTCTCTCTAATATGGGTTCAATTACAGAATATGTTCTGGTGTATACGAAAGATTACAGGTATGCTCCACCGTTTATATACGGAGAAACTACTACCGGTAAAAAATATCCATTTAATAATGCAGGAAACGGTAGGGCTATTTTAGAATTCCCAGCAAATTCTGTTAGGTTTAATATGCCGGATGGACATATTAAACCACAAGATATGTCTGAGGGTAAAATCATAACCATTCTATTGGATGATTTATATATAGTTGATGGATATAACGCCAACAAATTTAGGCTTGAAGGTGAATGGCGATATTCTCAACAGAAATTAAATACGATTGTCGATAATAAGGAGGAAATAGTTATTAGCAAAATACCATTCCGACCAAATCATATAAAAGAAGGTGGAGAACCTAAAAAAATGAAGAATCTGATAAGTGTCGCACACTACGGAATGGATACTTATGAAGATGCCACAAAGGAAAGTATTACTTTATTTGGTGAAAATAATTTTGATTATCCAAAACCTGAAAAACTAATTTCTGTTTTTGTTGGTGCAGTAACAGAGGAAAATGATCTTGTTCTCGACAGCTTCCTCGGCTCGGGGACAACGGCTGCTGTAGCCCAGAAAATGGGTCGCCGCTATATCGGTATCGAATTAGGAAACCACGCTTACACCCATTGCTATCCGCGTCTGAAAATGGTAACCGACGGTACCGATCAAGGCGGCATATCGAAAGCGCAAGGGTGGAAAGGCGGCGGCGGATTCCGCTTCTACGAATTGGCGCCGAGTTTGTTGAAAAAAGACAAATTCGACAATTGGGTAATCAATAAAGAATACAACGCCGATATGCTAGCGGCAGCCATGGCAAAACAAGAGGGTTTTACTTACTGCCCCGATGAAAATATATATTGGAAACAAGGACATAGCAGTGAAAACGATTACATATATACCACAACCCAGTTTATGACCGTCGAAATGCTGGACGCAATCCACGAGTCGATGAACGAAGGCGAATCATTGCTAATCTGTTGCACCGCTTTTCAAAAAGAGTGTAAAGCGCGGTGTACGAACATCACGGTCAAAAAAATTCCTCAAATGTTGCTCGGTCGCTGCGCTTTCGATCACAACGACTACTCGCTGAACATCATCAACCTGCCCAGTATGGAGGAAGAAGACGATGATACCGACAACTTAGCAGCAGAAAATGATGCCGATTCAAAATCTCCAACCGATACGAAACAAACATTATTTTAAGATTACAGGTATGAAACAGATTTTCAATATATACTGCGACGAGAGCTGCCATTTGGAACACGATGGCGAGAAAGCAATGGTGATTGGTGGCGTATGGTGTCCACAGAACAAAAAAGATGAAATTTTCCGCCGTCTTAGGGAAATCAAAGAGGAACATGGTCTTAGTAAACGATTGGAAATAAAATGGAATAAAGTGTCAGAAGGACAGTTGAGTTTCTATATGGACGTAATCAACTACTTTTTTGACTACAGCGATTTGCATTTTAGGGCATTGATCGTACCCAACAAACAAGAACTCCACCACGAAGAGTATGGGCAGAATCACGATACGTATTATTATAAAATTTATTTTGACATGCTCAAAACACTGTTTGAGCCTGATTGTGGCTACAATATCTACATCGACATCAAAGATACACGAGGACAGAAGAAAGTTGAAAAATTGCACGAAGTATTGTGTAACAACCATTATGACTTTAATAGAGAGTTGATACAAAAGGTGCAGCAAGTCCGTTCGGAAGAGGTTGAACTTGTTGCATTGGCAGACTTGTTAATCGGAGCCCTCTCGTATCTTCATAGAAACAAAAATACAAGTGCGGCAAAATTGAGTCTGATAGAATGTATTAAAACAAGAAGCGGATACAATTTGAAGTCGAGTACCCTTTACCGAGAGAACAAATTTAATATTTTTGTTTGGAAAAGCGATTATGGAAGATAGAATATTACCCCAGAAGATATACCTTGAAGAATATGGCGGAGATTATCACAGATATATTGACGCTGTATATGCGATATTTGAAGCAGATTTCATTAGGCATAAAGCAACTTTTGGCTCTCATCGTCTAAACTTAAAATTCAATCCTCTTTTTCAAGATCGGGCATATACATTCTATCATATGACGCATAAAGGGAAAAATGAAAACGACCGGGAACCGGATTTACGCCGATGTGAATGTATGCCGTGGGCCAAACCAACTATTGAAAATGTTGAGAAATGGCAATTAAAATTTTGGAGACAAGCTCGCCAACGATCTAATAATAGAGTTTGTATTTGTTTAGAAAACGAAGATGATGTTGATTACTTTGTTGTATTGGAGGTCAGATACAATTATGTGCTGCTTTGGACGGCATTTGTTGGAACTCTATCTCACGAAACTACGAAGAAAATGCGCGAATATAATACATGGAAAGCCACAGATGGACGAAATATAAACACCCCTGACGAGTTGATATACAGCATACAAGAGGAGATAAAAAGCAAGGAGCAACAATAAATGTCGCCCCCGTAACTCCTTTAACACGTGGTCAATGAGATGATGCAAAGGTAATACATCAAATAACTATAAGCAAATATTTTGCCAACTATTTTTATCAAGATATAAAACCGCACTGATAATGAATCAAATCGTTCAAAACATAAAACAGCGACTGTCGCTTCGAGAACCTTTGGCGGAGGCTCTCGAAGTAATATCCCTTTTGACCGACAAGCTGACATTTAAGAAATTCCCTTATAAGAAAGCCGAAGAAATCACCGATACAGAAAAGGAAGAATATGCCTCCTATCTGAACGAGCAATTATGTCGAGTGAAAGAAGTTTGTCCGTCCTGCATGAATTTCGAGCGAGATTTTCCGTCGTTCGCCTTTTCGATAGCGACAGGCATCGGAAAAACCCGACTAATGGGTGCGTGCATTGCCTATCTGTATTTGGCAAAAGGAATCCGGCATTTCTTCATTCTTGCACCCAATCTGACGCTGTACGAAAAACTGATTCGCGATTTCGGAGAGCCGGCGTATGAGAAATATGTATTCAAAGGTCTTGCCGAGTTTGTTCACAATCAACCTCTTATCATAACAGGCAGCAACTATAACTCAGCGCGCAATTTATTTTCCAATCATCAAATACATATCAATATATTCAATATTTCCAAGTTTAATTCCGACAGTAAAGAAGATGCCAAAAAAGGCGTACCGAAAATGCGCCGATTATCGGAATATCTCGGACAATCCTATTTCGATTATCTTGCATCGCTCGACGACCTCGTGATTTTAATGGACGAAGCGCACCGCTACCATGCCGATGCTTCTAAAAAAGCCATTAACGAATTGCGTCCGATTCTCGGTCTGGAAATGACGGCTACCCCAACCGACGAAAAAGGCAAACCATTCAAAAATATCGTTTACGAATACAATCTCGCCCAAGCCTTAGCCGACGGCAAATATGTAAAAATACCGACTGTTGCCAGACGCAGAAATTTCCAAAAAGGGAATTTGTCCGACAAGGAACTCGATATTCTCAAAATAGAAGATGCCATAAGTATTCATGAACGGACAAAAATCAATTTGGAACTTTACGCACGCAACAATCATTTGCCCATTGTCAAACCGTTCGTCTTGATTGTGTGCCGGAACATTCAACACGCAACCGACATATACCACCTCGTCGAAAACGAATTGTTCAATGGAAAGTACAATGGAAAAACATTACAAATCGATAGTTCCACTAAAAAAGACGAGGAAATAGAAAAACTTTTTATTTCACTTGAAAAGCCTGATAATCAAATAGAAATTGTCATTCATGTCAATATGCTTAAAGAAGGCTGGGACGTTACCAACCTTTATACTATCGTGCCGATACGTGCAAGTAATGCCCCGATTTTGATAGAACAAACCATTGGACGGGGGCTTCGGTTACCTTACGGAAAGCGTACAGGCAATCCCGATGTCGATAAATTGACGGTTATTGCTCACGAAAATTTTGAAGAAATTATTGAAAAAGCACAAGACCCAAATTCCGTACTCAATAAAATTTCTTACATAGAACTCGGCGATAACGATCTCGCACCGGAGTCAGGAAAAATCATTCCGGCAAAGACCATTATTGACATTCAAAAGGAAAAAGCCCTTGAAACAGCGAAAAACGATATAGAAAAAAACAAGGCTCTCATTATTGCAGATGCCCAACGTGCCGTTTGGAACACTATTCCGCAACTGAACCGATTCGTAAAAAGCAAATCGGAATTAAATAAGCCCGAAATCTTGAAAAAACTTTACGGAGTAGCTATCAAAGAAATTGAAGATAGTGCCAAAAGAATCGACCCCATATTTGCAGAGCAAATAGCCGCTCCTCTAATTAAAGAAGTCGATACAGTCATAAATTTAGTTGTAAAAAATTTCATTCAGAATATCATTGAAATACCCCAAATAACGACGCCTCAAAAAGTATATAAGACAGAATTTTCCCCGTTCGACTTAGACTCTGCAAAAGGATTCGATTTACCTTCGCTAAAAAATGAAATCATACGGACTTCCATTGGTGCCGGAGAGAAAACGGTAGATACCATCGATGTAATTTCCGGGCATACACCCGAATCGCCATTGAAACAGATTGTAGAAGCATTGACCAATTACGACGATATAGATTACGGAGAAAATGCTGAATTACTGCATCGCCTTGCCGGACAAGCACTCGATGCAATTACCAAGAATGCAGGAGGCGCCGACATTACCGAAACCGTAAATCAGTTCAAGCGGGCAATTGCCGAACGTATTTATGAGCAAATGAAAAAACATTTCATCATGACTCCACAAGGTTATTCCCAACCGAGAGTATTGCCATTCACAGGAATAACAGAACGGAAACTGAAAGAAATAAATGGATATGGACGTACAGATTTCAGAAAGGTAATCCCGCCTGCTGATGTTCCGAAATACATATTTACCGGATTTACCAAATCTTACTATACAGAATGTAATTTCGACAGCAAATCCGAACATGATTTTGCCAACGCTTTGGAATGTGATAATACTGTTTTACACTGGCTTCGACCGGCACCGACACAATTCAATATCTATTGGGCAAACGGAACTAAACGTTACGAACCCGACTTCATTGCCGAAACAAAAGAGGCAATTTATATGGTGGAAACGAAAGCATCAAAAGATATGACCGCAGACGATGTGCAAGCAAAAAAAGCGGCAGCAGAAGAGTATTGTAGAATAGTTTCGGAATATACGGCACAACACGGTGGTAAACCGTGGCACTATGCGTTGTTGGCTCATAACAAAGTTTCCCGCACCGCCGAATTCTTGTTTATGTTAAACTTGTAATTGGCGGCGCCACCTCCGGTTGGTAATCCCGGCGACAGATTCCTGTTTTTCAGCAGGGAATAAATCTTTTTTATTAGTTAATATTTTTTTTTGCGTTTTTCTAATACGAAAAGTCGTATTTTTGCGGTTGTATTAATTCATCACGAAAATGGAAACCACTCGAAGTTCCGTAGGGAAACGGATACGTACATACCGCGAGGAGAAAAATCTCTCTTGCGAACAACTTGCCGAACAAGCCGGCATCAGCGTCGAACAACTCTCCCGCATAGAAGCCGACGCCGACCTGCCCGCCCTCTCCATACTGCTGAAAATAGCCCGCGCCATGGGCGTGCGTCTGGGCACTTTCCTCGACGACAACGACGACTTGGGTCCGGCGCTCTCGAATGTGGGCACGGCGGGCATCACCTTCTCGACCAACTCGGCGCACACGCCCACCCACATGAATTACCATTCGCTGGCGCGCACCAAAGCCAACCGCCACATGGAGCCGTTCATCATCGACATCGCCCCCATCACCATCGACGACCACGAGCTTTCGTCGCACGAAGGCGAAGAGTTCATTCTCGTCATAGAAGGCTGCGTGGAGATTACCTACGGCAACCGCAGCTACATACTGCGGCAGGGCGAAAGCATCTATTACGACTCCATCGTACCCCACCACGTACACGCCTACGGCAATCGGGCAGCCCGAGTTCTAGCTGTCGTTTATGTACCTGCATAACCACAGAATCACCCTTCTATGCAACTGTTTGAAAAAACTTTGGGCGAATGGCTCGAATATTGGGCGGAACGCACGCCCGACAAGGAGTTCATCGTCTATTCCGACCGCAACCTGCGGTTCACCTACCGGCAGTTCGACCGGCGGGTCGATGAGTTGGCAAAAGGCTTGCTCGCCATAGGCGTAACGACCGGCTCTCATGTGGGCATCTGGGCGACCAACGTGCCCGACTGGCTTACGTTTCTTTTCGCCTCCGCCAAGATAGGCGCGGTGCTGGTAACCGTCAATACCAACTACAAACAGCACGAGTTGGAATACCTCGTCGATAATGCCGACCTGCACACGCTCTGCATCTCCGACGGCACCTCCGAAAGCGATTACGTGGATATGACCTACGCCATGGTGCCCGAGCTGCGCACCTCGCAGCGCGGCAACCTGCACAGCGCACGCTTCCCCTATCTGCGCAACGTCATCTACATCGGGCAGGAGAAACATCGGGGTATGTACAACACCGCCGAACTGCTGCTGCTCGGGCAGACCGGCACCGACGAACAGCTCGACGCCTGCCGCCGGAAATTCAACTGCTACGACGTGGTGAATATGCAATACACCTCCGGCACGACGGGATTTCCCAAAGGTGTCATGCTCACCCACCACAACATCACCAACAACGGCTACTGCATCGGGCAGTGCATGAAATTCACCGAACAAGACCGCGTGTGCCTGCCCGTGCCCCTGTTCCACTGCTTCGGCATCGTGCTGGGCATCATGGCAATCATCACCAACGGCGCCTGCGCCGTGATGCTCGAAAAATTCGACGCCCTCGTGGTGCTCGCCTCCATACACCGCGAGCGGTGCACCGCCCTCTACGGCGTGCCCACGATGTTCATCGCCGAGCTCAACCACCCGATGTTCTCCATGTTCGACCTTTCGTCGCTGCGCACCGGCATCATGGCAGGCTCGCTCTGCCCCGAATGGCTGATGCGCGAAGTCATGGACAAAATGTACATGACCGAAATCACCAGCGTGTACGGACTTACCGAAACTTCGCCCGGCATGACTCAGAGCCGCGTGGACGACCCAGTGGAAGTGCGCGCCTCCACCGTAGGAAGCCCCCTGCCCGAAATCGATGTGAAAGTCATCGACCCCGAAACCCTCGAAGAGTGTCCCGTCGGCGTACAGGGCGAAATGTGCTGCAAAGGCTACAACATCATGAAAGGGTATTACAAAATGCCCGAAGCCACCGCCGAAATCATCGACCGCAACGGCTATCTCCACTCCGGCGACTTGGGCGTGAAAACACCCGAAGGCAATTTCAAAATCACCGGTCGCATAAAAGACATGATCATACGCGGCGGCGAAAACATCTATCCCCGCGAAATAGAGGAGTTCCTCTACAAAATGCCCCAAATCAAAGACGTACAAGTGGCGGCGGTGCCGTCGCGCAAGTACGGCGAAGAGGTCGGCGCATTCATCATACTCAAAGAGGGCGAAACCCTCGACGAAGCCGATGTAAAAGATTTCTGCAAAGGAAAAATCTCCCGCTACAAAATTCCGAAATACGTATTTTTCGTGGAGGGCTTCCCCCTCACCGGCAGCGGGAAAATACAAAAATACAAGCTCAAAGACCTCGGTCTCGAACTCCTCGCCGCACAAGGCATCACACCCGTATAGAAATATGCCTTAAATTAAAATTCTCCAAAGAGTTTTCAACTTTCCTCCAAAGTTCTTTCAAAAAATCCCGAGAAAATTTGGACTCGTCAAGAAAAAAACTTATATTTGTATCAGAATTATCCCCCTTAGATGAAAAAGGCTAAGGCTTGCCCCCCCCTATTCAGGGGGGGGCTTAATTTTTTCAAAGTATGAAAAAACAACGCGTTATCGTATATATTGACGGCTTCAACTTCTACTATGGACTCAAAAATGAGCAAGGTGGAAACGATACTATTGGTTGAATATTGTTGAACTATTTGAAAAATTTGGATATGAAAGAGTTTATTCTTACCGAAGAAACCAGCGAGCGGGCAGTACTGGTGGGCTTGATTACGCCCACCCAGAGCGAAGCCAAAGCCAACGAATACCTCGACGAGCTGGCTTTTCTCGCCGAAACGGCAGGCGCCGAACCGGTGAAAAAATTTTTGCAGCGACTCGACCAGCCCAGCCCCGTTACCTTTGTGGGCAGCGGCAAAATCACGGAAATCAAAAACTACATCGACGAAAACGAAATAGGGCTTGTCATATTCGACGACGAGCTATCCGCCAAACAATTGAAAAACATCGAACAGGCGTTGCAGGTAAAGATACTCGACCGCACGAATCTGATTCTCGACATCTTCGCCAAGCGCGCCCAGACGGCTCACGCCAAGTCGCAGGTGGAGTTGGCGCAATACCAATACTTGCTGCCCCGCCTTACCCGTCTGTGGACGCACCTCGAACGGCAGCGCGGCGGTATCGGTATGCGCGGTCCGGGCGAAACGCAGATAGAAACCGACCGCCGTATCATTCTCGACAAAATAGCTCTGCTCAAACAGGAGCTGAAACACATCGAGCGGCAGAAAAGCGTACAGCGCAAGAATCGGGGCAAAATGGTGCGTGTCGCCCTCGTGGGCTACACCAACGTAGGCAAATCGACGTTGATGAACCTGTTGAGCAAATCGGACGTTTTCGCCGAAAACAAACTCTTCGCCACGCTCGACACTACCGTGCGGAAAGTCATCATCGACAACCTGCCTTTCCTGCTCACCGACACGGTGGGATTTATCCGCAAGCTGCCCACGCACTTGGTGGAGTCGTTCAAATCGACGCTCGACGAGGTGCGCGAAGCCGACCTGCTCGTACACGTCGTGGATATTTCGCACCCCGCTTTCGAGGAGCAAATCGAAATCGTCGATAAGACCCTGCACGAAGTGTGCGACGCTGCCGACAAGCCGATGATTCTCGTTTTCAACAAGACCGACGCCTACCGCCACGTCGAGAAAGAGAGCGACGACCTGACGCCCCGCACCCGCGAGAACATTCCGCTCGACGAACTGCAAAAAACGTGGTTCGCCCGCCTGCACGAAAACTGCATTTTCATCTCGGCACGGCAGCGGAGCAACATCGATGCCCTGAAACGCCTGCTCTACGAGCGGGTGAAAGAAATCCACGTATCGCGTTTCCCCTACAACGATTTTCTTTTCGAAAAATACGACCACCTCGAAACCGAAAGCAACGACAACCTGTAACTTCTTACCCTTATGGCAGTTCCCGAATACATACACGAAACCGAACTGAAAGTGCGCGACTACGAATGCGATATGCAAGGCATCGTAAACAACGCCAACTACCAACACTACATGGAACACGCCCGACACGAATTTCTGCTGAGCACGGGCATCGGATTCACCGACCTGCGGGCGCGCGGCATCGAGTGCGTCGTGCGGCGCGTCGAAATAGAATACCGCGTGTCGCTGCGGAGCAAGGACGTGGCTGTCTGCCGGCTCTACCTGCGGCGCGAAGGTCCGAAATTCGTTTTCTATCAGGACATCTACCGCAAAGCCGACGAAAAACTCTGCGCACGCGGACGCATAGAGAGCGTGGCAACCGTCGACGGACGCGCCACACGAGGCGACGAACTCGCCGAATTTTTCGGAAAATATCTGTCGTAAAGCCATGTTGAGCGGAACCGAAACCCTGCGCTGCGCCATCGCCCTTTCGCTAATGAAAGGCATCAACCGCCCCGCCGTCGAGCAACTGCTCCACCGGTGCGGCGACTTGACGGACCTTTTCGGCGAAACGCCGGAAAGCTGGCGGAAGATATTGGGCATCACCGCTCCGCTTTTCGATGCAGAGGCGCGGCAAAAAGCTCTCGCGGCTGCCGACGCCGAAATGCGATTCATCGACAAAGAGGGCATCACGCCGCTTTTCTTCACCGACAGCGATTACCCTGCCCGTCTGCTCGAATGCCCCGACGCCCCGCTGATGCTTTACTTCAAAGGCTGCGGCTCGCTCAACCCGCCTCGTGCGATAAGCATCGTGGGCACCCGCCGCGCCACCCGTTACGGGCGCGACTTCTGCGCCGCCCTGCTGCGCGACCTCGCCGAATCGGTTCCAGACCTGACCGTCGTCAGCGGCATGGCTTACGGCATCGACATCTGCGCCCACCGCGAAGCGTTGAAAAACGGGCTCTCCACCATCGGCGTACTGGCGCACGGACTGCATACGCTCTACCCCGCCGTACACCGCGACACGGCACGAGAGGCGCTGGGCAACGGCGGTCTGCTCACCGAATACACCACCGGTCAGAAAATACTGAAAGCCAACTTCGTAACCCGCAACCGCATCGTGGCGGGCATGACCGACGCCACGCTCGTGGTGGAATCGCCCGCCAAAGGCGGCGCACTCATCACGGCGCATCTCGCCCGCGACTACAACCGCGACGTTTTCGCCCTGCCGGGCAACGTCGGACAGGAGTGTTCCGAAGGCTGCAACCGGTTGATACGCGACAACATCGCCGCCCTTATCACGTCGGCAGACGACCTCCTTGCCGCCCTCCGCTGGGAACCTGCCGTCCGCAAAGAGAAAGCGGAACAGCCGTCGCTCTTTCCCGATGTAACCGAACAGGAGGCACGCCTGCTGCAACTGCTCCGCGACGAAGGCGAAATGCAAATCAACCGCCTCACCGTCGCCGCCGATATGCCGGCAAGCGAAACACTCGCCACCCTGCTCGAACTCGAATTTAAGGGGTTGGTGCAATCCCTGCCGGGAGGTCTTTATCGGACTGTCCGATAACCGCTGCTCACGACAAAAGCCCCGCCGAAAACAGCGGGCAAAAATTCATTCTTACAAAATCGGAAAATTTTCGAGGCTATCTCTGCGGCACCTCTTCGAGAGTAGCGTGTATGCGGAACGTGCGGTTTGCCAGCGCGGCAAAGCAGTCGGCTTCGTGCGACACGAGCAGCACGGTAGCCGTGCGGTTCGCCGCCTCCAACATATCGAGCATTTGCCGTTCGAACGTCTTATCGACATACGAAGTCGGCTCGTCGAGTACAAGCACCTCCGCGCGGGTAATCAAGGCGCGGGCAAAAAGTGCGCGCTGCAACTGTCCGCCCGACAGAGCGGCAATCGGCGTATCGGCATACGCCTCCATTCCCACCCGCGCCAACATTTCGCCGAGCGATGCACGGGCGGCGTCGCGCGAAAGTTTTTTCCCCGTCAATCCCATTGCCACCACCTCCGAAACGGTAATGGGGAAACGGGAGTCGATGCGGCTTTTCTGCGGCAGATACCCCATGTCGAGCGACGGCACGGCAGCGCCTCCGCGATAAAACGAAACTCCGCCTACCGTCGGCGGCAGCAAGCCGAGAACGATGCGCAAGAGCGACGTTTTGCCGCCGCCGTTGGGTCCTATAATCAAGGCGAAATCGCGCTCGTTTATCTCGGCGCACACGTCGGTAAGCACCTGACGGCGGTCGTACCGCAAAGAAATGCGGTCTAATACAATCTGTTTATTTTCGGTCGAGGGCATCGGCAATACGCATGATTTCGCTTTCCCACTCCGGAGAAAGCGGATTGATGATTTCGGTACGGCAGCCCGCCTCACGGGCGAAAGTTTCCGCCTGCTTCGGGTCGAACTCCCGTTGTATGAAAACGACTTTCACACCGGCGCGACGGGCAGAATCGACCATTTGCCGCAGGTGCTGCGGCGATGGCGACTTGCCCTCCGGCTCGAGTGCCAACTGCCGCAAACCGTAGTCGGCAGCCCAATAGGTAAGCGTCGGGTGGTAAATGGCAAAAGCCGCTCCGGCATACGCCGCCGAGCGAGCCGCAAGCGTCGAATCGAGGCGATCCATGCGGGCGTCCAAACGCCGGTAGTTTTCGGCATAGAGCGTGCGGCCTGCCGTGTCGAGCCGGCACAAAGCGTCGTACATATTCCGCAGCATCAATCGCGCCCGACGGGGCGAACACCAGAGGTGCGGGTCGGGCAAGGCGGCGTCGGATTCCGGCTCCGCTTCCGCTTCTGCATGGGTATGATGATGCGTCCCGTATATCAATTCCACGCCATCGGAAAGATTGACGACCTCCATTTGCGGATTGTTCTGTGCCGACTTTTCGAGCCATGTCCGCTCGAAACCCAGATAGCCACAGCTGAAATAGGCGGCGCACGATGCCAGCCGCGCCATCATCGAGGGAGGCAAGTCATACGATTCGGGATTGCCGCCGTCGGGCACGGCGCACACCACGTCGAAACGGTCGCCCGCCAACTCCTCCGCCCAAGCCTGCACGGGCGGTATCGTAACCGCCACCGCGCGACGCTCCTGCCGCGCACCCGAACAAGCCGACAGCACGCCGAGCAATAAAATCGAACAAAATATTTGCCGTACCATACGCCTGCAAAGGTAATCAAAAAAGAAAGAAAACCTATCGGATTTCCGTTTTCCCGCAATTTACCGGTAACGCCCCGCCTCCACGCCGTACACTTCCGTGTGCAGGAGGTCGCGCACCGCCTCGAAATCGTGCGACCAATCGACATCGCCCCAAGAGAGCAGCAACAATTCCACAAGCATTTTTCCCACGCCATAAGGCGGCTGTACATAACGTTGCGGCGCAGCAGTGAATCCCGCCCGCCGGTAAAAGGCGATGCGCCGGCACGACACCTCGTCGGTCTGCAGCTCCGCTTCGAGTACGACCGGCGTCGCCGCCGAACGGCAAAACCGTTCCAGCGCCTGCGAGCCGATGCCCCTGCCCCGACAATCGGGCGCGACGGCAAAATGCTCGATATACCGCAAATGCCACCACGACCAATACGAAAGAATGCCCACCGGCTCCGCATCTTCATAGAATAAGGTAAAATGAAAATGAGGTGAACGCTCTGCCAGCGAAAGCATAGCGGAAAAGTCGCGCCGCTCGTCCGGCGGGAAAGCTCCGACATACAGCATTTCGGCAAAAGCAAGTGTCCTTTCGTCGGCAGAAGATAGACGTCGAAAACAAAAATCCATTTTCTTTCTGCTTAATTATCAGGGCAAAAATAACATTTTTGCTATTTTTTACCCGTAAATTCGTCCAAATATACAATTTATTCCTATCTTTGTGTAAATCTTTACCACATATAAACACAGCTATGGGACATCATCAATTGGACAACCTTGACTACAAAATCCTGAAAATGATTGCGTCAAACGCCCGTATTCCCTTTTTGGAAGTGGCGCGCGAATGCAACGTATCGGGAGCAGCCATTCATCAACGAGTACAGAAATTAGTAAATTTGGGAATCATCAAAGGATCGGAATTTACGCTCGACTCCAACCGTATCGGATTTGAAACCTGCGCCTATATCGGTGTTTTTCTTCAATCGCCCGGACAATTTCAAGAAGTCATCGAGAAACTGAAACAAATTCCCGAAGTGGTCGAGTGCCACTACACGACAGGAAAATACGATATGTTCCTGAAAATCTACGCCCGCAACAACCGCCACCTGCTGCAAATCATTCACTCCAAACTGCAACCGCTGGGGCTGGCGCGCACCGAGTCGATTATCTCTTTCAAAGAGGCGTTCCGCCGGCAGCTGCCCATCGAAAACCTTTTCAACACCGACGACGACATGCCCGACGATACCGACACCGTTCCGGATATTTCGTAACTACAACAGCCTTCTTTACCGAAAGCTGTCTTTTTTATGCTTTGGAGCAGTTATTATACTCAACGGGTAATGACGTAACCGATGGCGGAAGGTATCACCCGATAGGAAGTCAATCCGTATTTCGCGTCTTTGGCTGCACCAGAGAGGGGCTGTCCGTAGCCGTTGAACACGTCGTAGGTAGAGCCGCAAAGATTGCACACGGCAATGCCCTGTGCCTCATCTACATGAACGCGCACATTGCTCTGGCACTCGACGGGGCAGGCGAGGTCGTAAGCCAACCGTTGGTCTTCGAGTCCGCACACGAGCAGCACGCCGCCGAATCCCGAATATTCGTTGGAACGCCACGGAAATCCTTGCGGCACGGCGTTCCGGATAAATCTATTCCATTCCATATACCCGTGTACGCCGTAAACGCTCCATTCCGCCGTATTTATCTCGATATGGACGTTGCGCAGGGGTATGCGCTCCTCGTCGTAATTGTCGCAGCCGGCAAGCGCGCACGACAACAAAGCACACAAAAAAAACAGAATTTGTTTCATTGAAGATACGGATTTACCGACGCCCCAGCAGCACATCGAACGCCGCCTGCACTTTCCCGAAATCGAAACTTCCGATGCACTCGTTTTCCATCGCCTCGATTTCGCGATTGCAGAGATTGCCGATGCTCCCTTCGTGAGTGTGGCATATTTTCTTGTCGGGCACGAAATCGCCCGCCTCGATGCGCAGTCCCACCTGTTTATAGGCGTCTCTGAAAGGAACACCCGCAAGGGTCAGACGGTTCACCTCTTCGACGCTAAATATCGGGTCGTAGCGTTTGTCATCGAGGATATGTTCGTTTACGGCGATGCCCCGCATCATCTGTTCGACCATATGCAGGCAGTCATCGAGTTCGTCGAACGCCGGCAGGAACACCTCTTTGATGATTTGCAGGTCGCGGAAATAGCCCGACGGCAAGTTGTTGGCAATGAGCGTGATTTGATAGGGAAGTGCCTGTATCTTGTTGCACTTGGCACGGGTAAGCTCAAATACGTCGGGATTTTTCTTGTGCGGCATGATGCTCGACCCCGTAGTATAGACATCGGGCAGCTTGATGAATCCGAAATTCTGCGAATTGAACAGACAGGCGTCGAACGCCAGTTTCGACAGCGTAGCCGCCACCGAAGCCAGCGCAGCGGCAACGATGCGTTCCGTCTTTCCCCGTCCCATCTGCGCATACACCACGTTGTAATTCATCGAGTCGAATCCCAACAGACGTGTCGTCATGGCACGGTCTAACGGGAACGACGAGCCGTAGCCCGCCGCCGATCCCAGCGGGTTGCGGTTGCACACCCGGTAAGCGGCTTGCAGCACAGTAAGGTCATCGACAAGGCTTTCGGCATACGCCCCGAACCACAGTCCGAACGACGACGGCATCGCCACTTGCAGGTGGGTATATCCCGGCATCAAGACCGCTTTGTATTTTTCGCTTTGGGCGATAAGCGTACCGAAAAGCGCGTGCACCGATTTCACGATACGTTGCAGCGCAGCGCGGATAAAGAGTTTGAGGTCGACCAGCACCTGATCGTTGCGGCTGCGTCCGCTATGTATTTTTTTCCCGACGTCGCCCAGCCGGCGCGTCAGCATCAGTTCCACTTGCGAATGGACGTCCTCCACCCCTTCCTCGATGACGAAGTCGCCCCGCTCGGCTATTTCATATATAGCGCGCAGCTCGCGCAAGAGCGATGCCAGTTCCTCTTTGGTCAACAGCCCGATACTTTCGAGCATCGTGATGTGCGCCATCGAGCCGAGTATGTCGTAAGGTGCGAGATAGAGATCCATCTCACGGTCGCGACCCACTGTAAAACGCTCCACGCCGGCATCGACCTGCACACTTTTTTCCCAAAGTTTCTGCGCCATATTTTTCAATTAAAAAGGAATAAACGCTATCGTCTCGGCAATTTTATTGACACCCTCCTGTATGGGCTTCGACACCATACCTTTGATAAACGGATTCAACTCCGCCCGCAGGGTCAGTTTCATTGCCGTATTGCCTTCCGGTGTGGGGAGCAGCTGCACCCACGCCGTGAAAGGAATCGGCGATTCGACCGACTCGAATTTGACAGTTTTCTCCGGCTCGCGTTCAACCACCCGAATGGCAATCTGTCCCATCGAACCCACCGAAAAACGGCAGTTGTCGCGATCGCAATAAAATTTCTGTATTTTGTCGTCGGGCAATCTGTCTTTCAAAGAATTGAGATTGGAGAGATCGGAGAGTTTCGCAAAAACGGCAGAGACTCCCGCCGGAATGGTTTTTACTGGGCTTTCAAAAGATGTCATTTCTTGTAGGGGTTGTTTAGGTCATTATTTAGTCGGATTCCACATTGCCGGATTCTTGCGCCACTCTTTCAGCGTTTCGAGGTCGTTGTCGGTAATGTAGCCGGTTTTCAACGCAGCTTCGAGCACGGCTTCGTAGTGGCTGAGCGTTACGAGATTCACTTTCGCCTCCTTGAAGTGTTCTTCCGCTATCGGGAAACGGTAAGAGAAAATGGCAGCCATACCCACCACTTCGCAACCGGCATTGCGTACGGCTTCTACGGCTTTCAGGCTGCTGCCGCCCGTCGAAATGAGGTCTTCGACCACGACGACGCGCTGTCCGGGAATGAGATTGCCCTCGATCAGATTTTCGAGTCCGTGATCTTTGGGCGCGGAACGCACATAGACGTACGGAAGTCCCAGCTGTTCGGCTATCAACGCACCCTGTGCAATGGCGCCGGTAGCCACGCCGGCTATGACGTCGATGTTCTCGAAGTTTTCCATAATAAGGCGGCACAGTTCTATTTTGATAAAACTGCGTATGGCGGGGTACGAAAGAGTTTTGCGGTTATCGGTATAAATCGGCGATTTCCAGCCCGACGCCCATGTGAAAGGGATTGCCGGCTGCAATTTTACGGCACTGATTTTCAATAATTTCTCAGCGACTAAGCGCTCTAAGGTTTTCATAGCTTCTTGTTGTTTACGATTTAATGTTTCATGGATTGGAGAACAAAGGTAACGAAAAGAATGATATTTCGGAAGAAAAATTGCAAAAAATCGTTTATTTATCGTGCAATCGAGAGGGTAAGGAATGCTATTTTCTCCGGTGCGGCAGCCTGCAAAGTTTCGGCGCAGGCGAGCAGCGTGGCGCCGGTGGTTACGATGTCATCGACGAGCAAGAGGCTGCGACCCTGCAAATCGCACCCCTCCCGCAAGGCAAAAATGCTTCGGGTGTTGAGCCAACGTTCGTAAAGAGTCAGGCGTGTCTGCGAGGGGTTGGCTTTCTGCCGCAGCAACGAGGTTGTATCGACGGGAATGCCGGTTGCGTCGGCGATGCCGCGCGCTATCCATTCACTCTGGTTGTAGCCGCGCCGGCGCAGCCGGCTGCGGTGCAACGGCACGGGAATAAGCAGGTCGATTTCCTGCAAAAGTCCGCTCGCCGACAACTCTTCGGCATAGAGGCGGCCGAGGTAGCGGGCGCACTCTTTCCCGTCGTGATATTTGATGTAATGCAGCACGTTACGATATTCCGAACGGGGCGACGTGGTGAAAAAGGCGACGGCAAAAGCGGCCTCCGTCTTGCCGCGAAAGAGCTGTTCCATCGGTTGGCTTTCTTCGCGATGATATTGCGTGCGCGGCAAGTGTTGCAGGCAATGCAGGCACAGGTGCTGTTCGCCCTCGTGCAGACGGCTTCCGCACACGACGCACAGGCGCGGATAGAACAGGTCGAGCAGTGCATTCATCACCATAAATCCTCCGGCGTTTCGGTTCCCATTACAGCAAAGATGACTGCCGGCTCAAAGCCGCGCGAGGCGGCAAAGCGCAGCAGTTTGGCGCGAATTTCGCGTTCATCGCCGGCGAGCGACACCCGTTTTTTATCCAACAGTTCGCGCAAACAGTCCCGATATTCGCTCTCGTCGATGGTGTCGAGAGCGGATTGTATCGACACGTCCGGCAATCCTTTCTGTTTCAAGGCATAACGCATTTTTACCCGTCCCCAGCGGTCGAATCGCCATTTGTCATTGACGAAGCTGCGGCAATATCGCGCCTCATCGATATACCCCTCCTCGACCAGATGCTTCACGATTTTCGTGGCAGCGGCAGGCGCAACGCCCCACTGCGCCAGCTTTTCGGAAATGTCGTGCCGGCACCTCTCGCCGGTGGAGCAGAGAGCAGCGGCACGAAACAGGGCTTCTTCGGGTGAAAGTTCTTTTTTCATCGGTTATCGAACGGCTGAAATGAAACGGTTGCGACCGGACAGGTCGGTATGCAGGGCGACATCGGAATAGCCCGCCTGCGCCAGCATATCGACACACTCCCGTGCAAAAAGGGGATTGATTTCAAAATAGAGTTTCGCGCGCGGCGCAAGAAGCGTCAGTGCGGTATGCGCTATCGCCCGATAAAACCGCAGCGGGTCGTCTTCGGGGACGAACAGGGCGAGGTGCGGCTCGTAATCGAGAACGCGGCTTTCCATCGCCCGCTTTTCCGACGGCACGATATAGGGCGGATTGCTCACCATGAGGTCGTACTGTCCCGCCTCGTCGGGTTGCGGACGATAGGCGAGTATATCTCTTTGAACGAAAGATACTTTCGTGCCGATGCGCCGGCTGTTCGCCTCCGCCACGCGCAGCGCCTCCGGCGAGATGTCCCACCCCTCGACTTCGCACGCAGGAAAACGATGCGCCAGCGACACGGCGATGCAGCCGCTGCCCGTGCCCACGTCCGCCAGACGATGCGGCGGACAGCCGGCAAAATCTTTTCCGATAAGAGCGACCAATTCGGCTGTTTCGGGGCGGGGAATCAGCACTACCGGCGTAACGGCGAAACAAAGTCCGTCGAAATCGGCATACCCCAAAATATATTGTATCGGCTCGTTTTGCAGCAGCCGCTCGACGATAAAATCGATTTTTTTTCGCCGGTCTGCATCTAAAACCGTATCTTTGTGCAAAATTGCATCGACGGGTGAATAGCCGCACACCGCCTCCCATATCAGACGGGAAAGCGCGCTTATTTCGCTCGCAGTGTATCTGCCGCGCAAAGCGTTCCGTATATGTTCCGTTGCTGCTTGCATGGAACAAAAGTAATACAATGCCGGGAGAGTATCAAATATTGAACGACGATTCTTTTCGTCGAAAATAAAGAAAATGACAGAACAACAGACTGACGAACTCTATATGCGCCGATGCCTGCAATTAGCGGCAGCCGGTTACGGGCAGGTGTCGCCCAACCCCATGGTGGGCGCCGTCGTGGTATGCGGCGGGCGCATCATCGGCGAAGGCTTCCACCGTCAATACGGCGGCGCCCACGCCGAAGTCAATGCCATTGCTTCGGTGGCAGACAGGGAGCTGCTCGCCCGCTCCACGCTTTACGTGTCGCTCGAACCCTGTTCGCACTACGGCAAGACACCCCCGTGCAGCCGGCTGATTATCGAAAACCGCATACCGCGCGTCGTCGTGGGGTGCCGCGACCCCTTTCCGGAAGTTTCGGGACGAGGCATCGCCCTGCTGCAATCCGCCGGCATCGAAGTAAAAACCGGCGTTCTCGAAGAGGAGTGCCGTGCCTTGAACATCGCATTCATGACGGCGCACACGCAGCAACGCCCCTACGTCGTTCTGAAATGGGCGCAAAGCCGCGACGGATTCATCGACCGGTGCCGCTGCGAAGAGGAAAAGCCGCAATGCTTTTCCGACGCACTCACCCGCCAATGGGCGCACCGGCTGCGGGCGGGAAGCGATGCGATACTGGTCGGAGCGCGGACGATACGGTGCGACAACCCCTCCCTCACGCTGCGATACTGGGCGGGACGCCGCTCGCCGCTGCGGGTCGTACTTGCGCGCCACGCGATAACACCTGCCGACGCCCGTGTACTCACCGACGGGCTGCCTACCCTCGTATTCTCCTCCGAATCGGAACACCCGACCGACACGGTGAAATACCTCGCCGCCGACAGCGCCGCGCCTCTGCTGCCGCAAGTACTCGACCGACTCTATAAAGAAGGGGTCGATACCCTTTTGGTCGAGGGCGGAGCGTTCACGCTGCAACACTTCATCGACGCCGGGCTGTGGGACGAAGCGCGGGTGGAGACCGCTCCGCTCGATTTGTATTCCGGCATTCCCGCTCCGACACTCTCGAACGCTGAAAAGCAGTTCGTTCAAATGTTCGGAGAACATCGGATTTCCGGTTTTATCCGACGTAAACAAGCGTTTAATACGCCGTTTTATTGATAAATTATTATAATTATGAGACAAAGAATCGGAAAAAGCCGAAATTCTTTGTATTTTTGCACTCTTAAATAAAGATAAAAACCTTACGATAGGCATGAAACTCTCGGGACACCTCATATTGCCGATACTTATCGGGGCATTGGCAGGCACTCTTTTTTCCTGCCATACCGAAGATGTCGGAAGCATCTATGCCTCTTACACCAATACGATGGTACGCACTTTTGCGTTTTCGTCGGATATAAACGTTCTACCGAATCTGCCTTACCGTTACTTTACGATAGATTTGGTCGAAGGTCGGATTTTCAATCCCGATTCCTTTCCTTACGGTACCGACATATCTGCGTTGGTACCCGATATTACCTTTTCTTCACCGTCGAGCGTGGAAATAACCGTCCGCGACAAATCAGACACCTCAAAAGTGTTGAAAACCATCGACTACCTCGAAAACGACAACGACTCGATAGATTTCAATAACGATGTGCGTATGCGCGTAGTGGCGTCCGACGGCATAACGGCGCAGAATTACCAAATCGAAGTCCGCGTGCATCAGGTGCAGGCAGACTCGTTGGTGTGGACTACACTGGGCACGCACTCGCTGCCGACGACACTCGCCGCACCCCTCTATCAAAAAACAGTATCGTTCCGAAACAAAATCTACTGCTTCACCGCCGATGCAGAGAACTACAACATAGGAACGGCGGAAACGCCGACAACCGCATGGACAACCGGCACATTCACCCCGTGTAACGACACGATGTCGATAGCCTCGATAACGGCGTCGGCAGACTCGCTGTATGCGCTGTGCGGACAACCCGATGATGCCGGTAATATGACGTTGGCAGTTTCATCGGACGGAATAACATGGACTGCCCGAACCGATATAAAATTCTCCGCGTTGATAGGAATGTGGGAAAATACCCTTGTGGGATTGACCTGCACCGACGGCGAATACCGTCATGCCTCTTACAGCGAGGGAGCATTCGCTGCCGGAGAGCCGATAGAAGCAGCCTTCCCCGTATCGGGATACAGCGCAGTGGTAGCCCGACAAGACACCTCCTACGGCACCTCGCAAATCTATTTCTTCGGAGGGTGCACTGCCGATAGTTCATTCAGCTCCCGCATCTGGGCTTACGACGGAGAACATTGGGCAGCCATTACAGACGTAGGTATAACCGGCGGCACGGGCGCAGCGATAACGCCGCGTGAAGGCGCCCTGTTCTTTTCCTACTATCAGGACGAATACGATCCGGCAGAAGACCTGTTCCACCGCAAAGTCTATTATTACATCATAGGCGGACGCGATGCGACGGGACCGCGCAACGACCTCTATTACACCAACACGATAGGAGGTTATTGGGAGCGGGCGGCACAAGGCACGCCGCTGTCGCTGACAAGCGCCGGATTTACGCCGCGTGCTTTCGCATCGGTTCTCGTCGAAACGGAAACCAACGCGACGACGATTTCTTCGGAATGGAGAATGCTCGATGTACCCGACTATTTCCGCGCTGTTCGCAGCGAAAATAAAACGGTACCCTATATATATGTATTCGGCGGATACGACCGACAAAACGCTCTGCTCGACGAAATATCGCGCGGAGTGATACGCCGGTTCACCTTCTGACCGTAAAAATAGTGATGTCCGCAAATAATTTTTCGTGACCTTTCATCGTTTTCTTATAAATGGCTGTAACGGAAAATAAAGAGAATGAGAAAGTTTTTCGCGATAATTATACCGATGATGCTTCTTGCCGGCAATGTGCGCGCACAAGCCTACAAGTACGAAATCGGCGCTGCGGTGGGAATAGGAGCCTACGTCGGCGATGCCAATACAAACCCGTTCCATAAGCCGGGCGCGGCTTACGGTGTGATATTCCGGCAGAATATCAATTACCGCTGGGCGATAAAATACGACCTCGCAACCACACGGATGCGCGGGACGACCGAAGGGTTGGGCTATGCGTTTCCCGACGGATTGAAATACAGTTTCAGCCGGCAGGTATTGGACTTCGGCGCACAAGCCGAGTTCAACTTCTTTTCGTACGGCGTAGGCGAGTCTTACAAAGAGACACGCCGTTTTTCGCCCTACATAACCGCCGGCATCGGATTCACTGCCGTGCCTCGCAAAGGCGACGGATATTTCAATCTGAACATTCCGTTGGGGGTCGGACTGAAATACAAAATCGGGACGCGCTGGAATATCGGTTTGGAGTTTACCATGCGTAAAACGTTGGGCGACAAGCTCGACGGGAAAGCGCTGAAAGACCCCTACCGCATTCCCAGCAAAATATTCAAAAACACCGACTGGTATTCGCTTACGATATTCACCATATCGTACGATATCGGTCGCAAAGGGATGATTTGTAACAACTTGTAATAAAAATATATGTCGTTTGCAGACAAAATAGATAAAAACCGGCTGCCGCAACACATCGCCATCATCATGGACGGGAACGGCCGCTGGGCAAAAGAGCAGGGAAAAGACCGCTCGTTCGGGCACCGGCAAGGCGTGGAAGCCGTGCGCACCGTTACGCGGGCAGCCGGTGAAATAGGCATTCGCTATCTCACGCTCTACACTTTTTCTACGGAAAACTGGTCGCGCCCGCAAGCCGAAGTCGATGCCCTCATGGCATTGATGGTGATGGCTATCGAAAGAGAAACACCCGACCTGATGAAAAACAACGTGCGGCTTACCGCTATCGGCGACCTCGACCGTATGCCGAAAGAGGTGCGCGAACGGCTCGACAACTGCATGAATCAGACCGCCGCCAACACCGGACTGACGCTGGTTTTGGCGTTGAGTTACTCCTCCCGCTGGGAGTTGGTGCAGGCAGCACGGCAATTGGCAAAAGAAACAGCAGAAGGGCAGCGTTCTGCCGACGACATCGACGAAGCCGCTATCTCTGCCCACCTCACGACGGCGGCAATACCCGACCCCGACCTGCTGATTCGCACCGGAGGCGAGTGCCGCATCAGCAATTTCCTGATGTGGCAGGCAGCTTACGCCGAACTCTATTTCACGCCTCAATACTGGCCCGACTTCGACAAAGAAAGTCTCTATCGGGCTATTTACGATTACCAGTCGCGTGAACGGCGATTCGGGAAAACCAGCGAACAATTGCTATGATGAGAGGGAAACATTTTCGTTCGACATTATTGAAAAAATTTCTCCGTGCGGGAGCCTTGATACTCGCCTTGTCGCCGTTCTGTGCATCGGCGCAAAACGACGATTTCACCGCTCCGGTCGATACGTCATACAATCCCGCCATCGATTATTCGGTAGCACCCCGCCGTTATGAAATTGCAGGAATCTCGGTATCGGGCGCAACCGAAAATTACGAAGACTTCGTAATCATCGGCTACTCCGGTCTTTCCGTCGGCGAAACGATAGAAATCCCGGGCGAAGCCATAACCTCCGCCATCAAACGTTTTTGGAGGCAGGGGCTTTTTTCCGACGTCTCCATATCCATCACGAAAAAAACGGCCGACAAGGTGTGGCTCAACATCGCCTTGCAGCAGCGCCCGCGTATCTCGGAAATAAACTATTCGGGAATCAAGAAATCGGAACGGGAAGATTTGGAGCAGCGCATCGGCTTGATAAAGGGCAATCAGGTAACCCCCAACCTGCTCGACCGCGCCAAGCTGCTCGTCGAGCGTTACTATGAAGACAAAGGCTTCAAAAACGTCGAAGTTTCCATTTATCAAAAAGACGACCTTGCCCACGAAAACCAAGTCATCGTCGACGTCGTCATCGACAAGAAGTCCAAAATCAAAATACACAAAATCATCTTCTCCGGAAACGAAGCGCTGTCGACGCGCAAACTGCGGCGCTCCATGAAAAAAACAGCACAGCGCTTTTACTTCCCGACCCTGTTCCGTCCGAAAAAATTCGTGCCCGAACGTTATGCCGCCGACCTCGAACGGGTCATCGACAAATACAACGAACACGGCTATCGCGATGCCGTGATTCTCTCCGACAGCGTCGTTCCGCACGACGAAAAGACGGTGGACATCTACATCAACCTCGAAGAGGGTGACCAATACTTCATTCGCAACATCGACTGGGTAGGCAACTCCGTCTATTCGACCGATGTACTCAACCGCGTATTGCGCATGAAATCCGGCGATGTCTACAATCAGAAACTGTTGAAAGAACGGACGAAAGACGACGAAGATGCCGTAGCCAACATTTACATGGACGACGGCTACCTGTTTTTCCAAATCACTCCGGTGGAAGCCAACATCGAAAACGACTCCATCGATCTCGAACTCTCCATTTTCGAAGGTCCGCAAGCCCGCATCAATAAAGTAACCATCACCGGAAACGACCGATTGTACGAACACGTGGTGCGCCGTGAGCTGCGCACCCTGCCGGGCGAACTTTTCAACCGCTCGGAACTGATGCGTTCGGCACGTGAAATCGCCAACATGGGACACTTCAATCCCGAAACGATGGACATACGTCCGGAACCGAATATCGAAAACGGTACGGTCGATCTGACCTACGCCCTCGAATCGAAAGCCAACGACCAGATAGAACTGTCGGCAGGCTGGGGACAGACCGGTATCATCGGACGCATCAGTCTGAAATTTACCAACTTCTCCATACGCAACCTCCTTAATCCGAAAACCTACAAAGGCATTATACCGCAAGGCGATGGGCAGACTTTGACGCTCAGCGCACAAACCAACGCCCGCTATTACCAGTCGTACAGTCTCTCGTTCATGGAGCCGTGGTTCGGCGGCAAACGCCCCAACTCGTTCAGCTTCTCGCTGTATTACAGCAAAACGACAGCCATGAGTACCACCTTCTATAACGACAATTACTTCAACTATTACGACCCCTATTACGGATACGGCGGGTATGGCAATTCTTCGTCCTACTATGATTATGCCATCGACCCCGACAAGAGTCTCAAACTATTCGGCGTGGTCGTAGGACTCGGAAAACGATTGACGTGGCCCGACGACTACTTCACCCTGTCGGTCGATTTGGGATACCAACTCTACAAACTGAAAGACTGGCAATACCTTTTCCGTATGCAAAACGGTACGTCGCACAGCATCACGCTCGGAATCACGCTGGCGCGCAATTCCATCGACAACCCCATCTACACGCGGCGCGGCTCGCAATTCGCCCTGTCGTTGCAGATTACCCCGCCCTACTCGCTCTTCGACCACGTAGACTATTCCAAACTCGACATCTCGAAAGCCGAAGACCAGCAAAAAATGTACCGGTGGATAGAATACCACAAATGGAAATTCAACAGCAAATTCTACCTGCCCATCGCCTCGTTCAGCCCGAACGAAAAAACCGATTACACGCTCGTGATGATGGGGCGTTTCGATTTGGGAATACTCGGTTCGTTCAACCGATACAAAAAATCCCCGTTTGAAACTTTCTATATGGGCGGCGACGGTATGTCGGGTTCGTCGTACAACTACGCAACCGAAACGATAGCCCTGCGCGGATACGAAAACGGCTCTCTCACCCCCTACGGTTCCGAAGGCTACGCCTATGCCCGTCTGGGTATAGAATTTCACTTCCCCATACTGATGCAGGAATCGACCACCATCTATGCGCTGGCATTTGCCGAAGCGGGCAACGCATGGACCGAAGTCAAAAAAATCAACCCCTTCAAACTCAAACGGTCGGCAGGCGTGGGCATACGCATTTTCCTCCCGATGATAGGATTGATGGGTATCGACTGGGGATACGGATTCGACCACCCGATGCCCGGTCGCGAAATCGGCGGCAGCCAGCTCCACTTCATCTTGGGACAGGAATTTTAACCGCAGGCAACCCGAAAGCGAAAGAATTTGTTTGACAAGATATAAACCTCTAAAAAAAGAACGTATGAAACGGATCATTTTTTTGTCGCTCGTATTGACGGCTTTAGCCGGCGGCGTTCAGGCGCAGAAATTCGCCCTCATCGACATGGAGTATATCCTCAAAAATATTCCGGCGTATGAAATGGCAAACGAACAGCTGAAACAAATTTCCCTCCGCTGGGAAAAAGAAATCACCGCACAAGCTCAGAAAGTGGAGGATATGTACAAAGAGTATCAATCGAATGCCGTCTTTCTGACCGATGCGCAGAAAAAAGAGAAAGAGGAGGAAATTTTGAAAGAAGACAAAGCCACGCAAGACCTGCGCCGCAAATATTTCGGTCCCGAAGGCGAACTCTACAAAAAACGCGAAAGCCTGATGAAGCCTATACAGGACGACGTATATGAAGCCGTGAAATCCATTTCCGAAGGAAAAGGCTACCAAATGGTCATCGACCGCGCATCGGCTGCCGACATCATTTTTGCCTCGCCGCGTATCGACATCAGCAACGAAGTGCTGACGAAATTGGGATTTTCAAAATAAATTTATACTTTTGCCTTAACAATTGAAAACGCCTATCCGAAAAACAGACGCCTTTTCGATTATAACCATTTGATTATAAACTAAAAAAACAAATCATATCATGATTAAAAAACTTTTTCTTGTCGCTTTGATGGCACTGCCGATGACCCTGGCTGCCCAGAATTTCAAATTCGGAACGGTAAATTCCGTCGAAATATTCAACCTGATGCCGGAAAAAGCCACTGCCGAGCAACAGTTGGAAGCTCTGCAAAAACAGTATGAAGCCGAATCTGTAAAAATGCAGGAAGAATTTTCGGCAAAATACAAAGAATTTGTAGATGCTCAGGAAACCATGCCCGAAAACATCAAACAACGCCGTATGCAGGAGATACAGGAAATCCAGCAGCGTATTCAGAATTTCCGCGAAGTGGCAATTTCCGATCTCGAAGAACAACAGGGCAAACTGATGGCTCCCATACAGGAAAAAATGAGCACGGCGATAAAAGCCGTAGGCGAAGAAAACGGATTCACCTTCATTTTCGACGTAAACATTCTGATGTACTCCGGCGCACAGGCTATCGACGCCACGCCGTTGGTAAAAGCCAAACTGGGCTTGAAATAACCCGCTGAAAAAAAATTCGGGAGTAATGCCGAAACCTGTTACAGACCACCTTGCCGGACCTATCGGAATTTTCGATTCGGGGTATGGTGGTCTTACCATATTGGAGAAGATACGCCGCCTGATGCCCGAGTACGACTACATATACTTGGGCGACAATGCCCGCACGCCCTACGGCACGCGGTCGTTCGAGGTGGTGTACGAGTTTACGCGGCAAGCCGTACTCAAACTGTTCGCGATGGGTTGCCGGCTGGTGATACTCGCTTGCAACACGGCATCGGCAAAAGCCCTGCGTACCATACAGATGCGCGACCTGCCCGCCGTAGCGCCCGACCGGCGCGTGTTGGGCGTGATACGCCCCACTGCCGAAATCGTGGGCAACATGACCCGCAGCGGAAACGTCGGCGTGCTGGCAACAGTCGGGACGGTGCAATCGCACTCCTACGATCTCGAAATACGCAAGCTCTTTCCCCATGTGCGCGTGTACAGCGAGGCTTGCCCCCTATGGGTGCCGCTGGTCGAAAACAACGAATACGACAGCCCGGGCGCCGATTACTTCGTCGAGAAAAATATCCGCGCACTCATGGCACAGGAGCCCGCTATCGACACCGTCATACTCGGCTGCACGCACTACCCGCTGCTGGCGGAGAAAATCCGCCGTTACCTGCCCGACGGCGTAACGGCACTGGAACAGGGCGACATCGTGGCCGAAAGCCTCAAAGACTACCTGCAACGGCACCCCGAAATGGAATGCCGCTGCCGGAAAGAGGGCGAATGCACATTCTACACCACCGAGCTGCCGGAGAAATTCACTGCGTCGGCGTCGGTGTTTCTGAAAGAAAAAATCACGGCGACACGCATCTCTTTGGAATAAACGAAACGTTATGGCGCAAGTACGCATAAACAAATACATCAGCGATGCCGGCTTCTGCTCCCGTCGGGAGGCGGACAAACTCATCGACGACGCCCGCGTAACGGTAAACGGCACAGTCGCCGTACCGGGTACGAAAGTGTCGGAAGGCGACACCGTGCGCATCGACGGCGAGTCGCTGCGCGCCAATCCGCAATCGTTTGTCAAGCGACCGAAAAAGACGAAAGTGCGCAAGCCTTTCCGCCGTCCCGCTCCCGCCGAAAACGAAGGAAAAGAGAACGCCCGTCCGTCGCATCACGGCACACGCGGCAGCGCACGAAACAAAGCCTCCGACTCCAAACGCCCGACACCGGCACGCCCCGACCGCCCGAAACGAAGCGGCGGACGCAACGACCGGCACTGACCCTCAAAACGCAACGGCATGGCAAACACACTCGAAATAGAAGAAAAAATCGTAAAGATGCTGCGCACCGTTTACGACCCGGAAATTCCGGTCAATGTATATGATCTCGGACTTATCTATAAAGTCGAGGTCGACGACGACGCCAACATCGTCATCGACATGACGCTCACCGCCCCCAACTGCCCTGCCGCCGACTTCATCGCCGAAGACGTGCGCCAGAAAGTGGCAAGCATCGAGGGCGCGAAGTCCGCCACCGTCAATCTCGTTTTCGAGCCGGAATGGAATAAAGACATGATGAGCGAGGAGGCGAAACTCGAACTCGGCTTTCTCTAAAAACTCTCCGGCATGGGCACCTCCGTCTATTTTATCTCCGACCTCCATTTGGGCATGGCATCGCTGTCGCCTGCCGAACAGCGCGAGCGCGAACGCAAAGCGGTGCGCTGGCTCGACAGCATCAAAGACGATGTGGCCGTGCTCTATCTGCTCGGCGACGTGCTCGACTACTGGTACGAATACAAATATACGGTGCCGCGCGGCTTCACCCGCTTTTTCGGGAAAATCGCCGAACTCTCCGACAGCGGTGTCGAAATACACTGGTTCATCGGCAACCACGACATTTGGATTTTCGACTACCTGCCCGCCGAATTGGGTGTCATCATACACCGATCGCCCGCCATCGTTTCGTTAGGCAGCAGCACCGCCTACTTGGCGCACGGCGACAACGTGGGGCGCCGCTCTTTCTCTTTCCGGCTAATACAGGCGATTTTTCACAACCGTTTCTGTCAATGGCTCTATTCGGGCATACACCCGCGCTGGACGATGGCTTTCGCCCACCGCTGGTCGGCACACAGCCGCATGAACGGCAACGACATTCCCTACATGGGTGAAAACGAGGAACCGCTCGTGCAATACGCCAAAGCCTATGCCGCCGCCCACCCGCAGCCGCATATCGACTTTTTCATTTTCGGGCACCGCCACATCATGCTCGACCTCATGCTCGCCCGCGACTGCCGCGTGATGATTCTCGGCGACTGGATAAATCATTTTTCCTACGCACGCTTCGACGGAAAAAACCTCACCCTCGAACAATATACGGAATAACCGTTCCGACGCGGATATTCCGCATCTGCCCGACAAACAGACAGCGAACGGCATACGCCACCCGCCGCAGAATGCACAAAAGTTTTTTCAGGAAAGGGAGTCTTGTTGCAGGGGACGATCCGATTCGAGCGTTATCTCACCGGCGAGCGACATATTCATCTGCCGCCGCACCTCCTCCGGCGAATAGCCGTGTCCCAGCAAAAACATCAATTTCGTAACGGCAGCCTCCACCGTCGTGTCGTAGCCGCTCGTAACGCCGGCTTCGAGCAGCTGCCGCCCCGTTTCGTAGCGTTCCATTTCGACCGACCCCGACGGACACTGCGTAACGTTGATAATCACTAATCCGCGTCGGGTCGCCTCCCGCACGGCGCGGGTGAACCACTCTTTCTGCGGAGCATTTCCCGTGCCGAACGTTTTTAGAATTATCGCCTTCAAATCTTTCATTCTCAATACCTCAGAAACAATGCGCTCCTGTATGCCCGGAAAAAGCGTCAGCACCACGACGTTGGTATCGAAAAGGAAATGGGGTTTCATGGGAAGGCTCGCATCGGGGCGGCGTATGCGGCGGGTGTAGTAATTGATGTGCACGCCCACGTCGGCAAGGTTGGCATAATTGGGCGAACGGAACGCATTGAAATTCTCGGCATTCACTTTCGTCGTGCGGTTGCCCCGCAGCAATTGGTCTTGGAAAAGTATGCACACTTCGGGCACCATAGGCGTACCGTCGGGACGCTTGGCGTGCGCTATTTCGATGGCGGTAATCAGATTTTCCTTTCCGTCGGTGCGCAAGACGCCGATGGGCAGCTGGCTGCCGGTGAAGACGACCGGCTTCGCAAGATTTTCGAGCGCGAAACTCATGGCAGATGCCGTGTAAGCCATCGTGTCCGAGCCGTGCAGCACCACGAAGCCGTCGAAACGGTCATAATTTTCATGAATGATTTTCACCAACTCCACCCACAGCGCCGGCTCCATATTCGAAGAGTCGATAGGCGGCTCGAACTGCACCGAAGAAATCAGGCAGTCCATTTGTTTCAATTCGGGGATATGTTTCGACAAATGCTCGAATGTGAAACTTTCCAACGCGCCCGTTTCGGGATTGCGTATCATGCCTATCGTGCCGCCGGTATAAATAAGGAGTACAGAGGGTTTAGGGGGTGTCGTCATACCGCATCTTGATTTTTGCCACAAAAATAGGCAAAATTTGAGAGAAAATCATTCTCGCCGCTTGATTTTTGTCGGCAAGCTCCGTTTTTCGGAAAAACGCGTGCGGTCTCCGGTGCCGGTGCAACGACAATGGCAGGACTGTTTTCACCGCTCAACTGATAAGGCTGAAATCGACTTTCTTGCGGAACAGCTCTTGCAGGCGTCGGGCAAGGACGTAATTTTCGTTCTTGGCAAGGTCGGGGTCGTCGTCGAGTACTTCGCCGGCGATGTCGCGGGCAAGCTGCAATATCTGCCCGTCTTTGGCGAGGTTGGCGATGCGCAGGTCGAATGCGATGCCGCTCTGCTGCGTACCCTCCATGTCGCCCGGACCGCGCAGTTGCAAGTCGGCTTCCGAGATTTCAAATCCGTCGTTGGTGCGCGTCATGATTTCGATGCGCTTGCGGGTGTCGTCCGAAAGTTTGTGCGACGTTACGAGTATGCAATACGATTGTTCGGCGCCGCGCCCCACCCGACCCCGCAGTTGGTGCAGTTGGGAAAGCCCGAAGCGTTCGGCGTTTTCGATAACCATCACGGTGGCATTGGGCACGTTCACGCCCACCTCGATGACGGTCGTCGCCACCATGATATGGGCTTCGCCGGAAACGAACCGCTGCATCTCGGCTTCTTTCTCGGCAGGTTTCATCTTGCCGTGTACCATGCACACGGTGTATTCGGGGAACACCTCTTTAATCTGTTCAAAACCCTCTTCGAGATTTTTCAAATCCATTTTCTCGCTCTCCTGTATGAGCGGATAGACGATGTAAATCTGCCGTCCCTGCTCTATCTGCCGGCGAATGGCGGCATAGAGGTCGGCGCGGCGATTGTCGAATCGGTGCAGGGTGGTAACCGGCTTGCGTCCGGGCGGCAGCTCGTCGATGACCGAAACATCGAGGTCGCCATAGACGGTCATCGCCAACGTGCGGGGAATCGGGGTCGCCGTCATTACCAACACATGGGGCGGACGGTCGTTCTTGCGCCACAGGCGCGAACGCTGCTCCACGCCGAAACGGTGCTGCTCGTCGATGACGACGAATCCCAAATTGTTGAACACCACCGTATCTTCGATAAGCGCGTGCGTACCGATGATGATATGCACCGCGCCCGAAACCAGCCCTTCGTGTATGGCGTCGCGCTCCTTCTTGCGGGTGGAGCCGGTGAGCAGCTCGATGCGCAGCCCCAACGGCTCGACCAGCGGGCGCAGCGTTTCGTAATGCTGCTGCGCCAATATTTCGGTAGGCGCCATCATGCACGCCTGATAACCGTTGTCCACCGCCATAAGCATCGCCATAAGCGAAACGAGGGTTTTGCCGCTGCCCACGTCGCCCTGCAAAAGGCGGTTCATCTGGCGGCCGCTGCCCACGTCGGCGCGAATCTCTTTGAGCACGCGCTTCTGCGCGCCGGTCAGTTCAAACGGCAGCAGCTCGTTGTAGAAACGGTTGAAATACTTCCCGATGGTATGAAACGGAAATCCGCCCAGCCGGCGCATACGCTGCCGCGTATAGCGCAGGATATTGAGCTGCAAATAAAACAGTTCCTCGAATTTGAGGCGGAATTGCGCTTTGCGCAGCAAGTCGGGCGAGGCGGGGAAATGTATGTGGTAGAGGGCATCGCTCAAATAGATGACGTGCGCCCGCGCAATGACGGCGGCAGGCAGCGTCTCGGGCAGTTGGCGCGGAATGTTTTTCCACAGCGCGGAAATGATTTTCTGCACCGCTTTGGAATTAAGAAAGTGCGAGCGCATTTTCTCCGTCGTCGTGTAGTAAGGCTGCAAACCGGCATTTCCGTCGATGTCCGTATCGACAGGGTCTATTTCGGGGTGGGCGATGTTCAGCCGGCTGCCGAACTGTGTCGGGCGCCCGAATAGCGTGTACTCCACCCCCGTTTTATAGCGGTCTTGTATATACTTCACCCCCTTGAACCATACCAACTCTATGCTCCCCGTTCCGTCAGAGAAAGTCGCCGTCAGGCGGCGTTTGTGTCCGTCGCCCTGCATTTCGTAGCACACGATTTTTCCCCGCAGCTGTATGTAAGGCATCGTGCCGTTGATTTCGCGAATGGTGTAGGTGTGCGTGCGGTCGATGTATTTGTAGGGATAATAGTACAGCAAGTCCTCGTAGGAACAGATGTTCAGCTCCTTCTTGAAAAGCTCCGCCCGCTTCGGACCGACACCGGGCAGAAACTTGATGTCCTTCATCGACAGCTCACTCATCGGCACAGCGTATTTCGGCAAGCCGCAGGTCGCGGGGTGTCGTGATTTTCACGTTATCGCCATCGCCCTCGACCAATGCAACGGCATATCCGGCGCGCTCCACCACCGAAGCGTCGTCGGTGAAATCGTCGGTATAGGGCTGTTCATAGGCTTTTCGGAGAATCTCCGCGCGGAATATCTGGGGCGTCTGCACGCTGTAATATTCGCTTCGGGGCACGGCGATACTGCTGCCGTCGGCGGCAACGCGCCGCAGCGACTCGACGACGGGCAGAGCCGGCAGCGCCGCCCCGTACCGCTCGGCAGCAGCAAAGGTGTCGGCAAGCAGCCGGTGCGACACAAAGGGACGCACCCCGTCGTGCACGGCAATGAGGCGCACCTCGTCGGGCACCGCCTGCAATCCGTTCCGCACGGAATGGAAGCGTGCAGCACCGCCCGAGACGACCCGATGCGGCAGCGCAAACGCATACTGCCCGCACAACGCCTGCCAATACGCCTTATGGCTGTCGGGCAGCGCCAGTACGAGAAGCATCTGCGGGTCGTAGCGGTAAAACGCCTCCAACGTGCGCATAAGCACGGGACGCCCACCTATCGGGAGAAACTGTTTCGGCACGTCGCTCCCCATACGCAGACCCTTGCCGCCGGCTACCACAATGACGCACTTTTCCATAGCGAGATTTTTTCTTCGTAAACAAAAGTACAACAAAAACCGCACACCTCAAAACATTTCGCCCAAAGAGCGCGATTCTTTCCTCCCTGCGGGAAAATATCAATCTACCCTACCCAACAGCCATTCATAAGCAGGAATAATGCGAATCGCAACACCGTCATATTCAACCGTCCCGCGTTCATAGTCCGTTATCAGATACAATTCGGTGCAGCGGGTCGCCTTCGAGGCTTGAACAAGCGAATCGAACTCGCGTTTCCGCGTTTTCTCGGCAGATATGTCATACGCCACCTGATACATCTGCAACACCTTGTTCCCTTTGCAAAGGAGGAAATCCACCTCTTTGGCTCTCGTGTTTTTTTTATAATAATACACATCGCAACCCGTCGCTTTTGCACGTCGGCGCAATTCCACATAGACAATTGTTTCCAATCGCCAACCGAGATTGATTCCGCAAAAAGCATCGGGACGATTATCCATAATCGCCACATCGACGGCATATATTTTTTCGCCCGTTATGCGCTGCCGGCTTTTGGGAGAATACCTGTTGAGTCCGATAAACAAATAGGCTTGTTTCAGGTATTTGATATAATTGTGAGTCGTTTGGAGCGACTTGAAACCGAAAATTTTCGTCAAATCTTCCGAATCCGGAACCGTCGGAGCGATATTCATCAAATGATACGCCAACCGTTCAAATGCAGCAAAATAGCGAACATTATGACGTTGCCGAATATCCCGCGCAAGTATTCCGTCGATCAATTGACTGACATATTGCCGCTTATCCGCTCCTTGCAACAATTCCGGGAAACCGCCCTGTCTCAAATAATCATCGAACGCTGCCCGGCGGACAGCCTCTGCCTGCGTGGTAAGAATCGTCGTATCGACATTTTTATACCGGCAATACTCCTCGAAAGAAAACGGAAACAACTCGATAGCCGTATGACGACCGGTAAGATAGGTCGCCAATTCACTGCTGAGCAACTTGGCATTGGAGCCGGTAACTATCACCCGCAAACCTTGTCGAAGCAATCTATTGACAAACAGATGCCAACCATCGACGTTCTGCACTTCGTCTAAAAACAAGTGCGTAAACGACCCGTCATTGATTTTATACAACGTTTCGAGTACGGAATCGAGATCGTCCGTTTTCAGATTCAGAAACCGTTCGTCATCGAAATTCACATACGCATATTTCACTCCGGCATTATGCAATACGTTGAAACAGAGCGTGGATTTGCCGCTGCGACGCATTCCTATGACTACTTGCGCCATATTGCTGTCGAGATTCACCAGCGATTCTTCTTTTCTCACGCATCGGCGGGTTCGGGCTTTGCGTACCAATTCCTCTTTTTGCTCGGAAAGGACGATTTCAAGAGTGCGTTTATCTATCATAAGTATTCTTTTTACCGCACAAAAATATAAAAAACAATCCGAATAATCATCTTATTTTGCAAAAATCGCACTCGCGAATCATCTTATTTTGCAGAAATCATGTTCGTAAATCATCTTATTTTGCAAAATAGCGGTTTCAAAACATCTTATTTTGCAAAAATCACGCTTGCGAATCATCTTATTTTGCAGAATTCGTTTTTTTGAAATGGATTATTTTGACGGAAATAAAATGCGGCGGAACAAGAAATTTCCCTTTCTTGACGTGTTTCCGTCCGACCTGCGAAGTCGGATATTTCAAACGAATATAAAAAATTGCCGCCCCGCCATTCACATGGCAGGGCGGCGCGTCCAAGATTATCTATTCAGGAAATTCTCTTTTCATTCTATTGTCTTTCACAGTAATATATTTTTATCGGACGATTATCATCTTCTTGCCGTTCACGATATACGCGCCGTTCTGTAACGTTTTGAGGTCGGCGGCATCATCGGTTTCGAGTACCAATACGCCTTGCAGGTTATACACCGTTATGTGTCCGTCGGCGTTGTCTTGTCGTATTTCCGTAATGGCGGAGGATTCGTCTATCGGTAATATCGTTCCGAACTCCTTCCACCCTTCGGCGACTTTATACAATTCTACCGATTCGGCAGGTACATAGAGCGTGCAGTTGGCACAATCCACCTCCTCGAAGACAGTAATATATCCATATTCGTTCACTAAATTTACAGGTATCGGATTATAGGCAGTTATTGATGTCAACCCCCTACATCTAAAAGCATAGTTTCCAATAGTCGTAACGCTTTTGGGTATCACTATCGATGTCAACGTCAACTCCAAACTATCAAAAATTCCTCCGTCGATAACGGTAACACCGTCGGATATAATATAAGAGGATAATCCGCTCGGAGCAAAGGCTATCAAGGTATCGTTTACAATAAGGCAGCGATGATCGTCTGTTGCAAATTTTCCATCGAATCTTTCCAATTTACTACAAAAGTAAAAAGCCCCGTTCCAGATAGTCGTAACACCTTCACCTATCGTTACTGATGTCAAATCGCGGCAATCGTAAAAAGCCGCGCTGCCAATAGAAGTAACGCTATTAGGTATTGTTATCGATTTCAATCCCGTGTAAGCAAATTCCCATGCACTGATAGTGGTAACTTGGTTGCCAATGGTCAATGAAGCAAGTTTTTTATTTTCAAATGGAGAAGCATTATTATAAAAAATATCCCGTCCTATATACACTGTATCCAATGGACAATTTTCAAATGGTGAATAATAAGGTGAGAATCCATACCTTGATATTGTACTAAATTCTAATACTTCTGAGCCATCTTCTATCAATAAATTCTTTAAGCCTGTATAAGAAAAAGCATTATAGTCAATAGTTGTAACTTGGTTGCCAATGGTCAATGAAACAAGATTTGTTTTACCCCAGAATGGTGAATTATAATAAGTATCATTTCCACTTTTGTAGCTATAATCGATATTTCGTCCCAAATATACTATATTCAATGGGCAATTTTCAAACGGTGTCGAGGAAGATGTTGCGTTTAACGCCAATGATTCCGAACCGTCCTCTATCCGCAAAATTTTTAAGCCGCTACAACCCGAAAAAACATTGTTGTCGATAGTCGTAACTTTATTGCCGATAGTCAATGAAACGAGGTTTGCTTTATCCTTGAACGGCGAGTTATAATAAGTATAGTTTTCACTTTCGTAACTAAAATCCATATTCCGTCCCAAATACACTGTATCCAATGGACAATCGTCAAACGGCGTCGAGGTAGATGATGTTCTTAACTCCAATATTTCAGTACCGTCCTCTATCCGCAAATTCTTCAAATTCCTGCATCCCTCAAAAGCACTGCTACCGATAACGGTAACACTATTGCCGATCGTTACCGATTTCAGACCCGTACAGCCGGAAAAAGCCAAGAAACTGATAGTCGTAACGCTATCGGGTATCATTACTGATGTCAAGCCCGTGCAACCGGAAAAGGCATTATAGGGTATTTGTTTTACATTCGCTCCGATATATAATGTTTCCAATGATTTACAATAAGAGAAACCGGTACATATTATACAGGAATCGGCATTAAAACAAACCTCTTTCAAACTCTCACAACCCCAAAAAGCATCATTGCCGATATAGATAACACCCTCAGGTATCGTTACCGACTTCAAGTCCAAGCAACCTTCAAATTCGCTTTTGTCGATAATTGTAACTCGATTACCGATGGTCAATGAAACAAGACTTGTTTTATTCTTGAACGGAGAATCGCCATAGGGATAAGAGATATTTCGCCCCAGATATACTGTATCCAATGGACAATTTTCAAATGCCCAAATACTTGTCAATGTTTCCTCTCCGTCCTCTATTCGTAAATTCTTTAACCCCGTACAATGGGAAAAAGCATTGTAGTCAATAGTCGTAACGTTATTAGGTATTGTTATCGCCGTCAAGCCCGTACAATGGGAAAAAGCTTGGGTGCCGATAGTCGTAACTTGGCTGCCAATAGTCAATGAAACAAAAGTATTATTTCTAAATGGGGAATAAGAATTGCTATAAGAGATATTCCGTCCAAGATATACTATATCCAATGGACAACCGTCAAACGGCGTCGAGGTAGATGATGTATTAATTGTCAATGTTTCCGAACCGTCTTCTATCCGTAAATTCTTTAAGTTTTCACAATTGAGAAAAGCCTCATTGCCAATAGTAGTAACACTATTGGGTATCGTTATCTCTGTCAAACCTCGACAATTCTCAAAAGCATAATTGCCGATAGTAGTAACGCTCTCGGGCATTGTTATTGATGTCAATCCACTACACAACTCAAAAGCATAGTCGCCGATAGTCGCAACACTCTCCGGTATAGTTATCGATGTCAATCCCCAACAATTCAGAAAAGCATAGATGCCAATAGATGTAACACTCTTGGATATTATTACTGACGTCAATTCCGTGCAACCCATAAAAGCGTAGTCGCCAATAGCAGTAATTCGATATTCCGTTCCCTCATACGTTACTGTTTCAGAAATAATTAAATCGTCCGAATAGCTGCACCCAGAAGGGGATTTATACGTAACCTCGACCGTCTTGTCGTCTGACGAAAGAATGTTGTAATAGATGCCGTCTACCACAAAGTCATCTGCCCATACGGCAGAGGAGAACAGCCACGCGCACAGCAGCAGCGCCGTGCGACAAAAACCATACTGTTTTTTCATGTTTCAAAAATTTTATGCCCGCTGTTCCCCGACAAGGCGTTAATAATAAGCATAATACAATAAAGCGTGGGAACAATTTCCGTTTATCAGTTCTGAGGTATCGCCAAACACCCGCATACAAATAAACAGCTACCCCACGCCTGCCATATATGAACACCTCACGGCGCATATCGGCTGCATGAGCGTTTGCACTGTCTATCCTTGTATGCAAAACTTTGGCGAAATTTCAGAACTAGGATAAAACGAAACGCTTTACGAATCAATAGGTTGCGGAGAACCGCCGTTCCCCGTATCGCCACAAAGATACGAAAAATATCGTTCCTGCAAACACTCTTGTAGGGTAGCTTGCAAATTTTCGTAAATTATTCGACACGACAAGGCGTCCGAACGTTTCGCAAGCCCCAAACGCATTTCCCCGCCGCCCGAACAGGCGTGTCGAAAAATATTCATTATCGTCGCTATACTGAACAAAAAATCCGATTTTTGTTCAATACGCATTGTATATTGAATAAAAAATGCTATTTCCCAAAGAATCCACACCGCCATTTTTCCGCGTACATGACACACGAATGTCGCTTTTCTGCGGTGTTTAATCCCTTAATTTTCACGTCGATTTTTGAGCCGCAATGAAACTTTGTGCTGACCCGATGCAAAAACTCTTGCCGGCAGAGAGTAAATATTCCATAAAAAATAATTACCTTTGAAAAATTTATGCCTACACTAATGAAAAACAAAATAGCTGCCACCCTGCTTTTTGCCGCGACGGCGAGTGCGATGTGTCCCTATTCCGCTATCGCTCAAAGCAATGACGCGGGCATTGCCCGACATATCGCCGCGCAACAAGAGAATTTGCAAAA
>CANQDQ010000012.1 GCA_947593515.1 uncultured Bacteroidales bacterium | reverse complement strand
TTGCGATAGCGATAAACCCGATTCGATATGGACAGCGGAATACTTTTGTTGATTATCTTGGTGGCATATTTCGCCGTGCTGCTGCTCATCGGTCGCTTTTCGCGGGGAAAATCCGACGACAACAGCAACAGCAATTTTTTCTTGGCGGGAAAATCGTCGCCGTGGTGGTTAGTCGCTATCGGCATGGTGGGCACTTCCATTTCGGGGGTAACATTCGTCTCCGTGCCGGGTATGCCGCTCACCATCGACATGACCTATATGCAGACGGTGCTCGGCTTCTTTGTCGGCTACATCGTGATAGCCAAATTGTTGCTGCCGCTCTATTACCGGTTGAATCTGATTTCCATATACACCTATCTCGGAAAACGTTTCGGCAACCGCGCTTACAAGACGGGCGCCGCATTCTTCATCATTTCCAAAATCATAGGCGCCGCCGCCCGCCTTTATATCGTGGTGCTGATACTGCAAAGCATCGTGCTGGCGGGGTGGAACGTTCCGTTCTGGCTCACCGCCTCGACGGTGGTGCTGCTCATCTGGCTCTATTCGCGTCGCAGCGGAATGCGCACGATTGTACGCACGGACGCGCTGCAAACGCTCTTCATGGTCGGCGCCCTCGTTCTTATCCTCGTACAGGTTACCGCTCGTATGCACCTGAGTGTGTCCGATGCCGTCGATATGGTGCGGCAAAGCGGGCACGACAGGATTTTCATTTTCGACGACTGGCGCTCGACGCAGAATTTCTTCAAACAGTTTTTCAGCGGCATATTCATTACGATAGTCATGTCGGGACTCGACCAAGATATCATGCAGAAAAACCTCTCTATCCGCTCGCTGCGGGAAGCGCAGAAAAATATGTATATATATGGAGCGGCGTTCATTCCCGTCAATCTGCTGTTTCTGGTGTTGGGCATTCTGTTGATTGTTTTTGCCGGACAGGAGGGTATCGCCATTCCGGCGAAGACCGACGAACTCCTGCCGATGATAGCCACCGGCTATTTGGGATTCGGCGTGTTGCTGCTGTTCAGTATCGGCATCGTGGCGGCTGCTTTTTCGAGCGCCGACTCGGCGCTTACCGCCCTGACGACTTCCGTGTGCGTCGATATGCTCGACATCGGCAGGTGGAGCGGGAAAAGGGCGGTGCAGGTGCGCAAAGGCGTGCATATAGCCGTCTGCATACTCTTCGTGTGTATCATGTGCGTTATCGAAATGCTCAACGATACGAGCGTCATCGACGCCATTTACACGATTGCCGGCTACACCTATGGTCCGCTGCTCGGACTGTTTGCCTACGGACTTTTCATGCGGGGCATTCCACGCGACCGTTATATTCCTTTTGTGGCAGTGCTTTCGCCGTTCCTGTGCTACGCCTTGCAGTCGTGGCTCACGGCAGCATACGATTACCGGCTCGGATACGAACTTCTGATACTCAACGGATTGATAACATTCGCCGGCTTGATGCTGCTCTCTGTCGGGCATTCCCGAAAACCGAATATCGTGTAGAAGAAACGACTATTTTAATAAAATATTTGTAATCAATATTTTATATAAAAATATCGACGCTGCTTTCTCCGTTGAAAAATTTTTGTTCGGGACGTTATAATTGCAAAAAAATTGTTACCTTGCGCAAACATTCAAATTTTACGATATGATACTGATAGCCGATAGCGGTTCGTCCAAGACCGAGTGGGCGCTCATCGATAAGAACGGTATCGTGCGCACGTTTCGCACGTCGGGGCTTAATCCCTATTTTCTGAGTGAGGAGGAAATCCGCCATATTCTCAAACGGGAAGTGTTGGTGGAGCTGCCCATCGAATGTATAACGGAAGTCTATTTCTACGGCGCCGGCTGCACGGGCGCGCACAATACGCAAAATCTTTGCGTGCAGCTGCATCGCGTCGTCGGACCCGACACGGTGGAGGTCGATAGCGACTTGATGGGTGCGGCGCGGGCATTGTGTGGCGAGGAGCAGGGCATCGTCTGCATTCTCGGTACCGGTTCCAATTCAGGCGTGTACGACGGCAAGACCATCATTTCGCAAGTTCCTTCGCTGGGATTCATTTTGGGCGATGAGGGTAGCGGGAGCGACTTAGGGAAAAATTTGCTGGCAGATGCCTTGAAAGGTCTTTTGCCCGACGAAATAGCCGATGCTTTCTTTTCGCGCTATCACCTGTCGCGCGACAACGTGTTGGAGGCGATATACCGCCGACCGCTGCCGAATCGCTATATCGCGCAATTTTCCTATTTTGTGAAAGAACACCTCGACAACGATTATGTCCGCGCGTTGGCGAAAAGGCGGTTTGAAGCCTTTTTCCGCCGGAACATACTCGGCTATCCCGTTGCCGAAATGCCCGTGCATTTCATCGGCTCTGTCGCCTACCATTACAGCGAGTTGTTGCAGGAGGTGGCAGCCGGCTTGTCGATAAACATGGGGCGCATCTTGCTTTCGCCGATGGAAGGGTTGGCGCGCTATCATTCCGAGCGTATCGCAGAGTGATGTTTTCTTTATGTCCGGATTCCGAAAAATAACAGAAACGCCCTCGCCGTACCGGCACCTCGAAACGATGCCGGTGCGCGAATTGCTTGCCGGCATCAATGCCGAAGACCGTAAGGTCGCCGATGCCGTGTCGCAAGCCATACCCCGTATTGCCGAGTTGGTGGAGCGGTTGGTTCCCCGTATGCGGCAGGGCGGACGCCTCTTTTATATAGGCGCCGGCACGAGCGGACGACTGGGCGTGCTCGATGCTTCGGAGATACCGCCCACTTACGGAATGCCGCAAGGGGTAGTCATCGGATTGATAGCCGGCGGCGAAGCCGCCTTGCGCTGCTCTGTCGAGAGAGCCGAAGATGCCGAAGATGCCGGTTGGCAGGAGCTTTTAGCCCACGACCTTTCGCCGCTCGATACGGTCGTGGGAATTGCCGCATCGGGCACGACACCCTATGTCATCGGGGCGTTGAGGCGCTGTCGGGACGCCGGAATACTGACGGCGTCGATTACCTGCAATCCCGATTCGCCGGTGGCACAGACTGCCGATATTCCCATCGAGGTGATTACCGGCGCCGAGTTCGTAACGGGCAGCACCCGCATGAAAGCAGGTACGGCACAGAAAATGGTGCTCAATATGATTTCCACCGCCACGATGATAGGCTTGGGGCGCGTCGTCGACAACCGTATGGTGCACATGCAGCTCGCCAACGAAAAACTGTTGGACCGGGGCACGCGCATGATTATGGACTCTACGGGGCTGCCGTATGAAACGGCTCGGAAGAGATTGCAGGAATACGGTTCGGTAAGTCGGGCGATAGCTGCGTGGGAGAGTGACCGTGCCTCCGCCTCCGATAAACCGTAGAGATAAACGGCGGGCAATTCGGGTATTAAAAAGGTAAAATCTAACTGTTTTCGTTAAGAAAAATAAAAATATAATCTTTTTCAAAACTATTTACCGATTCGGCGGTTCTTTATAAATAAACTTTAATCAAAGGAGGTAGAGCCGATAGTTTGATGGAAGAACAGGAAATGATTGATTATTTGCTTGCCAATCGAAAGGAAATGTATAAATGGGCGTATCGTTTGACGCAGAATTACGATGATGCGCAGGATTTGCTGCAATCGACTTCGCTGAAAGCGCTCGGCAGCTATAAGACCTATACCGAAGCGAAAAATATTTCGGGGTGGCTCTATACCATTATGCGCAATTTGTTTCTCAATCAGAGTCTGCATTCCTGCCGGAGCTGCTGCATGGAGCCGGACGAGTTGAACCGGATAAGGAGCGGTATGGAGGAGGCTCCTGTAAAAGCGCGTTACGATACCTGCTGCGACATGTACGATATACGGTGTGCTGTCGATGCGCTCGACAAGGAATATAAAATTCCGTTCAAACTTTATTTGTCGGGCTACAAATATCAGGAAATTTCCGAAAAGATAGGTATTCCGTTGGGCACGGTGAAAAGTCGCATACACCTTTGCCGTCAGCAGTTGCAGGTCGCTTTGAAAGATTTTCGCGAATGACTTCCGGAATGGAATTTTATGCCGTATCGGCAGGCATTTTGAGAAAAAGAAAAATAGTTGAAAAAATTTTGAAGGAAAACGATTCAACCCAATAAAAGTCTGTATTTTTGCGCCGGTAAAAAATACGACGATGACAACGATAGAATCACTGTACGATATTTACAAACGCTGTACGGTCGTAACGACCGACAGCCGGAATTGCCCGCAAGGCTCGTTGTTTTTCGCTCTGCGGGGAGCGACGTTCGATGGCAACCGCTTTGCTGCGCAGGCGCTGGAAGCCGGCTCGGCATACGCCGTAGTCGATGACGCCTCGGTGGTGAAAGACGACCGTTACCTCTTGGTCGATAACGTCTTGCGCGCGTTGCAGGAACTGGCGCGTTTTCACCGGCGCACGTTGGGCTTGCCTGTCATCGCCATTACCGGCACCAACGGCAAGACCACCACGAAAGAACTTACTGCCGCCTGCCTTGCCACCACCTACGACATACTGGCGACGGAAGGGAATTTGAACAACGCTATCGGAGTGCCTCTTACGCTGTTGCGCCTCCGTGCGTCGCACCGCATCGCCGTCGTGGAGATGGGCGCCAGCCACCCGGGCGACATTCGGGAGCTGGTCGATATTGCCGAACCTGATTACGGCATCATCACCAACGTAGGCAAAGCCCATTTGCAGGGTTTCGGCTCTTTCGAGGGCGTGGTGGCGACCAAGTGCGAGCTTTACGACTTTCTTCGTCGTCGGGGCGGAAAAGTGTTTTTGCACGGCGAGAATGCGCATCTGGCTGCCCGGGTGCAGGGGTTGGAAACGATTACGTACGGGACGACGGAGGGGCAGTTCGTTTCCGGTCGGCTCACGGCGTGCTCGCCTTATCTCTCGTTCACTTTTACCCACAACGGACACACTTCCGTCGTCGATACGCACCTTATCGGCGGATATAACCTTTACAATGCCCTTGCCGCAGCAACTATTGCGCTGTATTTCGGCGTACCGCAGGAGAAAATCGCGGCGGCTATCGCAGCCTATGAACCGCAGAATCGCCGCTCGCAGCTGATGAAGACCGAACGCAACACGCTGATAGTCGATGCCTACAATGCCAATCCCACGAGTATGACGGCAGCCCTCGACAATTTCTTTGCCATGACGCTGCCGCACAAAGTCGTGATTTTGGGCGATATGGGCGAGTTGGGCGCCGACAGTCGGGAGGAGCATCGGAAAATCGTTGCGCGGCTGCACGATGTCCGCGATGTGCGCGTGCTGTTGGCGGGAAAAGAATTTTCGGCGGCTGGCGATGCGTTCACCTGTTTCCCCGATACCGATGCGCTGGTGGCATACCTGCAAGCCAATCCCCTTTCCGACAGCACCGTATTGATAAAGGGTTCGCGCAGTATGCAGCTCGAAAAATGTTTGAATTGTCTATAAAAACTTTATACGATGTATAGCGAAATGTTCAAACCGGAATCGGATTTGCGCCGGCAGAAAATACAGACTGCCTTGCGGAATGCAAAAGCCGATGCCCTGTTGTTGGTCGATAATGCCGACCTTTACTATGTTGCCGGACGGGTATTCTGCGGCTATGCCTACATACCGGTCGAAGGCGAAATGCTCTGCTTTGTGCGGCGTCCGGTGGGACTGAAAGGCGACAATGTCGTCTATATCCGCAAACCGGAACAAATTGCCGAAGAGCTGCGCTCGCGCGGCGTGGCTATGCCGTCGTGCCTCCTGCTCGAAGGCGATACGCTCTCTTTCAACGAATACAATCGTTTGGCGGCAATCTTTCCCGACAGCAAGGTTTCGGGCGAAGGTACGTCGCTTATCCGGCAGGTGCGTGCCGTGAAGACTCCGTATGAAATAGCCAAAATCCGGCAGTCGGCAGCCATGCACGATACGATGTACCGGCGCATACCGAAATATTATGCCGAAGGCATGACCGATATAGAATTTGCCATAGAACTCGAACACGCGGCGCGCCAGCACGGCTCGCTGGGTATTTTCCGCATCTTCGGACACAATATGGAAATATATATGGGAAATGTGCTGGTGGGCGAGAATGCCGACAACCCTTCGCCCTACGATTTTGCCATGGGCGGAGCCGGTCTTGATACCTCGCTGCCGGTGAGCTGCAACGGCACGGCGATACGTCGCGGACAAACGGTTATGGTCGATATGAACGGCAATTTCACCGGATATATGTCCGACCTTTCCCGCGTGTTTTCGGTGGGCAGTGTTCCCGACAAGGCGCGGCGGGTGCACGGCGTTTCGATACGCATACAGGAGGCTGTTGCCGCGATGGCGCGTCCGGGCGTGGCGGCTGCCGACCTGTACCATTGGGCTGCCGAAATAGCCAAAGAGGAGCACGTGGAAGAGTATTTCATGGGGCATCGCCAGAAAGCCGGATTCATAGGGCACGGCGTGGGCATCGAAGTAAACGAGCTGCCCGTGATTGCCCCACGTTCGCGCGACGTGCTGCAAGAGGGCATGGTCATTGCGTTGGAACCGAAATTCGTGCTGCCCGAAATCGGTGCGGTGGGCGTGGAAAACACCTTCCTCGTAACCGCCGACGGTATGGAGAAACTCACGACCTGCACCGAAGATATTGTCCGGCTCGATTGATGCCGGCGGGCTTTCTCCGATAAAAACAAAAAGAGGCGAACAACAATGTTCGCCTCTTTTTTGTCCGTTTCCGAACGTATCGTTTAAGCGTTCTTGGCTTGGAGTACGATGGCGCGGAATGCTTCGGGATTGTTCATCGCCAAATCGGCAAGAACTTTCCGGTTGATTTCGATGCCTGCTTTGTGGAGCGCACCCATGAGTTTCGAGTAGGAGAAGCCTTCGAGACGGGCGGCGGCGTTGATACGCTGAATCCACAGGGCGCGGAAATTGCGTTTTTTCGCTTTCCGGTCGCGGTAAGCATAGGTCAGACCTTTTTCCCAAGTGTTTTTGGCAACAGTCCAGACATTTTTACGGGCACCGATGTAACCGCGTGTAAGTTTCAGAATTTTTTTTCTTCTTGCTCTTGAAGCAACGTGATTGACTGATCTTGGCATAATTTTTTCTTTTTTGAATGTTAGCGTCTTCTTCGGAAGAACTTCGGGCTAAATCATTCGGTTAATACTGCTTTTGTTGGAAAATCGCTTTTTTACGAATCCGAAAAAATAAAAGTGATGACGCGCTTATCTCAGTGCCAGCAAGGCTCTTACGTTTTTCTTATCGGCACGGTCGATAAGAGCGAAGTGCGTCAGGTTTCTTTTTTGTTTTTTCGTTTTCTTCGTCAGGATATGACTTTTGAAAGCGTGTTTTCTTTTGATTTTTCCTGTTCCGGTAAGGGCGAACCTCTTTTTGGCACCGGAATTAGTTTTCATCTTCGGCATTTTGTTTGTTTTTTAATGTGTATATAAAATTAAGTGTTCGTTTTATTTTTTCTTCGGCGTGAGCACGATAATCATGCGCTTGCCTTCGAGCAGCGGCATCTGTTCCACTTTTCCATAATCTTCGAGGTCGTTGGCAAACCGCAGCAGGAGCACTTCGCCCTGTTCCTTGAAGAGTATCGAGCGTCCTTTGAAGAATACGTAAGCCTTCACTTTGGCGCCTTCTTCGAGGAAGCCTTTGGCGTGTTTGAGCTTGAAGTTGTAATCGTGGTCGTCGGTTTGAGGTCCGAAACGGATTTCCTTGATGACGACTTTCGTCGATTTGGCTTTTTGCTCTTTGAGCCGCTTTTTCTGCTGATAAAGAAATTTCTGGTAATCGATAACGCGGCATACCGGCGGTACGGCGTTAGGAGAAATTTCGACCAGATCGAGTTCCTGTTGTTCGGCTATCTGCAACGCATCGCGCAGGCTGTAAATGCCTTGTTCCACATTATCGCCTACCAGACGCACCTCGCGGGCGCGTATTCGTTCATTTACGAAATACTGGTCTTTTCCGCTCTCTTTTTTCGGCGGAAAGTTGCGCTGACTGTTGTTTCCTGAGTCGTTGTTGTTCTCCATTCAATTACCATTGGTTTATCATGCTCTCCACCTCTTGGGTGAGAATCTCGGCAAAGGTAGTAATTTTCATCGAACCTTTATCACCTTCGCCCTGTTTTCTTACAGAAACTTCATTATTTTCTGCTTCTTTCTCGCCGACAATGAGCAAATAAGGTATTTTTTTCAACTCGTTGTCGCGTATTTTGCGTCCGATTTTTTCGTTGCGGTCGTCGATAGAGGCGCGAATATCTTTCCGGCGGAGTTCTTTGGCGACGGCGTGGGCGTAGTCGTTGAATTTCTCGCTGATAGGTATGATGACAGCCTGCTCGGGGGTAAGCCACAGGGGGAATTTTCCGGCGGTGTGCTCTATGAGCACGGCGACGAAACGCTCCATCGAACCGAACGGCGCACGGTGTATCATCACCGGACGGTGTTTCTGGTTGTCGCTGCCGGTGTATTCGAGGTCGAAGCGCTCGGGCAGGTTGTAATCGACCTGTATCGTACCGAGCTGCCAGCGGCGGCCTATGGCGTCTTTCACCATGAAGTCGAGTTTCGGACCGTAGAAAGCGGCTTCGCCGTATTCGATTTTGGCTTTCAATCCTTTTTCTTCACACGCTTCGATAATGGCTTGTTCTGCCTTTTCCCAGTTTTCTTCGCTGCCGATGTATTTTTCGCGGTTCACTTTGTCGCGCAGCGAAATCTGTGCTTCGAAATTCTCGAAATTCATCGAGCGGAACACGATGGAGATGATGTCCATCACCCGCAAAAATTCCTCTTTCACCTGATCGGGGCGGCAGAATATGTGGGCGTCGTCCTGTGTGAAACTGCGCACACGGGTCAGTCCGTGCAGCTCGCCGCTCTGTTCGTAGCGGCACACGGTGCCGAACTCGGCAAGCCGCAAGGGCAGGTCTTTGTACGAGCGGGGCGAGTTTTTGTATATCATGCAGTGGTGCGGGCAGTTCATCGGTTTGAGGAAGTATTCCTCACCCTCTTCGGGCGTGTGTATGGGCTGGAACGAATCCTTCCCGTATTTGGCGTAGTGTCCCGAAGTGATGTACAGCAGTTTGTTTCCGATAGGCGGCGTGATGACTTCCTGATAGTCGTAGCGTGCCTGTATGCGGCGCAGGAACGATTGCAGCCGCAGCCGCAGCTCCGTGCCTTTGGGCAGCCACAAGGGCAGACCTTTGCCCACCGTATCGGAGAAAGCGAACAGCTCCATCTCTTTTCCGATTTTGCGGTGGTCGCGCTTCTTTGCCTCTTCGAGCAGTGCCAGATAGTCGTCGAGCATCTTTTTCTTCGGGAACGAAATGGCGTAGATGCGGGTGAGTTGGGGGCGCTTTTCGTCGCCGCGCCAGTATGCGCCTGCCAGCGACAATATTTTCACCGCTTTGATAGGGGCGGTGTCGGGCAGGTGCGGACCACGGCACAGGTCGGTGAATGCACCTTGCGTATAGGTGGTTATGGTACCGTCGTCGAGGTCGTTGATAAGCTCCACTTTATATGTTTCGTTCCGGTCGCCGAACATTTTCAAGGCATCGGCTTTCGTGATGTTTTTCCGCACGATGGCTTCTTTGCGTGCCGACAATTCGAGCATTTTTGCTTCGATGGTCGGAAAGTCGCTTTCTTTGATAACGGTCTCGCCGCAATCGACATCGTAATAGAATCCGTTTTCTATGGCAGGACCGATACCGAATTTTATATTCGGATAGAGTTCCTGCAACGCTTCTGCCAGCAGGTGCGCCGAGCTATGCCAAAAGGCGTGTTTGCCTTCGGCGTCGTCCCACTTGTAAAGGTGTATGGCGGCATCTTCGTTGATAGGGCGGGAGAGGTCCCATTCCTGTTCGTTGATTTTGGCTGCCAACACTTCTTGCGCCAGTCGCGGACTGATGCTTTCGGCTATCTGCAACGGCGTGGTGCCGGCGGCAAACTCCTTGACCGATTGATCGGGAAAAGTGATTTTTATCATATCGTTTTCTGTTCTGTACAGGTTTTTGCCTGTATTCCGTATTTATTTCATTGTTTTGCCCGCTGTCGTTTTACGGACGATTGTGCGGCATAATTTTTCAACCTGCAAAGGTAGATAAATTTTTCGGAATACATTCAAATACAATACCGGATTTTTTTATCGACTTGTTTTCTTATAGGTAAAAAAGGTATATTAAACCGTAATTCGGATATTTTTGTTCGTCGTTAAAATGTTACTTTTGTGTCGTGAAAATATGAAACGGATTTTTTTTCGACCGTCGGCTTGTGTTCCTTTCGGTGTTCGGTATGGCGGCGCAGAAAGCACTGGAATCGTCGATTTGTAATTGAAAAAAGTAGCTATCTAATCATTTGAAATAATGATATATGAATAAAATTTTAATAGCCTATTTCTCGCTGAAAGGCGAAACTTACGTGAATGGACGGCTTGAAATGCGTTCTATCGGAAATACCGAAGTTATAGCCGGTAAAATAGAGGCACTTACGCATGGAAACTTGTTCCATATCGAGACGGTGGAACCTTACCCCGCCGGTTACTATGCGACCACCGAAAAAGCGCAGGAGGAGCAGCGCCGGAAAGCCCGTCCCCGTCTTACCGCCGAAATAGAGAATATGGAGCAGTACGACACTGTTTTTCTGGGTTATCCCAACTGGTGGGGCACGATGCCCATGGCGGTGTTCACCTTTTTGGAGTCATACGATTTTTCCGGAAAAAAGATAATCCCATTCAGCACCCACGAGGGCAGCGGATTCGGGCATAGCGTGGAAGACCTCAAAAAAGCCTGTCCGCGTGCCGATGTACGGCAGGGCGTTGCCATACGCGGCGGCAGTGCAGCCACAGCCGACAAGGAGGTTGCCCGCATTGTCGATATGATGAAGTAACCTGAACTTATATTTACCCTGAAAAACGCCGGCGGCAAAACGCGGAAACAATCTCTCCGCCGTTTTGCCGTTTTTTTGTGAAATCTCGTTATATTTGCAACGTTGTTACAAAGGCTGACAATGAATATTTTTTACACTCCGAATATTGTTTCGGTGCGGGAGCTGCCCGAAGAAGAGTCGCATCACTGCGTCAAAGTGCTGCGGCAGGTCGAGGGCGACGAACTGATGCTCGCCGACGGAGCCGGTACGTTCTATCGGGCGGTAATCGTGTCGGCGCACCCGAAGCACTGCGCGGTGGATATTGTGGAGACGATACCCGCGCCGCCCGCGTGGGGCTTCCGTCTGCACGTGGCGATAGCGCCCACGAAGAACCTCGACCGCATGGAGTGGTTTGCCGAAAAATGCACCGAGATAGGCATCGACGCCATAACGCCGTTGCGCTGCCGCTATTCCGAGCGGCGCGAGATGAAAAGCGACCGTCTGCGCAAAATCGTGATTTCCGCCATGAAGCAGTCGCTTAAAGCAGTCTGCCCGCAACTCGACGAAATGACCGATTTCGACCGTTTCGTCCGACAGCCATTCTCCGGCGACAAATTTATCGCCCATTGTCAGGAGGGCGAGCGCGTGCCGCTGGCGCAGCTTTACGAAGCGGGTCGCGATGCGTTGGTGCTTATCGGTCCGGAGGGCGATTTCAGCCGCGACGAAATAGCGCTGGCAACCGACTGCGGATTCCGCGCCGTGTCGTTGGGCGACAGCCGCCTGCGCACCGAAACCGCCGGCGTGGTGGCGTGCCATACCCTGCACATTATTAATCAGATAAACCGTAAAAAATAACGCTCATGTATCCCCGAATATCCAATCTGCACCACACCGAGTCGGGTCTCTTTTTCCTGCTAGCGGGTCCCTGCGTCATCGAAGGCGAAGATATGGCGATGCGCATCGCCGAGAAAATAGTAAGCCTTACCGACCGCATGAAGATTCCCTATATTTTCAAAGGCTCGTACCGAAAAGACAACCGTTCGCGCCTCGATTCGTTTACCGGCATCGGCGACGAAAAGGCGCTGCGCATTTTGTGCAAGGTGCGCGAAACGTTCGACGTGCCGGTAGTAACCGATATACACACCGCCGCCGAAGCCGATATGGCAGCCGCTTATGTCGATGTGTTGCAGATTCCGGCATTTCTGTGCCGGCAGACCGACCTGCTGCTGGCTGCCGCCCGCACGGGAAAAGTGGTTAATATCAAAAAAGGACAATTCCTGTCGGCGGGCGCTATGCGCTTTGCCGCCGAAAAAATAACGGAGTCGGGCAATGAAAACGTGATGCTTACCGAGCGGGGCACCACGTTCGGTTATCAAGACTTGGTGGTCGATTATCGCGGCATACCCGAAATGCAAAGTTTCGGCTGTCCGGTGGTGCTCGATGTAACCCATTCGCTGCAACAGCCCAACCAGACTTCGGGGGTAACCGGCGGTATGCCGAAGCTCATCGAAACGGTGGCGCGTGCCGGCGTGGCGGTAGGGGTCGACGGGCTTTTCATGGAGACGCACCCCGAGCCGGCAAAAGCCAAATCCGACGGCGCCAATATGCTCCCCCTCGACCGTTTGGAAAATCTCCTTGCCCGCCTTGTCGTTTTGCGGCAGGCGGTCGATTCGTTTTCGCGGTAGCCGCGACCGATTTTTCGCCTAAAAGTTTATTTGCAGAAGAGCGTGTGTGCCCGCACGCCCGAAAAATTTTCGATGACCGAGTCGGCAAGCGCCGCCACCTCGTCGCGGGGCAGCGTGGTTGCCAGCCCCACTACGCGCATTCCGCCGGCGCGGGCGGCTTGCAGACCGGCGCGCGAATCCTCGAAAACGACCGACTGCGCCGGCGCGGCATTCAGTCGGGCAGCCGCCAGCAGATACCCTTCGGGGTCGGGCTTCGAGCGGGTGATGTCGTCGGCAGTAATCACGATGTCGAAGAATGTCTTTAATTCGGGGTGTGCCCGCCAAAGGTTTTGTATCTTCGCTTGGTCGGAGCTGGTAACGACCGCCGTGCGTATATGCAGCGATCGGAGCTCCGACAAGAAGTCGAGAATGCCCGGAATCAGATAAAATTTCATTTGGCGCTCCCATTCCGCCAGTGCAGCGGCAATCTCCCGCTGCCATGCCTCGTGCCCCGCGAAATGGCGGTCGAAAATCTGGCGCACCGTATTGCCCTTGATTTTCATGCCGAAATGGTCGGTGTCGTGCAAGTAAGTCGCACCCGTTTTGTCCCAGAAAATACTGTATTGCGGTTCGGTGTCCACGATGACGCCGTCGAGGTCGAAAAGCGCAGCGGCAGGAAAGTTCCCCATATTTTATTTATTTTGTTTAACGCTGCAAAGGAAATAAAAACCGCGCGACTATACAAATATTTCGTACCTTTGCCGCCACAACGGAAACGGATATGGTAAACAATAATTCACCGCAGCGACTGGGAACGGCACCTATCGGGAGATTGCTGTTGGAATACTCCATACCTGCCATTATAGCGATGACGGTCGTTTCGTTGTACAACGTCATCGACAGCATATTCATCGGGCACGGCGTGGGAGCGATGGCGATAGCCGGTTTGGCGGTAACCTTTCCGCTGATGAATCTGATTATCGCTTTCTGTACGCTGGTAGGAGTGGGCAGCGCCACCATTACCTCTATATATATGGGGCAGAAAGACCACCGGCGGGCGACCTCGGTATTGCACCATGCTGCCATATTGCTGGCATTCAACGGTGTATTGCTCACGTGCGTTACGCTCGTTTTTCTCGACCCCGTGCTGCGCTTTTTCGGCGCCAGCGAAGACACGCTGCCGTATGCCCGCGACTTCATGCGCATCATACTTTACGGCAATCCCATTGCCTACCTCTTTGTCGGGTTGAATAATGTCATGCGTGCCACCGGCTACCCCCGCAAGGCGATGTTTTCGTCCATTCTTACGGTGGCGGTCAATATCGTCGTGGCGCCGATATTCATCTTTACCTTGAAGTGGGGCATAAAGGGAGCTGCGCTCGCTACCGTGCTGGCGCAGTTTACGGGAATGATATGGGTGCTCTCGCACTTCCTCAACCGCAACAGCTATATCCATTTCAAGCGCGGCTACTTTGGGTTGCAGCGCCGCATCGTCGCTTCGATTCTGAGCATCGGAATGTCGCCCTTTCTGATGAACTCGTGCGCCTGTCTGGTGGTCATCATCATCAACACGTCGCTGCTCGATTACGGCGGCAATATGGCTATCGGCGCATACGGCATCGTCAATCGCATGATGACGCTTTTCGTGATGATTGTCTTGGGACTGGCGCAGGGCATGCAGCCGATTGTCGGCTACAACTACGGCGCCAACCGCTTCGACCGCGTGAAGCTGACGCTGCATTACGGCATCTTCTGGGGCGGCTGCATCACCACCTTCGGTTTTCTGCTTAACGAATTGATACCGAGCGTTATCGTCGGACTTTTCACCGACGACCCCGAACTGCTGGAAATCTCCCGCAACGGCTTGCGCATCATGAGTGCGGCATTTGCCATCGTGGGTATGCAGATAGTCATCACGCAATTTTTCCAGTCTATCGGCAAATCGCGCATTTCCATTTTCCTGTCGCTTTCGCGGCAGCTTTTATTCCTGATACCCTGCCTGCTGATATTGCCGCCCTTTTACGGAACGAACGGCGTGTGGTGGAGCATACCCATCACCGATACGGTAGCTTTCATCGTCGCGCTGGCGGCATTGTGGTATCATATCCGCAAAATGTCGCGCATTCACCCGTTGAAGTAAGCCGATTATTTTATGTGAAAGAGGTATGAAATGCCCGCCCAAATCTGTTGGTGGGCAGATGCCTGAAAGTAGGCGTCTTTTCCCTTGCTGTTTTCGAAGAAATCGTTAAGCCCGAAGTAGTAGCGACCCTCGACGATGATGCTGTGCCGTTTCAGTTTCACCTCCATGCCGATGCCGCCGGTGATGCCGTAGTCGAATTTCGATTTTATCGGTTCGTAATACTGTTGCACTTGCAGCACCGCAGTGAATGGCGGCAGGTCGTTCACGTCGAAGCTCGACGAAACCTTGTCGGAAAATAGGACGCCGATTTGCGGACCGAGATTGAGAAATCCCCGTATCGGCTCGTTGCCGAAAAAGATGTGGGAGAGAAACGGTATGGTGATGTAATTCATCGTGTGGCTGTAAGCATAGTCGCCGGTTGTTTCCCTTGAAAAATCCTCTTTCCAGCCGAATTGTGAAAAATTCACCTCGCCGATGATGCCGAAATACTTTTCCTCGATGTAGCGCACCGACACGCCCATACTCATACCGGGCTGGAATTTTTCCCGCACCGACGGGCGGAACGTAACTTTCGAGAACGTGGCTCCGCCTCTGACGCCTACCGATACCGAGCGGTAGGAGTTGTATTTCCGTTGTGCCTGCATATCGGCGGCGCACCCCGACAGGAGTGCGAATACAAGGCAGAGGCGCAGGAGCTGTTTCATCGGGGGCGAATTATTCGGTGAGCAACGTTTCGCGGGTGATGTCGAACGTCGGCGTGAAGTGGACGAAAAGAATCGCTTCGTTGTCGAACCCGCTCCAATTGTTGATGCGGCGGAATCGGAAACACGTCTGTATTCCCGAGTAGGCGACCGATTCGATGTCGTTTTCGAAGTCGTTGCCGAACCGTTGCAGTGCCGTCAGGAAAAACAGTCCCGTGTCATATCCTAAAAATACGTGCTGCGGATTGGCTTGCAGCATATCTTTGCGGAACCACGACAGGAACGCGTCCTGCACTTTTGCCGCCATTGCATCGGACGGCAGGGAGTAAAAGCGTGAAAATATCGTGGTGTTCAGCCGGCAGAACGGGTCGATGTATTCCTTTATATACATTTGCCATTCGGGATAGCCGTAGAGCGAAATGTTGAGGCGTGGTTTGTCGTCTTTCAGCTTGGCGAGCGGAGCCACCACTTTGCCTACGGCGCCCCGACCGGTGGCGTTGGTGAGTACGAACAGGTCAGTGGCTTTGGGCAGCATTTCGTCGAACGTTTCCATATAGGGGTCTTGCCCGAGCGATATTTCCACGAAGTCTTTGCCCTCTTGCAGCAGTTTGGTTTTGATGCGGTCGATGTGGTCGGATTTGCTGTTTTCGCTTCCGCTGTCGTCGATGACGAAAACGACCGATTTGTCGCCGATTTCTTCAAACAGTTTCTCTCGGCTTCGGGCATACAGGCTTTCATGCGGAATGTTGCATTGGAAGACGTGCGGGTTGCGGTTGGCTTCATTGTTTTTCACGGCGAAGGGATTCACCATGTTTATGCCTTCCTGACGGGCGAATGCGGCGACGGCGGCAATATCGGCGTTTTCTACGGGACCGATAATCAAGTCGAGATTCTTTTTTGCCAGCGTGCCGATGAGCGAATCGACGACGGCGCGGCTGCCCCGTGTGTCGAGTGCGTAGATACGGAGCGACATACCGGCGCGCTTCATGCTGTCGGCTGCGAGGAGGAACCCTTCATAAAATTCCGTGTAGAGCGACGAGCGCACATCGGCTTCGCGGTCGGTCATAAACGGCAGCATGACGGCTACATTGTAAGTACCTCCCTGTTTTGCCCGACGATGCGCGGGTGCGGCCGTCTTCTCTTCGGCGACCGGCGCTACCGCCTGTTCCTCTTTTTTCGGAATGGCTACCGTGTTTCCTTTCTGCACGAGATTTCTGCCTTTGTTTACCGCCAAGATTTCTTCCGGTGTCGTACCGAATTTTCGGGCAACGCTTTCGAGCGTTTCCTTTTTGCTCTTTACCGTATAGTAAAATACGGCTTGCGGGTGGGAGGCAGGCGTCTCCTTTGTTTCTATGTTTTTATTGTTGGAGGCGATGCGTATCACTTCGCCTATCGCCAAGTGGTGCGGGTCGATGCCCGGATTGTCGTCGACGATGCTCTCGACCGTCGTCCGGTAGCGTTTGGAGAGGGAGTAGAGCGTTTCGCCGGCGGCTATGGTGTGATAGATGTAGGCGTCTTGCGACTGTATGGGGGGACCTTCCACCGCATTTTGCGGAATCCGCAGCGTGTCGCCCACGTGGATTACCTCTTCCGCTTCCGGATTGAGTGCAATGATGCGATTGACCGAAACACCGTATATGATGGAAAGGGAGTAGAGCGTTTCGCCGCTTGACACGATGTGGTTGAATATCTTTTCGGCATTCGATATTTGCGCCGTTTTATACCGTATGGGTATGAGTAGCAGGTGTCCTTCCGACAGGGTGTCACGTTGTTTCGTTTCCGGGTTGTATTGGAAAATGATTTCCGGCTCTACCTCGAATTTTATACATACGCTGTTGATGTTGTCGTTTTCCTCGATACGGTAGAGATAAAACTCCTTTCCATTAATGATTTTGCGCGAAAAGGTCGTCTGGGGGGCAGGCTTGCGATTGGACGTTTGCGCTGCCGCTTCCGTCGGAAAAAGCGACGAAACGAACAGCAGAAATAAAACAAGACGGATAAAACGCATGGCATCGAATTTGAAAAACGTTACAAAGATAGCGTTCTTGCACAAAAAAAACAATTATATCGTTTGGAAATAGAATCTTGTTCCACAAGAAATATATTGTTTGTTTCTTGCGTCTGCCTTATGGCTGTTGCAGTTTTGTTTTTGCTCGGTCATACCCGAGTCGGGCGGCTTCACGCAAGTCGATTTCGGCTTTTTCCGATTCGCCCAGCGCTTCGTATGCCAAACTTCGGTAGTAGCAGCCTTCGGCTTGGCATTCGGGGTATTTTATGGCTTCGTCATAAATTTTTACGGCTTCGTCGTATCGCCCTAAACAGTAGAGTATAAACCCTTTGAATATCAGTTGCGAATGGTCTTCCTCGTTGAATATCTGCGCTTCGTCTATGTCGGCAAGAGCATCTTCATACCGTTCCATGTATATTTCTGCAATGGCTTTCTGTTTATAGATTTCCGACAAAGCATTTTTTTCTTTGTCGGGACAGTATAGAATGGCTTGCCGGTAGTCGATGACGGCATTCGGGTAATTCTGCATTTCTTTCGAGCAGTTTCCGCGAAGATAATAAGCCCACCAGTTTTTTGCATTTTGATTCAAGGCTTCGCTTGCCGCTTCTATGGCTTCGCTGTATTTGCCGGCGAGAAAGAGCTCATAGGCTTTTTCCGACGGCGAAGGCTCTATTTTTTTGAATCGGTATGCAGTGCGGTTGACTTGCGGTGCACGCGGGTCGAAATCAGTAAAGATCAGAACGGAAAAAGGTTTGTTGGCTTCGACGATTTTTGTCATTTCACGACCTTTCGGGGCAGGCGTCATTTTCAGATTTTGCAGCTCCGAACAGTTGTATATGAAATTCCGCAGGTCTGCTGTTTGCACGGACAGAGTGGTATAAAGATCGGTATATTTTGAAGAAGCCATACCCAAGATGTTTCCGTCGGCATCGAATACGGCACCGCCGCTGTTTCCCGATTCTACGGGAACGGTCATTTGGAACCGATGCGGGCGGTTGCTGTCGTATGACGTGCTGACAATTCCGGTGGTGATTTTTGGGGAATAACCGAGGTTTTCAATTTCGGGATACCCGATGGCGAAACAAAATTCTCCGTCGACAGGATTGTTTTCGCGTATGCTGTAAGGTATTTTTCCGAAAGATGTAAACGTGCTGTCCTCGATTTTGAGAATGGCGACGTCGATGCGGGCGTCGCTATCGACTACCCGAGCGTTGTAGTAACGGGTGAAATCGTTGTTTACGCCCGTGATGAGAAACTGTTGGTACCCTCTTACCACATGTGCGCAGGTAGCGATGTAGCCGTCTTCCGTCAAGGCGAATCCGGAGCCTGCGCCTCCGTGTACCTCTTCTTCTTTTTCGGAAAAATCGAGCAGGGGATATATTCGGTAGAATGTCTTGTTCAGAGCTGAATACGGAGAGAATACAAAGGCGTTTCCCGTCATGATGATGTATTTTTCGTCGTAAGTGCGGTCGAACGGATTTTCGCCCATGGCATGATACACGCCGTCGATGGTCGTCATTTCAAAAAAATATTTCACCATTCCCGCCTCTTTGCCGTCCAGCCGTATGGCGCGGTAGCGAAACTCCTCCGGCAGACGCTCATCGACGAATCTTTCGATGGCGTACACAGCGCCTTTGTTGTCGCGCCAGATTCCTTCGATAAGCTCGAATGTGCCGTCGGCTATGCGGCTGTCAATGACTTTCCGCGCCGTCGCCATATCGTAATTTTCCACTTTGAATTTCAGCGCAGCCATACCTGCGGCAGCAATCGACAGAAAAAGCAGAAAGAGCGAAAAACGTTTCATGGCAGTGCGTTATATTCTGAAATAGAGTCCAAAGCTCAGCAATTCCTTGAATTGAAGAAATGACCCTTTTGCATTCGGCGCTACGCTGTCGTCGTAGCGCATTTTGAGCTCTATTCGTGTGGAAAAATAGCGGTTGAGAACGAAATTCAGCGTATTCTCGAAATCGATTTGCACCCGTTCGTAAGATGTGAAATAATAGAATCGCGAGTTCAGATACATATGTCGCATAAATTCCCACTTAATCGATGCCTCTAACGACGAACCGATTTTGTTCATGACCTTTTGACCCTCTTTAAGTCCGAATTTGGTCGGGTCTATTTCCTTGTCGATGCAGGTTTTCAGATTATAGGCGAGCGGCGAGAGCGATACCGAAGTTTCGAGCGACTTCTCTTTATTTTTGTAATTATGGGTCATACCGAGATTGAGATTCATTTCTCCGGGTGACAGAAACGACGCCGTACGGGTTTCGGTATTTTTTTTGTAGAGGTTGAAAAATTGCGTTTTGAAAGAGAGGTTCACCGAGTAGTAGAAATTCCAAAATGCCTTGTAGCCGAATTTGCTGTCGATGCGGAACAAATCCTCGCTAAAAGCATAGCTGCGCAGCGAATCGTCGGGTGCGTTGCTGATATTCAGTTTCCAGTCTATATCGTTCTCGAACAGTATTTTGTCGTTTTCGTAATCCTTATAGTCGAGCGAATAGTGCTGCGTACTGATGAGGTTGATGTTGCTCGCACCGCCTTGATACCAGTTTTCCGAAATGTATATCTGCGAAATTTGCAGGGCGCTGTTCAGTTCCGAAATCCAATGTTTCAATTTTACGGGACCTCCGTTTAACTCGCGCAGGCGGGGCATTTCGTAGCCTTTCACTTCCAAAAATTCTTTCCGGCGTTTCACCCGTTCCATACGTATGGCGTCGGGCAACATTTCCGGCGTGTAATGCACTTTGTCGGGAGAATTGACGATAAATTCGGCTTGGGCGTATTCTCCTATCGCATTTATTTCGCGATCGCGTTCCATGTTCGATTTCCGTCGTTTCAGCTCATATCGGTTCCGTTCCTCTTTTTTCACGGAAATAGACGGTCGTTCCGTCGGTCGCTGCCCGTCGAAAATGATGGGGAGGAAAATCGGATTTACGGGACGGTTTTCCGTCATAAGAGCGTTGTTTCGTTTTTTCAACAGCGCTTGTGCTTCGGGGCACATCGTTACTTTCGGAATCCGTATCGGCGGAAGTACAGCCGCCGTGTCTTTTTCGACTTCTTCCCGTACCGTATCTGCCGTTGCGAGAGCGGAAGGGGCGGTAATAACGCTCGTATCGATGACATCGCTGAGAATGGAACGCACCTTTCTCGTGAAAATCGTGTCTTCCACAAAGGTGGTTTTGATAACCGTATCGACGGTTACGGCATTGCTGTCTGCACGTACTTCCGTCTTTTCGTTTTCCTTGATAGAAAGGTCTTCGATGAGATTCAGCGCATCGAGTATCAGCCTTTTGAGGCTGTCGGGCATGGACGATAAGTCGATAGCGGGCGCGTTGCCGGTCGTTTGGGTCGTGTCGGCTGTCGATGGGGCGCCGCTAAAAAAAATGCTGCCGCTCGCTTTTGCCGGCAAGGCAAAAAACGACAACACTGCAATGATTGCGCCCGTGAATAATCTGAAACAAAACGGTTTTACTCGGAATCCTCTCATAGCCGACAGATAGATAGCTGCCGACAAATATACTTAAAAAAGAGATATTGAGGACAAATTTTCCGGCATAAATATGTGGTAATCGATAAAATGCCTTTACCGGATATGTTTTGTTAAAATCGAAACGACCGTAAAATTCATGTAACTTATTTATTTACAAATAAAAATATCAATGTGAAATATTTTTTGTGAAAATCGAAAATTTTTTACACAAAAAGCGATGACGATACAAGAAAAATAGTTATTTTTGTGCCTATAAAATAACCCAAAATAACAACGACTATGTTAAGCAAAAAAATGGAAGCTGCGCTCAATGCGCAAGTGAATGCCGAATTTTGGTCGGCATATCTCTATCTGTCGATGTCTGCCAATTTCTCGGCTCAGGGTAATCCCGGATTCGCCAATTGGTTTGCCGTACAGTTCAAAGAGGAACAAGACCACGCCATGATTTTTGTCAAATATATTCTTTCGCGTGGAGGAAAAGTTACGTTGGCGCCCATCGACAAAGTTCAGACCGAATGGGCTTCGCCGCTGGCAGCCTTTGAAGACACGCTGACCCACGAAAAGAAAGTTACGGCGATGATTCACGACCTCTATACGCTGGCTGATGCCGAAAAAGATTATGCCACCAAGAGCATGTTGGGCTGGTTCGTCGACGAGCAGGTCGAAGAAGAAGAAACCGCACAGGGCTATATCGATGCCTTGAAAATGATTAAGGACAACGGTTTCGGCATCTACACCCTCGACAAAGAGTTGGGTGCGCGCACCTACACGCAGGCAGCTCCGCTGGCAGGCAAATAAGTCCGTGCCTATACCGCTTGCATACCCGACCCGACATCGTTTGGGTCGGGTATCGTTTTATTACCGCTCTGCGTGTGAAAAAACAGATACGGCATGTTATCTTACATTTATTTGAAAAACAGAATGTTATAAAAACATTCTCCGACCGTTGCGGCACTTTGAAAGAAAAGTTTGCATAAAAAACGGAAAATTTGTGTTATTCCGACAGATTTTTCATATATTTGTATGGCTCGTAATACGACCGTGAAACAATGTGATATTTAATCTAAAAATAAGTTTATGAAGACCAATTACGAATTGCGTTACGCAGCGCACCCCAAAGATGCGAAAAGCTACGACACGGCGCGCTTGCGCGAAGATTTTCTGATACAGAATCTCTTCGTGGATAATGAAGTGAACATGGTATATTCGATGTACGACCGGCTGATTGTCGGCGGTGCCAAACCGGTAGGCGAAGTGCTCACGCTCGAAGCCATCGACCCGTTGAAGGCGACCCATTTTCTGAGCCGTCGCGAGTTGGGCATATTCAATGTGGGCGCAGGTGCCGGTCGGGTGAAAGTCGATGGAAAAGTATTCGACCTCAATTTCAAGGAAGCCCTCTATTTGGGCGCAGGCGACCGCACGGTAACATTTGAAAGCCTCGATGCGAAGAAGCCGGCGAAATTCTATTTCAACTCGGCTCCCGCGCACAAGACCTGTCCCGACAAGAAAGTTACCAAAGCCGATGCCGTCGTTGCCGAAATGGGTTCGCTCGAAGGATCCAACCATCGCAACATCAACAAGATGCTCGTATGTCAGGTATTGGAAACCTGCCAGTTGCAAATGGGTATGACCGAATTGCAGCCGGGCAGCATCTGGAACACCATGCCCGCCCACACCCATAGTCGCCGCATGGAAGCCTACTTCTATTTCGACATTCCCGAAGAAGACGCGATATGCCACTTCATGGGCGAGCCTACCGAGACGCGCCATATATGGATGAAAGGCGACGAAGCCGTACTTTCGCCCGAATGGTCTATCCACTCTGCCGCTGCCACGCACAACTATACCTTCATTTGGGGTATGGGCGGCGAAAACCTCGACTACGGCGACCAAGACTTCTACAAATACACGGAATTAAAATAATATCCAACTTAAATAATTAAAGCATTATGGTAAACTTTTCACTGGAAGGTAAAGTGGCTCTCGTAACCGGAGCCTCTTACGGTATCGGATTTGCATTGGCAAGCGGCTTTGCCAAAGCTGGCGCAACCATCGTATTCAACGACATCAAACAGGAATTGGTGGATAAGGGGCTCGCCGCCTACGAAGCTGCCGGCATCAAAGCGCACGGCTATGTATGCGACGTTACCAACGAGGAGCAGGTAAACGCTTTCATCGCCCGCATCGAAAAAGAGGTGGGCGGCATCGACATTCTCGTCAATAACGCCGGTATCATCAAACGCATACCGATGATTGAAATGACGGCTGCCGAGTTCCGTCAGGTTATCGACGTCGATCTCAATGCCCCGTTCATCGTGGCAAAAGCCGTTATTCCGGGAATGATTAAGAAAGGACACGGCAAAATCATCAACATCTGTTCGATGATGAGCGAGCTGGGTCGCGAAACGGTATCGGCTTATGCCGCAGCCAAAGGCGGTCTCAAAATGCTTACCCGCAACATCGCCTCCGAATACGGCGAATTCAATATCCAATGCAACGGCATCGGTCCGGGTTACATCGCTACCCCGCAAACCGCTCCGCTGCGCGAAAAACAACCCGACGGCTCGCGCCACCCGTTCGATGCCTTCATCGTGGCAAAGACCCCCGCTGCCCGCTGGGGTACGCCCGAAGACTTGGTAGGTCCCGCCATATTCCTCGCATCGGAAGCCTCCGACTTCGTAAACGGACACGTGCTCTACGTCGATGGCGGTATCTTGGCTTACATCGGTAAACAACCCAAATAATACCGTTGAGCCATGAAAGTGAAAAATTTGATTTTCGCTGCGCTGGCAGTTGCGGGCATGACCGCCTGCAATTGCGGCGACGGCGTGAAAATCACGGTAGAAAATCCGACGGCTCTCGACCGTCAGAACGAAATGGTGGAAGTCGATATGGCTGCTGTCGCTGCCAAACTGCAATTGCCCGACACGGCGCAATTCGTTGTGGTCGATGCCGACGGTGCGCAGCTTCCCTATCAGGTTACCTACGACGGCAAACTCATCTTTCAAGCGAGTGTAGCTCCGAACGGAAAAGCCGTTTACACCGTCAAAGCCGGAACGCCCGACCCCGTAGCCACTGTGGCGTGCGGAAAGCAATACCCCGAACGTGTCGATGATATTGCGTGGGAAAACGATCGCACGGCTTATCGTATGTACGGTCCCGCTTTGCAGGCAACCGGCGAACAGGCATTCGGTTACGACGTATGGGTGAAGTCGGTGAAAGAACCGGTGGTGGAAGCCCGCTATGCATCGGAGCTGAATCCCGAAACGATGGCGCGTATCGCCGAACTGCGGAAGACCGACCCCGCTGCTGCCGACGCACTCTACAATTCCGTTTCGTATCACGTCGACCACGGCAACGGACTCGACTGCTACAAAGTGGGTCCCACACTGGGCGGCGGTACGACGGCACTGGTGGTGGACGGAGCCATTCTCTATCCCTATTGCTACAATACGTATGAGATACTGGACAACGGTCCGTTGCGCTTCACCGTCCGTGCCGTCTATAATCCGACCGACGTAAACGGCGCTTCCGTTGTCGAAACCCGTACTATCTCGCTCGACGCCGGTTCGCAACTCAACAAGACGGTCGTTACCTACGACAACCTGCCGGCTGCCCTTCCGGTCGTAGCGGGTGTGGTATTGCACGAGCCACTTGCCGACTGCCACTACACGGTATCGGCAGAGGAGGGCTACCTCTCGTATGCCGACCCCACCGATAATGTCAATAACAACAACGGCATCATCTACGTGGGTTGCGTGTTCCCCGATGCGGTAACAGAGGCTAAACCCGTCATGTTCGACGAAAACGAAAAGAACAACGTAAGAGGAGGCGCCGATGGGCATCTGCTGGCTTATACCGACTATCAGCCCGATAGCGAACTCGTTTACTATTGGGGCTCGGGTTGGAGCAAATACGGATTCGACACGCCGGAAGCGTGGGATTCCTACATTCGCAATGCAGCCCTCGCCGTTAGAAATCCGTTGCAGGTAACACTGCAATAACGCGTATTCTTGCATACAAAAATAGGAGCGGCATTTTTGCCGCTCCTATTTTTTTCTCGATACCGCAAGGGTTTATGGCTGCATGCCGAACTGGTGTTGTACGGGTTTTATCAGGAATGTAAATTCGTAATCGCCATAAGGTATGCGATACTCTTTGCGGGGCAGTGCGCCCCAGCTGTTTACGCAGCCTAATCCCATTTGCCGCAGGTCGATGCAGAAGTTTGTCAGGTCGTCGGGTGCGACTTCCGGCGAGTGCATCTGGTGTTTCTTTGCGCCTTCGTCGAGCGAAGCGATGGCATAGTGCAATGCCGATGCCGAGAAAGGTTGTTCGGCAACGAACATGATACCATTGCCTGCGGCGTTCAGCATTTTCCACCAGCGCACATCGCTTTTCGTTCCCGTTTCCTGCGGGCGGATATAGGGATAAAATTGTTCGTCCACGCTTTGACGGTAAATCGCTATCGGTGTGCAATCGAGGCGGTCGGCATAATTTTCTATCGGTCCCCGTCCGTAATATTCGATGGTTTCAAATTGGTAGGGCATGGGCAGTTGCATACCGAAGCGGAACAGTTCGGGCGCTTTCTCCGCACCGGCGGTCATGCGCTGCGTTACTTTTATCGCGCCGGTCGGGTCGATGAGGTAGGAGAGGGTGAGCCGTGTACCCACCTCTGCCAATTCATATTCGGCGGTTACGTGTACAAGGCTGCCTTCCGTTGTGTCGCGCAGCGCGAGCAGGCGCAATCTGGGATTTTTCCATGCGGCGAGTTTGTTTTGCAGGTTGGCGCCGAAATCGTTGTCGGTCGGTGCCCGCCAAAAATTCGGTGTCAGAGCCTCGCCCGCCTTTATCATTTCCGTACCTGCTGCGGCATAGCGGCATAGGAATCCGTCCGACCGGCGGAATGCCAATTTGAATATCTCGTTTTCGACGGTAAGAAACTCTTTTCCCTCTTGTACGGAAGCACCTTTCCCGTCGAAAAGCTGCATATCGGGAGCGACGGGCGGCGTAAGGCGCAGTTGTTCTTGTGCCACGATATGCCCGGCGGGGATAAGCCCTTCGCTTTCCCGCTGCCGATAGACGATGTCGAGCAACCATTCCTGCCGGTTATCCACGCCGTCGAGGTCGATGGTAAATTCTTTTTTCTGTTGTGGAGCCACCGAAAGGTTGTCGATATGCCCCGTGCGCACGGCAATGCCGTCGGCGGTAAGCCGCCATTCCATCGTGTATGCCGACAGGTCGCGGAAGAAATTTTCGTTATGTATGGTTATCGTGCCGGCGCTCGTATCGGTGAGCGACGTGTGTATGTTGCGATAAAAATGACGCACTTCGTAAGCGTGCGGGTTGGGTCGGCGATCGGGGCTTACCAACCCGTTGTCGCAGAAATTTTCATCGGAGGCATCATCGCGGTTGAAATCGCCGCCGTATGCGTAAATTTCCACGCCGTTTTTCCCTTTCCAGCGTATCGATTGGTCTACGAAGTCCCAGATGAATCCGCCTTGATAAGCAGGGTATTTCCGTATCAAGTCCCAATACTCTTTGAAACCGCCTTCCGAATTTCCCATAGCATGGGCGTATTCGCATTGTATCAACGGCTTGGTCGGATTGCTTTGACAATACTGTTCGGAATGTTTGTAGTCGAAATACATGGGACAGAAGATGTCGGTATATTCGTTCGTTCCGGCTTGCTCGTATTGCACGGGGCGCGACGGGTCGTAATTTTTTATCCACGCATACACCTCTTTGAAGTTGTCGCCGAAACCCGCTTCGTTGCCCATCGACCATACGATGATGCAGGGGTGGTTGAAGTTGCGCTGCACGTGGCGCATATTGCGCTCCATGTGTGCCTGCCGGTAATCGGCGCGGTTGGCGAGCGTCTCTTTTCCGTAACCCATGCCGTGCGATTCAACGTTCGATTCTGATACCACGTACAGTCCGTAGCGGTCGCACAGGTCGTACCAACGGCTGTCGTTCGGATAGTGACTCGTACGCACGGCGTTGATGTTGAATAATTTCATCAGCCGTATATCCTGTATCATGCGTTCGGTCGATACCACGTAACCGCCGTCGGGGTCGAGTTCGTGGCGGTCAGCCCCTTTGATGAGAATCGGCTGTCCGTTCACGCAAAGCTGTCCGTTTTTCATTTCGACTTTGCGGAAGCCCACGTTCAGCGGTATCGTTTCGAGTACCTTATCGCCGTCGGTCAAGGTAGCATGGAGTGTATATAAATAAGGTGTTTCGGCTGTCCACTTTTGCGGATTCTCTATCGGCAGCACCGCTTTTTTGCCGACGCTGCTGCGGCTCGATGCCATCGTTCTGCCTTCGGCATCGAACAGGGTGAACAGCACTTCTCCGCCTTTTCCGCTTGTTTCTATGGTCAGTATGCCGTCCCGATACGTGCTATCCAAATCGACAACGAGGTGTATGTCGTCGATGTGTTTCTTGTTGCGGGCATAGAGGTAGCAGTCGCGACCCACGCCGGCGAAGCGGAAAAAGTCTTGGTCTTCGAGATACGTACCGTCGCACCAGCGGAACACTTGAAAGGCAAGCAGATTTTTCTTGCCGACACGCAGGTAGGGTGTCAGGTCGAATTCGGCTTCCAGCTTGCTGTCTTCGCTGTAACCCACGTAACGCCCGTTCACCCACAAATAGATGTTCGACGTTACCGAGCCGAAGTGCGCCATGATTTTCTTTCCTTTCCAAGCGGCGGGAATTTCTATCTCGCGGCGGTACGAACCCACATGATTACGGGCAGTCGGTACTTCCGGCGGGTTGTTTTTGAAATGGCCGCGCCATGCGTAGCCGATGTTCACGTATATGGGGTCGCCGTAGCCGTGCAGCTCCCATACGCCGGGTACCGGAATTTCATTCCACCCGCTGTCGTCGAAGCTGTTTTTCCAGAAGTCGCGGGAACGTTCATCGGCATTTTCCACCCATTGGAATTTCCATAATCCGTTCAGCGACAGAAAATTTTCCGAATTTTCCTTGATGCCGGTCGCAGCGGCTTCCGGCGATTCGTATGCGAAATAGTGCGTGTGCATCGGCGCACGGTTCACCCCATTGACTTCGGGGTCGAGCCACTCGTTGTTTTGAGCGCGCAAACCTATTGCCGGACACAAAAGCAGGAAGAAAACGATTCTTTTCATGATAAATGAGTTTTCACAAATTTACGAAAAATCGTTTTCCAAACAATTAAGATAGCAGAAAAAAAGCGCGACTATTTCAGAAAATCGTAATCCGACGTTTTCGGCAGCACTTTATTTATATCTATTTCATAAAAAGTCTGCCTCTTTTCTTCGTGCCCGTCGCGCCACAAAATCAATTTTTTGTAATCCGAAGATACCCCGATTTTTCTGTCGTCATAGGAATACACGGAAATTTTTTCGTTAGACAGTTTGTTGTCACGAATATAGCGATAATTTTCCTGCAATAATTTTATGGTGTTGTTCAGTTGGTTGATGTATGAACTCACAGATGGGGTATTGAAATTTCCGAATTCTCCCGAATAGGCATCGTATGGATTGGTAATTATGACGCGAATATTGACGAGGGAAAGGGTATTGTACGGGTCTTGCGTTTTCCCTATGTCGGTTATCGAATATCCTTCAGGCAGGTAGTAATGAACATTCGTACTGTTGTATTGTTGGGCAAAAACTATGGAAGGAAGTATTAATAAAAGAGAGAGAATTTTTTTCATAAAGTTTTGAGTTTTGTTAAATATTAATATTATATGAAGCGACTTTGCAAATGTAGAGAAAAATTGTAATAAATGAAAAGAATCCTATGGGATTTATTCAGAAAAATAGTTAATCATTTTCGCCGTTTGGAAAGGATAATCGGGATAAAAATGCTATAATGATAAAAATATAGTAAATATTTGGAAGAATATTCTTATTTTTGTACGAAGGTTAAGTGCGAACAGCCATGAAAGGTTATTTGTTTTTATGTAGTGCGCTTTTGTCGGCTCTGTTTTTGTCGTGTGCATCGAAAGCGGTTTTGTCGAAGCCGGAGCAGGCGTTGACCGATACGGCATACCGCCTGCCTGTGAGCGACTACATCGCTCCCGATACTGTTACGATAGGAGCATTGGCGTGGCGCGACTTTTATGACGATGTGCATTTGCGCATGTTGATTAATGAAGCTCTGCAATCGAGTACCCGAATGCAAACGGCTCTTTATCGTATAGAACAGGCGGAGGAAACGGCGAGGGTAAGTATGGAACAGTTTTTCCCTTCTCTTGATTTTGCCGCCGAGATAAGGTTGAGAAAGGATTTGAATCGCTCGCCGACCAAAATCTATCACGGACTGTTTTATTTCAATTGGGAGATTGATGTATGGGGGCGTTTGCGGCATACCCGTCGGGCAAAAATCAAACGCTTGGAACAAAGTGTAATCAACCGTTGGGCTGTACAGAGTATGTTGATAGCGCAGATTGCCGAACAATATTACAAGCTGGTCGTGTATCGCGCCAAACGCGATGCTTTGAAAGAAACCGTAACCCGAAACAAGGAGGTGGTGGAATATTGGCAGTCGCAGCAGTCGGAAATGCTGACGATTACGGAATTGTCATCGCATTCCTATCATGAACAGTCTGTGGCGGTGGAGCAAGCCAAGTCGGAGTGGTACAGCGCCGATGCCAAACTCTCTTCTGTCGAGGCGGAAATATTTATCGCGGAAAATCTTTTGAACACGCTGCTCAACCGCTCTTCGGGCGAATTGACATTGACGTCGATAGAAGAGCTGTATGCCTCGCCGGTCTTTCGCGACACGTTGCAGGTCGGTTATCCGGCGCAGTTGTTGCGCTACCGCCCCGATGTGATGAAAGCCGAAGCGGCTTTGGGCGAATATCTCGAATTGAACAAGGCGGCACGGGCGGAGTTTTATCCCAAAGTGGCGTTGTCGGGAAACATCGGTTTTGAAAACAACCTGTTCAAATCGTGGTTCGATGTACCTGCATCTTTTGTCGGTTCTTTCTTGGGCGGACTTACTTTCCCGCTTTTCCACCGGAGAGCTATCCGCTCGCAATACAAACTCTCGACACTCGAACACGAAATAGCGTTTCTCAATTTCAGGGAAACCCTCTTGAATGCCCAGTGCGAAGTTTCCAACACCTTGATGCGCTGCATCATGTCGATGCGGCAGACCGAAAGCTATTACCTCAGTTATCTGGCGGAACGGAGCGCATACGAGCAGAGTCGCTCGCTGCTTGCCAGAAATAAAATTTCATCATACGATTTCGTGCTGTCGCAAAATCGCTACATCAACGCACAAATCAGTTTTTACGACTCGCTGCTCAACACGTTTTTGCAGCGCGTAGCCGTGTATCGCAGTCTGGGCGGCGGGTGGCAGAATTGATTTCTTTCTGTTTTTGTCGAATCGGAAAATGTTGCAAAATACATTGGAATTAGGATATTTTGTAATGTTTTATTATCTTTGCGCCGCAAAAAAGAATCGATATGCAAGATGCACAGAATGTAAAAAACGGACAGAACGCCATACTGCTGATGCACTGTCCCGACCAGTCGGGTATCGTGGCAGTCGTTACTGATTTTATCAATATCAACGGCGGTAACATTCTCTACCTCGACCAGTATGTCGATAGAGAGAATCACATATTTTTTATGCGGGTTGAGTGGGACTTGACGCATTTCATCATTCCCGAAGACCGGATAGAGGAGTATTTTCACACGCTTTGCGCCAAGAAATACGAAATGAATTTCAGTCTCTATTTCAGCCACAAGACGCCCCGCATGGCGATTTTCGTATCCAAAATGTCGCACTGCCTCTACGACCTGTTGGCGCGTTATACCGCCGGCGAGTGGGATGTGGAGATACCCCTCATCGTGAGCAACCACCCCGATATGGAAATTGCCGCCGGACGCTTCGGGATAGACTACAAATACTTTCCCATTACCGCCGAAAACAAGAAAGAGCAGGAGGAGGCGGAGTTGGCGCTGCTGCATGAATACCGCATCGACTTCATCGTGTTGGCGCGCTATATGCAGATTGTTTCGCCCGAGTTCATCAGCCATTATCCGAACAGCATCATCAACATACACCATTCTTTCCTGCCCGCGTTCGTGGGCGCCAAACCCTATCATGCCGCTTTCGAGCGCGGGGTCAAGCTCATAGGCGCCACGAGCCACTACGTAACCGCCGACTTGGATTCCGGTCCCATTATCGAGCAGGATATAACCCGCGTTTCGCACAAAGACACGATTAATACGCTGGTACGCAAAGGACGCGATTTGGAAAAAATCGTACTTTCTCGTGCGGTCGAAAAACATATCGAGCGAAAAATACTTGTGTATCAAAACAAAACCGTCGTATTCTGATGCAGGTCGCCATCGTCAAATACAATGCCGGAAACATCTATTCCGTCGATTGCGCGTTGCGCCGTGCGGGCGTTACGCCCGTGCTTACCGACGACAAGGAGACGTTGATGGCTGCCGACAAGGTGATATTTCCCGGTGTGGGCGAGGCAGCCTCAGCCATGACCTACCTGCGGGCACACGGGCTCGACTGTCTGATAAAAGAGCTGCGGCAGCCGGTGCTGGGCATCTGCATCGGTATGCAGCTGATGTGCCGCCACTCCGAAGAGGGCGATGTCGATTGTCTGGGCATTTTCGATGTCGATGTCAAGCGTTTCCGCCCCGATTCGCCCGACTGCAAAGTCCCGCACATGGGCTGGAACACGGTAACCGATATAGATACGTGTATGTTTCCTCCGGAGTTGGAGGGGCAATACGTTTATTTCGTACACAGCTATTATGCCCCCGTGTGCGATTGCACGACGGCGACCGCCGAATACATACACCCGTTCAGTGCGGCGCTGCATCGCGACAATTTCTACGCCGCTCAATTTCACATCGAAAAAAGCGGAAGCGTGGGCGAAGCCATATTCCGCCGATTCTTAGACCTCTGAATCATGATAGAACTCATACCTGCCATAGACCTTATCGACGGAAAATGCGTGCGTCTGTCGCAAGGCGACTACGACCGTCGGAAAATCTATGACGAAGACCCGACGGAAGTTGCCAAGATGTTTGAAGACAACGGGATAACCCGTCTGCACGTAGTCGATCTTGACGGTGCGAAGGCGCAGCATATCGTCAATTATGCCGTGTTGGAACGCATTGCAGCCCGCACCCGTTTGGTCATAGACTTCGGCGGCGGACTGAAATCGGACGACGACCTGCGTATCGCTTTCGAGTGCGGCGCGCAGATGATAACCGGCGGAAGCGTGGCGGTGAAAAATCCCGACCTCTTTGCCGCATGGCTCGCCCGCTACGGCAGCGACCGCATCATTCTCGGCGCCGATGTGAAAGACGGAAAAATAGCCGTCGGCGGCTGGTTGGAGTCGTCGGAACAGGAGCTGATGCCATTTATCGCCGATTATCGCACCAAAGGCATCGCCAAAGTCATCGTTACCGACATTGCGCGCGACGGTATGCTGCAAGGACCCTCGACAGTGCTTTACGGAGAAATATTGCAAAAAAATCCCGATATTTACTTGATAGCCAGCGGTGGTGTCGCCTCGATTGCCGACATCGAGCGCCTCGACGCGATGGGCGTGTCGGGCGTCATTTTCGGAAAAGCCTTTTACGAAGGGCGCATAACCTTTTCCGATTTACGCCCGTTCTTGTAAATATTCGGAAAAAGAATTGTACTTTTGTCTTGGATAGCGAGAAACGAAATCGAATAGCGGTACACCGCGACTATTGAAGATGTTAGCGAAAAGAATCATACCCTGCTTGGACGTAAAAGACGGAAAGACCGTGAAAGGGGTCAATTTCGTCAATTTCAGAGATGCCGGCGATCCGGTGGAGCTGGGGCAGGAGTATAGCCGGCAGGGCGCCGACGAATTGGTCTATCTCGACATCACCGCCTCTTACGAAGGGCGCAAAACGTTCACCGAACTGGTGCGGAAAGTGGCGGCGCAGGTGAACATACCTTTCACCGTAGGCGGCGGCATCGACGAGTTGTGCGACGTCGAAAGGCTGTTGAATGCCGGTGCCGACAAGGTGTCGGTCAATTCTGCGGCACTGCGGAATCCGCAGCTTATCGAAGCGATTGCCGCGAACTTCGGCTCGCAGGTGTGCGTGGTGGCGATAGACGCCCGTTTCGAGAATGGTACGTGGCGATGCTATCGCAGCGGAGGGCACGTCCCTACGGAACGGGAATTGTTTTCGTGGGCGAAAGAGGCGCAGGAACGCGGCGCCGGCGAAATACTCTTTACCAGCATGACGCACGACGGCGTGAAAGACGGATATGCCAACGACGCTTTGGCGGTGCTGCACGATACGCTTTCGATACCTGTCATCGCTTCGGGCGGCGCGGGCAGCAAAGAGCACTTCCGCGACGCTTTCCTACTCGGAAAAGCCGATGCGGCATTGGCGGCGAGCGTGTTTCACTTCGGCGAGATTCCCATTCCCGAACTGAAAAACTATTTGACGAAAGAGGGTATTTGTGTAAGAATATGATACGAAAAAATATGGAACTCGATTTTGAAAAAATGGGCGGACTCATTCCCGCCATCATACAAGACAATTGCACGGGCAAAGTGTTGATGCTCGGCTTTATGAACAAAGAGGCGTATGAAAAAACGCTGGAAATCGGAAAAGTAACCTTTTTCAGCCGCACGAAAAACCGCTTGTGGACGAAAGGCGAGGAGAGCGGCAATTTCTTGAACGTCTGCTCTATAACCGCCGATTGCGACAAGGATACGCTGCTCATAAAAGCCAATCCCGCAGGACCGGTGTGCCACACGGGAAGCGATACCTGCTTCGACGAGAAAAACGAAGCCGACTTCTACTTCATACGCTATTTGCAGGAGTTTATCGAACGGCGCAAGGTCGAAATGCCCGACGGCTCCTACACCACGTCGCTTTTCAAAAAAGGCGTGAACCGCATGGCGCAGAAAGTGGGCGAGGAGGCGGTCGAAACCGTTATCGAAGCCACCAACGGTACGCAGGACGGATTCATTTATGAAGCCTCCGACCTGATATACCACCTGCTTGTCTTGCTTGTTTCCAAAGGGTTGCGTATGGAGGACTTGGCGCGGGAATTGAAAAAACGCCACAAAGAATAACAGATTATGGAAGAACAGGAAAGACAATTGCTCATAAACTATCGCGGGGTCGAAATTTTGCGCGATGAACAACTTGTTCTGCACGATGCCGATTTCACCCTGTATAGTGGGGAGTTTGTTTATTTGGTCGGGCTGGTGGGCAGCGGCAAAAGCACCCTGATGAAAACTTTTTATGCTGATGTGCCGGTGCATAGCGGCGAGGCGCGAGTGTTCGACACGGATATGCGCAAGATACGCCGCCGCGAAATACCCCTGTTGCGCCGCCGTATAGGAATTGTCTTTCAAGACTTTCAACTGCTTACCGACCGCTCGGTGCAGAAAAATCTCGAATTTGTTTTGCGGGCTACCGGTTGGAAAAGCCGCTCCGAAATAGCCGAGCGCGTAACGAAAGCCTTGCAGCAGGTCGGCATGGAAACCAAAGCCCATCGTATGCCGCACGAACTCTCCGGCGGCGAACAGCAGCGGGTGGTCATCGCCCGTGCCTTGCTCAATTCGCCGCAGATAATTCTTGCCGACGAGCCCACGGGCAATCTCGATCCCCAGACCGGCAGGCAAATCGTAGCCCTGCTGCACGAGATTTGCCGGGCGGGTACTGCGGTCGTCATGACCACGCACAACCATTATTTGGTCAAGGAATTTCCGGGTCGCGTGATGTTGTGCAACGACAAGCGCATCACCGATATTACCGATACGCTGCCCGCAAAATAAACGTTTGGCGTATTAATGATAAAATGTTATCTTTGCGCCTCGAAAAAATAAAGAAAACAATCAACCTGAAAAATAAAATGAAAGTATTAAAGTTTGGCGGGACGTCGGTCGGTTCGGCGCAGCGCATGAAAAATGTCGCCCGTCTTATCTGCGATGGCGATCGCAAAATCGTTGTCCTTTCAGCCATGTCGGGAACGACCAACACGCTGGTGGAAATTTCGGACTATCTCTACAAGAAAAATCCGGACGGTGCCAATGAAATAATCAATACGCTGGAACGCAAATATTTGCAGACGATAAAAGAGCTTTATGCCACCGACGAATATCGGGAAAAAGCCGCTGAAGCCTTGAAGCACAACTTCGATACGATGCGTTCTTTCACCAAAGACCTTTTCACCATGTTCGAGGAAAAAGTGATTCTCGCACAAGGCGAATTGATGTCCACGACGATGATGAATCTCTATCTGAACGAATCGGGCGTACAGTCGGTATTGATACCCGCCCTCGATTATATGCGCATCGACAAAAACGGCGAACCCGATGCCGGATACATAAAAAACAACCTCGAAAAGAAATTGGCGGAATATCCCGATGCGCCGCTCTACATCACGCAGGGATTCATCTGCCGCAACGCTTACGGCGAAATCGACAACCTGCAACGCGGCGGCAGCGACTATTCCGCTTCTCTCATCGGGGCGGCTGTCCGTGCCGAAGAGATACAGATATGGACTGACATCGACGGTATGCACAACAACGACCCCCGTTTCGTCGAAGGCACGAAACCGGTGCGCACCCTCAATTTCGAGGAGGCGGCGGAGTTGGCATATTTCGGTGCGAAAATTCTGCACCCCACCTGCATTCTGCCCGCCAAGCTCAACAATATTCCCGTGCGTCTGCTCAATACCATGCAGCCCGATGCTGCGGGCACGATGATATGCGGCGTTTCCGAGTCGGGCAAGATAAAGGCGGTAGCCGCCAAAGACGGCATCACCGCCATCAAAATCAAGTCGGGACGTATGTTGTTGGCATACGGTTTCTTGCGCAAGGTGTTCGAGATATTCGAAAGCTACCAGACCTCTATCGACATGATTACCACCTCCGAAGTGGGCGTTTCGGTAACGATAGACAACACGAAGCATCTTACCGAAATACTCGACGACCTCAAAAAATTCGGCACGGTTACGGTCGATGAAGACATGGTCATCATCTGCGTCGTCGGCGATTTGGAGTGGAAAAACATCGGCTTCGAGTCGAATGCCACGCAGGCGATGAAAGACATTCCTGTGCGCATGGTTTCGTACGGAGGCAGCAACTACAATATCTCTTTCCTCGTAAAAGCCGAAGACAAGCAGCGCGCTTTGCAGTCGCTCAGCCGCCATTTGTTTCAATAAACAGGGTAGAGGGACGGACGTTGAATCCGTCTCTTTCCATAAAAAAAAGACAGCCATGAATTTTCCCGTAGAAAAATTCAAAACTCTGGATACGCCGTTTTATTATTACGACACCGACTTGCTGCGCACGACGCTACGCACGATTCACGAAGAAGCCGGTCGCTACGAGCGGTATCATGTGCATTATGCCGTGAAGGCGAATGCCAATCTCCGCCTTCTGTCGATAATCCGCGAATACGGGTTGGGCGCCGATTGCGTGAGCGGCGGCGAGATACGGGCGGCGTTGAAAGCCGGTTTCCCTGCCGATAAAATCGTTTTTGCCGGTGTGGGAAAGGCGGATTGGGAAATACGTCTGGGACTTGAAGCCGGTATTTGCTGTTTCAACGTGGAGTCCCTGCCCGAGCTGGAAAACATCGACGCCCTCGCCGGTGAAGCCGGTAAGGTGGCTTCGGTCGCTCTGCGCATCAATCCGAATGTCGATGCCCATACCCACCACTATATCACCACCGGTTTGAGCGAAAACAAATTCGGCATCAGCACGGAGCATTTGGAGATGATACTCGACCGCATGGCATCGCTTGCCCATGTCCGTTTGGTGGGGCTGCATTTCCACATCGGTTCGCAGATTCTCGACATGGACTCGTTCAAGATGTTGTGCAACCGCATCAACGAAATACAGGAGCTTCTCTACAAGCGCATGACGATTGTCGATATTATCAATGTCGGCGGCGGATTAGGCGTCGATTACGAGCAGCCCGACCGGCAGCCCGTACCCGACTTTGCTGCCTATTTCGCCGTGTTTCACAAGCACTTGAAGTTGCGCCCGAAGCAGCATCTTTTCTTCGAATTGGGGCGTGCCGTCGTGTGCCAGTGCGGCAGCCTGATTACCAAGACTCTCTACGTAAAAGAAGGTGTCAATAAAAAATTCGTGATAGTCGATGCCGGCTTTACCGACCTGATACGCCCTGCGCTTTATCAGGCGTATCACCGCATCGAAAATATTTCGTCCGCCCTGCCGCCGCAGGAGTACGACGTCGTGGGTCCCATTTGCGAGTCGTCCGACTGTTTCGGAAAAGTCGTTTCGCTCAACGAAACTTCGCGGGGCGACATCATTGCCATACGTTCTGCCGGCGCATACGGCGAAATCATGGCGTCGCAGTACAACTGCCGCCGCCTGCCGGGTGCCTGCTATTCCGATGAAATGCCATAAAAACAGCCTTATGAAAAAATCGTTTTTCCTTTCGTTTTTTCTCTTTTGCGGGCTCGCATTGTCGGCGCAGGAGAATATTTTTGTTTTGAAAGACAGTTACATCTATCCGAAAAAACAGTTTATTGATTCGCTGGCCGTTGCCGATATGTCGGTGGCGAAACCGTTTGTTCCTGTCGCTACGATCAAGACCTCGACTTACAAAGGCAGCAACACCGCCTATCAGGTGAAATTGTCGAAATTCTCGGGCGACTATCCGGGCGCGTTCAATGTCTTGGAAGTCTTTCAGGCGGGGAAACGCCTGTGTTCCGTTGCCGATGCCGACGGCTGGGTGGAGCTGCCGTCGAACATTCCTTCGGACAATAATTACTTTTTCTCCGTACATCTCTCGGCTTACGCTACGGCGCTGTTTTTCTTTTCACAGCCGGTGGACAATAATCCTCCTTTCCTCACGATTGTGGTTATAAAGACGGGAAAAGCCCATTTGGTATATCATCGTCCGTGCGTGTTGCAGTCGATTTCCAAAAATTCCTATTCGGTGAAAGTGGAGTTCGACGACCGTTATTCGGCGAATATCGCGCCTTCGAAGCCGGTCGAAAAAGTCGAAATGCCGCAACCCGAAACAGCGGCTCCGGAGCAGTCGGCACAAGAGCCGCAGCCGAAGAAAAAGTCGAAACGGAAGAAATCGAAAAAACAGGCGGATTCCGTGCAGCCCGATACGCTGTCGGTCGATGCTCCCGCCGCGATTGCCGCTCCCGCACCGCAGCCGGCGGTCGAAGAGCCGGTTGTTCCCGTCCGCAGCCTTATCTGGTCGGAAGACGGACTTTTGAAAATCAAAAAATTGTGATGAAAATTTATCCCGCATACGGTAAGCCGTATGCGGGATAATTGTTTGTACCGAAAGCGTTGCGCACCTTTGGCGCGGCGCTTTTATTTTGCCGTGTCTGATTTTTCGTCCTCTTTTTTCTTGACTGTCAGGTCGAGCGGGTTGGCGACTTTTTCCGTCAGCAGGGCGATGTCGAGCACCTCTTTGATGTCGTGCACGTAGTGGAATTGCAGACCGCTCAAATAGCTCTCTTTTATTTCTTCGATGTCTTTGCGGTTTTCTTCGCAGAGAATAATCTCCTTGATGCCGGCACGTTTGGCTGCCAGTATTTTTTCTTTGATGCCGCCTACGGGAAGCACGCGGCCGCGCAGCGTTATTTCGCCCGTCATGGCGAGATGGGCGCGCACTTTGCGCTGCGTGAACGACGAGGCGATGGAGGTTACCATCGTGATACCCGCCGACGGTCCGTCTTTGGGTATGGCGCCTTCGGGCACGTGGATATGCAGGTTCCACCGGTCGAACACGTCGGGGTCGATGTTCAGCATCTCGGCGTGGGCTTTGACGTATTGCAGCGCGATGACCGCCGACTCTTTCATCACGTCGCCGAGATTGCCCGTAAGCGTAAGTTTCTCGCCCTTGCTGCGGCTCAGGCTCGATTCGATGTAGAGTATTTCTCCGCCCAATGCCGTCCATGCCAGACCCGTTACCACGCCGGCATAGCGATTGCCTTCGTAGCGGTCGCGCAGATACTCTTTGGCGCCCAGATATTCGGTGAGGTCTTCGGGTTGCAGCGTGTGCGCCCATTCCTCGTCGGAGGCTTTTTTGCGGGCGACTTTGCGCAAAATCTTGGCGATTTTCTTATCCAGTTCGCGCACGCCCGATTCGCGGGTGTAGTCGTCGATGATGCAGCGCATCGTTTTTTTCGGAATCGACAAGTCCGCTTTGGCAAGTCCGTGTTCCTCCAACTCTTTGGGCAGTAGGTGGCGTTCGCCGATTTCTATTTTCTCGTCGGCGATATAGCCCGATATTTCTATCAATTCCATACGGTCGAGCAACGGTCGGGCGACGGTATGAAGGTCGTTTGCCGTAGCGATGAACAGCACTTTCGACAAGTCGTAATCCACATCGATATAGTTGTCGTGGAACGTGCTGTTTTGTTCGGGGTCGAGCACTTCGAGCAGCGCCGACGACGGGTCGCCTTTGAAGTCGTTGCCTATCTTGTCGATTTCGTCGAGTACGAAAACCGGATTGGACGAGCCTGCCTTCTGCAATCCCTGTATGATGCGTCCCGGCATGGCGCCGATGTATGTGCGGCGGTGTCCGCGTATCTCGGCTTCGTCGTGCAGTCCGCCCAGCGACACCCGCACGTATTTGCGGTTCAGTGCCGTGGCAATCGATTTTCCCAACGAGGTTTTACCCACGCCCGGAGGTCCATACAGACAGATGATCGGCGATTTCAGGTCGCCGCGCAGTTTCAGCACGGCAAGGTGTTCGATGATGCGCTCTTTTATCTTTTCAAGGCCGTAGTGGTCTTTGTCGAGCTGCTTTTGGGCATTTTTCAGGTCGAAGTTGTCGGTGGTGTATTCCTCCCACGGCAGGTCGAGCAGCGTTTCGAGGTAGGTGTATTGCACCGAAAAATCGGGCGATTGCGGATAGAGGCGTTCGAGTTTGCGCAGCTCCTTGTCGAAGATGTCGCGCACCTCTTGGCTCCATTTCTTTTTTTCGGCGCGTTCGTTCAGTTCTTCGATTTCCTGTTCCGTGCCGTTGCCGCCCAATTCGTCCTGTATGGTTTTTATTTGTTGCTGCAAGAAGTGTTCCCGCTGCTGCTGGTTGAGGTCGGCGCGGGTTTTCGATTGTATGTTGGCTTTTATCTCGAGCAGCTGCGCTTCCCGACGCAGGGAGGCGTAGAGCGAGAATGCCCGCTCCTTGACTGTCTGTGCTTCGAGAAATTCCTGTTTTTGCTGCGGCGTGAAAGGAATATTTGCGCACAGAAAATTGACGGCATAGAGCATATTGCCCATGTTGCGCAGGGCGAAAATCAGTTCGCGCGGCGGCTCCGCCATAGCTTTCAGTACGTCGAGCGTCGTATCTTTCAGTGCATCGAGCAGCGCCTCGAATTCTTTGTCGCTCTGTTTCGGCAGCACTTCGGGGAAAAGCGAAATGTTTGCCGTAATATAAGGAAAGTAAGAGGTAACCTCGTCTAAGCGGAATCGCTGTTTGCCCTGCAAAATGGCGGTGGTGTTGCCGTCGGGCATTTCGAGTATTTTGATGATTTCGCCGATGACGCCGACAGGGTAGAGGTCGGCGGTTTCGGGGTCCTCCTTGTTCATATCTTTTTGACACACGACGCCGATATACTGTTTTTTTTCGGTCGCTTCCCGTATCAGTTGCAATGATTTGGCGCGCCCCACCGTTATAGGCAGGGTAACGCCCGGAAACAGCACCATGTTGCGCAGCGGCAATATGGGTATGCCTTTGTCGGAAATGTCGGAACAGTCGATGTCGGGTGTCCCGTCCACTTCGGCGAGAATGGGACCGAATATGGTGCTTTCGTCGGAATCGAAAATAAAACTTTTATCTGAGGTGAACATAGTCGGAAATAACAGTCATTTTGTCATACGTTAAATTTTTCAGGACACGAAGTCCGTTGAAAAATTTTTAATTAATCCCTTGCAATTGCCGTGCCAAAGTTAATAATCTTTGTCGAGAGCTGGAATAATTATATATTTTTTTGTTTATTTGCCGTAGAAAAAAAGACGATGGGCAATCCTTATTTCCGATTCAAACGCTTTACGGTGTGGCACGATCGGTGCGCCATGAAGGTAGGCACCGACGGCGTGCTGCTGGGGGCGTGGTGCAGCGTGCCGACGGCAGCCGGCGCCCGCGTGCTCGATGTCGGTTGCGGCACGGGATTGATAGCCTTGATGTTGGCGCAGCGCACGCCCGATACGGTGCAAGTCGATGGCGTGGAGATAGATGCAGAGGCAGCGGCGCAGGCGGCGGAGAATGTCGCCCGTTCGGAATGGCGCGACCGCATCACGGTATATCCTGCCGACTTTACCGCGTGGGCGCAGACGACGCCCCATCGGTATGCCCGCATCGTTTCCAATCCTCCCTATTTTGAAAATTCCCTGTTGCCCGACGATGCCGCCCGTATGACCGCCCGTCATGCCGATACGCTTACGTATGAATCGTTGTTGTCGGCAGCGGTAGCGCTGCTCTTGCCCGAAGGTCGCGTGTCGCTTATCTTTCCGGTCGGCGCTTGGGAGTCGGTCGCCGCTGCCGCCGCTGGGGCAGACTTGCATGTGTGCCGGCTTATGCGGGTAAGCGGTCGCGCGGGCACGCCGCCGAAACGCATCATGGCGGAATGGTCGCTTTCGCCTGCACCCTGCACGGAGGAGGAAATGGCTGTCGAAACGGCACCTTTGCGCTTCACTCCCGAATATACGGCTCTCACCCGCAATTTTTATTTGAAATTGTAATGACCAATATGATAGCTTCGAAAACGTCGAATGACGATTTACTGTCGCAAACCATTACGTTCCTGCGCTTTCCTCTGATTGTGGCGGTCGTGGTTATCCATTCTCCCTTTTATGCTGAGGTAGATGATGGTTTGATGTTGTCGACAGGACATGATGTTTACGATAACATATCGTATCTTTTTTCCGAAATATTCTCTCGTGTTGCAGTGCCGCTTTTCTTTCTCATTTCCGGATTTTTGTTTTTTTACAAAACAGAAACATTCACAAAAGAGATTTATATTCGAAAACTAAAAAAACGAGTGCATACCTTGCTGATACCTTACTTGTTTTGGAATTTTCTGGTTGCGGCATTGTATTTTGGAGCTGAAAAATTTTTCCCCGAATTACTGAATGGCAGCTATAAATCGCTTGGCGACTATACTTGGTATGATTGGATGCGGGCTTTTTACGGACATCTTTTTTGTTATCCGTTTTGGTTTATTCGGGATTTGATGGTGCTGTCGTTGTTATCGCCCGCGATTTATTGGGTGGTACGGAAAGGTAAAGTATATCTCATAGTCGGTTTGGGCATAATCTGGATTCTCGGCTTTGGGGCGCATTTGTTGGTAAATCGCTTGACAGCGCTCTCTTTCTTTTTATTCGGCTCATATCTCTCCATATTCCGAAAGAACTCCATTGAAAAAATATGCCCGTTTTGGAAAATCTCGGGAATATTTTATATTCTTTCGTCGATAGCCGTTCTTTTTTTGAAAGAATATATAATAGGCTCTTATTTGCAAAGTATCAATATATTGATAGGTATGTTTTTTGTCGTATCGTTGACGGCACATTTTATCGGAAAAGGGGCTTGGCATACCGATAAATTTCTTACGGGAAGCAGTTTTTTCATTTATGCTTATCACGGAATGTTTTTGAGTTTGATCATAAAAGCCGTATGCAGCGCACTGCACCCGCAGAGTGATGCCATGCTGTTGCTCGTCTACTTTCTATCGCCGGCGATTATCATTTTGGCAGGGCTGGGTGCCTATTACGTGCTGAAAAAATACCTGCCCCGCACCACCGCCTTCATCACCGGCGGTCGCTAATTTTCCTTATTGACCGCACTTGCGGGCAGTCTGTTATAAAAAATCGGCGAGCGGAGTTTGTCGTTTCGCCGATTTTGCGTATCTTCGCATATAAATAAAAATTTACGACTATGGCAAACAAGAGAGATTTGAAACGCGAAATCAATTTCATTACGGTGGAATTGGTAAACGAATGCCTATTTATGCGCGACTGTACGCCCGATATGACGGACGAAAAATGCAACGGTCTTATCGACAAGATACTCGATATACAGGACGATTTCCTGCGTCGCACGGGTACCCCCGACGGCAAAGACAATCCCAAACTCGTAAAGAGATACTACCGGAAATTGATACAGGACTTCGACGCAGCCATAGGCGAAGTCATGAAAGAATTGGGCGGCAAGGAATAGTCTGCCATTTCCGTAAACATGAAGAAACGCCTTTTTCGGGCAATTTTGCGCGCGGCGGGTTGGCGGGTGGAGGTATCGACACCCGACTATCCGCGATGCGTCATTTGCGTGGCGCCCCACACCAGCAACTGGGATTTTATTTTGGGTGAACTCGCTTACGGCGCGATAGGGCGGCGTGCCGGATTCCTGATGAAAAAGGCGTGGTTTTTCTTTCCCCTCAATCTGCTGCTGCGTGCCATGGGCGGTGTACCGGTGGAGCGCAGTGCCGCCTCGTCGCTCACCGATGTGCTGGCAGAACGCTTTGCCAGCAGCCCCCGCCTTGCCATAGCCGTTACCCCCGAAGGCACCCGCAAAGCCAACCCCGACTGGAAGCGCGGCTTTTATTACATCGCCCTCAAAGCGCAGGTACCTATCGTTCTTGCTTACATCGACTACAAAGAAAAATGTATCGGCATGACACGGAGCCTTTTCCCGTCGGGCGACATCGAAAAAGATATGGCTGAAATCAAAGACTATTACCGCCATCGCCACGCCCGCTATCCCCGCAACTTCGCATTATAGCCCTTTCTTTCCCGCCCTTCTTGAATCTTTTTCAGTTCATTTAATGGGGTATAATAAATAAGATACTACTAAAATAAACATAAACATAAATCTTTCAGCCGTAAATAGTTCTTTCCAAAGGATATAATTTAATGGATTGTAACTACCTTTGCGACAGGAACCCAAAGAAACATCAATAGAATGGCAAAGATTATAGTGAAAGATACCGAAATAAGCGTTGTTAAAGTCAATGACGAGGATTATATTTGTTTGACAGATATGTTGCGTGCCAAAGACGGAGATTTCTTTATCACAGATTGGCTGCGCAACCGGAATACACTTGAATTTATCGGCATTTGGGAGAAAGTTTACAATCCCGTTTTTAATTATGGCGAATTCGCCACAATTAGAAATCAATCGGGGCTCAACAGTTTTAAGATTAGCGTGAAAGAGTTTGTAGCTCGTACCAATGCCATAAGTTTACAAGCAAAAGCCGGACGGTACGGCGGAACGTATGCGCATAAGGATATTGCGTTTGAGTTTGCCATGTGGATAAGTCCCGAATTTAAGATTTATATAATCAAAGAGTTCCAACGACTGAAGACCGAGGAGCAAAAGTTGCTTGGCTGGTCTGCCAAACGGGAACTGTCGAAAATCAACTACCGCATACATACCGATGCCATAAAACAGAACCTTATTCCTGCCGAAGTAACAACCAAACAAGCCAGTATTATCTATGCCGATGAAGCCGATATGCTGAATGTGGCGATGTTCGGCATGACCGCCAAGATGTGGCGTGAACAGCACCCCGAACTGAAGGGGAATATCCGGGACTATGCTTCTATTAACGAATTGATCTGCCTCTCAAATATGGAAAACCTCAATGCGGTATTCATAGACCAAGGTATTCCGCAGGGCGAATGGTTGATTAAACTCAATCAGATTGCCATTCAACAGATGAAAGTATTGGAGGGTGACAGCAACGACCGCAAGCTATTAAAATAAAAAAATCGTGTGAATTGAAGTCCTTATGAGGAATTTTAACAAAGTAGAAAACGGAATGGTTTTCTATTTGTTCTGATATTGTGCATATGTCTGCGGTAAAAAATAACATAAATCTATCGTATTAAAAGGAATTTATGGCTTTTGATAAAAGTGTAATGTTGATAAATATATATGTAACAAATAATTATATTGTTCAATTTTAAAGTTAAAAAAGATATAATCAGAGTTAAAATCCAATAAAAATTGATTTTTTCATCATTATTTATAAGTAAAGTTATTAATTTTACAGCGTTATTAATTTATAAACCATAAATAGTGTTGAAAATGAAAAGAAAATTTTTATGGATCGCATTGGCTGTTACCATGGGGATATTCAGTGCTTGTAGCGATGATGATGATGACAATGATAATAGAATTGCTGACCCATATGGTTGGGTAGGAAGTTATGGCTTAGGGGAGTTGTCAGTGGGCGATTTAGATTATGGAGCACCTAACCCACGTCCCAATGTACCTCTGTCCGGTGCATTTCACATTGATTGGGATACTCCTGACGCAACCCCATATAATATGGGGAAAATGAATGCTGTTACTTTTAGAGGAATACTTGGTATAATTCTTCCGCAAGTCTTGAATACGGTTACATTGGGAGAAGACGGTAATATTACAGCCTCGTATTCTTCTGACGCGATAACATTTGATATGTCAATGCTCAATCAAATTCCGTCAATAGATGAATTGATAACAGGAAAGGTTTGGTTGCAATCTCCTAAGGATTTGGCTTATTGGAGTGAACAAAGTGGAAAACTCAAGGTAAAGTTGAATGTGGATGCAATCATCAAACAGGCAGTTGAAGATAGCGGGAACAGTGACAATAGCGAAATTGGCAACCTTGTTTCCTCTCTATTGGGAGATGCCGACCAACTTAAAGGCATATTGGCAGCTTTGGGAGCAAATGTGAGCGACCTTACAATAAATACTTTGCTTGATTGGGTGAAAAACGGTGTGGCTTTGAATGTCAAGACGGAAAACGGGCACACATATATATACTTGGATAAGGAACAGCTTGATATGCTGTTTAAAGCAGGAGAAAACGGAACCTCTGATTTCAGTAAACTAATGACTGTTTTTTCATCATTTATTCCCCAAGAGTATGCAACGATAGTCACCTTTTTAAATATGATTCCCCGCTATTGGGACGTTACGGAAACTTTCTCTATCGGCTTGGATTTAGTGAAGCAATAAGATAAATGCTAGACTTTTAATTTTTGGAGCATGAAAAAGATTTTATTTTTATTGATGATGTTCTGCTCATTGAGTGCTTTTGCCACTGATTATAGCGGAAATCTGGATGTTACGGTAAATGGTACTACAACATCTACGGAGTCACAGAGTGTTACGGCTACTGTCAGCAATGGTACTGTTACACTCGTTATCAAAGACTTTTGGTACGGTTGGATCCCATGTGGTGATGTAACTGTTACTGCTACGTGTGTAAACGGAACAATATCTAATCCGGTAACCGTCAGTATCGTAGGCATTCCGGTTAGTAATGCGACGATAAGCGGAAATGTTTCCGATAGTAATTGTACCATTCATTTGACTTTGACATCTAGCAGTGACAGTGTAGCGATAGATTATCAAGGACAGAACTGATAACTGCAATTCTTGTGTAACACCTAAAGCAACTTATCCGTAATTACGGATAAGTTGCTTTTTTGGTAAAGTATAGCATTATTCGTGTGATATTCCTTGCTGCGATGATTTATATTTATTTAATCAACACTATCTGCAACTTACTGAACGAGTGGCAGAAAGTTGCTTCAATCACGACTTGGCGGAAAGCATGGTTATCGGAACGTCCGCATTGGCACAATATGAAATAGACGGTGCTGTCGGTATGTACAGCGGTATTTTTAATAATCCGTTTCTTATTTGGGGCAAATACAAACGCCGCCTGTTGAAGACGACACTTACCGTTTCTTTCCAGTTCCACCACACGCAAATGGACGGGGCGCACGCTTCCCGATTTTTGGACGGAGTTCAGAAAGAAATTGATAATCTGAGGGTAAAATAAAAAAACAATAGGCGCGACCCGGCAGGTTGCGCCTGTGTTTGTGGCACATAAAAAACCGACCCGCTTATATGAGCGGGTCGGGTGGTGAATTGTTGCTGGCGGAAGGAGGGGGATTCGAACCCCCGGTACCCAAGTCGAGTACGTCAGTTTAGCAAACTGGTGGTTTCAGCCACTCACCCATCCTTCCTGACCGAATTTATGACGGCGTCAGTTGTGTGCCGCAATCGGAGTGCAAATGTAAACAGAAAATATCATTCTGCAAACCTTCGGGAGATATTTTTTCGATGAGGCAGTTATTTTTCCGTTTGAAATGACTACTTTTGTCCCGTCGATGACCTCGCAGTCGCTTCGGAAATATTCCGATACGCCTTGTGAAATCGCTGTATGACTTATGTATAGATTCGGTTCGTATTCCCTGCGCAACTCTAAAAAACGTCTTTACGGAGCAATTGCTCTGTTGGTGGCGGTGAACGTCGGCATCATTGCCGGCTGCATCGTTCTCAAACGCTATCGTTTCGACTCTGTTGTCGAGCGCGATTTCACGCTCTATGTCGGGCGCGAATATACCGCCGATTCGGTTTTCCGGCAAATGGAAGGGGCGGTCGCGCCGGCAAAGATAAACCGCTTGCGACGATTGACCCGCACAAAGGGATTTCCCGAAACGCTCCGTACCGGCGCTTATCTCATCACGCCCGAAATGTCGCTTGTCGATGTATATGACCTGCTGACTACGGGCAATCCCGTGCCGGTGCTCGTTACGTTCAACAACCTGCGCACCGTCGAAGATTTTGCCGAATCCATGGCGCGGCAGCTGTTGCCCGAAAAAGCGGAGTTTCTTACGCTGCTGAACGATACGGCATTTTGTCGGGAAAAAGGTTTCACCCCCGCCACCGTGCCCGCCATGCTCTTGCCCGACTCTTACGAGGTCTATTGGAACACGTCGGCGGAGCGCCTGCTCGACCGCATGGCGCGCGAGTACGGCTATTACTGGAACGACGAGCGGCGCGCCAAAGCCCGTGCCATGGGATTTACCCCCGTCGAGGTCGCCACGCTGGCGGCAATCGTCGAAGAAGAAACGAATGTCGCTGCCGAATATCCCGTTGTTGCCGGTCTTTATATGAATCGCCTGCGTCGGGGCATTCCCCTGCAAGCCGACCCCACCATCAAATTTGCGCTCGGCGATATTCGCATCAAGCGCATTCTGAAAAAACATTTGCAAATAGATTCTCCGTACAATACCTACAAATATCGCGGACTTCCGCCCGGACCCATACGCATTGCCTCCAAACGGGCTATCGAAGCCGTGTTGAATTACACGCACCACAATTACATCTATATGTGTGCGAAAGAGGATTTTTCGGGACGCCACAATTTTGCCGCCACTCTCGCCGAGCACAACCGCAACGCCGCCCGCTACCACCGCGCCCTCAACGAGCACAAAATCATGAAATAAAAGAGATTACTTACGTGTGTGATTACACACCGGCTTAAAAACAAAAAAATTGATTGCCTCGCGGCAACCAATCTCTCTTAACCTTAAATTTAATACCATGAAAAACACGATGCAAAGGTAGCGTATTTTTTACACATGCCTATGTTTTTTCGGTAAAAAATTAGGCTTTTGTTTTTTATTAACAGTTTTGCTTAAAAAATTTTTTCGTTGTGCGGCGGCGAAAGACGATGATTTCGTTTAGTCCATTCGGTTTTTGTAATCGTCGTAGGTGTATTCCCGCCAGAGGGTCAGGCGGTCGTCGCAGCCCCACAGGGCTATCGACGGGTGCGATATGCCGTTGAACATGGTGGTCTTTACCGTCGTGTAGTGTATCATGTCCTCGAAGACGATGCGGTCGCCCGGCCGCAATTCGCGGTCGAAAGACCATTCGCCCATGAAGTCGCCGCTCAGGCAGGAGTTCCCGCCCAACCGGTAGGTCGGTTTTCCCGCCGTCGGTTCCGAAGCCCCGCGCACGGTGGGTTTGTAGGGCATTTCGAGGCAGTCGGGCATATGGCAGGTAAACGATACGTCGAGTATGGCGGTGTGTATGCCCCTGTTTTCCACGATGTCGATGACAGTCGCCACGAGTACGCCTGTCTGCCATGCAAAGGCGCTTCCGGGTTCGAGTATGATTTCGAGGTTAGGGTAGCGGCTCTTAAAATCTTTCAACAGCCGGATTAAATGCTCCGTGTCGTAATCTTTGCGTGTCATCAAATGTCCGCCGCCCATATTGAGCCATTTTAGGCGGGGCAGGAAGCGTCCGAATTTCGCCTCCACCTGCCGGAGCGTCTTTTCCAAATCGTACGACGACGATTCGCACAGCGTGTGGAAGTGCAGCCCCTCGATGCCTTCGGGCAGCGTGTCGCCCAGCGCGTCGGCGGTAACGCCGAGCCGCGAGCCGGGTGCGCACGGATTGTAGAGGGCGGTGGCGACGTCGGAATATTCGGGGTTGATGCGCAGTCCGCACGAGACGTGCCGCCCTTCGGCTGCCACCGTCGGGTAGTGGCGGCGGAATTGCGAGAGCGAATTGAAGGTGATGTGGCTGCTGTACGAGAGGATAGCAGGAAAATCCTTGTCGGTGTATGCCGGCGCGTAGGTGTGGGCGCGGTTGCCCATTTCTTCATACGCCAGCCGCGCCTCGAAAAGCGAGCTTGCCGTCGAACAGTCGATGTACTCCCGTACGATGGGAAAGGCTTTCCACAAGGCGAATGCCTTGAATGCCAGAATGATGTTTACGCCAGCCCGCTCTTTTACCGAGCGTATGAGTGCGAGGTTGGCGCGAAACAGCCGTTCGTCCAAAACGTAACAGGGGGAGGGTATGCGTGAAATATCCATCGGCGTATGATTATTCGAGTACGACAAATTTGGCGAATTTCAATAAAAGGAGTTTGCTGCCCACGTTTTCAAAATCGACGTTGATTTTGCGGTTGTCGCCTTCGCCGCTTATCTCTCGGATTTCGCCCACGCCGAAACGGTCGTGCCGTATGTGCATGCCCACTGCCAGTCCGTCGGACGATGGAGTAGCCGGTGCCGCCGATTCGGCTGCCGGCGCGATGCGCACCATGCGTTTTGCCGGACGGAATGCCACCGTGCCCGATGTCGGGCTGTTTGTTTGCGATCGATAGCTTTCGCGGTCGTTCCGCGATTCGCCCCAATCCGTGCGGCGGGTGTACGGCGTGGAAAATTCGTGCGGCGTCTGCCGGTATCCGAAAGCCCGGTCGTCGGGCAGAATGAGGTAGGCAGGGTCTATGTCTTTGATGAATCGGCTGGGCGGCGATGCCGTAGGCTTGCCGTTACGGTAGCGGGAGGCGGCGTAGGAGAGGGTGCAGGTCTCTTCGGCGCGGGTTATTGCCACGTAGAGCAGCCGCCGTTCTTCTTCGAGCTCACGCGCGCTGCCCATGGCGAGCACCGACGGGAAAAGCTCCTCTTCGAGTCCCACCACGAAAACGTGTTTGAACTCCAAACCTTTTGAGGCGTGCACTGTCATCATCGTTACGCGGTCGTCGTCTTCTCCCTCCTCGCTGTCTTGGTCGGTCGCCAGCGACACTTCCGCTAAAAAATCGGTAATCGAAATCGCCTCGATGCCCTCTTCCCGCCGCGACGAGCAAAACTCCTGTATGCCGTTGAGCAGCTCCTCGATGTTTTCCTGCCGGCTGAGATTTTCGGGTGAACGGTCGGTGTAGATGTCGCCCATGATGCCCGATTGCCGCACGACGGCGTCGGCAAGGTCGTAGGCGTTTTCCGTCGTCGCTTTTTCCACGAACGAGCGAATGAGGTCGGCAAAATTTTTCAGTTTGCTCAGCGTGCCGCCGTTCACGTCGAGCGCATATTCGAGCGGACGGCAGACGACCTCCCACAAACTCGTTTCGTGGGTCGTGGCGCATTCGGCTATTTTCGCCAGCGTGGTGTTGCCGATGCCGCGCGCCGGATAGTTGATGATGCGTTTCAACGCCTCCTCGTCGGCGGGATTCACCGCCATGCGGAAGTAGGCGATTACGTCTTTCACCTCCTTGCGCTGGTAAAACGATTGTCCGCCGTAGATGCGGTAGGGAATGTTCCGTTTGCGCAGCGCCTCCTCGAAGATGCGCGACTGCGAATTGGTGCGGTAGAGTATTGCGAAGTCGGAGTATGCCGATGCCGACGCCATGCGCTGCGTCGTGATGCGGCTCGCCACGAGATACCCCTCCTCGAAGTCGGAGTAGGAGCTGAGCACCTCTATTTTTTCACCCACTGCCTTGTGCGAAAAAATATCTTTCGGTATGCGTTCTTCGTTTTTGGCTATCAAGCTGTTGGCAGCCGCCACGATGGTTTGGGTCGAGCGGTAGTTCTGTTCGAGTTTGAATACGCGGCATTCGGGATATTCCTTGCGGAGATTCAGTATGTTGTCGATGTTCGCCCCGCGAAACGAATAGATGCTTTGCGCATCGTCGCCCACCACGCACAGCCGGTGGTGCGATTTTGCCAGCTGGTTGATAATCAGGTGCTGCGCGAAGTTGGTGTCTTGATATTCATCGACCAAGATATACCGGAACTGGTTTTGGTAGAAATCCAGCACGTCGGCGTGGTCGCGAAAAAGTATATTGGTGTAGAGCAGCAGGTCGTCGAAATCCATCGCTCCGGCGCGGAAACAGCGTTCCCAGTAGAGTTTGTAAATGTCGCGCAGCAGCGGGCGGCGCGCTTGCGCATCGGCTTCCGCGATGTCGCGGTTGGCGGCGTAGGCTCCGGGCGTTACCAACGCATTCTTCGCGTGCGAGATAATGGCTTGTACGATGGACGGTTTATAGACCTTGTCGTCGAGATTCATCTCCTTGACGATGGTTTTGATAAGGCTGCGCGAGTCCGTCTGGTCGTAAATCGTGAAGTCGGAAGGGAAGCCCAACCTGTCGGCATGGCTGCGCAAAATGCGGGCGAAAATGGAGTGGAACGTTCCCATGAACAGCCGCGATGCCGTAGTCCCGCCCACGATGCCGGCGATGCGCTCTTTCATTTCCCGTGCCGCCTTGTTGGTGAACGTCAGTGCCAGAATCTGGTACGGCGCATATTCGCCCGACGCCAGCAGGTGCGCGATTTTGTACGTCAGCACGCGGGTTTTGCCGGAGCCGGCTCCGGCAATCACGAGCGACGGACCGTCGTTGTACACGACGGCGGCGCGTTGTTGTTCGTTGAGGTCTTGCAGATAATTGGCGTCCACGATGCACGGCTTTGTTTGCGTCAGGCAAAGGTAAGGAGAAAGAATGAAAAAAGGAACACCCGCCGAACATTTATCCCCGAAAATCGGTTATATCGTAAAAATAACACCGGTAAAACAGATTTTACAAAAAAAATTCTGCCGGCACAGAACTTTTTCGTTTGCTTATCTGTTTTATGGGTATAAGCGATAAAAACAGAGACAATGAAGACATAGCGGCGCGTGAGCGTAGCTTTTCTAGCACTTAATAAGCATAATGTGATGAATTGGAAAAGAGAGTCTGCGTGAGCAGATTCTCTTTTCTTTTTATCGTTTGGAGCAGGAGAGGGATTACTCCATCAGCTTGCGGTAGCGGGGACGGTGCGGCTCGGTGTCGCCGAGACGCTTGCGCTTGTTTTCTTCGTATTCGGTGTAGGAGCCTTCAAAGAAGAATACTTCGGAATTTCCCTCGAATGCGAGTATGTGGGTGCAGATGCGGTCGAGAAACCACCGGTCGTGCGATACCACGACGGCGCAGCCGGCGAAGTTGTCGAGACCCTCTTCGAGTGCGCGCAGCGTATTGACGTCGATGTCGTTGGTCGGTTCGTCGAGCAGCAGCACGTTGCCTTCCTCTTTGAGCGCCAGCGCGAGGTGCAGGCGGTTGCGTTCGCCGCCCGAGAGCACGCCGCATTTCTTTTCTTGGTCGGCGCCCGTGAAGTTGAATCGCGAAAGGTAGGCGCGGGCATTCATTTCGCGACCGCCCATGCGGAACGTTTCCTTGCCGCCCGAAACGACTTGATAGACGGATTTTTCGGGGTCTATCGCCTTGTGCGTCTGATCGACGTATGCGATTTTCACCGTTTCGCCCACTTCGAAATATCCCTTATCGACCTTTTCCTGTCCCATGATGAGGCGGAAAAGCGTTGTCTTTCCGGCGCCGTTCGGACCGATGACGCCTACGATGCCGTTGGGCGGCAGCGTGAAGTTGAGGTTGTCGAAAAGCAGCCGGTCGCCGTAAGCCTTTGCCACGCCTTTGGCCTCGATTACCTTGTTGCCGAGTCGGGGACCGTTGGGTATATAGATTTCGAGTTTTTCCTCCCGTTCTTTCTGATCTTCATTCAGCAGCTTGTCATAAGAATTGAGGCGGGCTTTTCCTTTCGCCTGCCGGGCTTTCGGCGCCATGCGCACCCATTCCAACTCGCGTTCGAGCGTCTTGCGGCGTTTGCTGGCTTGCTTCTCCTCCTGCTCCATGCGTTTGGTTTTCTGTTCGAGCCACGAGGTGTAGTTGCCTTTCCAAGGAATGCCCTCGCCGCGGTCGAGTTCGAGAATCCAGCCTGCCACATGGTCGAGGAAATAGCGGTCATGGGTGATGGCGATGACTGTGCCTGCATACTGTTGCAGATGTTGTTCGAGCCAGTCTATCGACTCGGCGTCAAGGTGGTTGGTCGGTTCGTCGAGCAGCAAGATGTCGGGCTGTTGCAAGAGCAGGCGGCAGAGCGCCACGCGGCGCCGCTCGCCGCCGGAGAGCTGTTTTATCGGCTGTTCTTCGGGCGGACAGCGCAGGGCGTCCATCGCCCGTTCCAGTTTGTTGTCGATGTTCCACGCATCGCAGGCGTCGATGCGGTCTTGCAGGGCGGCTTGCCGCGCCATGAGCGCCTCCATTTTGTCGGGGTCGTCCAGCACGTCGGGGTCGCCGAATTTTCCGTTCACCTCTTCATATTCGGCGAGCAGGTCGAGTACGGGCTGCACACCTTCCTGCACCACCTCCTTCACCGTTTTTTCGGGGTCGAGTTTCGGGTCTTGTTCGAGGTAGCCCACCGTGTAGCCGGGCGAGAATACCACTTCTCCCTGATAGGCGGTGTCGATGCCGGCGATGATTTTCAACAGCGTCGATTTGCCGGCGCCGTTCAGACCGATGATGCCAATTTTCGCACCGTAGAAAAACGAGAGGTAAATATCTTTCAATACCTGTTTTTGCGGGGGATATACCTTGCTGACCCCCACCATGGAGAAGATGATTTTTTTGTCGTCTGCCATAAAATTTTTTCGGTTTAGGTTTTTAGTGCTTCATGTTCACGGATTTTGTCCGGTAGTCGCAGCGGACTTTGCCCCGCAGTATGGCGTTGAGCTTCGATTTGATGAGCTGTTTGCGTATCGGCGAAATGTGGTCGATGAACATTTTTCCCTCGAGGTGGTCGTATTCGTGCTGAATTACCCGCGCCGCATACCCTTCGAACACGTCGGTGTGCTCCACGAAATTTTCGTCGCGATAAGTGATTTTAAGTTTCTCCTGCCGCGACACCGATTCGTGTATGTTGGGCAGGCTGAGGCACCCTTCTTCGCGCGACACCGTGCTGCCTTCCAACTCCAAAATGTGCGCGTTTATCATCGTCTTGCGGTAATTCTTGTATTCCGGCCATGTGTCGGAAAGCGGGTCGAGGTTGAACACCAGCACCCGTATGTCGAGCCCTATCTGGGGGGCTGCCAGCCCGATGCCGTCGGAGGCGTCCATCGTTTCGTGCATATCGGCGATGAGCTTTTTCAAGTCGGGATAATCCGCCTCGATGTCGTGCGCCTCTTTGCGAAGTATCGGCTGACCGTAAAGATAAATAGGCAGTATCATGATTTATGATTATAGATTTTGCTTTCCATGTAGCTTTGTAAAATGATGGTCGCGCTTATTTCATCGACCAGCGCTTTGTTTTGCCGCTCCTTGCGGCGCAGTCCGCCGTCGAGCATGGCGCGATGCGCCAACGCCGACGTAAACCGTTCGTCGAAAAAATCGACCGGAATGTCGGGCAGGGCAGCCCGCAGTTTGTTCACCAGCGGCTCCACGTATCGCATACTCTCCGACGGACGGTCATCGAGCGTGTGCGGCAGCCCCACGATGAAGCGCTCCACCGGTTCGCGCTGCACGTAATCCGAGAGAAAAGGAACGACCTCGTGCGTCGCCACCGTACACAGCCCGTTGGCTATAAGTTGCAGCGTGTCGCTCACGGCGATGCCCGTGCGTTTGCGTCCGCAGTCGATGGCTACCAGTCGTCCCATATTCCGTGCAAAGATATAAAAAATCGTTGAGCAGACAATTTCCGGCGGAGCTTTCCTTTCAAAAAATCTGTTCAGTCAAGATAGAAGTGCAACAAAAAAGAGAGAAAAAAACTCAACTTTAACTCCCCAAAAGAGTGTTTCTTCAATTTTTTTTGTAATGTTGCACTTGCTGGTTGACTCTACCTTCATATTCTAAGTCTCCTCTTATTTAGAATTCCAAGCGGAACCCTTTTTGTTTTAATTCATTATAACTCTCTTCATTGAAACTATACAGATAAGCCTCACGCTTCGGTGTCGGCCATACGGTTTCATCTAATTGTTTAAGGATATTGAAATGAAGCATCTTCTTAGAGAAATTGCTTCTGTCAAACCGCACATCCAATATAGCTTCATATAGGTTCTGCAATTGTTTCAACGTGAACTTCTCCGGCAAAAGTTCAAAACCTATTGGCTCGAAATGGATTCGCTCTCGGAGTCTTTTCAGCGCAGCTCGAAGAATCCTGTCATGATCGAATGCAAGTTGGGGAACCCTATCAAGCGCAAACCACTCAGCCTTCGACGCATCATCTCCGCCCTTCACATCTTGTATTCTTACAAGTGCGTAATAAGCGACTGTTATGACTCTTTCTCTTGGGTCTCGATTCGGGTCGCTGAAAGTATGGAATTGTTCAATATATGCACCTGTGAGTCCGGTCTCTTCTTTAAGTTCACGCAATGCGCCTTCTTCACATGATTCTTCCATTTTGATAAAACCTCCAGGGAATGCCCATTTTCCTTTATATGGGTCAATGCCTCTTTCCACAAGTAGAACCAGCAGCTTTGTCCCATCAAAACCAAAAATCACACAATCCGTTGTTACAGACGGATGTGGATATTTGTAACTGTACATTTTATCTTCCATTATCTTCTATGGTAAATTTTACACCACAAAGATATGCACTTTATTTTAATCAGCCAAATTAATTGGGTAAAAATCACACAAGATATGAATTTTTAGGCTATTTAATCGTTTTTGGACGCTATTCCCATTTGTATCGAAATGGCCGCAACCATTTTCATAATAATCGAAAATTTAAAAAGTTTTGCCTTTTAGGCTGTTATTTGTTGATTTATAGTTATATTTGCATTACAGTGTTAAGGCTCGATAAACAGCTCAAAGACGCGGTACGAGCCGATTTTCAACGGACTTAGAATCAGCGTATAAAATATAGAAGGCAATGATCAAATATGTAGATATGAAATTAATATTTATCACATTTTTAATGCTTATACTCTCTTCGCCCATCTTTGCGCAGACGGCCGAGGAGGCGCAGGCGTTACATGACAAAGGCAGAGAATGTCTTAATGCGGGCAAAGTTGCAGAAGGGCGTGAGTACACCTTTCAGGCAATGAAGATGAGAAAAAAACTGTTTGGTGAAGTCAATGAAGACTATATAACATCGCTCAACAACTATGCATTGTCGTTCTCTATGGACAATGTGTCAAAGGCGATCGAGCTTCAAAAGAAGGTTTTGCTTCTGTGTGAGAAACTCCCCAAACCGCACAAGAATATCGGTATGTACACCATGAATATGGGACGTTTCTATTATCTGCAAGAAGACAAAGATAATGCAGTTAAATATTGGGAAAAAGCATTACCATTGGTGGAAAAGTATAGCGATAATTACGAACACCTGCTCGAATGGCTTAGTTCAATATATATTGACCGTGAAGATGTGGAAAATCAAGCGCGCATAATGGCTTTGGCAGAGGATCACAACCGGCATGAACTGACTAAGCCCTGCGATGAGCCTGAATGCATGACCCAAAGAGCAGAATATTACTATCTGACTGGGGATAAGGCGAAAGCGAAAGAATATTATCTGAAAGTTCTCGGTATGGAAATGACTCCCGAACAGAAATCGAGAACGTATGTGTCATACGCCAAATTCTTGGCATACGAAAAGGATTGGAGCACTTCTGCCGAGTATTATTATATGGCTGCCGAAGCAAAGAAACAGTCAGAGGGAGATACAGAGGACTATATCAATCTCATATATCAGGCGGCGGTAATGATGAGTATTGGAAACCAATATGAGGAATCATTGCGTTATTACAATATGGTTGTTGCTTTCTACGAGAAAAGAGATTCAAAGGTCGCACGAAAGAATATTGCCAGATGTCATGAGGGTATGGGTAAGGTATTGTCGGCAAAAAAAGATTTTGCTCGCGCAAAGGAGGAGTTTAAGAAAACATTAAGTTTTTATGCAAAGGAGTATCCGCAAAGCGAGGAGCATGCCGCTATTGTTGAACGTCTTGCGACGGCAGAGAAGTTCAACAAGGACTACGACTCCTCGATAGCCCATTATCAGGAAGCTATTTCTTTGTATGAGAATCTTGGATTGTACGACAAGGCGCAGGAGGTACAAAACTCGTTCGATCTATGCTATGCGTATGCAGGTAAAAAAATAGATGATACAGAAGAAAGTGCAGAGGCAAGGGACCAGAGATTGGCTAAGTTGCAGAGAATAATAGACGAGGAGTTGGCCGATTTGGAACTCGTGCGTAAGTATTTGGGAGAAACTCAGTATGCGGAGTCGTTGGGCGTAATTGCGGGTAGTTACGTCTACATGGAAAAATATACAGAGGGTATAGACTATTTTAAGCAGTATATGCAGGCCATTCGTGAGGCATTGCGCAGAGAGTTTCAATTGATGAATGAGAATGAACGTATGCTTTTGTGGAATGAAGAGAAATTGAATATGGAGGATATTATGGATTTGTTGGTTACATTGTCAACAGGAAACGACAGCCTCAAGTCCGACCTCTCGTCATTGGCATACGACTGTATGTTGTTGTCAAAAGGTATCTTGCTTAATTCCTCTATAGAATTTGAAAAAGTAATTGCATCGAGTGGTAACGACAAACTCAAGGCGGCATACGAAAAGATAAAGAATACCGACGAGGAGATAAAACGATTACGCCAGATTGCATCATCAGATGCAGACCTCCGGAAGATTCTTCAGCTCCAGCAGCAGAATCAACAACTCCAACTTGAGCTTTATCGCGATTGCGCAGAGATTGCCGACTTTACAGACTATATCGGATATGACTGGAAAGCGGTGCAGGCGAAACTGTCGAATGATGATGTGGCTATCGAGTTTGCAGCGATAAAGACCGGTGCGTTTGACATGGACAATTACATGGTAGCCTTAGTCCTGACAAAGGAGATGACCTCACCGGTAGCTCTTCCTATCTGCACTTTCACCTACCTGAATATCATGAAGAATGACAGTCTTATATATGATACGCCATTGGTGGGTAACATCGTATGGGGGCCGCTTTCAAAATATATCGAAGACAAGCACAACATCTACTTCTCTGCCGATGGAGATTTCAACTATATAGGCATAGAATACCTTCAGTATAAAGAAAAACCACTGTCTGAGCAGAAAAATGTGTATCGTCTCTCGACAACCAAGCAGCTTTGTTATCATCAACCAAAGCCAAAAATACGAAATGCGGTGCTGTTCGGTGATATTGACTACACAAAAGGAGGAGAACAACCTACCGAACAGACCCGACGCTCGGTTGAGGTAATGAGAAGTGTATCAAGTGCGTTAGCAAATGATATTCAGTTTGCCGATCTTGATAATACCAAAAGAGAGATAGAACAGATAGCCAAACAGCTTTCAGCAAACAAAATTGGCAATGTGCTCTCGCTGTCAGGTACAAAAGCTTCTGACCAAGCGTTTCTTTCGCTTACCGATTCGAAAGTGAATCTCTTGCATATCGCCACACATGGAGCATACATGGAGGCAAAATCTAAAAACGAAAATGATGCCATGAAGCAAAGCATACTCGCCTTTGCCGGAGCCAATTTGGGAAATGGCAATGGCATAATTTCTGCCGCAGACATAGCGAAGATGAATCTGAGGCATTGCCGTCTCGCCGTGCTTTCAGCCTGTGAAACTGCTCTCGGACAGAACGGCTCGGACGGTGTATTTGGTTTGCAGCGAGGATTCAAGAATGCAGGTGTTCATACACTTCTGATGAGTTTGCACCCCGTTAATGATGCTGCCACTACGGAAATGATGATACAATTCTATCGCGCCCTTATGGCGAAACAGAATCCCAATCAGGCTCTTCGCGCAGCTCAACGGTATCTTCGCGAGAACGGTTATAACAAGCCTGAATACTGGGCTTCTTTCATCGTTTTAGATGGACAAGAATAAAAATTTATTATTATATAAGTGATGAAACAGAAATATGATATTTTTATAAGTTATAGAAGAGTGGGTGGCGCACAATATGCCCGTATCATTCAATTAATGCTTTCTCAGCGAGGATATACAGTATTCCTTGACTATGATGAATTAACAGATGGAAAGTTTGGAGACCATATTCAAGAAGCTATCAAAGAAGCTCCGATTTTTATGCTTGTGCTGTCTAAGGAAGCTCTTGTCAGATGCAAAAATGAAAACGATTGGGTTCGGAGAGAAATCCAGCTTGCCATTTCGGAAGGCAAACATATCATACCGATCAACCCTGACAATTCTTTTGACGGCATACCCACAGATATACCCGATGACATAAAGGAGGCCGTTGAAGCACATCAACATTCTGATATTAATTTTGGGCAGATGCTTGGTGTTACAGTCGATTATATGGTAAAAAATCGTATTGTGCCCAAAATCGGGGAGCGTACGCGTCAGGATAGTGATATTAATGTTCTGAAAGAACGGCTATTAGTAGAAGATAAGATGCGAAGGCGACATCGAATGTTTATTAAGATACTTGTTGCCGTAGGAGTCCTAAGTATGATAGCCGTGATAGGATATGTTGGTTATGTGATTAAAAACAGTAATGAGTTGGCGCAAAAGCGCAAGAACTTGAGGGAACAACTTGAGTTACACCATTCCGGATTAAGTCTCATGGCAAATGATTCTATTACAATTGAACAACTGGAGGTATTGGATAACATCTTCTATAATATGCGAGATGTCTATGGCGACTCCATCAGATTTTGCGCTTTTGAGACTACGGAGAAAGAATATCATACCATTCTGGGAGAGAAATATGATGAGACAAAATCCTCGTTGCCAATTACGAATGTGAGCTTCGGAAGGGCGCTATTATTTATCCAAAAATTAAATGAGATGATTAATAGCGATGATACATATATCGAATTTTCATTGCCGACAAAAGAAGAATGGGAATATGCTGCATCAGATGGAAATATAGAAAATGGAACACAATACGCAGGTAGCGACGACATACGTGAGGTGGCTTGGTATAAAGACAATTCCGAGATGAGGCCGCATCCGGCAAATGGTCAAAATATGCTTAGACCCAATAAATTCGGACTGTATGACATGAGCGGCAATGTTTGTGAACATATCTATACCCCCTATATAGATTTCAATGCTCCCGAAGTGTCAAAAAATATGATGCTAATTAAAGGCGGCTGTTTCGCTTCAGAAGCGAGCGAATGCACAATTACTTATGACGTTCCAATGGAAAACGATTTATCTTCTCCCAAAGTGGGTTTTAGATTGGTATTAAGAAAAAAATAATAATCTTACAAATAAATTTGAAAACTTATGCCTATCTTTACATCGTAATCGAAAGCAAGACAAATATATAAACTATTTTGAATTTACAAAGAGATGAAAACAATGCCATTGATTTTATCGTGTCGGCGAAGTACAAACATTATTAAGATGAAGCGATTATTCGTTATAATATTGAGTATATCTGCTATTTCGATTAAAGCCCAAGAGGCTTCAAATGATGCCGTAGTCATTGCAAATGAAGATTCGTGCAGCACGGAGGGCATTCAATCGGCTATAGATGCCTGCCTTTTGCTTGCAGAGTCGGCAGAAACAAAAGACCCCGATGCACTTCGCGAAGCCATGACAGCGATGCAAGAATGCCGGCTTGCAGATTTTAATTTGCTTAGAAAACAAAACAGCGATGAGAATGAATCCTTAAATGGGCATCTTGTGTTTAATGCTGCTTTTGCAAACAGTCTTGCAGAAGGCAAAGACCCATACCCCTATGCCGACAATATCAATAAATCTACTGCGCATCGAGGGCAGATGCCGCCGGGACAAATATATACGAAGACGTGTTTCGTTAAGGCCAATGGAAAATCGGTTTATACATTCATTTCGCGAGACCGTCAGGAACTTGCCATAGTAGCAGAACCGGGAGGCCTTGTTACGACCCGTGTACATGCCGTCAACGACGAGACGGGCGTAAATGAATGGCACAACGACACCGTTGATGTTACGAAAGGACGTCGCAGCAGGAAATCGGCATTTATGTTACCCCATAGTTCGAATAGTCAGATAACGTTGGAAATAACCAATTGTACCAATAAAGACATTAGTGTTGTGGTGATTAGCAATTAACTACATTCTGCTATGGTATAAGCAATAAAAGTCTAATAAAGAATAGCAGATGTAATGTTATTCTTGTTATTGGTTCCGAATTAGTTTAATTAGGGGATGCTTTTAAATGCGCCATTTTCCGAAATCTGCAAGATTTTACGAGTTTAGTAGTGCCGAACGCAGTAACGAATTTTGTACGGATAACGATATTACTTCGCATTCATTAGTAGTTAAGAAGCAATGAAGAGTTCATTATTTATCATAATAATGATTTTGAATTTTCTGTTGTGTGCTAATATCTCCGAAGCGGAATCTTCATATAAGTTACAGAACTATCAAAAACATAATATCTTAATCGGGACACTGGAAGATAATGAGGTTTTGGTTGTATTTTCATCAATTGTTGACAAGCAAAAACAGATTGTTTATTATGTGGCTAAAATTTACCGAAAAGGGAACAAGACAACAAAGGTATATAATCTGTGTAGCGAAGGACAACTTGTAGGCTGCATAGATAACGAAAAATGCTTTTACAACGATATTAAAGTGTCTGAGTTGATATGGAAACCAATAGAAGAAGAATTACAAACAACTGATACCATATATTATGTACCTTGTGGTCTCTTGACTGATATTTCTTTGGAATATTGCATGGATATTAACGGAAAGAGATTCTATGAGAATTACAATATATATCGTTTGTCTTCCTCTTCTGTTCTTAGTAATCATAGTATGAAAAGAAATAAGAAAAGAGTATCTATTTGGGGAGGAATAGATTTCTATGCCGATTTGCCAAGAATCACCGAACACGAGTGCGTGGATATAATGAGCGTTTCCAAATGTAATATGTACTTGGCCGATTCTTATAAAGCGGCAGTATTAATCAATGATGAACTCCAACAACAAGGAATTTGTTCTGAATTCTATTTTGATAATGCCGCAACAGAAGAAAGATTCAAATCACAAAAGTGGAATAATATTGATATCCTATTTATCGAAACACATGGATTATTTCTCGACGACTATAACATATCAAATATTAATAATAAAGAAGATCCGATGGAAAATCATGCATTGGCACTCGCTGGTGCAAATTACGTATTGGACGGAGGTATTGTTCCTGATAGCATCGATGATGGCATACTTACCGCAAGAGAAATATCGGAACTTGATTTGAGAAATATTGATTTAGCCATTATTTCGGCTTGTAAATCCGCAATTGGAGAAATAAGAGAAGATGGGGTCTATGGATTAATGTCTGGGTTTAAACAAGCGGGCGTAAAATCTCTAATCATGACCACAGATAATATTGTTGACTATGTATCAGGTCAATTGTGGGTACAGTTCTTCCACAATATGTCCGAAGGAATGACAAAGCGAGAAGCATTGCTTGAAGGACTCAAATATATAATGACAATGGATGGAGGGACTTTTTCCCACCCTAAGTACTGGACTCCATTTATATTGATTGACGGATTAGAATAAAAGTTGCGGAATAACAGGTAAAATACGATATGCTTAATATATCATTATTGTGTCGGTAGAGTCAACCAGCAAGTGCAACATTACAAAAAAAGATTGAAGAAACATTCTTTTGGGGAGTTAAAGTTGAGTTTTTGGCGAGGTCTTGCATTTAATTTGTTTTTAATGATTCTTATTTTTCGGTCGGAAAGGGTATTTATATCGGTTCCTTTCGGTATGTATTGGCGTATGAGTTTATTTTCGTTTTCTACGGCTCCTTTTTGCCATGCGCAATATGAATCGGTAAAATAAACCGGTACGTTCAGACGCTTTGTAATCCATTCGTGTTCGGCAAATTCACTGCCGTTGTCGGTGGTAATGGTTTTAAGCATTTTGCCTTTGTAGGGGAGCAGGAGCCTCCATACGACTTTTGCCAACGGCTTGGCTTTCTTTCCTTGCGGCAATTTCTCCATGAGCAGGAAATTGGTGCTGCGCTCCACGAGTGTGAGTATGGCATGATTGTCTTTGTCGACAATTAAATCCATTTCCCAATCGCCGGGACGCTTGCCGTCGGCTTGAGGTGGACGGTCGTGTATTTATGAGCTGTTCTACACGCCGGCGAAGAATCGGAGAGATGGCTCTGTTGCCGGGTGTGCGCCCTTTACGATGTTCGGTCATACCCTGAGCCTTGCACCAGACATACTTGCCGTTTGCCGTTGAATTGCGTTTAATCTCTCGGCAAACGGTCGATTTACTGACACCTATGAGTTGAGCAATTACTTCTTGTGTCGTTTTTCTTTGCAGTTCCAGGTAGATTACATACCTTTGCTCACGGGTTAAATGTTTATACATAAGCAATACAAAAGTATTTAATCCGGGGGAGGAGGCAAAAATCCTCCCCGTTTTTTGTATTGCCGATTGATACTATATTGTTCGTCAAGTTTTCTGCGCTCAATCCTTTCTGCTTTGCTTCAAGATGTGAATCAGATATTTTCTATCTCCTTTTGTTGCACTTCTATCTTGACTGAACACACGCTGCTTTCGTATGATTGACAGAACGTTTCGGCGACGGATGGTCTGTAGATACGTTGAAAAGATGCCGCAAGTTTTTTATGGTATATTCTGTCAAAGAAATTGGAGCAACAGTGTTGCCCAAATTCAAAAATCTGCGACACTGTCGCAAAAATCTGATACCGCATACCCGTTTACCTTGTCTTGGTCGCATTATGTTGTACTGATGCGCATCGAGTCCGATGATGAGCGCAACTTCTA
>CANQDQ010000011.1 GCA_947593515.1 uncultured Bacteroidales bacterium | reverse complement strand
TCCCCCCACAACCCGACGTACTTATTTCTGTTACTCCGGCATATAGCCGCGAATCCCGCCCGTTTGTATTGTCTCTTACAAAGAGATAGCACATCGCAGCAACTCCAAGATTCCCTTGTTTGCGTTGTCTATCAACGAATTTTCCAACAGGGGCAGATAAATCTGCGTCGTCCGTTCCGACGTATGACCCATGCCGGCACTGATGACCGACACGGGTACCTGATGGTCCCGTGCCGCCGTCGCCCAGCTGTGGCGGGCTGTGTAGAACGACAGCCGCTGTGATATATCGGCCATATTGCACAACCTTTTCAACAGTCGGTTATAATAGGACAAGGCAATCCGGTACTCCGCATAGGCTTTCTCGGGATTCTCATCTTTCAGAACCGGAAAGACATACGGACGTTCCCCGTCGGCATACCGTTCGATGATACGCTGCATCTCCGGCTCCACACGAATCATGATTTCCTGCCCCGTCTTGCGGCGGACGTAGTGTATCATGCCGTTACGAATATTATCATGCCGGAGGTAATACATATCGACGAATGCCATGCCGCGTGTATAAAACGAGAACAGGAACAAATCCCTTGTCAACGCCAGCGGAGACGGCTGCGGAATGTGCAGCCCGACGAATCGTGCGATGATGCGCTCGCCGACCGCCCGCTTGCGGGTACGGTCGATGCCCGTATAGACATTGCGGAAAGGCGCGGTTTGCTCTGCCAGTCCCTTACGAGAGGCACGCGAATACGTGCCCCTGCTTTTTATTGGACGTTCCTGCTGTCCACGGCGAGCAGGAAGGTTATCGGGATGTCCCGGGCGACGGCTTTCTGCGCGGCCACCGGCGGAATGCCGCCGTGTGGCAGGTGTCTATACGAAACGCGAGGGCGAGGATGACCTCCATGCCGTACACGTCGACCGTGCGCCCACCGCCTGACGGCAGGCTCCGCATCTGCTCGTCGACATTTAGCAGTCCCTGTTTCCAGAGGCTCCGAATGGTACGCTCCACGGCAGCGGCTGTCGTGTCGAACAGGGCCGCGATTTCGTCAGCACGCATCCATACACGGCAGCTCGTAACGGCGACATGCTGCGCCGTCATGATGATGGTGTTCCGTTTCATGGTCGTTTTCATAGGAATGAACATGATATTAATATCATCTTTATCTTATATTGTGTCGGAAACGAATTCTTCGATGCCGTCGAGTTTCGCAGTAAGAGCCGCCATATCGTGGCTGAATCTCTCTTTCGTGATTTTCGCATAGATTTGCGTGGTCGTGATGTTCTTGTGTTCGAGCATCGAACTGACCGTTTCGATGGGGACGCCGTTGGACAGGAATACGGTCGTGGAGGTCGTATGACGGCTCTGGTGTCATGTGATATGTTTCCCGATGCCGCAGCGTTTGGCCACGGAGCGGATGCCCGCCAGCATGCGGTTGGTTTCCAATGCCACCGTGCTGCGGCCCGTGGCGCGTCCGCTTTTCGTGTCCCAGATGCGCGGGTCGATGGCTATCTTGCAGCTGAACGGCGTCTGCGTGCCGCCCACCGTGATGCGCCCCATAATGGGCATGGTGCCGTCCTGTCTGACGGCCTGACGTTTCAGATAGAAAATCGTCGAAAAGGTACTTTTCATACTCTGCATTTTAGGGTTCAAATTTATTGCTTGCAGAGTTATTGTCCGATACGCAAATCACTGAAATTCACAGAATAAAAATATTTCTGCAAATTTTTATCCGTATGCCGTCTGCCGGAACTTGACAGGTTACGATTTGGTTACGCCGCGACGGTTTTTCCTGGCTTTTCACCGGTCTCCGTTGGCCTCACTTATGTCCGCATCAGCCTTCCTTATCTATTGTCTGTCAATTTATTCGCCCCGACTTTCCGTTTTTCCGTTTTTTGTACTACCTTTGCAAAACAAATATAAAAGATGTTACTTCCTTATAAAACGGCAGGGTGCGTGGAAGCGGGCTGCGACGAAGCGGGACGGGGCTGTCTCGCCGGCGCGGTGTATGCAGCGGCGGTGATACTGCCGCCCGATTTCCGCAACGAGGTGCTGAACGACTCGAAGCAACTTACCGAGAAACAGCGCTACGACCTGCGCCCCATCATCGAAAAAGAGGCGGTGGCGTGGGCAGTGGGCATCGTCAGTCCGGAGGAGATAGACCGCATCAACATACTGAAAGCCTCTTTCCTCGCCATGCACCGCGCTATCGACGCGCTCGCCGTGCGCCCCGAAGCGCTGCTTATCGACGGAAACCGCTTTACGCCATACGCCGGCATACCGCACAGCTGCGAGGTAAAAGGCGACGGACGCTTCCTCTCCATCGCCGCCGCATCGGTTCTTGCCAAGACGTACCGCGACGACTATATGCTGCGCCTGCACGAGGAGTATCCGCAATACGGGTGGAACGAAAACAAGGGCTACCCCACCCGCGCCCACCGCGACGCCATACGGCAGTACGGGGCTACGCCCTACCACCGGCAGACGTTCCGCCTGCTCGACGATTCGCTTCAACTCTCTCTTTTCGATTGAAAAAAGTCCATACGCAAAGAGGGCTGCCCACACAAGAGTGGGCAGCCCTCTTTACATTATTATATAGGAACAATTATTTCGTAGCCGATTCGAGTTTTTTCATAATCGAGAAGATAAAGAGTGCCGAGAGGAGGCAGAGCGATATGAGCAGCAGCCAAATGCCCCACAACGGCAATTTATCCCAAAGAAGTCCGGGTATCGAAACGAGGTAGTTGCCGAATGCCACAGCGGCAAACCAACAGCCCATCATCGCGCCTTTGTATTTGGGAGGCGCCACTTTCGACACGAAAGAGATGCCCATCGGCGAGAGCAGAAGTTCGGCAAAGGTCAATACTAAATAGGTGGATATAAGCCAGTTGGGCGATACGAGAACATCGCTTACCGTACCGCCGAGTTCACGCGGCGAAGACAATCCGAGCGAGCCTACGGTGAGGATAAGGAATCCGCAGGCAGCCACAAGCATACCGAGACCTATTTTGCGCGGTGCCGACGGCTCTTTGCCGCGACTTGCCAACGCGCCGAAAATCGCCAGCGATACCGGCGTCAATGCCACGACGAAGAAAGGATTGAATTGTTGGAAATCGGAGGGTTGAATCGTAACATCGGCAGGCATCATGTTGTAAAGTGCGACCACCCCGCCCCATAATGCCAGCGTAATGACGCCCAAAATCGTTTTGTTGCGCGCCGTTTTTGCCTGAAAAGTGCCGAAGAGCGTATATACGGAAACGGCGATGAGTACGAGATTCCAGATGTTGAAACCTATCCGCGTGAATCCCTGCGCGATGCTGGACGTGTAGTCGCGAGCAAAAATCGTCATCGTAGCGCCGTTTTGGTGGAACGACATCCAGAAGAATATCACGACAGCGAACACCAGCAGCAGGGCGGTGATGCGGCTTTTTGTCTGGGCGGGCGTGAGTTCCGGTTCTGCCGCGTGGGCGGCTTTTGCCTGCACGGAATTGACATCGGCGTGTTTGAACCACGAACGGCAGGAGTAATAAATAATCACCGACAAGACGAGCGATATGCAGGCTACGGCAAATCCGTAATTATAAGCCGTCGATAATTTCTCGATGTAGAGCTGGCTGAACGCCTCCAAGTCCAAACCGGAAGTGCCCGACATCTGTCCCGCCAGCGAAGCGAGTTTGTCGACGTTTTCGGCAGTAATCGTGTTGTCGAGATACTGGTGCGCCAGCGAAGGAATATTGGCATCGTAGAAAAGTCCGCTTTTCGACAGGAAGGTGTTGGTCACATATTTCGCCATCGAGGGAGCGAACATGGCGCCGATGTTTATCGCCATGTAGAAAAGACTGAAAGCCGAGTCGCGCAAGTGGCTGTATTCGGGCTTGTCGTAAAGGTTTCCGACCATCACCTGCAAGTTGCCCTTGAACAGTCCGGTGCCGACGGCGATGAGCGCCAATGCGCCGAACATCGTTATTTTACCCATCATATCGACGCCGGTGGGTATTGCCAGACACAAATAACCGGCAAACATCACGCCGATACCTAAGGTAACGCATTTTCCGTATCCGATTCTGTCGGCGAGAATACCGCCGAAAAGCGGCAGGAAATAAACGGCAGCCAGAAATATCGAATAAATCTGCGTAGCGACAGCCGCACTGAATCCGAATTTGGCTTGGATAAACAGGAGGAATATCGCAAGCATCGTGTAGTAGCCGAAACGTTCACCGGTATTGGCGAGCGCCAAAGCATACAATCCTTTGGGTTGGTTTTTGAACATGATCTTTTTTGTTTAGGTTCATATTATGGTTTCGCATTGTTTTCTTCCTGCGCCTTGAACACCATGGCATAGAGGCGCATCTGTTTCATCATGGCGCGCAGCCCGTTGGAGCGGGTGGGCGAAAGGTGTTCGTTCAATCCTATCCGTTCCACGAAATAGAGGTCGGCATCGAGTATCTCCTGCGGCGTGTGCCCCGAAAGCACTTTTATGAGCAGGGAAACGATGCCTTTCACGATTACGGCGTCGCTCTCTGCCCGATAGGTTATCGTGCCGTCCTGATAAGAGGCGCACAGCCACACCCTGCTTTGACACCCTTCTATCAGATAGTTGTCGGTTTTATACTGTTCGTCGAGCGGTTCGAGCGAGTTGCCCAGCTCTATCAGCAGGGCATATTTGTCCATCCAGTCGTCGAAGGCGGAAAACTCCTCCACGATGTCGTCCTGTATTTGATTTATCGTAAGCATATTCTATTCATTATAAACAACATACAATACCGTTTGCCCGACGGCTTCGAGCGTTTTCTTATCGATATTCTCTATCGTATCGTCGAGCGTATGCCACTGCGGCACGAAACCGCCCTGCTCGGCATCGTAGGCGATGATGTCGATACTCGGCACCCGACGTCCCACATACAAATGGTCATCGGTAACAAACGTACCCCGTTCATTGACGAAGTAATCGCCATAGCCCAATTCATGAGCAGCCGCCCACACTTTATCGACTACGGCGGGAGCCTGCTGCATCGACACGCCTTCGCGCATGAAACGGCTGTTTTTGCCGCCGACCATATCGAGCAATATGCCGTAGCGCGCCCGATAAGCGGGGTTATGAGGGTGGCGCGACCAATACTGCGAGCCGAGCGCCCACGAGTCGCCTCCCGCAAAGGAGTCGATGAAAGAGGGCATACCGTAATCTTCGGCGTCGAAGAGGATAATATCCACGCCTATCTGCGGCGCGGCGAGGTGCATCTGCCGTGCTATTTCGAGCAGCACGCCCACACCGCTGGCACCGTCGTTGGCACCGTCGATAGGGGTGCGGTAGTTGCGTTCGTCGGCATCGTTATCGGCATACGGGCGGCTGTCCCAATGGGCGAACAGCAGCACCCGTTCTTTCTTTTCGGGCGAAAAGGCGGCGATGATGTTCCGAATGTCGAGCATCGTACCGTCGTAGGCTCTTACGCTTGCTTCCTGCACGACTACATCGCCGCCGTGCCGGCGCAGTTCCGATGCCAAAAAATCGGCAGCGGCACGATGTGCCGGCGTGCCGGGTATGCGATAGCCGAAAGCGAGCTGCTTCTCGATATAGGCGTATGCAGAATCGGCATCGAAAGTCGGGACGGCAACCGTCGCAGCGGCAGACACCGGCACGGTTTCCATCTTATTCCCCTTATGGTTACAGGAAAGGCAAGTAAACGCCATCGATAGACAGAGCAACAGCAAAAACGGAAAAGACCTATAAAAAATAGGGTATGACATTATATATATCGTTTGACACTCAAAGGTAAAAGAAATTCGGGAAATACGCCTCTTCTCTTTTTATTTTTACACTTTTTAAGGTTGCATTTCAGCGGCAGCCTGCACCTGACGCATGACGCGCAAGAAGTTTCCGCCCCAGATTTTTTTCAGCATTTCCGGCGTATAACCTTTGTGCAAGAGGGCTTTGGTGATGTTTATCAGCTCGTCGGCGGCATCGCAGCCGGGTATGCCGCCTCCGCCGTCGAAATCGGAACCGATGCCCACATAATCGACACCGACCAAACGCACGACATGGTCGATATGCGCCACGATGTCAGCGAGCGCAGCATCGCCCCCCTTCTTCAAGAAATACTCATACAGGCATATCTGCACGACACCGCCCTTGCCGGCAAGCGCACGTATCTGGTCGTCGGTGAGGTTGCGCGGGTGGTCGCACAACGCCCGACACGACGAGTGGGTCGATACTATCGGGGTGCGGCTCGCCTCCAAAGCGTCGTAAAAACTCTTTTCCGAAGCGTGCGCCAAGTCAATCATCATGCCGACCCGATTCATTTCGCGCACGACCGCACGACCGAAATCGCTCAGTCCGTCGTGTTCCGACGCGCCTTTCGCCGAGTCGCATATATCGTTGTCGCCGTTATGGCACAAGGTCATGTACACCACCCCCATGCGGCGGTAGCGCTCGACATTCGCCAAATCGCGCCCGACGGCATAACCGTTTTCTATCCCCATAAAAATCGCCTTCTTGCCGATATGTTTCAAGCGCACGGCATCGTCGGGAGTAAATGCCTGTTCCACACGGTCGGCATGGCAGCCGATTTGCCGGCGCAGTTCGGCGAGAATGGCATCGGCTTGCGCCGTCGCTGCCGCCAGTCCGGCGGCGTCGCGCTCTTTCTGCGGAATATAGGCGACCATGCACACGGCATCGAGCCTGCCCGTCTCCATTTTCGGCAAATCCACTTTCAGGCGGGAATCTCTTGTACCGATGTCTATCTTTTCGGGGAAAAACATCGGGGTGTCGCAATGCGAATCGAGCGTGAGGCGAGAGGCGTGAAAATCGGCGGCGGCACGGTAGAGGCGCGCCTCATCGACCAAATGCGTAAAAAGCGGCAGCTGCGTATCGTCGCCCCCGGCCAAAAGCTGTTCGGGGTGCCACTGCACGCCGTAAACGGGATAGCAGTCGCTCTCCACCGCCTCGACGATTCCGTCGGGAGCGTATGCCGTCGCCCGCAGCGAGGGGGCAACCGCCTGCACCGCCTGATGATGCAGCGAATTGACGGACAACGACGTACTGTGCAACAGACGCGCCACGAGTGAATCCGGCGTCAAGGCGACTTCGTGCGACGGCTTGCGCTTGTCTTCGGTTTGCGAATGCGCCAAAGGCGTACCGTCGTACTCCGACGGAATATCCAGAAAGAGCGTTCCGCCCAAAGCCAGATTGACAAGCTGGTGTCCGCGACAGATGCCGAACACGGGCATCTGCCGCTGCAACGCCCGACGCAGCAGCGAAAATTCGGAAATATCGCGCTGCGCATCTACCGCATCTGCCAACGGGGAGACAGACGCCAGCACCGCGCCCGAAAAATCGCCGCCGCCCGTAAGCAGCAGCCCGTCGATACGTTCCAGCGTCTTATCGAGCTGCGCCGCATCGGAGCACAAAGGCAGCAGGAGCGCCGCACCGCCGGCGCGCTGCACCGCCTCCACATAAGGGTCGGCTATGCACGTAAGCGACTCCTCGGCACGGTGGTTCGTCGTAATGCCGATTACCGGCACGCGGGCAGCAGACGGGGCAGCATCGAGTTTATTGTAAAGCGATGCCAGCGACGGAGAAATTTCATTATCGGAAAAGAGTGCCATACATCTATCTTTTTAGGTGGGTATCGAAACGACACGGGACAGCCGTTGCGGCTGTCCCGTGTCTATAAAAATTATATGTCGATATTAAAGCGCATTTTCACGAATCAGGTATTCGGCAATCTGCACGGCATTGAGCGCCGCACCTTTTTTTATCTGGTCGCTGACCGCCCAGAAAGCAAGTCCGTTCGGGTTTGCCAAATCTTTCCGGATACGCCCCACATACACGGGGTCTTTTCCGGCAATGTCGAGCGGCATGGGATAAACGCGCTTTTCGGGTTCGTCCATCAGCACCACGCCGTCGGCGTGAGCAAAAGCCTCGCGAGCTTCCTCCACCGACACGGGGCGTTCGGTTTCCAGCCATATCGATTCGGAATGGGCGCGCATCACAGGCACGCGCACGCAAGTAGCGCTCACTTTCACGTCGGAGTGCATGATTTTGCGCGTTTCGTTGTACATCTTCATCTCCTCTTTGGTATAGAGATTGTCGGTGAAGACATCGACCTGCGGTATCACGTTGTATGCCAACTGATAAAAGAATTTGTTGACGGTGGGTTTCTTACCCTCTATCAACTCCTCGTACTGGTGAACCAGCTCTGCCATGGCTGCCGCTCCGGCGCCGCTGGCTGCCTGATAGGTCGAAACATGCACCGAACGGATATGCGAAATATTTTCGATTGCCTGCAAAGCGACCACCATTTGTATGGTGGTGCAGTTGGGGTTGGCAATGACGCTGCGCGGGCGCACTTTGGCATCGGGAGCATTCACTTCGGGAACGACCAAAGGCACGTCCTCGTCCATACGGAATGCGCTCGAATTGTCAATCATCACCGCGCCGTATTTGGTAATCGTCTTTTCAAACTCTTTCGAGGTACCGGCGCCCGCCGAAGTAAAAGCTATATCCACACCTTTGAAATCGTCGTTGTGCTGCAACTCTTTCACCACGATTTCTTTTCCCCGAAAAGCATACGATGTTCCGGCGCTGCGGGACGAACCGAACAACAACAATTCATCGACCGGAAAATTCCGTTCGGCAAGCACCCGCAGGAACTCCTGCCCTACGGCACCGCTTGCTCCGACAATAGCAACTTTCATATTTTTATCCTTTTATTTTTTCCGAATAATGCCGACCTTGCCGGTCGGCACAAAGATTTGGCAAAATTAGCGCTTTTTCATTGATTCTTCGCACAAAAATCAAGATATTTATCGGAAAGTGTGTTTTTCTGTACGATTTTTCATTTATCCGGCAAATATATCCGCATTTTTCGTATCTTTGTAAAGATATTTATAAAGAGCAGTTTGTTATGGATTTCAGCCGATTCATGCCGACACTTCCTTTCAGCGACCCAGTACTGATATTTTTTATTGTACTGACAATCATACTGTTCGCCCCGCTATTGCTCAACAGACTGCGGATACCGCACATCATCGGCATGATTCTCGCCGGCATGATTTTCGGACCGCACGGTCTGAATTTCCTTGCTCACGACAGCAGCTTCACGATTTTCGGGAACGTGGGGCTTCTCTACCTGATGTTCCTCGTGGGACTTGAAATGAATATCCACGACTTCCGCAAAATAAAATCGCGGGGCATCGCTTTCGGCACATACACCTTTCTGCTGCCCATGATACTGGGCACGCTGTCGAGCTACTACCTGTTGCGGCTCGACCTGCCGACTTCGATACTGTTGGCGAGTATGTACGCCTCGCACACGCTGGTGGCCTATCCTATCGTGCTGCGCTACGGCGTGGGCAAACAGCCCGCTGTTACCATTACCATTGCCGGCACCGTGATTACGGTGTTGGGGGCGCTGCTCATTCTGGCAATCATCGTGGGCAAACAGACGGGCGTCATAAACGAATGGTTCTGGCTGCGCCTCACGCTCGGCATCGCGATTTACTGCACCTTTATTTTATACGCTTTTCCACGCCTCGCCCGCTGGTTTTTCAAAAAATACAGCGACAGCGTATCGCAATACATTTTCGTGCTGGCGCTGGTGTTCTCCGCTTCGTTCCTTGCCAAGCCGGCAGGGCTCGAACCTATCATCGGTGCGTTCTTCGCCGGTATCGTGCTCAACCGCTTCATACCGTCGGTATCGCCGTTGATGAATCGCATCGAGTTCGTGGGCAATGCGCTTTTCATACCCTATTTCCTCATCGGCGTGGGAATGCTCATTGACCTGTCCGTCATCTTTTCCGGCTGGAAAGCGCTCTTCGTCGCCCTCGTCATGTCGGGTGTGGCCACGCTCTCGAAATGGCTTGCCGCGTGGGTTACGCAAAAACATTTCGGGCTGACGAAAACCGACCGTACCATGATTTTCGGATTGAGCAACGGACAAGCGGCCGCCACGTTGGCTGCCGTACTTATCGGCTACAATCTCGGACTTTTCAACGAAAACATTCTCAACGGCACGATTATCATGATTCTGGTAACCTGCACTATCAGTTCGTTTGCCACCGAGCGTGCGGCGCAGAAAATGGTAACGCTCCGCCCCGTCGAAGAAACCGACAAAGAGCTTTCCGCTTTGCGCGATGCCCGCATTCTTATTCCGGTGGCAAACCCCGACACGCTCGAAAACCTCATCAATTTCGCCATACTCGCCAAAGGGGAGCGCCGGCAAAACCCGCTGTATGCCCTGCACGTCATCGACGACAACAAAGAGACAAAACACGCCAATGCCGCCGGCGTACAACTTCTCGAACAAGCCGAAAAAACGGCATCGGCGTCGGACATTAAGGTGAAAGGCATTTCGCGATACGACATCAACATCGCCAGCGGCATTATCCACACGATTAAGGAGCAGAACATTTCGGAGGTCGTGCTCGGTCTGCACCACAAGAGCAACATCGTAGACAGCTTCTTCGGCTCCAAAGTCGAAGACCTGCTCAAAAACACCAACAAAATGGTCTCCATCGCGAAGTGCATCACCCCTATCAACATGATAACCCGCATCGTCGTCGCCGTGCCGGAAAAGGCGCAATACGAAAGCGGCTTCACCAAATGGATAGACCGCATCGCCAACATGGGGCGGCAGATAGGCTGCCGCGTCATTTTCTACGCTCACCCCGATACTATGGTGCAGCTGCAAGCCATACTGCGGCAGCGGAAAGACAACCTGCGCAGCGAATTCGAGCGGCTCGACAGCTGGGAAGAAATACTCACCCTTACGGGCGTCATTCTGCAAGACGACCTGTTCGTCATCGTAAGCGCGCGCCGCACGTCGCTCTCTTATAACAGCGAATTTGAGAAACTGCCGCTGCAACTCTCCCGCTACTTCGCCGAAAACAATTTCGTCGTGCTTTTCCCCGAACAGTTCGGCGATGCTCCCGAGCTGCCCACGTTCACCTCCGACCCGCTGGCTATCAACGTACAGCGCAACTATACGCAGTTTACGACCTTGCGCGACTTCTTCGACAAGCTGACCCGCCGCCACAAACTCTGGAACCACCGCCGCCAGAAAATAAAGAAAGAATAGCCCGCTGGTCGGCAGCACAAAGCATATCGAATTTCATACTTTTTCATACAAGCCGATATATTTTTGTTACCTTTGTCCGTCGAAACACAACAGACACACAATATGAACAAAATCGTCAATAAAGAATACTTCTCCGCCAACGTCGTGAAACTCGAAGTGGAGGCGCCGCTCATCACACGGGCGCGCAAAGCGGGGCACTTCGTCATCGTGCGCACGGGCGAAAAAGGCGAGCGCATACCGCTCACCATCACCTCTGCCGATGTCGAACGCGGCACCATCACCTTAGTCATACAAGCCGTCGGAAAATCGACGCGCAAACTCTGCGCCCTCGAAGCGGGCGACTACATTACCGACGTCGTGGGTCCGCTGGGCAAAGCCACCCATATCGAAAAATTCGGCACCGTAGTCTGTTGCGGCGGCGGTGTGGGCGTGGCGCCCCTGCTCCCGATCGTCGAGGCAATGAAAAAAGCCGGCAACAAGGTCATCACCGTGCTGGCAGCCCGCACCAAAGAGCTCATCATTCTCGAAGAACAGATGCGGCAGCACTCCGACGAAGTAATCATCATGACCGACGACGGCTCCTACGGCAGGAAAGGGCTTGTAACCAACGGCGTGGAAGAGGTCATCAACCGCGAGAAAGTGGACTTGTGCGTTACCATAGGTCCGGCTGTCATGATGAAATTCGTCGCCCTGCTGACGAAAAAATACGACCTCCCCACCATCGCGTCGCTCAACACGATTATGGTAGACGGCACGGGTATGTGCGGCGCCTGCCGGGTTACCGTAGGCGGAAAAACGAAATTCGTCTGCGTGGACGGACCCGAGTTCGATGCGCATCAAGTCGATTTCGACGAAATGCTCATGCGGCTCTCATCTTATAAAGGTATCGAATAAACGAATCGACATGGACAACAAAGAATATCTGAACGCACAGCGCGCCGAGTCTTGGCGCGAAGCCCTGCGGAAATCGAAACCCAACAAAGACCGCATAGGCATAGCCCGCGTGGCGATGAACGAACTCGCTCCCGACTACCGCATTACGTGCAACGAGGAAGTGAATCAAGGTCTTAATCGGGAGCAAGCCCTGCTCGAAGCGAGCCGTTGCCTCGACTGTCCGGAACCGCTCTGCACCACCGGCTGCCCCGTCGGCATCAACATTCCGAAATTCATCAAGAACATCGAGCGCGGCGAGATACTCGAAGCCGCACGCACGCTGAAAGAAACCAGCGCTCTGCCTGCCGTCTGCGGGCGCGTGTGTCCGCAGGAGAAGCAGTGCGAATCGAAATGTTTTTATCTGCAAAAGCTGAAAAAAGAGCCGGTCGCCATCGGCTACCTCGAACGTTTCGCCGCCGACTACGAACGGGAAAGCGGACAAATATCCGTGCCCGAAATACCGCAGCGCAACGGCATAAAAATCGCCGTAGTAGGGTCGGGACCTGCCGGGCTATCTTTCGCCGGCGACATGATAAAAAAAGGATACGCCGTAACCGTATTCGAGGCGCTGCACGAAATCGGCGGCGTACTCAAATACGGCATACCCGAATTTCGTCTGCCCAACAGCATCGTCGATGTCGAAATCGACAACCTGCGGAAAATGGGCGTTGAGTTCGTTACCGACTGCATCATCGGCAAAACGCTCTCGTATGACGACCTGCACGAAATGGGCTTCAAAGGCATATTCGCGGCAAGCGGCGCCGGACTGCCCCGCTTCATGAACATTCCGGGTGAAAACCTCATCGGCGTGATGTCGAGCAACGAATACCTCACCCGCGTCAATCTGATGCGGGCAGCCGACCCCGAAGCCGACACGCCGGTACTGCCGGGTCGCAAAGTCGCTATCATCGGCGGCGGAAACACCGCCATGGACTCGGTGCGCACTGCCCGACGGCTCGGCGCCGAACGAGCGATTATCGTCTATCGCCGCAGCGAAGAAGAGATGCCCGCCCGCATCGAAGAGGTGAAACACGCCAAAGAAGAGGGCATCGAATTTATGACCCTGCACAACCCCATCGAATACATCGGCGACGAGAAAGGGCACGTAACCCGTATGCGTCTGCAAAAAATGACGCTGGGCGAACCCGACGCTTCGGGTCGCCGCAGTCCCGTACCCATACCCGGCGCCATTGTGGAAATCGACGTCGATATGGTCATCGTCAGCGTCGGCGTATCGCCCAATCCGTTGATACCAAACACATTCAAAGGATTGACCATCAGCTCGAAAGGCACCATTGTCGTCGATGGAAGCTCCATGCGGAGCGACCTGCCCGACCTCTACGCCGGCGGCGACATCGTGCGCGGCGGCGCCACCGTGATACTCGCCATGGGCGACGGGCGACGGGCAGCTGCCGCCATGGACGCGCAATTTCACCGATAAAGATTCTTTCGGAAAAACGTTTGACTTTTTCGATAAAAAAAATTCTACCTTTGCATCGAAAATCATTCAACCCCTAAACAGAATCTCTATGTCAACCTACACCGAAGACAACCGCAAGGTAACGACCCGCCGTCTTGCCGAAATGAAAGAACGCGGTGAAAAAATTTCCATGCTTACCGCCTACGACTACTCCATGGCGACGCTTATCGACCGCGCCGGCATGGACGTCATTTTAGTCGGCGACTCCGCCTCGAATGTCATGGCGGGAAACGCCACGACACTGCCCATGACGCTCGACCAGATGATTTACCACGGACAGGCGGTCGTGCGGGCGGTACGGCGCGCGTTGGTCGTCATAGATATGCCTTTCGGCTCTTATCAGGGCAACTCCAAAGAGGCGGTGGCTTCCGCCATACGCATCATGAAAGAAACGGGCGCCGACGCCGTGAAGCTGGAAGGCGGCGAGGAAATCCGCGAATCCATTTCCCGCATACTGAGCGCAGGAATCCCTATCATGGGGCATCTCGGACTCACGCCCCAATCCATCAATAAATTCGGCACATACGCCGTGCGCGCGCAGGAAGAAGCCGAAGCGCAGCAGCTCATCAAAGATGCGCACCTGCTCGAACAGCTCGGCTGTTTCGCCGTCGTGCTCGAAAAAATTCCCGCCAAGCTCGCCGCCCGCGTAGCCGAGGAGGTAAGTATCCCCGTCATCGGAATCGGCGCCGGCGGAGGTGTGGACGGGCAAGTGCTCGTAATGCACGATATGCTGGGCATCAACAAAGATTTTTCGCCGCGCTTTCTGCGCCGCTATGCCGACCTGCACAGCGTCATCACCGACGCCGTGAAGCAGTACATCTGCGACGTGAAATCGAGCGACTTCCCGAACGAATCGGAGCAATACTGATTCCGACAGAAAATACAAAATACCGAAAGGGGATTGACCGGCGGTCAATCCCCTTTTTCATTTTTCCTTTTGCTGCAAATAAATTTCGGCGGTATGCGCCAACTCGTCGTACCATGCCTCGCCGAAGCAGCGTATGAGCGGCTCCCGCAAAAAGCGATAGACCCGCACCCTCTCTTTGCGCCCGAGCACTTCGGCAGCCTTGCATATTTTCCAGCGATGGTAATTGACCGCCGTAAAGGCGGGATAGCGGGTAATCCGTATCGGATAGAGGTGGCACGACAGGGGTTTGTAAAAAGCGGTGCGACCCTCCCGAAAGGCTTTCTCGATAGCGCACATGCACCTGCCGTTTTCGCCGTAGCAGGTAAATACGCAGTCTTTTCCTCCGACAATGGCGGTTACCAAATCGCCTTCCTCATCGACGTATGCCACGCCCTGCCGCGCTATCACTTCGCGGGCGGCGGGAGTCAGGTCGTCGAGGAGCTGCGGCAGCAGCTCTTGCAGCTGTCGGTACTCCTCCTCCGTAATCGGTGCGCCGGCATCGCCTTCGATGCAGCAGGCGCCGCGACAGGCGTCGAGGTTGCACACGAAGTGGCGTTCCACCACATCGAGGCTCACGAGGGCATCGCCTATCTGCAACATATATGTCTCGGCGTCTTTCAATCCGTAATCAGGCATTTGCCCGTCATTTCGGGGGGTGTCGCGATGCCCATGATATGGCAGAGCGAGGGGGCGACGTCCGCCAAAATGCCGTTTGCCACGCGGGCGTGTCTGTTCGGCGTTACGTACACGAAAGGCACGGGATTGAGCGAGTGCGCCGTGTTGGGCGTGCCGTCCTCGTTGAGGGCGTGGTCGGCGTTGCCGTGGTCGGCGATGATGATAGCTTCGTAGCCGGCAGCCACTGCCGTGTCGATAACCGAGCCGACGCACTCATCGACGGCGACGACGGCTTTTTCTATGGCGCTGTACACGCCGGTGTGTCCCACCATATCGCCGTTGGCGAAGTTGCACACCACCAAATCGTATTTCTCCGACGCCAGCGCCTTGTTGAGCGACTCTTTCACTTCGTAAACGCTCATTTCGGGCTTCAGGTCGTAGGTCGCCACTTTGGGCGAGGGAATGAGTATGCGGTCTTCTTGCTCGAATTCGGCTTCGCGTCCGCCCGAGAAGAAGAAAGTTACATGGGCATATTTTTCGGTTTCGGCGATGCGCAGCTGCCGGCGACCGGCTTTCGCCACGACTTCGCCCAGCGTATTCACCACATTTTCCTTATCGAAAAGAATATGCAAGCCAGTAAACTTGGCATCGTAGGGTGTCATGCAGCAATAGTAGAGCGGCAGCGTGTGCATGCCGAGTTCGGGCATATCCTGCTGGGTGAGCACGATAGTGAGTTCTTTGGCGCGGTCGTTGCGGTAGTTGAAGAATATCACCACGTCGTCGGGTTCGATGACAGCGACCGGTTTTCCGGCGGCATCGACATGAACAACGGGCTTTACAAACTCGTCGGTTACGCCGGCGTCGTACGAAGCCTGCATGGCGGCCTGCATATCGGCAGCTGGCGTGCCCTTGCCCGACACCACGAGGTCGTAGGCCTCTTTGATACGCTCCCAGCGTTTGTCGCGGTCCATGGCATAGTAACGCCCCACAATCGAAGCGATTTTTCCGCCGGTGGCGGCAAGATGTTTTTCGAGGTCGGCGATGAAGCCTTTCCCGCTGCGGGGGTCGGTGTCGCGACCGTCCATGAAGCAATGCACGAAATGGTCGGCGATGCCGTATTCACGGGCGATGTCGCAGAGGGCGAAAAGGTGGTCGAGCGAGCTGTGTACGCCGCCGTCGGACACCAGCCCCATGAAGTGCACCCGCTTGCGGTGGTCGCGGGCGTATGAAAATGCTTTCACGATTTCGGGGTTGGAGAGAATCGAGCGGTCTTGACAGGCGCGGTTGATTTTCACCAAGTCCTGATACACAATGCGACCGGCGCCGATATTGAGGTGTCCCACTTCGGAGTTGCCCATTTGTCCGTCGGGCAGTCCCACATTTTCGCCCGATGCTTGCAGCTGCGAATGGGGGTATTCCGCCAGCAGTTTGTCCCAGTGCGGGGTCGGGGTGTTATAGATGACGTCGTCTTTGGCTCGGTCGCCGATGCCCCAGCCGTCGAGAATCAACAGAAATGCTTTCTTATTCATTGTCGTAAATTTTTTATGGATTTCTTTTTTACCTTTATTTTTCCGGTCAGGCTTCGGCTCTTTCCTTGTCGGGAAGCGGCTCGAAGTTGGTATATAGATACCGTTTGATGCTGCGCTTAGGCGTTTTCTCGAACTCGGATTGATAGATACGTATATACGCGATGTTTTCGTAAGCCGCCAGTTCCTTGTTGATGTTGCGGCGCACCTCCTCCATCGCCACCGGCAGATCGTCGAGGGAAAGACCGTAGGCATCGACCGCCTCGAAGTCGGGATAGACCAACGCCACGAGTTTACCCTCTTTTTCGATGACCAGACTCTCCATGACAAACGGCATGTTGTTGAGTTTCGATTCGATTTCTTCGGGGTAGATGTTCTGCCCGTTCGCACCAAGAATCATCGTCTTGTAGCGGCCTTTTATGAAGATGGTGTCGTCGTCGCCCACCGTGCCCATGTCGCCGGTATGCAGCCACCCGTCGGCATCTATAACGTTTGCGGTGGCTTCTTCGTTCTTATAATAACCTTTCATAACATTTTCGCCGCGCACGCATATCTCGCCCGGAATCACGTGCGGGTCGGCGGAGTCGATTTTCACCTCCATGTAGCCTTCGAGAATGCGACCCGACGAGCGGGGCACGAACTTCTTCCAGTGCGTATAACTGATGAGCGGAGCGCACTCCGTCATGCCGTAGCCCACCGTGAAGGGGAATTTTATTTTGTAGAGGAACTGCTCCACTTCGGCGTTGAGCGGCGCGCCGCCCACGATTACCTGCTCGAAGCGTCCGCCGAAAGCGTCGATGAGCTTTTTGCATATCTGCCCGTAGATGCGAGTGTCGAGCAGGGGGAGCGAGAGCGCCAGCCGCATCGGGCGTTTTTGCAGCATAGGTAGTATCTGTTTCCGGTATATCTTTTCGAGAATCAGGGGTACGCAGATGATAAGGTTGGGTTTCACCTCCTCTAAGGCTTTGAGCAGGATTTTCGGCGAAGGGATTTTTCCCAACAGGGTAACGTGCGTGCCCACCGCCAGCGGCGTCAGCAGGTCGAATGCGCAGCCGTAGGCGTGTGCCAGCGGCAAGAACGAGAGGCATTTGCTCCCGCGATAGTGCAGTTTCGATTCTATGCCGAAGCAGGTGTTGCCCGCCAGATTGTTACCCGTAAGCATCACCCCTTTGCTGAATCCCGTCGTGCCCGAAGTGTAGTTGATAAGGCTCACCTCGTCGTTGCCTAACTCGGCGAACTTCACGTCATCGCGCGAGAAACCTTTGGGGTAGGCGCTGCGGAAGTGGGCATCGGCGTCCGCCCAATACTGCATGATGTCTTCGCCGTCGCGCTGATCGAGGCAGGTGTAGTTGTCGAGCGAAACGACCCCGCGTATCTGAGGCAGCTTCTCCATTTCGATATGCTCCCACGCCAGACTGCCGGCAAAAAGCAGTATCGAGTCGGAATGGTTGATGATGTGGTGTACATCGTTAGGATTGAAATCCTGCAAAATGGGCACGATGATGGCGCCGTAGGTAACCGTCGCAAAAAACGCCATGACCCAGCGCGGCGTATTCCGACCTATCAGCGCGATTTTGTCGCCGCGGCGTATGCGGCAGTGTTTGAGCAGCAGATGCAGCCTCGCTATCTGTTCCGCCATTTCACCGTAAGTAAAAGACTCCCGCGTGTTGTAGTCGGTCAATGCCGGAAGCTCCCAATTCTCTTGGAAGCTCTTTTCGTACAGTTTAATGAAATTCCGCTCTATCATACGCTTTCAGGGGGATATTTGCCATTCGGTTGCAAATATACGAAATAAAACCGAAAAATTGTAAATTCCGGCAAATTGCCGAAAGCGTATCGAAAAAGCGGACTATGGTGATTATTTGATTTGAAACTCGTACGTATATGTTTTATTTTTTTCCCACTTCGCGATGTGGTCTCCCTTCGACGCCGCCGTAATATCCGCCTTGTTGGTTTCTATGTTGGTTCCGTAAATGATTATCTTCGGAGACTCTCCATCTCCTGAGAAGTCATAGGGTATCATATAATATACGCCAACGTCGTTCTTACCAAATTCTGTCAAAGTAGTATCCCCCCATATCCAGAAGGGGTCGGAAGTAGTTCCTCTCGAGACGTTCGGTTTAAGCGTCCCCGATGTAATAACATTACTCAAAGTAAACGTAGGGTTCGTATATGCATAATTCGTCGTTTGGTCATCCACCGTGAAGGTTACCTTAGACAAGGCGTGCGAAAATGTCAACGCTATCTTACCGTCAAAACCGCTTGTCACAGAGACAGTTTTTCCGGCAATCAATAAACTCTCGCCTGTCTCCGTGGTATTGGTGACACTATAAGAAATTGAAGCCGAAGTCCACTCTGTGTAAGGGGAATAGGCATAAAAGGTGACGGATTTTCCGTTGGGAAGATAATATGATTTTTCGTCCTCGAACGTGCACGAACCGTCGCCCGTGACGGTTACCTCGACATTGTCCATATACGGCGACTCGTTCCCTTCGACGTAGGCGAATACGCCGAACGAATCGCCCGTGAACGGCGTTGTTTCTCCGGCGCGGGTGGGGAGTGCTTTATCGGCGGCGGAGCGGGTGGCATCGGGGGTGTTCCAACTCTCCGGCATCGACACCGAGAAGCGCAGCGGCACTGCTGCTACCGGCTCGTCTTCCGTATCTGCCGTGCAGGCGGCGAATAGGGCTGCTGCCGCCACAGCGGCGCCGGCAAGCAGCCGGCTTGTTCGTATCGAAAACTTCTTCATATGTTATCGTTTTTCCGTGCTGTCGGCACTGCCGAGGCGCACGGCATTTTTGGTGATCGGGTGGGGACAGAGGAGGGTCGCCTCCTCCCCGCTCTCCGCAACTCCCTGCTCGATGCAGGGGGTTGCGGAAGTTGCAGTCCAACCCCGCCCGACCTATTTTTCGGCGTTATTCGCCGCCCATGACAGGCTGGTCAGGAGTTACATCCTCATCCCAATTAACACTTGTTACAGTAAAGCTAAGTTCTTTGGTGCCCACGATAGGAGTACCGTCTTTTTTATAACCGATAGCATTGTCTTCAAAAGTAAGCTCGTAGTTATATTGCTTATTAGCTTGCCACGTTGTCGTGGGAACAGCTACACAAACCCAACCATATTGACCCTCTCCGTCTGTCGGATCTACGTCATCTCCTGTCGGATAAACAGTGAACTCATCTTCTCCTTCTATGTTATGTTGTATTTTAGCCAGCAAAGCGATATAAGCGCCCGTCGCGGGATCAGACTCATCATCAATTGTTTTTTCTTTATCCCAAGCCGTAATCTCTTGCGGATACAACATAAAAAATTGTTGATCTTTATCCGTCGTATTCAAAAGACTTACTGATGAGACTTCGCCATCGCCTTCTTCTTTATCCAACACTATTGTCTCAACATTTACTTCATACTTGTCTGACTTGAGACCAGTCCACCCTAAATCTGAGCCTGAGAGGGACTCCCTTCCATTATCTTTGTCCAATGTTACGGTAAGTGTAGGGTTATCTCCGGCGATTTGGACATTTCCGAGTACTACCTTTTTTTATCTCAATTTTGTATTCGGAGTCATTCTTCGCTTTAATTCCTATTTTAGCAAGCTGGTGCTTAAATGTAAGCCCTATGCCGTCGGGAACATTGCTCGTTCCAATGGGGGCGGTAATAAAATCTTTTTGATTGTCAATGACGTCTGCAACCTTTACAACATAGCTATACGTTTCAGTATTCCCACTAGAAGCCTCAGAAGGGGTAGTTACTTTTACGTTGTCTTCTTCTGTGTAACCTGACGCCCATGCCTCTCCCCATATAGATTTATCGTCAACACTCCAATAGTGAGGTTCTCCATCGCTTAGAGTATATACATTACTCTCACCACTCTCACCTTTTTTATATATCTCATTTTGAATATGATTGATAGCGACATTATCCTTATTAACAATCCATGCATTTACCGTAAATTGATCCAAAGACGTACTACTATAAATATCGCTTGCAAGAGTACGCATCGGCACAGTGGTGCGGAAAGTAATCTCGTTGACGGGATTCACAGCCACTTGCTCGTCGTTGGAGCATGATGTCAAGGCAAGTGCTGCCCCGATCATCCAAAATAGTTGCTTTTTCATTTTTAATAGATTTAATGGGTTAATAATTATTTGTTTGTTTTTTTGTTTTCTGTTTTTTTCGTTTCCGTTTTTTTCGGTTTTCCGGTTTTTTTGTTTCCGTTTTTCCGGCTTTCCGGCTTTTGTTTTTTCGGTCGGTCGGCGGGTTACATCGGCACCACGATTTCTACCGTCTCTCCCCAGTCGTCGACGGTGGGCTGGAAGCCTCCGCCGCCTTCGCCTCCGCCGACGGGTTCGGGCAGGGGCAGCTCTTCGACGACGATGGGCTGCTCGGGCGCCGCTTGCGAGGCGGCTACCTGCTCGCTCACGTCGTAGGTGTATTGCCACGGGGTGTCTTCGTTTACGTCGGCGTAAATGGTCAGGATATTGGTTTCGGGTTGGGGTGCCGGTGCGGTGCCGCCCTCGCCTTCTTCGCCTTCTCTCTGCGGGTCTGCCCAAAAGGTGAGCAGGCTGCCCGTCAGCGTGTGTTCGCCCGAGACGCTGATTTCGAAGGGCATGGTAACGCGCTCGACCGATACTTCGTCTTTGCCCGGCAGGTAGCCGGCTGCCATGCCCGATAGGGTGGCGCTCAACCCGCGTGCGCTGTGCAGGTTTTCTACGCCCCCGATTTCCACCGAGAAGGTGTAGTTCGCCTCTTTGGGGTGCAGGGTGATGGCAGGCGCTGCGACGTCGGCGGTGAGGTCGAGGCTCTCGGCATGGTCGCACCAGAGGCGGTCGGGGGCGAGGGCTACCCGCTCGTCGCCGCCGGAGCGCATTCTCAGCAGGTTGTTGTCGGGGTAGGCTTCGGTGGTGGCGGTGTAGACTTCGAAGGTTTCCTGCCGCTCGGTGTTACGGTAGAGTATGTTTTCGGTGTCGCTGTTGAGGCAGATGGCGTCGTACTCGCCGGCGGGCACGCGAATGGTGCCGCCCTCGCGCCCTACGACATCGTAGCGCAGCGGCGAACCTCCTTCGCGCGGAAACAGGTAGAGCGACATGGTGGCGGGCGAGGCGTCGGGCGCTTTCGCCCAGTCGAAGTCCAACTGCACGGACACGATGTGCGAATGGTCCATGCACAACTCTTTCTGCTCGCACGATGTGGCGACGAACAGGCTCGTAAGCGCCGTTATATAGAGCATCTTTTTCATCGTCTTCCTCCTTTTCCCTTGATGATGCCGCTTCCGAACATCCACACGAGCGATACTTCGGCTTTCGTGGGTCCGAACCAGTGCCGCTGCCACGTTTCCTGCCATACGTACTCGCCGTCTTGCGGCTCATAGGTGCAGTATTGTCCGCCCCAATAGCCGATGCCTAATGTGAAATCGAGGCTCAATCCGCGCGTTATCGGCAGCGAATAGCCGTACTCCACGCCCATGGCGTAGTTCATTTTGTCCCACAGGGTGCCGCCCGGCTCGCCGCCCATGTAGCCGCGACCGCCCAGCTCGAAATCGTAGTCGAATATCTCTCCGTAAACGCCGACATGGTGTCCCGTGAAGGGCTTGGCGGCGGCTTGGCGTCCGAGATACTTGCGGGCATAGAGTTCGCCGCCGTATATGCGCCAGAAGAAATCGCTCTTTTCGCGGCTCCACCACGCATACATCACGTTGGCGCCGACCGACCAGCCTTTGCCGGCGCAAAATTCCAGACCGATGTTCGGCACGAGCAGCACGTCGTAGAGCATATTGGTCTTCAACGCCAGCACGTAGGGCTTGGGTCCTGCCTGCCGCGACGGGCGCACCGGCGCACTGCCGGCTGCGGCGGGCGGCTCATTGCCGGAAACGTTCACTGCCGGCGCATTCCCGCCGTCGGCAAGGGCGGGCGCCTCCGGGGCGGCAGCAGCCGCATCGTGTCGGGCTGCCCGGACACGGCAGCCATCTGTGTGCTGTCGGCTGCCCCTGCGGAGGCTACGGCAGCGGTGCTGTCGCCGAGCGCAACATCGCCCGCAGGCGTTGCCTGCGTCGAGTCGGCTTGCATCGGCTCCGCCGTACCGGCGGGTAAAGCCTGCGCAGCGGCGCTATCGCCGGCAGCCGGCGATAGGGCGGAGGCAAGGAAAATGACTACGACCACATCGGAACTGTCGTCCGAGGCGGAGGCAACCGTTGTCCGGAAATTCTCTTCTTTCAATCTTTTCCGAGTGATCAGCTCGGATTTGACACGGTTTGCCCGCACGCGGGCGACAGCTAAATTTTCAGACTCCGAACCACAGGAGCCGCAATAAGCAGATACATATATATACATGCGTCCCGACGAAAGCTCCGAACGGCAGCGGTCGACCGTCGACAACATGCGTTCCAGCTCCGGCTCGTTGTCGAGATACGGAGAATAGAACATGTCGATGCTCTTGGCGAAACGGAAAGTCATGACCGAATCGGCGCTCTCGGCAGATACCTCCGCCCAGAGGCTCCCCAACAGGAAAACCGCTATCCACTTGCTCCAATATTTCAGATTCCGGCACATCGTCCTTTTTCTCTTTCTTAACCTAAAAAAATTCGTTTCCTCGTTTTTGAAACATTTTTCATTACTTTTGCAATGAAATTACATACAGCGAAAGTAGTGCTTTTTTTATACAGAATACATTAAATATTGTTAAATATTTAATAAATATATTATCATAATACACCGCCTATCCGATTGCCATTGAGTTTCCGCGAATAAAACCACGTCCGAAATTCTTCCGCATTTCTCCGCAGTACAATTTTTTTGCCAACGAATGGATTTCTGAAAGAAAAGTTATACCTTTGTGCAAAATAACCGATTGAGTTAAAAATGAATATTGAATATGGTAGTTCTAAAGAAGTTGAATGTTATCGCGATTTTGTATTGAATCCCGATAATCGGAATGCGTCAAGGGCATTTTCAAAAACTTTTGGAGCTAATCTGATGGAACCAGCAAAGAAATTGCATGACCGATTGAGGAAACATATTTCTGCCGGTACTTATAATGCCATATTCGGACAAACAGACAATAGAATAGAAATAAAACAGGGGTGTAGTAAAAAAGAGCCCTTAATTCTAAAAGTACGTGTCGGACGATCTTCGAGAAAATTCTTCAATCATATTATAGATGAAAAAAAGAATTTATTACTGACACAAGACTGGAAAGGAGATTTCAACTCAATAACGACCATATATGTTATTGCTGTAAATAATCACGATTATAATAATATATAAAATGGCTGCACTTGAAAAAATACCTGTATTAAACCCTTTGACACTGCGCAATACAGTTGGCGGGGAACTTGCTGATATATTCGAGGCTCGCGGCATAGAGAATTTCGAGGAACTTATCGGCATTAAAGATTTAAGAAATAAAGACCGATTATCGGATAAAACATTAAGAAAAGCATCTGAAATTTTGGGTGATTCCAATATATGTACGTATTTATCCGATTTTCAGAAAGAGTATTTGGACGAAAAGCCACGATACATGGCTAATTACAACCATGCAAAGAAAACTTATACTAAGCTAAAAAAAGTTTTGCCCCTGTTGCGAGGTGAATTTACAGAAGGATATGATATTTTAGATGATATTTTTGATTTCTTCGGCGTAGATTCAGAAGCAGAAATTTTTGAAACATCAGAAGAACAAGCTGCATTATTTCGCACACAAAATAAGATAGAGGTTGACCCTATTAATCTCCATGCTTGGTTACGTCGTGGGGAACTTGATTTTCATGCTCTCAATCTTCCGGATTATGATGAAAATAGATTAATGAACTGGATTGAATCGAGAGAATGGATAGCTCATATTGAAGATGTCGATTATTTCAAATCTTTACCATCAACATTTTCTCTCTTCGGTGTGGGATTGGTATTTGTTCCATCATTACCTAAAACAGTCTATGGGGCAATACGTTGGATTGACAACAAACCCCTTATCCAAATTTCAGACCGTGGACGCGATCTTATATCTTGTTGGTTTACTCTTTTTCATGAATTAGGACATGCCATCAAGCATAAAAATGTCGAAATTTACGAAGGAGAGATAAATGAATCGAAAGCCAAACAGAATAAACGGGAAAAAGAAGCTAATAAATTCGCAAATGAATACTTGTTTAATGGAGATAATTTGCGCAAAGCTGTCTTTGACCGAAAACGTAACGGATTGGCAATGTCTGCAAAATCATTAGCAGAGGAATTTAATGTACAGCCGATATTTGCTTCATATTGGTTGTTAAAAGCGCAATATGCACCTGCTTTTCAGCGCAAAATTCCGATAGACTTTGTTTCCCAATACCAATAATAGGAATTAATTAATACATTAAATCCGTTGGGTATAACCGCCAACAGATTTACAATAAAAATGTATCGGATATTCTGTTTGGGATTAGCGGCTCTACTCGGCTTGACGGGGTGCGGACGACACGCCGGCGAAGCGCCCGGATCTTTGCGGGAGGCTTTGGCTGGCTTTCTCACGCCGCAAGACACGGCACGGACGAAAGTGTGGTGGTTTCACGGCGAAACGGAAACGACCCGCGAAGGCATCACCGCCGATTTGGAAGCGTTCCGGCGCGCCGGCGTGGGCGGAGTCGTCTATTACGACCAAGTGCACGGCGACGGAAAAGGGGCGTGCGCGGCGTTCTCGCCGGAATGGTGGGAGATGCTGTTTTTTGCTGCGCAGGAGGCTGCCCGCGTAGGGCTCTCTTTTGAAACGCATATCTCCAACGGCTTCGTAGCCGGCGGACCGTGGATTACGCACGAGTCGGGTATGCAGATGCTCACCGCTGCCGATACGACGCTGGCGGGAGGTCGCCGCATAGAAGCGCGGTTGCCGAAGCCCGAATCGGCTTACGGCTGTTACGGCGATGTCGCCGTGCTGGCATTTCCCGTCGCCGACGATGCCGGCGACAGCCGTTCGCTGCACCCGCGCATCGCGTGCAATATCCGAGACCTCGATGCCGAAAAAATATTCGAACACGGGAAAACATTGGTGCGCATTCCGAAGCCGGAGCGCGGGAATGCGGTATTCCTGACGCTCGACTTCGGACGCGACTTCACCGCCCGCAGCCTCTCCTACCAAGCCGCACCGCAGGGCAAGGCGACCACGAGTGCGACCAACGTGCCGGGCTGTCCGTCGGACACGTTCACGGGTACGGGCTATCGGGTGCTGCCCGACTTGGGCACCCTCGAAGCGTCGGACAACGGCACCGACTACCGCCCCGTGTGCCGGCTGCTGCCGATATACAAGGCGCATTCGAACTGGCGGCAGAAGACGGTTTCGTTTCCGGCAGTTACCGCCCGCTTTTTCCGCCTCCGTCTGTACGGCGGAGAGGAGAGCGACCGTGCGCCCGACATTCGGCTCGGCGACGTGTGTCTGTCGTCGCGCGCCTGCATCGACCAATGGGAGGAGAAAGCGGGGCTTTTCTCCGAATACATCGAGAAAGACCGCACGCCGGCTTACGCACCGGAGGAGACGGTGCAGCGCGAAGACATCATCGACCTGACGGCTCGCGTCGACAGCAGCGGCACGCTGCGCTGGGACGCCCCGCAAGGGCGGTGGAGAATCGTGCGGCTGGCTTACGTTCCCACCGGCGGCAAGACGAAGCACGGACGAAGCAACATGAAAGGACTGGAATGCGACAAACTGTCGGCTCGCGCCGTCGAGGTGCACTGGAACAATTACCTGAAACCGATTGCCGACTCGCTGAAACGACACGGCGGCAGACTATCGGGCGTGGCGATGGACAGCCACGAAGCCGGCTCGCAAAACTGGACGAAAGGATTTGAAAAAGAGTTTCTGCGCCTGCGGGGATACGACATGATGCCTTACCTGCCCGCCATGGCGGGCTACGTGGTGGGGTCGCGCGAGGAATCAGACCGCTTTCTGTTCGACGTCCGCCGCACGATAGCCGACCTCATCGCCGAAAAATATTATGGAACGCTGCAACGGCTGTGTCGGGAAAACGGACTGGAATTTACAGCGCAGGCAACGGGAAACGCCCTCTGCATCGTGGCTGACCCCATACAAGCCAAAGGTCGGGTGGAAAAACCGCAGGGCGAATTTTGGGCGATACACCCCGATGGCAACTACGATATCAAAGAGTGTTCGTCGGCAGCCCACCTGTACGGGAAGCGCATCGCTTCGGCGGAAGCCTTTACCGATGCTCGATTTTCCCATTCATTGGCATACTTGAAATCGCTGGCGGACTATGCCTACTGTTTCGGCATCAACGAGTTCGCCGTTTGCGCCTCGGCTTACCAGCCTTACCTCGACAAGATACCCGGCAACACCGGCGGCGGGCGCCACTACTGCCTCAACCGGAACAATACCTATTGGCCATACAGCCGCAGTTTCTGGGACTATCAGGCGCGCTGCGCTTCCCTGATGCGGCAGGGCGAGCCGGTCGTCGACCTATGTATCTATCTCGGCGAAAACGCGCCGGTGAAAATATTGACGCACCGTCTGCCCGAAGTGCCGGCAGGGCTTGACTTCGACGCCTTCACGACCGACGCGTTGCTGTCGAGAATGTCGGCGGACGACGGGTGCATCGTCCTGCCCGACGGCATGAGTTACCGCATGATGGTGCTGCCCCGCAACGGCGAAATAACGTGGGAGGCGCTGCAAAAAATCGCATCGCTCGTGAAAGCCGGCGTACCCGTTTACGGCAGCCGACCTACCGGCTCGCGAAGCCTGCGCGACAAAAGTCATGACCGGCAGTACAACGCTTTGGTCGCAGAAATGTGGGGCGAAGAAGCGACACCGTCGGGGCACCGCCGATACGGAAAAGGTACGGTGTATTGGGGGTTGCCTTTGGCAAAAGCGGTCGAAGCGGCTGGTATCGCGCCCGACCTCGCTCTCGTTCACGGCAGCGTGAAAAAAGATTCGATATATTTCGCCCACCGCCGACTTGCCGATGCCGACCTCTATTTCATCGCCAATCATGCCGACACCCCAATGAACGATACATTCACATTCCGTTGCGACCGGACGACGGCAGAGTTGTGGAATCCGGTTACAGGGCAGCGCTACCGACTATCGGCAGAGGCATCGCCCAAAGGCTTTGCGTCCGTGCCTTTGCAACTCGCGGCAAAAGAATCGTTCTTCATTGTATGGACAGACCAGCCGTCGGGCGACTTGCCCTGCCCACCGAGCACGATGACGGAACGGCGCGAAGAAATCGCCGGAAAATGGAGCGTCTGTTTTTCCGAAAAATCGGGCGGCTGCGGAGAAACGATATTCGACACGCTCACCGACTGGCGCGACAGCGACGACCCGCGCATCAAATACTATTCGGGAACAGCCGTTTATACAAAAGAAATACAGATAAAAAAACAAACTTCGGACGAGCGGGTGTACCTGCAATTCAAGGCGCTGCACGACATTGCCCGCGTCGTACTCGGAAGCGATACCGTCGCCACCGTATGGTGTGCGCCTTACGAAGCCGACCTGACCGATGTAGCAAGAAACGGGAAAGACACGTTGAAAATATTTGTCGCCAACTCGCTGATGAATCGCATGATAGGCGATGCCTCCCTGCCGGAGAGCAAGCGGATAACGTGCGCCCTGCCGCCAATTGTTACACCCGATGATACGTTACAACCTTCCGGCATCGTCGGAAAAATATTTCTCCTGTACCGCCGTCTGCCGACGGGCAAATAAAAAAGAGCGGGAAAGGAAATGCGGATTTGCCGCAAAATAATTACTTTTGCGGAGTATCTCAAAATATTTCAGCACGTGAGCGACAGCCGAACTCTCCAACCGCAGCGGGCAGCCTACTACACGTTGGGCTGCAAACTCAACTTCGCCGAGACCTCGACCATCGGTCGCCTCTTGGAAGAACGGGGCATACATCGCGCCGCCAACGGCGAGGCTGCCGACCTCTGCATCATCAATACCTGTTCCGTTACTGAGCTCGCTGACAAGAAATGCCGCCAAACCATACGCCGCATCATACGCCGCCACCCGGGCGCAGCCGTTATCGTTACGGGCTGCTACGCCCAACTGAAACCCGGCGATGTGGCGCATATCGAAGGGGTGGATTTGGTCTTGGGCGCGGAAGAGAAAGGAAAGATAACGGAGTTTCTCGACCGGCTGCACAAACGACAGGGCGCAGGCGACATCGCCACCACCCCGAGCAAGGAGATACGCCGCTTTGCCCCCTCGTGCTCGCGCGGCGACCGCACTCGCTACTTTCTGAAAGTGCAGGACGGCTGCGACTACTTCTGCTCGTACTGCACCATACCTTTCGCACGCGGACGCAGCCGCAACGGCTCGATTGCCGACCTCGTGAGGCAGGCGGAGGGCGTCGCCGAAGAAGGGGGACGCGAAATCGTACTGACGGGCGTGAACATCGGCGACTTCGGACGTTCGACAGGTGAATCGTTTTACGACCTCGTCGGCGCACTCGACCGCGTGGAGGGCATCGCCCGCTACCGCATCTCGTCGCTGGAACCGGATTTGCTCACCGACGAACTCATCGACTTCGTGGCGGCATCGCAACGATTTGCTCCGCACTTCCACATTCCGCTGCAATCGGGCAGCGACGAAGTGCTGCGCCTGATGCGTCGCCGGTACGACACAGCGCTTTTTGCCGATAAAATCGCGCATATCCGGCGAGTCATGCCCGACGCATTCATCGGCGTGGATTTAATCGTAGGTATGCGCGGCGAAACCGACACTTTTTTCGATGAATCCGCCACTTTCGTCGAGAATCTCGACCTCTCGCAACTGCACGTGTTCACCTACTCCGAACGACCGGGCACGCAAGCGCTGCGCATCACCCCCGTCGTCCCGCAAGAGGTGCGGCACGAACGCTGTCGGCGAATGCTCGAAATATCCGATAAAAAACTTCGCCGCTTCTACTCTTCGCAAATGGGGAAAACGCGCCCCGTACTCTTCGAGCACCCCGCCAAAGGCGCGCCGATGCACGGCTTCACCGACAACTACGTGCGGGTGGAACTGCCGTTCGACAAGTCGCTCGTCAATACCGTCTGCGACGTAAAAATCGGCGGATTCATCGAAAAAAATGACATTCCGACTCTGCAAGCAACTCTCGCGATATGAAGAAAGAAACGGTATATACGATTTTGTTGGCGCCGGTCGGTTGGCTGTTGCGACTGTTGGCGTTTCTGCCGCTGCGGGCGCTCTTCGTTCTCTCCGATCTGCTCGCTCCTTTCGTATATCACATCGTAAGATACCGGCGGAAAATCGTTCGCAAGAATCTGCGAAACTCTTTTCCCGAAAAGAGTGCGAAAGAGATTCGCCGTATCGAACACCGCTTCTATCGCCACTTCTGCGACTACTTTTTCGAGACCGTCAAGCTGCTGCACATATCCGACGACGAAATGCGTCGCCGCATGAAATTCATTCACGCCGAACGCATAGAAAACACCCTCAACAGCGGACGCTCGGTCATCATGATGCTGGGGCACTACGGCAACTGGGAGTACATCTCGTCGATTTCGCTTTGGCTGCACGTAACCAACACCGACCTCGGACAGATATACCGCCCGCTGAAAAATGCGTGGGCTGACCGACTGTTCCTGAAAATACGCTCCCGCTTCGGTCTCGCCAACATTTCCAAAAACGATACCCTGCGGGTGCTGCTCACCACCCGTGCCGCCGGTCGGGTGTCGGGCACGGGATTCATCGCCGACCAAACGCCCTCGCCCGCCAACATTCACCATCGGACAACGTTCCTGCACCAAGATACGCCGATACTCACCGGAGGCGAAACCATCGCCAAAAAGCTCGATTTCGCCGTGATGTACTTCGATGTGGAAAAAGTGAAACGCGGCTGCTATACGGCAACGATACGGGAAATCGCGATGAATCCGCGCGAATGTCCCGATTATGAAATATCCGACCGGTATATCGCACTGATGGAACAGACGATTCTGCGCGCGCCCGAATGCTGGCTCTGGTCGCACAACCGATGGAAACATAACCGACAAACCGAATAGCCCCATGAAAAAAGTAGCCGTCATCATCTTGAACTGGAACGGAGCCGCCCTGCTGCGGGAGTTTCTCCCGTCGGTATGCGCCCACACGCCGGAAGAACTCGCCGACGTGGTGGTCGCCGACAACGGATCGACCGACGATTCCTTAGCGTGGGTGGAAAAAGCATTTCCGCAAGTGCGCATCATGCGCCTACCGAAAAACTACGGATATGCCGGCGGGTACAATTCAGCCGTGAAAGAGCTGGAATATCCCTACGTGGTGCTGCTCAACTCCGACGTAGAAACGCCGGAAGGGTGGCTGCCGCCGCTGCTCGACTTCTGCGAGAACCGCGCCGACGTGGGCGCCTGCCAGCCCAAACTGCTCTCCTACCGCAACAAAAAAGCATTCGAGTATGCCGGAGCCGGCGGCGGTTTTCTCGATAAATACGGCTATCCCTACTGTCGGGGGCGCATCTTCTCCACCGTCGAAAACGACGAGGGGCAATACGATACTCCCGCCGAAATATTCTGGGCGACGGGCGCGTGTCTATTTATCCGGAGAGAAGTGTATTTGAAAGCGGGCGGTCTCGATGAAAAATTTTTCGCCCACATGGAGGAAATCGACCTCTGCTGGCGCGTAAAATTAGCAGGGTACAAAATCATGGTCGTACCCGACAGCAAGGTATATCATCTCGGCGGCGCAACGCTGGCTTCGACCGAGCCGCGAAAAACCTATCTCAATTTCCGCAACAACCTGTTCATGCTCTACAAAAACCTGCCGCGCAGGGAGGGGAAAAAAATCATTTTCCGGCGCCGGCTTCTCGATGCCATCGCTTTCGCCCGCTTTGTCGCCGGAGGAGAATGGAAACACGCCCGCGCTGTGTGGCAAGCCCATAATCATTTCCGCAAAGAGCGAAACCGCTATGACAAGCAGCCACAGGTCAATCTATTGAAAACGATGCCCGAAGGTCGCCGAAACATCATCATCGACTACTTCGTGAAAGGGCATCACACCTATCATTCCTGAATTTTCGGGAAACGCCATTCTGACGCAGCAACTCATTAAGATATAACGGAATAACCGGCAGTCGTCAATTCTTCCCGTATGCTGTCGATATGCTCCTGATTACGGGTTTCCAACACCACTTGCAGATAGCAGGCGTTGATGTCGTGCGTTTTTCCGGCGCGCTCGTGGTGTACAGAAATGATGTTGGCACCCGTGCGGGCAAGAATGCTCGTTACGCCCACCAGTTCGCCCGGACGGTCTGCCAACTCCACCGTCAATACGTAAGAGCGTCCCGACTTCACCAAACCCCGATTGATGACGCGCGAAAGTATCGTAACGTCGATATTTCCGCCCGATACGAGGCATATCGTCTTCTTTTCGGCAATCGGCACCTTGTCGAACATGGCTGCCGCCACCGCCACCGCACCGGCACCCTCCGCCACCAGCTTCTGCCGCTCGATGAGCGAAAGTATCGCGGTGGATATTTCGTCGTCGGTAACGGTTACGATATCATCGACATATTTTTTGCAGTATTCGAATGTATTTTTTCCGGGCTCTTTCACGGCGATGCCGTCGGCAATGGTCGATACAGAAGGAAGCCGCTCGATACTGCCGTGCGCCACCGACTGCACCATACTCGGCGCACCTGCCGCCTGCACGCCATATACCTTTATGTTCGGACGCAGCGTCTTGAGCGCAAAAGCCACCCCCGAAATAAGTCCGCCGCCGCCCACCGGCACGATGACCGCTTCGGCATCGGGGAGCTGTTCGAGCAATTCGAGCCCTATCGAGCCCTGACCGGCTATCACATTCTCGTCGTCGAACGGGTGGACAAACGTATAGCCCTTCTCCTCTTTCAGCTGCAAAGCCTTTTGATAGGCATCGTCATATACCCCATCGACCAGACACACTTCCGCACCCAGCCGCTTCGTTGCCTCCACTTTGGAAATGGGTGCGCCGGCAGGGAGGCATATCAACGATTTAATACCGTTTTTCGTAGCCCCCAACGCCACGCCTTGCGCGTGATTTCCTGCCGAGCAGGCAATGACGCCGCGCGCCTTTTCCTCGTCGGAAAGCTGCGATATTTTGTAATAGGCGCCCCGCACCTTGAACGAACCTGTGATTTGCAGGTTCTCCGTTTTCAGGTATATCTTGCTGTCGGGGTTGATTTGCGGAGCGGCAATAAGGTCGGTACACCGTATCACCTCTTTCAATACGAAAGATGCATGATAGATTTTGTCGAGAGATAGCATGGGTTCAGGTATTTTTCGCAAATGTACGAATCGTTTTTGAAAAATATCCCGAAAAGCGCAAAATTTATATCCGCATGCATTCACAAACACACCACAGGTCGTTTCCGGTATTTCCACCGATGACGGAAAAGAGCTGTTCGGAACAGCTCCATTTTCTTAAAAAGAGGAGCCAAGCACAAAATCTCAGAAAAAAACATTACTTTTGCCGAAACAAACAAAATTTCATGCCGACCATACTGCACATCGAGACCTCGACCGAAGTGTGTTCCGTCGCGCTGTCGTGCGACGGCAGCGTCGTATTTCGACGGGAAAACCGCACGCCCATGTCGCATACCACCTCGCTGGCAGGATATGTGCAGGAAGCCTTGGAAACGGCACGGGGACGGCAGTTGTCGCCCGACGCCGTTGCCGTAAGTCGCGGACCCGGCTCATACACCGGCTTGCGCATCGGCGTGTCCGAAGCCAAAGGACTGTGCTTCGGGCTCGACATTCCCTTGATTGCAGTCGATACCCTCGCCGTGATGGCGTGCTCGGCGATGTTTCGCGACGGCATCGACGAGAGCGCGCTGCTCTGCCCCATGATCGATGCACGGCGCATGGAGGTATATACGGCGATTTACGACCGCTCGCTCACGCCTGTAAAACCGGTTGCCGCCGAAATCATCGACGAAAACGCTTTCGCCCCGATACTTGAAACGCGGAAAATACTCTTTTTCGGAAACGGGGCGGAAAAATGCCGCACCGTGATAACACACCCGAACGCCTCGTTCATTGACGACATATACCCGCAGGCCGCCGACATGACGGCACTGGCGGAACAGGCATTCCGCGCCGGGGCGTTTGAAAACCTCGCCTACTTCGTACCTTTCTACCTGAAAGAGTTCGTGGCGACAGTTCCCAAAAACAAAGTATTCAATTAATCCGAAACGATATGGAACAAGAAAATCTGCTGGCTTACAATACACAGAAAAAGAAACTCATCTTGCCCGAATACGGTCGAAACATACACCGTATGATAGACTATTGCCTAAGCATCGAAGACCGGGCTGAACGCACCCGATGCGCCAACGCCATCGTCAATATCATGGGCAATCTCTTTCCGCACCTGCGCGACATCGACGACTTCCGCCACAAATTATGGGACCATCTGGCTATCATGTCGGATTTCCGTCTGGATATAGACTATCCCTACGAAGTGATACGCAAAGAGAAACTCGACGACAAGCCCGCCCATGTACCGTATGCGAGCGGAAGCATTCGCTACCGCCATTACGGCAAGCTGCTCGAAAAAATGTTGCAAAAAAGCGAAGAAATGCCCGAAGGCGAAGAACGCGACCAGCTGCTCGTCTATCTGGCGAACCACATGAAAAAATCGCTTGCTTCATGGAACAAAGAAGCCGTCGAGGACGAGAAAATATACAAAGACCTGCTCGAATATACCGAACACAAAATGCCCCTTACCCTCGAACAACTGCGATTGCGAGACTTGCCGAAAGAAAACAATAACATACAGCGCAAGAAAAATAATGGGAAAAAAGCGGGACGATAACCGCTTTTTTCGTATCTTCCCGCAAAATTACAGCTATGGCATCTTTTATCATCGAAGGCGGACGCCGAATGCAGGGAACACTCACCCCGCAGGGCGCAAAAAACGAAGCATTGCAGATACTCTGCGCCACCCTGCTTACCTCTGAAACGGTGGAAGTACACAACCTGCCCGACATTCTCGACGTAAACAACCTTATCCGGCTGCTGGAAAATTTCGGAGTGGAAATTACCCGTATGGGTGAAGGCTCTTATCGTTTCAAAGCCGACCGTCTGAATCTCGATTTTCTCGACACGCCGGAATTTCTGCGGCAAAGCGCATCGCTGCGCGGCTCCGTCATGTTGGTGGGACCGTTAGTCGCCCGATTCGGAAAAGCGATTATCCCGAAACCGGGCGGCGATAAAATCGGTCGCCGCCGCCTCGACACCCACTTCATCGGCATACAGAAACTCGGCGCCGAATTTACCTACGTCCCCGACCAGCAAGTGTATGAAATCTCCGCCAAAGAATTGAAAGGCACCTATATGCTCCTCGACGAAGCCTCCGTAACCGGTACCGCCAACATACTGATGGCTGCCGTGCTGGCAAAAGGGCATACGACCATCTACAACGCCGCGTGCGAACCTTACCTGCAACAACTCTGCAAGATGCTCAATGCCATGGGGGCACGCATTTCGGGTATCGGCTCCAACCTCCTCGAAATCGACGGCGTAACCTCTTTGGGCGGGTGCACCCACACCATTCTGCCCGACATGATAGAGGTGGGCAGCTTCATCGGTATGGCAGCCATGACAAGCTCCGACATTCGCCTCAAAAACGTGTCATACAAAGATTTGGGCATCATACCCGACAGTTTCCGGCGCATGGGTATCATCGTGGAACAGGAAGGCGACGACCTGCATATCCCCACGCAAGCCGGATATGAAATAGAAACTTTCATCGACGGTTCCATCATGACTTTTGCCGACGCCCCGTGGCCCGGACTGACGCCCGACCTGCTGAGCGTCTTTCTCGTCGTCGCCACCCAAGCCAAAGGCAGCGTGCTGATACACCAAAAGATGTTCGAAAGCCGCCTCTTCTTCGTCGATAAACTTATCGATATGGGTGCGCAAATCATTCTTTGCGACCCGCACCGTGCAGCAGTCATCGGGCAAGCCAAAGCCTACCCCCTGCGCGCCGCCTCCATGGTATCGCCCGACATACGCGCGGGCATCGCCCTGCTCATCGCCGCCCTGTCGGCAGAAGGCACCAGCACGATACACAACATCGACCAGATAGATCGCGGCTACCAACACATAGACCAACGCCTCAACGCTATCGGCGCCTCCATCATACGAAAATGATTACACGGGACGAATTGATAAAAATCGGCGTGTTCAACAAACCGCACGGCGTGGGCGGAGAATTGTCGTTTACTTTTACCGACGACGTTTTCGACCGCAGCGACTGCCCCTACATCGTGTGCGAAATCGACGGGATATTCGTCCCGTTCTTCATCGAGGAGTACCGCTTTCGCGGCGCGGCGCAGGCATTGATGAAATTAGAAGATGTCGATACGACTGACGACGCCCGTATGTTCACGGGGCTCGACGTCTATTTCCCGAAAAAACGGCTGCCGGCAGATGACGAAACGCGCACGACACCGAGCGATTATTTCATCGGTTTCACCGTAGTCGACAAACAGCACGGCAACTTGGGCAAAATAACCGGCATCGACGATTCGACCCTTAACGTCCTTTTCGTTCTCGAAAGTACGGACGGGAAAGAACTGCTTATTCCCGCCAGCGAAGATTTCGTGCTTTCCGTCGATGAAACTGCAAAAACCGTAACGACACGTATTCCCGACGGACTGTTAAACCTCTGAACAGTAAGACAAAAAAAACAAACGGGCGTTCGATATCGAACGCCCGTTTCCATAAAACAGAATCCATCTATTTCATTTGTACTTCTATTTCGGGAGCGATGAGCTTGTAGCCCTTACCGTGAATGTTGATGATTTCAATGGATGGATCGTCTTTGAGGTGCTTGCGCAGCTTGGTGATATAGACGTCCATGCTTCTGGCATTGAAATAATTGTCATCAATCCAAATGGTTTTCAGAGCAAAATTCCGTTCCAAAATTTCATTTACGTGAGCGCACAGCAGGCTGAGCAGCTCCGACTCCTTCGTCGTAAGTTTGGTGTTTTTCTCGCCGATAGAGAGAACCTGCTTCTGCGTGTCGAACGTAAAGTTTCCGATTTTATAGGTCGTAACCTCCTTACCTCTTTTGCCTTTGACGCGGCGCAAGATAGCTTCGATTCTGAATACCAACTCTTCCATGCTGAAAGGTTTGGTGATGTAATCGTCGGCTCCGATTTTGAAACCTTCGAGAATATCCTCTTTCAACGATTTGGCAGTGAGGAAAATGATAGGTACTTCGCCATTGACGGTACGAATTTCCTGTGCCAACGTGAATCCGTCTTTTTTAGGCATCATCACATCGAGTACGCATAAATCGTATTTTCCTTTCAGGAAAGCCTTGTAGCCGCTTTCTCCGTCGGAGAAAAGGTCTGCGGCATAGCCTTTTGCCTGCAAAAATTCTCTCAACAGCATACCCAGATTTTCATCATCTTCACAAAGTAAGATGCGCAACTTTTCTTCCATAATCATTTGTTTTTAAGGGGTAATGTAATAATAAATGTTGTTCCTATATTTAATTCGCTTTCAGCGCGTATCGTACCTTTGAGGTCGGTAACGATTTTGTGCACGTAGGCAAGACCCAATCCGAATCCTTTGACATTGTGCACATTACCGGTTGATACGCGATAAAATTTTTCAAATATTTTTTTCAAGTCGTCTTTTTTGATGCCGATTCCGTTGTCCTGTATGGCGATGATTACCTTCTCGCCCTCGACAGCGGTGCGCACGTGGAGCTGCAAAGGGACATCTTCTTTGGCATACTTTACGGCATTGTCGAGCAGGTTGAATATGACATTGGTGAAGTGCATTTCATCGACCTCCACCCATGCATCGTCGGCAGCGAGGTCTGCCTCTATCGTTCCGCCATACTGTTCGACTTTCAGTTTGAACGTACTCAACACGCCGGCTATCAAATCATTGACATCAAGCAGCGTGAGTTTCAGCATCGTCTTCTGCCGTTCGAACATCGACATCTGCAATACCTTCTCGACTTGAAAGCGCAGCCGTTTCGTCTCGTCATTAATGACGGTGGAAATGTGGCGGAACATCTCTTCACTCTTCGACACCGACGGGTCGTTCAGCATCTGCGCCGCCAGCGAAATGGTGGATATGGGCGTCTTAAATTCATGCGTCATGTTGTTGATAAAATCGTTTTTCATTTCCGTCAGTTTCTTTTGCCGGAAGAGTTTGGCTATGGTGAAAATGAACGTTATCAACAGCACGAACGTGAATGCGAACGACGGAATGCTGAACTGTATCGAGCTGAAAATGTAATCCTGCTTGGTGGGGAAATAGACCATCAACTGATTTTGTTTCTTAATCGGATCGTTCGGGAAAAGCCTTATCGTGTAGCGTGTCGCCTTTTTCTCGGTGTCGTAACCGGGCGACTTGTACATGATTTTGTTTTTCGGGTTGAGTATGGCGTACTTAAAGGGGATATTCAGCCCGTTGTTCCGCAACTCCGATTTCAGATAGCGCGTCAGCAGTTCGGTATCGACCCGCTCCATGATGGGGCGGTTGCTGGCAGTGGCAAGTATGTTGAGTATGACGTTTTCCAACAATCCCTTTTGATAGAGATACTGATTTTTGAGTACCTCCTGCATATTTTTATAGGTATCGGTTATCGAGCCGCTCCCCGCCTGTGCCGACTGCGACGGTACGGTGAAAGAGTATTGTTGCAGATTGAACGAGCTTACCGTGCCGTCGGGAGCGACAAACGACCACCGCTGATTGACGGAGGTGCCGACGCCCAGTTCGATGGAAAGCAGCCGCTTCTGATTCTCCTCTATATCTTCGGCAAGATAGCGTTTGGTTTCATCTTGTTCGAGTTGGGTAGAAACCGAATAAAGGCTACGCCGCACTGCCTCCGAAAATTGCTCGTTACGCATCTTCACCATATTTTCTATATAGGAAATCTGCATATAGAGCAAAATCGAGAACGTCAGCGCCATAATGATGGCAAGCAGCCAAATCGTCGATTTTTTCATATCGCCTGTGTAACCTTTCTTCTTTTTTCTTCGGAGAAATCTTAAAATTTCTCCCCTTTTTCAGTATTTTTATTTGATAAACAAACGGAATCCCCTTTTGTTTAACAGAATAAAAATCTTTTTCAGACTCTTATCGTTTAACAATTCGCCGCTAATTTAACAAACAATTGTTTAATTACAAAAAAACCGCCCGTTAAGGGGCGGTTTTTATATTAATTTAACTAATATAGTTGTCGCTATAATATCTCTTGGAGAAAACGGCAACTATTCGTCGGTCTGGGTAGCTTCGTATTCCTTCAACAGTTTTTCCTGTACATCGCCCGGCACAAGCTCGTATGAAGCAAACTTCATGCTGAACGAGGAGCGTCCGCCGGTAATGGAACTGAGAGAAGTAGAGTACGATGCCATTTCTTTAAGGGGTACTTTGGCAACGATTTTCTCAAAGCCTTTGACGCTTTCCATACCCATGATGATGGCGCGACGACCTTGCAAGTCGCTCATCACATCGCCCATTTTGTCGCTCGGAACGAGTACTTCCACATCATATACCGGTTCGAGGATTTTGGGACCGGCGTTTTTGAAGGCTTCGCTGAATGCGTTGCGACCGGCAAGGCGGAAAGAAATTTCGTTCGAATCCACCGGGTGCATCTTGCCGTCATACACGCACACACGCACGTCGCGGGCATAGGAGCCTGTCAACGGACCTTGCTCCATGCGGTCCATCAAACCTTTGAGTATGGCGGGAAGGAATCGGGCGTCGATAGCGCCGCCGACGATGCAGTTCACAAACACTAATTTACCGCCCCATTCGAGGTCGATGGTCTGGGTGTCGCGCACGTTCATGCGATACTCCTGATTACCGAATTTGTAGGTATCGGGAGCAGGCATACCCTCGTAATAAGGTTCGATGATAAGATGCACTTCTCCGAACTGACCGGCGCCGCCCGACTGTTTTTTGTGGCGGTAGTCGGCACGGGCGGCTTTGGTGATGGTCTCGCGATAGGGAATGCGCGGCTCCATAAATTCCACTTGCAGCTTTTCGTTGTTTTCGATGCGCCATTTCAGCGTGCGCAGGTGGAATTCGCCCTGTCCCGATACGATGGTCTGTTTCAGCTCTTTCGACTGTTCGATAATCCACGTCGGGTCTTCTTCGTGCATACGCACGAGAATTTCGTTCAACTTTTCGGCGTCGGCTTCATTTTCCGGTTTTATGGCGCGCTGGTATTTGGAGTCGGGAAATTTCATCAACTCAAATTCATATTCGCACCCTTTGGCGTTGAGGGTGTTTCCGGTGCGCACATCTTTCAACTTCACCGTAGCGCCTATATCGCCTGCCACGAGTTCTTCGACTTTGGTGCGTATCTGTCCGCATACGCAGAACAGTTGGGCGATGCGCTCCTTGCTGCCGCGATTCTTGTTCTGCATATCGTCGCCTTCGTGCACCTTGCCCGACATGACTTTGAAGTAGGATACTTCGCCGATATGCGGCTCCACCGTCGTTTTGAAGAAATAGAGGCTGGCGGGACCGTCGGCATCGGGAGCCACTTCCGTTCCGTCGGTGGTGATGTGTTTGGGCATATCATCTACAAAAGGCACTACGTTGCCCAAAAATTCCATCATGCGGCGCACGCCCATATCGCGCAGTGCGCTGACGCAGAATACAGGGAAAATATCGCGGGTGATAAGACCCTTGCGTATGCCTTCGCGCATCTCGTCTTCGGTGAGAGATTCCTGCTCGAAGAATTTTTCCATCAGGGCTTCGTCGTTTTCGGCAGCGGCTTCCACCAATTTCTTATGCAATTCAAGCGCTTTCTCTTTCTGGTCGGCAGGAATTTCCGAAATGGTAGGCGTTCCACCTTCGGGCCCCCAGCTGTACATTTTCATCAGCAGCACGTCGATCATGGCGTTGAAATTCGGACCGCATACAATAGGGTATTGTATGGGTACGACTTTGGGACCGAAATGTTCGTGCAACTGCTCGATGACAGCGTCGTATTCCGCTTTTTCGCCGTCGAGTTGGTTCATGGCGAAGATGACGGGTTTTTTCATCTCTTCGGCATAGCGGAAGATATTTTGCGTACCTACCTCCACGCCGTACTGCGAGTCGATGACGATAACGCCCGTATCGGTAACGTTCAACGCCGTAAGGGCGCTGCCCACAAAGTCGTCGGAACCCGGACAGTCGATGACATTGAGTTTCTTATTGAGAAACTCCGCATAAAAAACGGTAGAGAAAACCGAGTAGCCATACTCTTTCTCCACCGGAAAATAGTCGGTAACCGTGTTCTGCGCTTCGACAGAACCTCTGCGTTTTATAACCCCACACTCGAAAAGCATGGCTTCTGCGAGGGTGGTTTTGCCTGAACCTTTACTGCCCAAGAGGGCGATGTTCTTGATTTCGTGTGATTGATACGTTTTCATGAATATCTTTTTTTAATTGTATTTTTCATGGTCATTCGTTTCAAGACAAACACTCGCCCGAAACAAACGTTCGCAAAGTAGAAATTTTTTTTGATAAAAACAATTCTTTATATGTGTTAAAGAGCAGTTTTTTGAAATCTCTTTTGCAACGAGAGCGAAAGTTCAGGCAAAAATAGCCGTTCATGCCGTTCCGAATCCTTATATTTGCACCTGTTCATACGCAAAAATTCATGGCGGGACTCTATCTGCATATTCCTTTTTGCCGCACGCGCTGCATTTACTGCGATTTCTACTCCACCGTCGGAGAGGCGGTGCAGGAGCGGTACGTCGATGCGCTACTGCGGGAATGGGAGCTGCGGCACGACGAACTGGCAGGCGAAACGGTGGATACGATATATCTCGGCGGCGGCACGCCGTCGCAACTGTCGCCGGCATGGCTGCACCGGCTTTTCGACGGATTAGGTCGCGACATCGATTACGCCGCCTGTCGCGAAATCACCTTTGAAGCCAACCCCGACGATATGACCGCCGCCTACGCAGAGGCGCTGGCATCGCTGCCCATCGACCGCATCAGCATGGGGGTGCAGAGTTTTTCCGACGACGATTTGCGTTTCTTGCGACGGCGCCACATGGCAGCGCAAGCCATTGAGGCGGTAGAGTGCTGCCGCCGCGCGGGATTCGGACGCATCAGCATCGACCTCATATACGGGCTTCCGCACCAAACGCCCGCCTCGTGGGACGCCAACCTGCGGCAGGCGCTTGCGCTCGACCTGCCGCACCTCTCTGCCTATAATCTTATTTATGAGGAAGGGACGCCGCTCGACCGACTGCGGCGCGCGGGTGAAGTACAGGAATGCAACGACACACTTTCGCTGCGGCTGTTCGAGCAGCTGCGCGACACACTCACTGCTGCCGGATATGAACAATACGAAATTTCCAATTTTGCCCGCAGCGGAGCGTATGCCCTGCACAACACATCTTACTGGCAGGACGTACCCTATCTCGGACTCGGTGCGGCAGCACACAGCTACGACCGCAAATGCCGCCGCCGCAACATTGCCGACCTGCATCGCTATATTGCCGGAATAGAAGCGGGAGAAACGTGTTACGAGGAAGAACGGCTCGATGCCGATACGCGCTACAACGACCTCATCATCACCGCCTTGCGCACCATGTGGGGGCTCGACCTCGACGGCGTGGCTGCCGACTTCGGCGAAGAGCGGCGGGCTTACTGCCTGCGTATGGCGGCGCCGCATCTGCAAGCCGGATTGTGCGAATGCCGCGACAACCGGCTCCGCATCACGCCGAAAGGGTTGTTCGTTTCCGATGGCATCATGGCAGACCTGCTCTACGTCGGCTGATACCGACCCGATCTTATAGTTTGAATTTCACGCCTAACCCTATCGACGAATAGAGCAGTTTTTTCTGCGTAAGCCGCTCGGAGCGCCATTTCATTTCGAGCGACACCCGCTTGCCGGCGGCAAACGTGGTTCCCGCTTCGTAACGAATGCGTTCCAAACCTGTCGTGCCGGTGGCATTGTGCCCGTTCATCGACTCGAATATTTCCATCGAAACAAAGGGTTTCCAGCGGCACGAGGGCGAGATGATGCCGACGGCTTTCAGTTGTGTGCGCCATTTGTTGTTCGGCGTTCCTTTTGTCCAAGTCTGCTCGAATTTCGTCGTGAGCGACAGGGAGAGATGCGGCACGGCATAGCTTCCGACAAGGCCTATTTGATACCGGTGCCTGTTGGTGTGATTCTTTTGATTGATAAAAGCATAATACGCCATCGCCTTGAAATATTTCGGTATCACGGTATAGGTGAGCGACACCGACGGCATGATGCGTTCGTAACCCGCAAAATTGTCGTTCGTCCACAATTCGGCTTGTAGGGAAAGGTCGAGCCGCGAAACGAGCGTTTTCTCCATACCGGCATTGAGCAAAAGCCCGTAATCGAAATCATACAGATAATCTTTTGCTTTTGCCGACATCGTGCCTAACAAAAAAGCCACAAGAAAAAACGCGCCCGAAAATTTCAGTGTTTTCATAATGCGAAGTTATTCGTGATGATAGGGTTCGTTGTTGAGAATGGTCATAGCCCGATAGAGCTGCTCCGTAAAGATAAGGCGTACCATCTGGTGCGAGAAAGTCATTTTGGAGAGAGATATTTTTTCCTGCGCCGCTTTATACACCCGCTCCGAAAAGCCGTAGGCACCGCCTGCCACGAAGACGAGCCGGCGCGGGGCGGCAAGCATTTTCTTGGAAATGTAATCGGCAAACTGCATCGAGGTGTATTCGCGCCCGTGCTCGTCGAGCAGCACTACGGCGTCGCCCTCGCCCAGCGACTTCAATATCGCCTCGCCTTCCCGTTCTTTCTGCTGTTCCGTGCTCAAACTTTTTGCGTTTTTCAGGTCGGGAATCACCGTCATTTCAAAATCGGCATAGTGTTTCAATCGCTCGCAATACTCGCCGATGCCGTCGGAAAATCCCGAACGCGCCGTCTTGCCGGTTACTAAAAAAACGATTTTCATGCCGATGTTTCTATCTTATTTATTATCTTTGCTTCTGTTTCGCGGACAAAGATATTACTTTTTCCCCTTATATTCAAGCCGCTGACCGAAAACCGAATCATCGGTCGGCACGTTTACCGACAAAAAACGACGTTTATGAAAACACCCGACCAACTTATCGACGCTCTTATCGAGCTGGCTTTTGCCGAAGACATCGGCGACGGCGACCACACCACCCTCTGTTGCATACCCGAAACGGAAACGGGACGCTCCAAACTCCTTATAAAAGAGGAGGGCATTTTGGCGGGCGTGAATATGGCACGGCGCGTGTTCGCCGCATTCGACCCCGAATTGCAAATGGACGTATTCCTCGAAGACGGCACCCACGTGATGCCGGGCGACGTGGCTTTCGTGGTCAGCGGCAAGGTGCGTTCGCTGCTGCAAACCGAACGCCTCATGCTCAACATCATGCAGCGCATGAGTGGCATCGCCACCATTACCCGCAAATATGCCGACCGACTGGAAGGCCTCCATACCAAAGTACTCGACACCCGCAAAACGACGCCGGGTCTGCGTATGCTCGAAAAAGAGGCGGTGCGCATCGGCGGCGGCGTCAATCACCGGATAGGGCTGTTCGACATGATACTGCTCAAAGACAACCACATCGATTTTGCAGGAGGCATCGAAGCCGCCATAACCCGCTGCCATGCCTATCTCGCCGAAAAAGGGAAAAAGCTGAAAATAGAAATCGAAGTGCGCAATATGCAGGAACTCGACGAAGTGCTGCGCGTAGGCGGAGTAGACCGCATCATGCTCGACAACTTCACTCCCGAACTCACCCGTGCGGCGGTGGAGCGCATCGGCGGCCGCTACGAAACGGAATCGTCGGGAGGCATCACCCTCGACACGCTGCGCGACTATGCCGAATGCGGCGTCGATTATATTTCGGTGGGTGCGCTCACGCACTCGGTGAAAGGTCTCGATATGAGTTTCAAAGCCTGCTGACACCTGCCCATGCCCGACGACACCTACCTCACCTTAGCCCGACCCGCCGAAGGGTCGTACAAAGAGAAGATGAGCAAATTCCTCGCCTTTGCCGTGCCGGTATCTTCGGCGGAGGAGGCGAAGCAGGTCGTTGCCGCCTATCAAAAACAATACTACGACGCCCGCCACGTATGCTGGGCATACATGGTGGGGGCTGCCCGCACCGAATTTCGCGCAAACGACAACGGCGAGCCTTCGGGTACGGCGGGGAAACCGATTCTGGGACAAATCAACTCTTTCGGGCTGACGGATATACTCATCATCGTCGTGCGATACTTCGGCGGCATAAAGCTCGGCACGAGCGGGCTGATAGAGGCTTACCGCACAGCGGCAGCCGAAGCGATACGCGCCGGCGAAATTGTCGAGCGTCTTGTCGAGGAGAGTGTGCAGATAGCGTTTGAATATCCTTTTATGAACGATGTCATGCGCGTGGTCAAAGACTCCGGAGCGACGGTCGCCACGCAGGATTTCATGCTCGACTGCTCCATGACGCTGCGCATACGCCGCTCGCAAATGCCGCACCTGCAAGAGCGGCTCGGCAAGGTGGAATCGCTCCGCTTCGTCGAAAGCGAACCGGCAAAATAACCGTCCCGCCCCCTTTACAAACAAAAAACGATATCAAAAGAAAAACGGCTGCACCGCAGGGTGCAGCCGTCGAATTATTTTCGTCTCTGAAAAAATCAAAGATTGAGGGCGCCGTTAGTTTTACGCACAGCAGCGGCGCTTGCCTTGAAGAGCGCTTTTTCGGCATCGTTGAGTCTGAAATCCACAACTTTCTCCCAACCGGTACGACCCAGCACGACAGGTACGCCGACGCAGATGTCGCTCTCGCCGTATTCGCCTTCGAGATAAACGCTGCAAGAAACGACTTTCTTCTGGTCGTGAATAATCGACTCTACCACGTATGCCGTAGCGGCACCCGGAGCATACCATGCCGATGTACCGAGCAGCTTGGTGAGCGTTGCACCGCCGACCATCGTGTCGGCAACCACTTTGTCGAGCGTCTCTTTGTCGAGCAGTTCGGTAACGGGTACACCTTTATAAGATGCCAGACGGGTAAGCGGTATCATGGTCGTATCGCCGTGTCCGCCTATCACGATGCCCTCTATTTCATTGGGGTTGGCATTGAGGGCTTTGCTCAGGTAGCATTTGAAGCGCGAGCTGTCGAGCGCGCCGCCCATACCGATAACACGATTTTTGGGAAGTCCGCTTACCTTTTGTATCAGATAGGTCATCGTATCCATCGGGTTGCTGACGCAAACGATGATGGCGTTGGGCGAATGTGCCAAAACGCTTTCGGTTACCGACTTCACGATACCGGCATTCACGCCGATAAGCTCTTCGCGCGTCATGCCCGGCTTGCGGGGAATGCCCGAAGTAATGACAACGACATCGGAACCTGCGGTTTTGGTATAATCATTGGTTATGCCGCTGATGCGGGAATCGAATCCGAGCAGCGTGGTCGTCTGCGTCATATCGAGCGCCTTGCCTTCGGAAACACCTTCTTTAATATCCAGCAATACGATTTCGTCGGCAACTTCTTTGAAAGCCAAAACATTGGCGCACGTGGCGCCTACATTGCCGGCACCTACGACTGTAATTTTCGTCATAATTCACAAATTAAATGTTATACAATCTCTTTTCCTAAAAAATCATCTGCAAAGATATAATCCTTTTCTTTTCTGAAAAAATTTCCGCCTTTAATTTTGGTGAAAATCCGCCGATTATTTTTATCGGAGCTTTTTTCCCTCCCTACATGCAAGCAAATAGCGGTCGTTTTGCAAAGTGCACCTGTCAAAATAACATATAATCCAAAAAAATTCAATGAAATAGAAAATTTTTAGCACTTATTTTCTCTGAAAAAGTATAAAAGAAAAGATAAAATAACTACCTTTGCACTCGAAAATCCGAAGAAATCTCTTTATACGAACAAAGGAAAATAGAAAACGTTATTATATAACCAATTAAAATTTTACACAATGATTAAAGTAGGTATTAATGGTTTCGGTCGCATCGGACGTTTCGTCTTCCGCGCCGCTCAAGAGAGAAAAGACATTCAGATTGTCGCCATCAACGACTTGTGCCCCGTAGACTATTTGGCATACATGCTCAAATACGATACGATGCACGGACACTTCAACGGCACTATCGAAGCCGACGTAGAAAACAGCCAGCTGATCGTAAACGGTAAAAAAATCCGCGTAACCGCCGAAAAAAATCCCGCCGACCTGAAATGGGACGCCGTAGGTGCAGAATACGTGGTAGAATCCACCGGTCTCTTCCTGACCAAAGAAAAAGCTCAGGGACACCTCGATGCCGGTGCCAAATACGTCGTTATGTCGGCTCCGTCGAAAGACGACACCCCCATGTTCGTATGCGGCGTAAACGAAAAGACCTATGCCGGTCAGAAATTCGTTTCCAACGCTTCTTGCACGACCAACTGTCTGGCTCCCATCGCCAAAGTACTGAATGACAAATGGGGCATCGCCGACGGTTTGATGACCACCGTTCACTCCACCACCGCTACCCAGAAAACCGTCGATGGTCCCTCGATGAAAGACTGGCGCGGAGGCCGTGCCGCTTCGGGCAACATCATTCCTTCGTCCACCGGCGCAGCCAAAGCCGTAGGCAAAGTAATTCCCGAACTCAACGGCAAACTCACCGGTATGTCGATGCGCGTTCCGACCCTCGACGTTTCGGTTGTCGACCTTACCGTAAACCTGAAAAAACCGGCTACCTACGCTGAAATCTGCGCAGCCATGAAAGAGGCTTCCGAAGGCGAACTCAAAGGTGTGCTGGGATATACCGAAGATGCTGTCGTTTCGAGCGACTTCCTCGGCGACACCCGCACCTCCATCTTCGATGCCAAAGCCGGTATCGCACTGACCGACACTTTCGTAAAAGTCGTTTCTTGGTACGATAACGAAATCGGCTACTCCAACAAAGTACTCGATCTCATCGCCCACATGGCTTCGGTAAACGCTTAATAGTTATTTTTTATATATGTGTACCGGCTGCTCCGCAAGGACAGCCGGTATTTTTTTGCCGGCACGTCTGATTACTTGAAACGGCGGCAAGGGCGATAAAAAATCACCACGCTGCCGCCCGCGCCCATTTCATCAAAATAAAAAGCCACAATTTGCCTCAGCGAGCGAGGTATAAAAATATCTTGCGCCCCTTAACCAAAACAAGAAAGATTATGGCAACGATTAAAGTAAAACTACGTGCTTCGAGCATCGCTGGTAAAGCGGGAACAATTTATTATCAGGTAACGCACAAGCGTGTCATTCGGCAAATCACGACAAATATTCATATTTTGCCGGAAGATTGGAACAAGGAGAGGCAATGTTTCAAACAGCCGGAGGCGGACGCCACACTCCAAAGCCGCATACAGGGCGACATGACCCTGCTGCGGAGAGTTATCAAGGAACTCGATGCGTCGGGAGAGCCTTATACGGCAGAGGAGATTGTCCGACGCTTCCGCAAATCCGACCGCACCGCAACGATTCTGACTTTCATGCAGAAACAAATCGACCTGCTGCGCCTGTGCAACCGCTTGGGCACCGCCTCAAATTACGAATATACCATGCACCGTTTCGCACGGTTCCTCGGCGGGGACATTCCCATAGCGGCGGTTACGGAGCCGCTCATCGAGCGGTTCAATGCCGAGCTGTCGCAACACGGCATGGTGCGCAACACCGTTTCGTTCTATATGCGCATCTTGCGCTCCGTCTATAACAAGGCGGTGTGCCAAGGGCTGGCAGAACAGAAATCTCCTTTCAAGAATGTATATACGGGTATCGACCGCACCCGCAAGCGGGCGGTCGGCGAGCGCGTCATCGCACGATTCGTCGGGCTGCACATTCCGCAGCCGTCTCCGCTGGCGTTGACAAGGGATTTGTTCCTGTTCTCGTTTTATACGCGAGGTATGGCTTTCGTCGATATGGTCTACCTGCGGCGCGAGAATATCTGCGACGGCATGATTCACTACGTCCGCCGCAAGACGGGACAGGAAATCATGATTCGTGTGGAACCGGAGATACAGCGCATCATCGAACGGTATGCCGACGGGGAGCGTCCGTATGTATTTCCGATTCTGAAAGATGAAAATCTCGAAAAAACGTATGCGGAATACCGTGTTGCCGTTTCCTACTACAACCGACTGTTGAAACGATTGTGCGATATGGCGGGCGTGGTGCAGCGGCTGTCGTTCTACACGGCGCGCCACAGCTGGGCGACGGCGGCACGGGACCATCAGGTACCCGTGTCGGTCATCAGTGCCGGCATGGGGCATACGTCGGAACGGACGACGCAGATTTATCTGACCCTGTTGGAAAATTCGGTGATAGACAATGCGAACAGGGGAATCTTGGAGTCGCTGCGTTGCGCTATCTCTATGTAAGAGTCCTGGAGAACAATAATTTCATACGCCAAACAAAAAGGCAGCAGGCTGTTACGCATCGTCGTCATCGGTTTTCTGCGGAAAGCAGGCACGGTAATTTTTCAGATAGGCATTGATCCACTGCTTCGCCTTTTCGCCGGCACGCCGCATAGAGCCGACGATGCGCAGCGGCGTGTCGTCGGCTGCCTCCACCTCGAAATCGAAATTCCGAATGTCCTCGCCTTTGTCGTCGAAATCCGCCCGACAGTAGAGCAGCAAGGGCGTACCGGCAAGCGTCGTTTCGTATTCGCTCCGATAGCGGCGGCACGTCAGGTCGTCGTAATCGAAATGGGCTATGAACTGCCCGACACACAGCAAGGTAAGGTGTCGGGCATATAATTCCAACATCGTATTTTCCTCCTTTCTTTCTTCGAAGGGAGTACGGCGCAACACGAACTCCGGAGCCTCTCAATCTCCTCCTATTATCAACCAAAACAAACAGCGCCGTACTCCCCTTGTCAAAAATTCGATTGGTATAAAACCATACTACAAATTGCAAACGAAAGAATCTTAAATACAAAATATTCCTAAAATAATAGGATATTTGAAATAGTTTTTCTATCTTTGCAACACAAAGCTATGGTAATATACCCACTTCTTCGTGCGATATTTATCAAAACGGCACAACCTCTCAAAAAAATTGCCATGACAAATGAAGTGCTTATCGGTCGCATTCGCGAACTTATTCGCATTCTGCAAGTTACGCAAAACGAATTTGCCGACCGCATCAAAACCGACCGTTCCAACTTTTCCAAACACATAAACGGAAAACTACCTATCAACGATTCGCTCATCAATAAAATCGTCGTGGGGTTGGGCGTCTCCAAAGAATGGCTGCTCAACGGCACGGGCAACATATTCTACATGATGCCGCCGCAACACAGTTCGGCGCTGTCGCTGCCCGCATCTGCCATACGGCGCGACGCCGCGGCCGGAGCGAAAGTCTATGATGTAGACGTAACCGCCGGCAGCATGGGGCGCAGCATGATGTTTTCCAACGACCGGCTGATAGGAGTCATCGACGTGCCTTTCATCAGCCCCGATTGCAGCGTGGTGCGGGTAAGCGGCGACAGTATGCAGCCGGTCATCTGCAACGGCGATATGGTGGCGATACGCGAAGTGCGCAACGCCGACCTGATATTTTGGGGGCAAATCTACGTGATACTGCTCGAAGACTACCGCATGGTGAAATATATACGCAAGCACACCGACCCGTCGATGGTGATTCTGCGGAGCGCCAACACGGAATACGACGACATAGAGATACGCAAAAGCGAGATAAAAGACCTGTTCGTCGTCGAGCACATTATCCGCTTCGACAGCCGTATGTAAACCTACACGCATGGGAAAGAACAAATTACAAAAATTCGACGACATGAACGGATACCCGCACGTATTCCAATATCCGTTTGCCGCCTTGCAGGAAAAAGGTTTTGCCATGCGGGGGCACTGGAATGCCGACTTTTTCGGGAACGACGCTCCTATCGTACTCGAATTGGGCTGCGGCAAAGGCGAATACGCCGTAGGGCTGGCACGCAAATACCCGCAAAAGAATTTCATCGGTATCGATATAAAGGGGGCGCGTATGTGGACGGGCGCAAAAGCCTCGCTGCAAGAGGGGTTGAAGAACGTCGCTTTTCTGCGCACCTCGATAGAGCTGCTTGACCGTTTTTTCGCCCCCGACGAAGTGTCGGAGATATGGATTACCTTTCCCGACCCGCAGATGAAAAAAGTGCGGAAACGGCTTACCTCGACCCGCTTCATGGAACTGTATCGCCGCGTACTGCGTCCCGACGGCGTGATACATCTCAAATGCGACAGCCCTTTCCTCTACACCTACACCTGCGAAATGGTGAAAGCCAACAGGCTGCCCGTAAAGATGCAGACGGACGACCTTTACCATTCGGGCATCGACGACGAAATATTGTCGATACGCACTTTCTACGAACAGCAGTGGCTCGAGCGCGGCATGACGATAAAATACCTGCAATTCGTATGCGAACCCCGCGAAGTATGGACGGAGCCGGACACGGAAATCGAATACGACACCTACCGCAGCTTCAACCGCAGCAAACGCAGCGCAGCGGCAAGCGGAAAATAACGACACTTTCAACAAACGACAAATAAAATGACGATTTATCCCAAATTGATTCTCGACGCACTGGCAACGGTGCGTTATCCGGGCAGCGGGAAAGACCTCGTTGCCGCAGGCATGGTGGGTGAAGATATACGCATCGACGGGAACAAAGTTTCGTTTTCTCTCATCTTCGAGCGGGAGAACGACCCGTTCCGCAAGTCGGTGGTGAAAGCGGCGGAAACCGCCATTCTCACCTACGTGGGCGCCGACGTGGATATAAAAGGAAATATCCGCGAACAGTTCCGGAAACAACAGGCTCCCGCCCCCGACAAACTGCTGCCGCAGGTGAAAAACATCATCGCCGTATCGTCGGGGAAAGGCGGCGTAGGCAAATCGACCGTAGCGGCGAATCTGGCGGTGGCGCTGGCAAAAGAGGGTTATAAAGTGGGATTGCTCGATGCCGATATTTTCGGACCCTCGATGCCCAAAATGTTCGGGGTGGAAGATGCCCGCCCCTACGCAGAGGAAGTGGAGGGTCGCGAACTGATAATCCCGATTGAAAAATACGGCGTGAAGCTGCTCTCCATAGGCTTTTTCGTCAATGCCGACAGCGCGGTCGTATGGCGCGGCGGCATGGCAAGCAACGCCCTGAAACAACTGATTGCCGACGCCGATTGGGGCGAACTCGATTATTTCGTCTTAGACCTCCCGCCCGGCACGAGCGATATACACCTCACCCTCATTCAGACGCTTGCCATTACCGGCGCCATCGTGGTATCGACCCCGCAGCAGGTGGCTCTGGCAGATGCGCGCAAAGGCATCGACCTGTTTACCAACGACAAAGTGAACGTGCCCGTGCTCGGACTGGTGGAGAACATGGCATGGTTCACTCCGGCGGAGCTGCCGCAGAACCGTTACTACCTGTTCGGAAAAGAGGGTGTGAAACGGTTGGCGGAAGAGATGAACGTCCCGCTGCTGGGGCAGATTCCCATTGTGCAGAGCATTTGCGACGGCGGCGACGGCGGACGGCCGGTCGCCCTCGACGAGCACACGCTCACCGGACAGGCTTTCGCCGACTTGGCGCAGCAGGTCGTGGAAGCCGTGCAGCGCCGCAACGACACGCAGCCGCCTACCCGCGTCGTCGAGACGCAGAAATAAGAAAAGAGCCGTTACGCAGGTAACGGCTCTTTTCTTATTAAAACGTCCGACAATCTATCGGGGCAGAACGTTGATTTTCAATTTGGCATAAGCCCGCTCCACTTTGGCGAGCGCCTCCTCCACCGTATCGGCGCAGGCAAGAAGCACGCCGAGACGGCGATGCCCGTTCACTTCGGCTTTCCCGAATATGCGCAGCTGCACATCGGGTTCACCCAACACGGCTTCGAGGTTGTCGAACTCGACTTTATCGGTATCGCCCTCGACGACAATGGCTTTCGACGCCGACGGAGCATGGAAGCGAATACCCGGCACGGGCAAGCCCAACACGGCACGGGCGTGCAGCGCAAATTCCGACAAATCCTGCGAAATCATCGTTACCATACCGGTATCGTGCGGACGGGGCGACACTTCGCTGAAAATCACGTCATCGCCTTTGATGAACATCTCCACGCCGAAGATGCCCCAACCTCCGAGCGCATCGGTGATTTTACGGGCAATTTCTTCGGCGGCTTTCAGCGCCTTCTCGCTCATGGCTTGCGGCTGCCACGACTCCCGATAGTCGCCATCGACCTGATGGTGTCCGATAGGTTTAAGGAACGTAGTGCCCCCGATATGACGCACGGTAAGGAGAGTAATTTCATAGTCGAAGTCGATGAAGCCCTCGACGATGACGCGACCGGCACCGGCGCGACCGCCCTCCTGCGCATATTTCCACGAATGTTCTATATCGGCTTCGGAACGAATGACGCTCTGTCCGTGTCCCGACGAACTCATAATGGGCTTCACGACGCACGGCATACCGATTTCACGCACGGCAGCCTCGAACTCCTCGCGCGTCGAAGCAAAGCGGTAGGGCGACGTTTTCAGCCCCAGCTCCTCAGCGGCAAGACGGCGTATGCCCTCACGATTCATGGTCAGGAAAGTCGCTTTGGCGGTGGGAGTTACATGATAGCCTTCCTTTTCAAGCTCCACAAGGGTGGGCGTAGCGATAGCCTCCACTTCGGGAATGATATGGTCGGGCTTCTCTTTCTCGATGATTTCGCGCAACTTGGCGCCGTCGAGCATCGACAGTACATAGGAGCGATGCGCCACCTGCATGGCGGGGGCATTGGGATATTTGTCGAGCGCAACGACTTCGACGCCATAACGCTGCAATTCGATGGTAACTTCCTTACCGAGTTCGCCGGAGCCGCACAGCACGACTTTTGTCCCGACTTTTGACAGGGCTGTTCCGATTTTTGTCATAGCAAGATTTTTATATAAATGTTATCCGGCGGGGAATATTCCCGCCGGATTTCTATCGAAAATTTTTATTTTTTCGTGAAGCGGAACCAATCGACATCCAGCCAGCCGCTGTCGTTGCTTTTCCACGTGCGGGTGCAGAAGAGTCCGGTTTTCGCGCCTATCCACTGCCCTTCTCTGGCGACAAACGTTTCGCCGAACGGTATGTATTTGTTTCCGTCGAGGCTGTACAGGAAAGTGCATTCGCAGCGGTAATCGCCTTTGGCTTTCGTTTTTTTGGCGCCGGCTTGTTTCACTTTCACTTGCAAGTATATTTCGCTGCCATCGAGTTTCAGAGCGGCATTCTCTTTTTCCACCGCGCCTTTATCGGCTTTCTTGCAATCCGCCTGCACCAGATAGATTCCGTCGGGGCGGCTCTCCAAAGCGAGTACGGCATAGTCGAGCCCCATAATCACAAGACCGGCGCGTTCGCCCGACTCCCGCTTGCCGTTTCTCTCGCGCGGAGCGAATTTCACTTTCGTCGTCGCGGTGAAATTTTCGGTCGGGAATTTTTGCAGAAGCAGGTTAGGCACGTCGTACAGACTTTTCATGTCGGGCGTGTGGTGCGAGAAAAGGCGCAGCGTCGAAGAAGCGGCATCGCAGAAATACCACAGTGCATTGGGATTGCCGTGCCACTGCCATTGCAGCCCGAGTTCCGTGCCGTCGAATTCGTCGGTATCGGCGGGCGTAGCTTTGGGATAACTCTTGCCCACATTGGGTTTGCGGTAAGTGGCAACCGGTTCGCCGCAGCCGTCGCCGTCTTTATCGACGCCGATAACAGGCCAACCATTTTCGAGCCATTCCATCGGTTGCAGATGTACTACCCGACCGTAAGCCCCTTTGTCTTGGAAATGGAGGAACCAGTGTTCCTGTCCGTCGGGCGTATCGACCCACGCACCTTGGTGAGGGCCATTGACATCGGTACTTCCCTGCGCCATGACTGTACGGGTTTCGTAGGGACCCCATACATTTTTGGAGCGGAGTACGACCTGCCAGCCGGTAGCCACACCGCCGGCGGGAGAAAAGATGTAATAGTAGTCGCCGCGTTTGTACATTTTCGCTCCTTCGATGGTTTCGTTGTCGATATGTCCGTCGTAAACGACACGGTCGGCTCCGATGCTCGCCGTGCCGTCGGGTGTCATTTCGAACATACCGAGAATGCTTTTCACGCCAGCCCGACTGCCGGCATATCCGTGTGCGACATAGGCGCGACCGTCTTCGTCCCAAAAAGGACACGGGTCGATAAGTCCCACTGCCGGACGAATAAGTATCGGCTCGTCCCAGCGACCGGCAGGGTCTTTTGTTTTAATCATATAAATACCTCTGTCGGGGTCGCCGTAGCAAACATAAAATTCGCCGTCATGGTAACGGATGCTCGGCGCCCATACGCCGTTGCCATGCTGCGGTTTCGAGAAATCTTCTTCGGGTGCAAGCCGTTCGGCAGCGCAGCCGATAATCGTCCAGTTTACCAAATCTTTGGAATGAAGTATTTGCAAAGCCGGAATGCAGTTGAAACTCGAAGAAGTCATGTAGTAATCGTCGCCCACGCGGCAGACGTCGGGGTCGGAATAGTCGGCGTCGATAATCGGGTTTTTGTACTTGCCGTTCCCGAGATCGGGCGCCCATACTTCCGATACCTGTTGAGCCGACAACGCGCCGGCAAGCAACAGAAACAAAACAATGATGTTACTCTTTTTCATGGATTTATATTTACAGGTTTTTATTCGTTTTCTGGTGTGTCTTTCCACCACGTCCCGTTCAAAACTTTTTCACGGGTATATTTTTTCACCTCCCGTTTGGAGAGTTGGCGGCACCAATTCACGCGTTTGTCGGTGGAAGCGCCCTCACCCGAGCAGTTGTATTCGCTATATCGGGCAGTCTTTTCATTTTCCGGATTCCGCCAGTTTTCCCAGCCTTCGGCGCGGATATGCCCGCCCAACTTGCAATCGATGAAAGCGACAGCAGCGTGGGCGCGCCACGGACGTCCGAGATAGACTTTATTGACACCGTCGGCAGCTGTCAGCCAGCAGTTGTGGAACACATAGCCGAATGGGTGCTCTTCCGGTGTCGAAGCGGCGGTAACATACGAATTTTGAAGGCTGTGTATTTCACACCTCTCGAACCAGCAAGTCGCCGGACCGAAAATAAAATCGGTCGTTCCTTCGATATAACAATTCACAAAATAGACATGACTCTTTTCGTCGCCGGTAAAGACGGTGTCCTGATTGCCTTTCAGGCGGCAGTTGCGCACGATGATGCCATCGCCTTCAGTATGCAGCGCAACAGCCTGTCCTACCCTGCCGGCGGTATTTTCAATCGTAAGATTTTCCAGCGTGATGCGATGCCCCGCCACCAGCAGCGTATGCGAGCGGAACGTTCCCATTTTCTCAATCATCGCGCCGAAATACACCAGCATTTTTCCGGCATAATCATCGTACGTGATAATCGTATTTTCGGCGCTCTCGCCCTGCAAGGTAATATCGCACTTCCACGACGGAATGATGAGTTTCTCGCGATAGACGCCGTTTTTGATGAAAACGGTAACGGGAACGGGCGTATAATCGCGTATGGCATAAATGGCTTCCTGTATGGACGTGTAATCGCCCGTACCGTCTTGGGCGACGACAAGAAGACGCTGCGGCGCACCGGCAGCCGAGAGCGATGCTGAAAACAGCAGCATCACGACAAATTGAAAAAGGTGTTTCATGGTCGTTGGTATTTTGTGGGACAAAGATAAAAGAAATAAGCGCAATATCAAATTTTTATCTGCCTGTTATGCAAATTTTCGACAAACAATCGGCAAATGAACGTTTTCACAAGGCTTTCAATTGCAAAAGTAAGTCAAAAGCGCTTCCGTTTTCACACTAAAATCGTATCTTTGTAGCAAACTTGAAAGAAAGAGCGCCGATTCTTTGACGGAAAAAAGCAGGCTCGCTTTTTCAACATCGGAAACAATTTATCAACAATGCCGACAAATTCGCTTCCGAAACGAGGTAAAATCCGACGGGTTTGCCTTTACTTTGTTAAAAAAAAGAATCATGGGTAAAATCATCGCCATAGCCAACCAAAAAGGCGGCGTAGGAAAAACCACGACAGCCATAAATCTGGCAGCCTCGCTGGCGGCACAAGACCGGAAAGTGCTGCTCATCGACGCCGACCCGCAAGCCAACGCATCGTCGGGCTTGGGGGTGGATATATCGCAAGCAAAATACTCCATTTACGACTGCCTCATCGGGGAAGTTTCTTTGCGGGAAGCCATCGAAACCTCCTGCGTATCGGGGCTGGACATCGTATGCTCGCACATCGACCTCGTAGGCGCCGAACTCGAACTGTTGAACACCCCCAATCGGGAGCGGGTGCTGCAACACCTTATCGAAGAAATAAAAGGGGAATACGACTACATACTCATCGACTGTTCGCCGTCGTTGGGACTTATCACCGTCAATTCGCTGACGGCTACCGACTCCGTCATCATACCCGTGCAAGCCGAATACTTCGCGTTGGAGGGAATCAGCAAATTGCTCAATACCATAAAACTCATCAAATCGCGGTTGAACCCGTCGCTCGACATCGAAGGCTTCCTGCTCACCATGTACGACGCCCGCCTGCGGCTCGGCAACCAGATTTACGAAGAGCTGAAAAGCCACTTCCGCGAATTGGTATTCGACACGGTGATTCCGCGCAACACCCGCCTGAGCGAAGCTCCGAGCCACGGCATTCCTGTACTGATGTACGACCCGACATCGAAAGGCGCCATAAGCCATATGCACCTCGCCAAAGAATTGATAAACAGAGAAAAACGAAGCAAATAACATATGCCCACGAACAAACGAAATGCACTCGGTCGCGGACTCGACGCCTTGATTTCCATCGACGAGCTGAAAACCGGCGGGTCTTCTTCCATTAACGAGATAAAACTCTCTCTCATCAAACCGAACCCCGACCAACCCCGTCAGGAGTTCGACGCCGAATCGCTGAACGAATTGGCAGCCTCTATCCGCGAATTGGGTATCATACAGCCCATTACGCTGCGGCAAATGCGCGACGGCAGCTACCAAATCATCTCCGGCGAGCGCCGCTATCGGGCTGCTCTGCAAGCCGGTCTGGAAACGATTCCCGCCTATATCCGCACTGTCGAAGACGAGACCGTCATGGAAATGGCACTTATCGAAAACATACAGCGCGAAGACCTCAACCCCATCGAAATAGCCCTCACTTTCCAAAAACTTTTGGAACAATACGACCTGACCCAAGACCGCCTCAGCGAGCGGGTGGGAAAGAAGCGCGCCACGATAGCCAACTACCTGCGGCTGCTGAAATTACCGGCGGAAATACAGCTCGGGCTGAAAAACAAAACCCTCGACATGGGACACGCCCGCGCGTTGCTCTCGGTCGACAATCCGGTGCTGCAACTCCAACTCTACGAACAGATACACGAACACGCCTATTCGGTGCGGAAAGTGGAAGAATTGGCAAAAAAACTCTCCGAAACTTCGACGCCGGAGAAAAAAGGAAAACGGAACGGGACGGCAGGAGATTACGATATTCTGCGCAACCACCTTTCCGAATTTTTCAAAACGCCGGTGCAATTCTCCTGCAACGCGGCAGGGAAAGGGAAAATTTCCATTCCTTTCCACAACGAAGAGGAGCTGGAACGGCTTATCGCACTTTTCGACAAATTGAAATAACCGCTTGAACCGTATTCGCCGCATATTATTCCGGAATGCCCTTATGCTGTCGGCATTTATTTTCTTTGCCCCCGTCGTGCGGGGACAAACCGTCTATTCCGACGGCATAACGAAAGACGACAGCACGGGCATATTCATCTCGCCCAACGTTCAAATAGAAAACGTGGAAGTGGTCGAGGGGGTGAACGTAATCGACAGCACCGCCTTTTCGCCCGACCCCGTCAAAGCCGTGTGGTACTCGGCGCTCTGTCCGGGATTGGGGCAAATCTACAACCGGAGCTACTGGAAACTGCCTATCCTCGTCGGCGGCTATATGGCTCTCATCTATGCGACCAACTGGAATGCCCGCTACTACAACGACTATTCCATCGCTTACCGCGATGCCATGGACAACGACCCGAATACCGAAAGTTACAAAAACTTCCTTTCATACAACCGACGGCACGACGACGAATGGATAGCCGCCAACATGGAATGGCTGCAAAGCGCCATGAAAAAGAAAAAAGATTCGTACCGCCGCTACCGCGACTTATGTATCATATCCATGGTGGGTGTCTATTTCGTCGCCATGATAGAAGCATACGTCGATGCGCATCTTTATAATTTCGATATTTCCGACAACCTTTCGATGAAAGTCGCCCCAACGGTCATCGAGCAGGAACGCAACACGATGGCAGCCGTAGGCTTTCAGTGCGCCATAACATTTTAATCCGAACACAATGAAAACCATCATATTATTTTTTCTGTCTTTCATTCTTCTCTGCCCTGTTTCCGCTTCGACTATCAAAAAAGAGAAAAAAAACAAGAGAACCGCCAACATCATAACCCCTGCCGATTCGCTGTCCGACCTTTCGGCAAACATGCCGCCGAAAGCAAACGACACGACGACCTTTGCCCGCCAAACCGAACCGCACAAACTCACCGCCAAAGACACGATAAGCGACAACGACATCGTGGTGCCAGAAGGGCTCGACTCCGCTGCCGACAGTCTGATTGTGGAAGAAGAACCCGGCCTGCAACCGCCTTCCGACCGAAACGGCGAAAACATCGACTACCCCGATTCGGTATATATCGAGCGACTCAGCCAATTGCCTACCGTCATAGAGCTGCCTTTCAACCGTGTGGTCAAAGAGTATATCATTCTCTATACCCAAAAGCGGCGGGAGTTGGTGGAAAAACTTCTTGCCCTCAACCGCTACTACGAACCGATTTTTGAAGCAGAAATCGACAAAACGGGCATGCCGCTGGAATTGAAGTATATGCCTATCATAGAATCGGCGTTGCGACCGAATGCCGTTTCGCGGGTCGGCGCCACCGGACTGTGGCAATTCATGATAGGCACGGCAAAAAACATGGGGCTCGAAGTGAACAGCGTGGTCGATGAACGGCGCGACCCCGTAATATCGACAGCAAAGGCATTGCGTTATCTGCAACAACTGTACAACTCTTTCGGCGACTGGACGCTTGCCATCGCCGCTTACAACTGCGGTCCGGGAAATGTGCGGAAAGCGATACGGCGCGCCGGAGGAAAATGCGACTATTGGGACATATATCCCTATCTTCCCCGCGAAACGCGCGGATACATTCCGGCTTTCATCGCGGCAAACTACGTCATGAATTATTACCCCGAACATAACATACAGACCGGAGAACTCGAACTCCCGACGGAAACGGACACGATACACATCTCCGAAAGACTGCATTTCAAACAGATAGCCGACGTTCTGCAACTCGATATAGAGGAACTGCGACGGCTGAATCCCCAATACCGGCGCGACGTCATACCTGCCTCTCCGCAAAAGAATTACGCATTGGTATTACCCGAAGAGCAGGCTTTGGCGTTCGTCGAAAATGAAGATTCCATCGCCCGTTACCAAGCCGACCTCTACGCGCGTCGCATCACTGCCGAACTGGCGGCTGCGGCACGCACGCCGGTACAAGGCATTCACAAAGTGCGTTCGGGCGAAAACCTTTCGGTCATCGCCCATCGGTACCACACCAGCGTGTCCAACCTGCGGAAATGGAACAATCTCAAAAGCAACAACATCTATCCCGGTATGCGCCTTGCCGTTACCGCGTCGGCAGCCCCAAGCCGAAAACCCGCCGCGACGAAACAAACGACAGGCAGCGCCAATACATGGGTGGAAAACGGCGTCCGCTATTACAAGGTGAAATCGGGGGACAGCCTTTGGGAAATCTCTCGCCGCTTTCCGGGTCTTACCGTACAGAAACTCAAATCGGAAAACGGTTTGACCTCCGACAATCTCAAACAAGGACAAATACTCCGCATACCGTAATCACAGGAATTTTCGGGACAAGGGATTTCCCGTCCCGACAGAGAAAAACAGACTGAAACTCTTTTTATTCTCGTTTTCTTTGTTCTATGGGAAAAAACATCTATATTTGTTTCCGAAAAAACATTTTTTCAAGCAACCGCATTAAACACCAAAATAGTAACAGAAAATGAAGAAGCACAATTTCTATGCAGGCCCCTCTATTTTGAGCCAGTACACAATCAAGAACACAGCCGATGCCGTGTTGGACTTCGCCGGAACGGGACTTTCCCTGTTGGAAATCTCGCACCGCAGCAAAGAATTTTCCGCCGTCATGGACGAAGCGCGCGCATTAGTAAAAGAGTTGTTGGACGTCCCTGCCGGATACGATGTCGTATATTTGGGCGGCGGCGCCAGCCTGCAATTCTGCATGGTACCGTATAACCTGTTGAAAAAGAAAGCGGCTTATCTCGAAACCGGCACATGGGCTGTAAATGCCATAAAAGAAGCCAAACTGTTCGGTGAAGTCGATGTAGTGGCTTCCTCCAAAGACGCCAACTTCACTTTCATACCCAAAGGCTACACCGTACCCGACGATGCCGATTATTTCCATATCACCACGAACAATACCATTTTCGGAACGGAAATGCGTTACGACCCCGACGTGAAAGTGCCTTTGGTAGCCGATATGTCGTCCGATATTTTCTCCCGTCCCATCGACGTGTCGAAATACGACATCATCTATGCCGGCGCACAGAAAAACCTCGCACCTGCCGGCGTAACCATCGCCATCGTGCGCGAAGATGCGCTGGGTAAGGTGGAACGCGCCATACCTACGATGCTCGACTACCGCACGCACATCAAGAAAGGTTCGATGTTCAACACGCCTCCCTGTCTGCCCGTATTCGCCGCATTGCAGACCCTCAAATACTACAAAGAGTTGGGCGGCGTGAAAGTGCTCGAAAAGATGAATCTCGAAAAGGCGGCTATCCTCTACGACGAAATCGACCGCAACAAACTGTTCAGAGGCACGGTCGTACCCGAAGACCGCTCTATCATGAACGTATGTTTCGTAATGAACGACGAATACAAAGAGCTGGAAGAAGAATTCGCTCAATTCGCTTCGAGCAAAGGAATGGTGGGCATCAAGGGACACCGTTCGGTGGGCGGATTCCGCGCTTCGCTCTACAACGCCATGCCCAAGTCGAGCGTAGAGGCTCTCATCGCCACCATGCAGGAATTTGAGAAAAACCATTAATAGAGACAAATCGTCATGAAAATATTAGTTGCTACCGACAAACCTTTTGCAGCCGTTGCCGTAGAAGGTATCCGCAAAGAGATAGAAGCCGCCGGAATGGAACTGGTGCTGCTCGAAAAATACGGAGAAAAAGCCAAACTGATAGACGCCGTGAAAGATGTTGAAGGTCTGATCGTGCGCAGCGACATCATCGACGCCGAAGTGTTCGACGCCGCCAAGAAACTGAAAATCGTCGTGCGCGCAGGCGCCGGCTACGACAACATCGACCTCGCTGCCGCCACGGTACACAACGTGTGCGTCATGAACACGCCCGGACAAAACTCCAACGCCGTTGCCGAGCTGGTATTCGGCATGACGGTGATGATCGTGCGCAACCTCTACAACGGTACGTCGGGCACGGAGCTGAAAGGCAAGAAACTCGGTATCCACGCTTTCGGGCAGGTGGGACGCAACGTCGCCCGCATTGCCAAAGGGTTCGGTATGGAGGTCTGCGCATACGACCCCTACTGCCCGGCAAACGTCATCGCCGAAGCCGGCGTAACACCCGTAAGCGACATCAACGAAATGTACAAGACCTGTCAATTCGTGTCGCTGCACATTCCCGCCACCGACGAAACGAAAAAATCCATCAACTACAACCTGCTGAAACAGATGCCCAAAGGCGCCGTGCTGATAAACACCGCCCGCAAAGAAGTCATCGACGAAGAGGAGTTGGTAAAACTGATGGAAGAGCGCGCCGACTTCCGCTACGTGTCGGACATCGCTCCGTCGAATGCACCGGTGTTCGCCGAAAAATTCGAGGGTCGCTACTTCTTCACCCCGAAGAAAATGGGCGCACAAACGGCAGAAGCCAACATCAATGCCGGCATCGCCGCCGCCAAACAATCCGTCGGATTCCTGAAAGACGGCATCGATAGATTCAGAGTGAACAAATAATCAATAAAAACTCTCCGACAAAAAGAGGGTCGCGCTATTCGTTACGCGTAAATAGCGTGTCCCTCTTTGTCGTTAAAACATAACCTTATGGCAAAAATAAAACCTTTCAAAGGCATCAGGCCTCCCCGCGAACTGGTCGAAGAAGTGGCATCGCGCCCCTACGACGTATTGAACTCGGAAGAAGCTCGCGCCGAAGCCGCCGGCAACGAAAAATCGCTTTATCACATCATCAAACCCGAAATAAATTTTGCGCCGGGCACCGACGAACACGCCCCCGAAGTCTATGACAAAGCGGTGGAACAATTCAACCTGTTCCAAGAAAAAGGGTGGCTGCGGCAAGACGAAAGCGAGCGGTACTACATCTACGCCCAAACGATGAACGGACATACGCAGTACGGTCTTGTGGTATGCGCCAACGTAGACGACTACCTGAACGGCGTCATCAAAAAACACGAACTGACCCGCCGCGACAAAGAGGAAGACCGCATGAAACACGTGCGCATCAACAACGCCAACATCGAACCGGTATTTTTCGCCTACCCCGATAACAAAGAGCTGAACGACATCGTTGCCAGCATCGTCAAGGGCGAGCCGGAATACGACTTCATCGCCCCCGACGGATTCGGGCACCACTTCTGGATTATCGACAACCCCGCCACGATACGGCGCATTACCGAGCTGTTCGCCGCCATTCCCTACCTCTATATCGCCGACGGGCACCACCGCACCGCCGCCGCCGCATTAGTGGGAGCGGAAAAGGCGAAACAGAATCCGCACCACCGAGGCGACGAAGAATACAACTACTTCTTAGCCGTGTGCTTCCCCGCCTCACAGCTGCACATCATCGACTACAACCGCGTGGTGAAAGACCTGAACGGACTGAGCGACGAAGCCTTCCTGCAAAAGCTCGCTGCCAATTTCATCGTGGAAAAGAAAGGAAAAGAAATATACCGCCCGACGGCACTGCACAACTTCTCGCTCTACCTGAGCGGCGAATGGTACTCGCTCACCGCCAAAGAAGGCACTTACGACAACAGCGACCCCATCGGCGTACTCGACGTTACCATATCGTCCGACCTGATACTGCGCGACATTCTGGGAATCACCGACCTGCGGTCGGACAAGCGCATCGACTTCGTCGGCGGCATCAGAGGTCTCGGCGAATTGAAGCGCAGAGTCGACAGCGGCGAAATGCGGGTGGCTCTCGCCCTCTACCCCGTGTCGATGAAACAGCTTATGGACATTGCCGACACAGGCAACATCATGCCGCCGAAGACGACATGGTTCGAGCCGAAACTGCGCTCCGGATTAGTGATACACAAACTTTCATAATCCCGAAAAGACAAGACAGGTTATAAAACCTTAAAAACGACATTTATATTGCAGCTATTAGTCGGTTTTTTACATCTGACTAATAGCTGTTCGTCAAAAAGCCCTGCCCGCTGCATGACCGAACAAGAGTTGATAGACCGCTGCCAAAAGCACGAACCCGCAGCACAACACGCGCTCTACAACGCCTATGCCCGTAAAATGATGGCAGTATGCTACCGATACGGGCACGACCGCGAAACGGCGCAAGATTTGTTGCAGGAGGGCTTTTTGAAAGTCTTTACAGCTATCGGCAGCTACGCAGGAAAAGGCTCTTTTGAAGGCTGGATACGACGGATTTTCATCAATACGGCACTCGAACATCTCCGCCACCCCGACGTTCTGAAAGAAACTGCCGACATCGACAGTGAAGAATCGCTGCAAGAACCCGACTACTCGACGTTGGAACGGCTGTCTGCAAAGGAGCTGCTCGAAATCGTAGCGGAACTGCCGGAGGGCTTTCGCACGGTATTCAACCTCTTTGGCGTCGAAGGGTACAACCACAAGGAGATTGGCGAAATGCTGGGTATCACCGAAAGCACATCGCGCTCGCAACTAGCACGGGCAAGACGGTGGCTTCAAAAACGCATCGACGGATTGTTATAACCCCGTCGGACACGGAAGACAAGAAAATGAAACAGACCGATAAACTGATACAATCGAAACTGAAAGATGTCGAGTACGATGTACCCGAAACGCTATGGGCAGACATCGAACGGCGCCTTCCGGCAGAGAACCGGCATATACCGCTGCGGCAAAGGGCGTTTGTGCGCTATGCTGCAGCAACGGTCGCCCTGCTCATCGGGTCGGTTGCGGCATATCTGTTTTTTTCTCCCTCCGCCGACCCTATCGTCGCCCGACAGGAAACGGAGCTTCTGTCTGCACCGGAAGAAACGGCAGAAACGCAACTTCCGCCATCAAACGACACTCCCGCAATTTATCCTGAAGCACCGATTTCTGCTCCGCTTGCCGAAAACCGGAAAAACAAACAAGACACACCCTTGTATCTTGCGGAAGAAAGCACAGAAGCGGAAACAGCGACAGCCTCGAACCGTGCGGAAAACAATGCAGAAACAAAAAGCGAGCCGGCGGACAAAAACGAATCGACCGACGCGACACCGCAACGTCCGTCAAAAGTCACAAAAGCAATGACTTATGCCGATGCGCGACCCTCCGTCCGCAAACGAGAGAACAAAGGCATCGCACTCGGCGCCGTCATGGAAAACTCCTTTGCTTCATCGGAATACGCTCCCGACACACGCCATACCCGCAGCCAGATGATGTACAGCATTGCATCTATCGACCTTCCGTTGAAATACAAACACAAAATTCCTATCTCCGCCGGTCTGACCGTAGAAAAACAATTCGGGAAACATTGGGGCATAGAAACCGGCGCCATCTACACTCTGTTACGCTCCGATTACCAAAGCGGAGACTATATCAGGGAAGGACGGCAGGAACTCCATTACATAGGCATACCGCTGTCGGCACGATACCGTTTCTTCAACCGAAAACATTTCAACCTTTATGTTTCGGCGGGTCCACGCATGGATTTCAACATATACGGTCGCCGTACCGACAAAAGTGAAAATCAAGCGTTCAATGCCACGATCACAAATTCCGCAGAAGAAAACTTCCACACCGAAACCTATACCGAAAATATCCGTGACAAGCATATTCAGTGGTCGGTACATCTGAAACTGGGCGCCAGCTACGTCATCACGAAACATTTCGGATTGTATGCCGAACCGGCAGTTTCTTATTTCATAAACAACGGCAACAGCGATATTGCCAATTTATGGAAAGACCACCCGGTAACATTTTCTTTCCATATCGGATTCAGAACCGCATTTTAATAACAAAAAAACAATACGAACATGAAACATTTCTTTTCACTTCCGGCTTTCGCCATTGTCGCATTGCTTTCGTTCAACAGCTGCTTGGGCGACAAAGGCAACATAACTATTTCGTATGGAACGGGAACGATACTTTTCGACTCACTGAGCAACACCCCCTACATACGGTTGGACGACACCGGACTCTGCCTTACCGGCGACGGTGTACCCACTCTCTCCGACAGCATTGCCAGAGCCATGACAAATTATACGATCGATTGGGACCATCAGTCGGGAAATGCACAAACTACCGGCATTTTCGAAGCCTCTCTTTCCAATCTATCGACTTGGAATATCGACAAAATCATTCCCATGCCGACGGATTTTTCCTTTATTAAAACCGACACGATGCAAGCTCTTGCCCGACCTTTCATCACATATAAGACCCCTCTTTCACCGAATATGCTGACCATGAATGCCCGGTTGTTTGCCTCGACTTCTTCGGTAAAATTGATACAGAAAAGCGCTCCTGCCGATGCCTACTATACCGGTCAATCGAACGATACGCTTATTATTTCTTACACTGCCGAAGCGGTAACGGCTAAGACGAACGACTGCTGGTACACCTTCGAGTTGCCGGATTACCCGTCAAACATTACACGTATCGTCTTGCTTTTCAAAGGAATAAACATTTCCGGATTCACTCCTGTTCCCAATTACGACGAACTATTTGGCGGATATACTTATACGCTTTCGACGAGTTTCAAAAACGAACAACAATAAATAGCCCTTCCCCAAAATGCAATGCAGGGTACGAATCGAAAGATTCGTACCCTGCATTTTTCTTTTCCTATCCGCTTATTCCTCTTCACGGAAAAAACGATCGGATTGCAGATATTTTACCGGGAACCACGAGGCAAGCAAGCCCATCAATACCACAACAAGCAGCACCACAAGGGCATCGCTCCAATAAAAGCGCACGGGATAAGCATCGACGATAAAGGCTCCGGCATCGCCCATACGCAGCCACCCGAATGCTTCCTGTAAGCGGCACAACACGATACCCGCCAACAATCCACCACCCGCACCGATTGCCGATATAAGCCACCCTTCGGTAAGAAATATGCGGGATATCAGCCTATCGTCCGCACCCAAACTGCGCAAGGTACGTATGTTTTCCCGCTTGTCGATAATCAGCATCGAAAGCGAGCCGATAACGTTGAACGTGGCTATCATCAATATGAAAATCAATATCAGGAAAGTAATCCATTTCTCTATCTGCATCATATTGAATGTTGTCGCCTGTTGTTGCAGGCGGTTCAGCACACGATAGCCACCGCCCAAACGATGTTGCAGGTGGGCGATTGTCGCCGCTTCGTCCGCGCTTTCCTGCAAGCGCAATTCCAAAGCAGTGGCTTCGGTCGTATAGTCGTAGAGTCGCCGCACCAACGCCAGCGGAGCAATGACCCACGATTCGTCGTATTCCTGCTGATCGACGGCAAACACCCCCGACACATAGCTGTTTTCTTCCCGAAACGAGGTCGAGGGATTGGCAAGATTTACACGGGCTTTGCGACGCGGAGCATACAGACGCAGCGGACGGGAAAAGAACGTTCCCGTTTCGAGATGAGAAGCCACGCCGGCTCCCAATGCCACCCAATTTTCAAGGGTATCGGTCAGGATAAATTCCCCGTCGAGAAGTATGTCGTCGACGTCGCTGTGAACGGCTTTGAAATTTTCGCCAACTCCTTTGAGATGTACGGGCATCTGGTTTTTGCCGAAAACAGCGAGCGCATTCTCTTCGACAACAGGCATGATTTCAGCTATTTCGCTCCAACGGTACAAATCGGTTATTTCAGCCGACTCGGTGTCGAGCGTCTTTCCCGACACGGGGAGTATCTTTATCTGCGGATCGAGGCGCGAACATAGCGAGCCTATCAGCTCCTGAAAACCGTTATATACCGACAACGTGCAAATAATAGCCATCGTCGTTACCGCCATACCCAGCACCGAAATGACCGATATGAACGTGATGGCGCTATGCGATTTCGGAGAGAAAAGATAACGCAAGGCTATTTTCAACGAAAGCGGCATATCCGGTTTATTTGTTCAACAGGGCATCTATGTTTTCTATATAATCGAGCGAATCGTCGATGAAAAACATCAACTCCGGTGTCTTTCGCAGCTGAAAGCGTATGCGACCGGCAAGGGCGTAGCGTATCGTCTTGGCGTTAGTGCGCACCGACTCCAATATCTCGGCAGCCTTTTCCGACGGGAAAATGCTCAAATAGGCTTTGGCTACGCTCAAATCGGGGCTTACCCGCACCACGCTCACCGATACCAGCGTACCGGGCATTTTGCGGGTTTCTACCAAGAAAATCTCGCTCAACTCTTTCTGTATGAGGCGGCTTATTTTGTTTTGTCTGGTTGTCTCCATAACGGTGCGTATTAGAGAATTTGTCTAAGATAATCCTTTTTCCGAAGATCGGGAAACATTTTCGCCGAATTATTTTTTCCAAATAACGGTAAGTCCGTCGCGCAGAGGCAGAATCACTTTTTCCACCCGCGTATCGGCTGCGATTTTGTCGTTGAAAGCCTTGACGGCTTCGGTCTGCGTATCGTGCGAATGCCCGTCATATACCTTGCTGTCCCACAGGGTATTGTCGGCGAGTATCACACCGCCGGCGACCACGCGGTCGAAAACCATATCGTAATAGTCGCAATAGTGGCGTTTGTCGGCATCGATAAACACCATATCGAACGTACCGCCGAGCTGCGGCACGACCGCCAGCGCATCGCCGATGTGCAACTGTATGCGTGCGGCTGCCGGCGACTGCGCGAGATACTTGCGCGTGAACTCTTCTATTTCGTCGTCTATCTCCACCGTATGCAACTCGGCATCGTCGGGCATACCTTCGGCGAGGCAAAGGGTGGAATATCCGGTAAAAGTGCCGATTTCCAAAATGCGCTTCGGACGCTGCATTCGACAAAACATTTTGAGAATGCGACCCTGCAAGTGCCCCGACATCATGCGCGGACGCAGCGTGTGAACATGGGTGTCGCGACTGAGCTGCGCCAACAACGCCCCTTCCGCATCGATGTGCGAGAGAATGTACTCGTCAAGCTCCATATCAATGCGCCTCGTCGAGATTGGGCAGTACGTAGCGGTCGTAATCTTTCAATATGAACCCGGCTTTGTTGATTTCGAGGAACGTGCTTCCGCTGTCTTCACCGAATGCCCCGCCGATGTAGGCTATCAAGTCCTCTTCCTTGATAATGCCGGCGCCGATAAGTGCAGAGAGTCCGTGATAGAGATATCTGCGCGAGGTCGCTGCCTCCGGCTGGTAAAGAGCAATGACCCCGTAAGAGAGCGCCAGCTCGCGCATGGTGCGTTCGCTGTAACAGATTGCAAGGACGGGGTCTTTTCCTCGATATGCCGCCAGATTGCGCGCTGTTCGTCCCGTATAGCCGTCGGTAACGATGGCTTTCACGCCCAATTTGTCGGACGAATCGACTGCCGATTTCGCCAAGAAAGAGGTGGTATCGAAAACCTCGCCCTCGATATTTACCTGTATATCGTTGTCCGAAAGTTTCGTTTCTTCCGCCTCTCTGGCAATACGCGACATGGTGGCTATCGCCTCGACGGGATATTGTCCGTAAGCGGTTTCGCCGCTCAACATCAGCGCGTCGGTACGGTAGTATATGGCATTCGCCACATCGGTTACTTCGGCACGAGTGGGGCGGGGATTTTTTATCATCGAGTGAAGCATCTGCGTTGCGACGATAACCGGCTTCTTTGCCTGCACGCATTTCTTTATCAGGCGACGCTGTATGCCGGGAATCTTCTCCTGCGCCACTTCGATGCCGAGGTCGCCGCGCGCCACCATGACGCCGTAAGCCACTTCGAGTATTTCGTCGATGTTATCGACGCCTTCCTGATTTTCGATTTTGGCGATAATCTTTATCTTGCTGTTGTGGGCATCGAGTATCTCCTGTATCGCCAGCACGTCCTGCTTGCTGCGCACGAAAGAGTGGGCGATGAAATCGATGTTTTTGTCGATAGCGTAAAGAATGTTCCGGCGGTCTTTCTCGGTAAGGGCAGGCAGGTTTATGCGCACGCCCGGCACGTTCACACTCTTGCGCGAGCCGAGTTCGCCGGCATTCTGCGCCACGCACAACAGGTAATCGTCGTGCTTCTCCAATACGCGGAACTCCAATTCGCCGTCGTCGATCAGTACGATGCTGCCTACCGAAAGGTCTTTGGCAAAATCGACATACGACACGTTGATTTGCTGCTGCGTGGTATAGGCGTCGGGGCAGCCTTTCATACGCACGATGTCGCCGGCGGTAAATGTTATGTTCACATCGTTCTCGATAAACGTAGTGCGCACTTCCGGACCTTTGGTGTCCAACAGTATGGCAATGGTATCGGAAACCGCCCGCACATTGTTGATGATACGGTCGAAACCTTCGTTGTTGAGGTGCGCCGAGTTCATGCGCACAACATTCATTCCGTTCTCGAAAAGGGCGCGGACAAAATCGACTTCACAACGTTTGTCCGATACGGTGGCCACTATTTTTGTCTGTTTCGATACCATAATTTTACCGATTATTATTTTCTATAAGAGCTTCCACCGCCAAGCGATAGGAGTCGAGTCCGAATCCGATAATAGAGCCCCGACACGCCGCTGCGATTTTCGAGGTATGCCGATACTCCTCCCGTGCATGGATATTGGAGATATGTACCTCCACCACCGGTGCGGTAATCGCCCGTATGGCATCGGAGAGCGCAATGGAGGTGTGCGTATAGGCTCCGGCGTTGAGTACGATTCCCACCGGTGAAAACCCTTGTTCGTGAATTTTGTTTATCAACTCGCCTTCGATATTCGATTGATAATAGTGTATCGTATGCTGCGGATAACGACCGCGCAACGTTTCCAGATAGCTCTCGAACGAGGCATCTCCATACACACTCTTTTCACGCTTGCCCAACAAGTTGAGATTGGGTCCGTTGATAATCCATATATCCATAAACCGAAAGATTTTATATCTTTGTACCGAATTGAAAACATTTTCCGGAAAAGGGAAAAACTTTCCGCCGGAAATTTTCGACAAAAGTACAAAATATTGTGGAATATTTCACCATCGGCGCATGATTGTTGGTAAATCGGGACTGCTAAAATCTTTTTCCCAATATCTGAAACTCGAAAAAGGCATGTCGGCAAACACGCTCGACGGCTATCTGCACGACGTACTCAAACTCTTTCAATACCTCACGCCGGAGGGAGAACCTACCGCCGAGCAGCTTGCCGAAGCCGACATCACGAATTTCATCTGCCGGCTGCAAGATATGGGCATACAGCCCCGCTCGCAAGCCCGCATTCTCTCGGGGTTGAAATCTTTCTACACATTTCTGCGCTTGGAAGGGTATATCGAAAACGACCCGATGGAGCTTATCGAGGGTCCAAAGCTCGGACGAAAGCTGCCCGAAATACTGACCGTCGAAGAGATAGACCGGATACTCGGCTCGTTCGATATGTCGCTGCCCGAAAGCCAGCGCAACAAAGCCATTATCGAAACGATGTACAGCTGCGGGCTACGGGTGTCGGAGCTGGTGGGGCTGCGCATATCGCAGATTTATCCGCAAGACGAATACATCATCGTCGAAGGGAAAGGGAGCAAGCAGCGGCTCGTCCCCATATCGCCGTCGGCACTGCACGAAATAAGCCTCTACCGGCAAGACCGCGCCCATATCACCCCGAAAAAAGGCGATGAAGACATACTTTTTCTCAACCGTCGCGGCGGTCGGCTGAGTCGGGTTATGATATTCTATATCATCAAAGAGCGGTGCGAGGCGTGCGGCATACAGAAAAACATCAGTCCGCACACGCTGCGCCACAGCTTCGCCACCCACTTGCTCGAAGGGGGCGCCAACCTGCGGGCGATACAACAGATGTTGGGGCATGAAAGCATCACCACCACCGAGATATACGTACACCTCGACAAAGAATATCTCCGAAACGAAATTCTCACCCACCACCCCCGCAACCGCAAAGAGTGAAACGAGGACGACTTTTTTCGATGAATCCGCGTTTTTTGAATCGGAAACAGCTTATTTTTCTTCGTGAATATCCGGACGGACAGAGATGCCGACAGGCACGTTCGGAATCTTGAACAAGCGTTGTATGTGTCCGCTCGCTATCATTTCTTCGACGGGAAGATGACAGATTTTGCCGTCGTCGATGAGGGCGATGCCGTCGCACGTCTGAATGGCAACATCGAGTTCGTGGGTGGAAAAGAGAATGCATTTGCCTTCATCGTGCGCCAGCCGAGCCAGCAGGGCGCAAAGTTCGTAACGGTTCGGAAGGTCGAGAAACGAGGTCGGCTCGTCGAGCAGAATAACCGGCGTCTGCTGCGCCAGCGCGCGGGCAATCATGATGCGCTGGCACTCGCCGTCGCTCATCGTATCCATGGTGCGGAGGGCATACTGCTCCATGCCCACCGACACCAATGCATTCCGCACAATCTCGCGATCGACGGCTTGCAGGCTGCCTATCCAGTTGGTATAGGGAGCACGCCCGAGCGACACGACATCTTCGCAACGGAGGCTGGGAATGCGCGTGCGTTCGGTCGTTACGAATGCGAGCACCCTCGCCGACTCCTGCGGCGACAAATCACGCACCCGTTTCCCTGCTAAAAACAGGTCGCCGGAATAGCGGCGGTTGAGTCCGGCAATGGCGCGGAGGAGGGTCGATTTGCCCGTACCGTTGCGTCCTATCAGCGCCGTAAGCCGACCGCCGGCAAACGCTGCCTCTGCATGGTCGAGCAGCAGGCGCGAACCGTATCCGATAGAAAAATCGTCGAGCTGTATCATACGGGAAATCATTTATGGCGCAGCACCACCCACACCACGACGGGAATACCCAACAGGGAGGTGATGGCGTTTACCGGTAAAACAAATATTTTGGAAACGATATCGCACAAAAGCAGCACGGAAGCGCCCGTGAATATCGTGCCCGGGAGAAGTATGCGGTGGTCGCTCTCGTCGAACAGCCACCTCGTAATATGCGGCATCGCCAGCCCGATGAACCCGATAGGTCCGCAAAAGGCAGTAACCGTACCGGCAAGGAAGGTGGTGGAGAGAAACAAGAGATTGCGGGTGCGGCGCAGATTCAAGCCCATGGTAATGGCATATTCTTCACCGAAAAGGAGCAGGTTGAGCGGCTTTATCGTAACCACCGCCAGCAACAATCCGACCAAAACGGCGGGTATGAGAATGGAGAGCTGCGGAGCGGTAACGTCGCCGAGCGAGCCCATCGTCCAAATGACAAAGGATTTCAATGCCTCCTCTTTGCTGAGGTATTGCAGTATCTGCACGACAGCTCCCGCCCCCGACGAAAACATCATGCCGAGAATGAGAATGACCATGATGTCTTTGATACGGCGGCTCGCCGCAACGACAATTGTCAAGACGAGTGCGGCGCCAGCCCACGCCGCACCGGCAATGCCGAAAGAGAGAACAGTCGCAGGCAGCCCGAGCAGCGGCGCTCCGAGTATGAACAGCGCCACGCCGAGGCTTGCGCCCGAACTGATACCCAGCATGTAAGGTCCTGCCAACGGGTTGCGGAAAAGGGTCTGCATCTGCAATCCGCTTACCGACAGCGCCGCGCCGGCAAACAGCGCCACGACGGCTTTCAACAGGCGGATATTCAAAACGATTTTTGCTGTCGCCTCCGGACAGTCGCCTCCGGTCAATGCCTTCCAGACATCGCGCAGCGGCAGAGCGACACTCCCCACTGCCAAGTCGAACAGAAAAAGAACGATCGTCAAGGCAATCAACAGAATAAACAGCTGGGAGGCACGGGAACGCATCTATCGCAATTTTTTGTAATATACTAAATCTTCCTTCACCATTTCGGGGTGAAATATTTTCACAAGGTCTCGCAAAAGAATATCGGGATTGACGACCGCCGACTCGAAAAAGTCATTGCCGCCGGCAGCATTGACCCGACGGGTATTGTTATATACACTGCCGTTTCTGAAACAGCGGGTGTCGGTGAATTTCGGGCAGGCGGCTCTCAACTCGTCGAGGGTATTTGCCGAGCCGGTATGGAGCCACATATCGGCGCCGGCGACCAGCAGATAAGCTTCTTCGAGGTCGATGGGCAGCGAGGCATTGCCCGCATTCTCCTTGTAAATGTAATCGCCGCCGGCATCGGCAATCAACTGCACTAAATAACTCCCCGTCGATGGCATGAACCAAGAATCGCCGTAGGGAGCATTGAGCATGACCGAAGGGGCATCGAATGCCGTCGCAGCTACCCGTTCTTTCAAGGCGTTGTAGCGCTCGGCTATCGGGTCGAAGTGCCGGACGGCTTCGACACGCCGCCCCACCGTCTCGCCGACGGCAACCAGCCACTCCGCTTTTCCGAGCGGAGACTCTTCGAGATAATCGCCGACATACATATACGGAATGCCCAGTTCCGAGAGTTTGCCCACCATCGGATTGGCACCGTTGATGCCGTAAAGCAGCACGAGGTCGGGACGGAGCGACAGCAACAGTTCGTAATCGATATTCCCCTCGTACCCCACATCGCCGATACTGTCGCGATGCGAGGCGACATATTCATTTGAAATATAGTCGATACACGACACGCCGACCACATGGTCGTCGGCACCGACGGCAGCCAGCATGGCGACATGGGTAGCCGACATGGCAACGATGCGGGACGCCGCCCCCCGCAACACCTGCCCCGTGAATCCGGCGGGCACCGGCTCCTCATTGCGGGCAATGAAAAGACGCGCAACCACCCCGTCGGCATTCTGCCACGGATTGGAAACCGTAATCAGCACGCTCTCCTTTCCCTCGATGCCTTTGATGGAAAAACCGGAGGCATATCGGGGCGAATAAACCGTTTCCGTAAATTCGTCGAGAGTCGCCGCCGTGCGGTTGCCGCACGCCGTCGCCAACAAGGCAAGAAGAATCACTGCAAATGTCGTTCGATAAATTTTCATCGGCATGAAAAATTTCCCGCTCAAAGATAGTAATTCCCGCCGACTTTCCGCACACCGCCTCACTCGAATTTCAGCACCGCCTATAAACCTGTCAAACATCTCGTGAATGGTTTTACATTCATACATAATATTTCTTCCCCGCCCCTTATCTTTTCCACATTTTATATTACCTTTGTAGAAGTATCGAAAATTTTTATGGGAAAAACAGTAATTAATATCAAGACCGGAGGCTATAAGGAAATTACATTTTGCAGGTATGTTGATGAAACTTGATAATGAAATCAAATAATCAGTATGAAAATATCCATTCGATTTTATAATGACCGAGAAGTACGGGCTATATGGGACGAGGAACATTCTAAATGGTGGTTCTCTGTGCTGGATATTATAGGCGTTTTGAATAATCAGGACGACTATCAAAAGAATCGCAATTATTGGAAATATCTAAAAAACAAGCTCAAAAAAGAAAATGCTGAACTGGTTAGTGTTACTAACCAGTTAAAACTTACTGCTCCAGATGGCAAGCAGCGGTTATCTGATACTCTTGACTTTAACGGCGTTATACTATTGGCAAAGGCGTTTCCGAATACGAAGGCAGCAAGATTTGTCGAGTGGTTTACCAACAGTGATGAAACAATCGACGGCAAGAGCAAATCGAAAGCGTATGCACTTTTTGGAAGCAATCTAATCGATAACATTGAAGTCGGAACAGTAAAAGGATTGCAACAAATACACGCCTATTTATTCGGAGGTTTGTATGATTTTGCCGGACAGATTCGTTCAGTTAATTTGGCAAAAGGAGGATTTCAATTTGCAATGGCCCAATACCTGCCACAAACACTTTCTTCTATCGAGCAAATGCCGGAGGACACATTCGAACAAATTGTGGACAAATATGTCGAGATGAATATTGCCCATCCTTTCCGCGAAGGAAACGGAAGATCTACTCGCATTTGGCTCGATTTAATCCTCAAAAAGCGGCTAAAAAAATGTATCGATTGGAGCCTTATTAACAAAAAAGAGTATCTGAATGCCATGCAACTCAGTGTAGTCAATGCATCTAACATTAAGGACCTTCTGCAATCGGGATTAACGGATAAAATTAATGATCGTGAAACCTTTATGAAAGGTATAGATTATTCTTATTACTATGAGCAAGAAGAGTAAATCTATAAGCATTAATATGACAAAAGG
>CANQDQ010000010.1 GCA_947593515.1 uncultured Bacteroidales bacterium | reverse complement strand
GCGGGAAAGTAGGAAGCCGCCACCTCAACGAAAAAGCGTCAGGGACACCCTCCCCGACGCTTTTCTCGTTTTATACCAAACCCACCACCGACAACACCACTCTCCCCACAACCCATACACCCCACCCATCGGACAAGTTTGCTACGCGAACGGCGCCTTCCATGTGGAACGATTTTTGAAGCACAACGGGGATACCCAATTCTTTTATTAGTGAATTTTCAGAACGGAAGTTGGTGTAATTGGCAGGATATCCCGATACCGTTATGTTTTGAATGCGAAGACCGAGCAGTCTCTTTTTGTAGGTTACGTCGAAAACCGGTTCCACCAAGACATCGGCATTGGATTCTCTAAGAGCCTTTGCGATAGCTCCTTCTTTAGACAATTGAATGTTTCTCTTTACAATATTGCTTTTGGGGAGTGTTACGGTTACTTTCTTGTCCGATACAGTTAAGTCGGCAGTAACGACATTGACGATGAGACTATTGACGTCGGCTTTGTTGGTGCTGCTGTATTTTATCGATTTGCAAGATGTGGCAGCCACCAAAAGAATGGCTAAATAAATAAAATTTTTCATGATGTTCAATTTGATGTTTTTTTGATATTGCCTCCCGTTTTGTAAATATATATGCAGAAAAACGAAGAGATAGAGGCGATGTAAAATGTTAAAGTCGTTTTCCCGATTCAAGGCACATATAAGCAGATGATGAGACTATTTTTCCATAAAAAACTTTTTGTCGCAAAGATATTTATTATATTTCAAACAAAAAAACAAAAAACAAAAAAATATAAAAAACATAAGGCGGTCAGCACACGGACCCCACCTCTACCCATACCGAACAGAGAAGTTAAACCGTATAACGCCGATGATACTGCGCAAGCGGGAAAGTAGGAAGCCGCCACCTCAACGAAAAAGCGTCAGGGACACCCTCCCCGACGCTTTTCTCGTTTTATTACCCTCCTCCCTCTACACAAAAAAACACAGACACATTCCCCCGCAAAGCCCTATCTTCCCCACTGGACAACACACCGTCCCGTCCGAAGCCCCTGACAAGCAAAAAAATTATAGCTTAAAAAGCAAAAATTATCAATAAAAATTTGCATTGTCGTATATACTTTTTATCTTTGCAAAATCAAACAAACAGTATTTATTGTAAAACAAAACAATCGCATTATGAAAAAATTAATCCTAAGTTTACTTTCCATCGTTTTATTGGGAAGCATGTCGAGTTGTGGATTTTATTCACATTTAACAGGTAATCAGAATCAAAATCAAACGAGTGTTGTATTAAAGGAAGCCAATTATCGCATTGTTGAAAATATTTCAAGCGAAGTTTCTCAAACCTATATATTCGGAATGGGCGGACTTCGGAAGCGAGCCTTGAAAGAAAATGCTATCGATAAAATGTTAAATGAAGCCCGGCAGAAAAATCCTGAGTTGATGTCCGGCTCGAAAGCGGTTATCAATATAACGACAAGTGAAACTCGGAGAATAATAACGCCGATTTATATTAAACGCACCATAATGGCACATGGTACAGTCATTGAGTTTACTAAATAAAGAAGCTACAATTTGATAAAAAATCCGCTCTGCCAACAAAAACAGAGCGGATTTTTTTATCGTAATTTTTTTGGGAAAAAGTCTTTTGTCGTTGGGTTATTCTATGAGTTCGCCTTTGCCTTGACGGACGATTTCGGCGGTGTCACCGCAGCAATCGACAACGGTGGAAGGGGTGATGCCTCCGTCGCCGCCATCGACGAAGATGTCGATGCTGTTGCGGTAATTTTCCTGTATGAGCGACGGGTCGGTAAGGTATTCGCTTTCGTCGTCGGGCGCGACGATGGAGGTCGATAGCAGGGGATTGCCGAGTTGCAGGGCTATTTCGCGGGCTATGACGTTGTCGGGCACGCGAATGCCGATGCTTTTGCGGTGTTTATAAAGGTGGGGCAGCCGCGAGCTTGCTGGCAGGACGAACGTGAAGGCTCCGGGCAGGTTGCGCCGCATGAGGCAGAAGTAGGTGTCGCTCACCCGCGCATAGTTGGCGAGCATACTGAAATCGGGGCATACGACGGAGAGGCGGGCTTTTTGCGGGTCGATTTTTTTCAGCCGGCATACCTGTTCGACGGCGCGGACGTTGAGCGCGTCGCAGCCGATGGCGTAAATCGTATCGGTGGGGTATATGATTACGGCGCCGCGACGCAGGGCATCGACGATGCGGTCGATGTCGTGCGGGTCGGGGTTGGGGGTATAGAGGCGGAAGTATTTCATTTCGCGGAGCGGCGGTCAGTCGACTTGGTGCAGGTCGTGCCCCATGCGTTCTTTCTTGGTGCGCATGTAGTCGATGTTGTAGGGGTTGGGTTTCACTTCGAGGGGTACGCTCTCGACGATTTCTATGCCGTAGGCTTCGAGTCCGACGCGCTTGACGGGGTTGTTCGAGAGCAGCCGCATTTTGCGAATGCCTATTTGCCGCAGTATTTCAGCGCCTACGCCGTAGTCGCGTTCGTCGGCTTTGTGTCCGAGCCGAATGTTGGCATCGACGGTGTCGAGGCCGTCTTCTTGGAGTTTGTAGGCTTGGATTTTTTCCATAAGCCCGATGGCGCGCCCTTCCTGATTGAGGTAAACAACGGCGCCGCGCCCCTCTTTTTCGATGGTCTGCATGGCGAGGTGCAGCTGTTCGCCGCATTCGCAGCGGCGCGAGCCGAAGATGTCGCCCGTCATGCAGGAGGAGTGTACGCGCACGAGTACCGGTTCGTCGGGCTGCCATTCGCCTTTGATAAGGGCGACGTGTTCGAGTCCGTTGGAGAGCTGGCGGAAAGGTATGAGCCGGAAGTGCCCGTAAGCAGTGGGCATATCGACCTCGACACCTTTTTCGACGAGGGATTCCTGTTTCAGCCGATAGGCGATAAGGTCGCGAATGGTGATGATTTTTATATCGTATTGCCGAGCCTTTTCGAGGAGTTGTGGCATACGCGCCATCGTGCCGTCGTCGTTCATGATTTCGATAAGGGCGGCGGCGGGATAGAGACCGGCGAGGCGCGCCATATCGACGGCGGCTTCGGTGTGTCCTGCCCGTTTCAGTACGCCTTTGTCTTGTGCGTAGAGGGGATTGATGTGTCCGGGACGACCGAAAGAGGCAGCGGTGGCTGTCGGGTCTGCCAGCGCGCGAATGGTGGCGGCGCGGTCGTGTGCCGATACGCCGGTGGTGCAGCCTTCGAGTTTGTCGATGGTTACGGTGAAAGGCGTACCGAGTATGGAGGTGTTGTCGAGCACCTGTTTGTCGAGTTCGAGTTCGATGCAGCGCTGCCGGGTAATGGGGGCGCAGAGTACGCCGCGCCCTTCTTTCAACATGAAATTGACTTTTTCCGGAGTGATTTTTTCGGCAGCGATGATGAAGTCGCCTTCGTTCTCACGGTCTTCGTCATCGACGACGATGATGAAATTTCCGGCTTTGAATTCCTCGATGGCTTCTTCGATGGTGCTTAGCTTGATGGCGTCGGTCATGTATGTTTTCCTTTCTTCCCAAGTCGGGATTTATTGATTCTGTTCGTTGTGAAGTTTTCGTGCGATGTCGGCAATTTCTTTGTCGGTGCGACGTATGATTTGCAATTCCTGCCGCAACTGTTTTTGTTCCCATATACCGATGAAGTAGAGCGGGAGCGAGAGTGGCAACAGGCATATGGCTATCGAGCCTGTCCATACGGAAGGGCAGGGACGGTAGAGCAGAAGGTTGCGCAATATGGGGTAATCCATCAGTTTGGTAACCAACAGTGCCGAACGGCAGTTTTGTGCCGTTTCCACAAAGTTTTCCACTTCGTCGTGCAGGGAGCGTATGGTTTGGCGGTCGTAACCGCGTGTCCAATAGGCGAAGAACGATTGCCGTTTATTGCCGAAGCGGTCGATGAGCGCGACGACGGAGGTGTCGAGCAGTTCGACCTTGTTCAGGATTTCCTGCGGGGTTGCTTCGTCGATGATGACTTCTTTGTGAACGACTTTCCGCGTTTCGGATTTTCCGACGATTTTTCGGAAGAAATTGACGTAAGCGTCTTTGTTGAATACAGCGGAGTCGTTTACGGCTTTGTATGTCAGGAAGATGCCGAGCACCAATAATACGCCGGAGCTGAGCCACATGCCTTCCCACACGTCCCAGCGTCCGTGCAGGGCGGCTTTGTATCCGAAGTTGTCGATGATGTAATAGAATATGAACAGCAGAACGGAAACGACGACGGGGGTACCCAATCCGCCTTTGCGGATAATGGCGCCCAATGGCGCGCCGATGAAGAAGAATATCAAGCAGGCAAACGAAATGGTGAATTTTTTGTGTCGCTCTATCTGGTGGCGCCGCATCAGTGTCTGCTGCTGGTCGCTTGTGAGACTTTTGTATTCATAGTCCTGCCGGACGCCTTCGGCATGAGAGTAGGCGCGTGAAAGCATACTTTCGCGCTCTTGCAAGGTGGCGGTGGCATAGATGCTGTCGATGTCGATGTAGGCGTTTTGTCTGATAATTTCTTCGTCCTCAGTTTTCCTGCCCGAAGAGGCTTTCGCATTGAAATAATTTTTTTTCAAGTCTGTGGCAATGCGGGCGGTAATGCTGTCGGAACGATGAGACATCGAGTCGATGGAGTGCGTGAGCTGGGCGATGTTTTGTCCGATATACTGGTTTTGCATCGTACCTTCGTCCATGCGGGTGAAGTTGGCATCGAAAGGAATCAATATCTCTTTGGTACTGAAACTTTCTCTTCGGTAAGGAATGTTGCGCGCATCAGCCCGCTGGTTGCGCAGGTTCTCGAACGATTCGCCGCTGTACAGCGTGAAAAAGAGGTATTGTTTGTCGTCGGTGAAAAAGAGTTTTCCCGAGTCGGCAAGCATGACTTTGGCGTTATCGAATCCGTCGGAAAAGTCGTAAATCATCAGGTCGTAGAGCATACCGGTTTCCCTGTCTTTTTTCTCGACCAACAAGTTGTAGCCGCTTATCTGGTCGTAAAAGACGCCTTCGGGAATATCCAGTTCCGGCGACTTCTGCCGCACCGAAAAGAGGAGGGAATACATTTTCACCTGCGCTTTGGGGAGTACGTTATTCTGAAAAAAGAAGGCTCCTATGGCAATGAGTATCAGCGTAACGATAAGCGGCTGCATGGTCTTGCGCAGCGAGATGCCGGCAGCTTTGATGGCGAGCAGCTCGAACCGTTCGCCGAGATTTCCGAACGTCATAAGCGATGCCAGCAGTATGGACAGGGGCAGTGCCATCGGCACGATAGAGAGCGCCGCGTAGAAAAACAATTCCGCCAAGATGCTTATTTCGATACCTTTTCCTACCAGTTCATCGACGTACCGCCAGAGAAATTGCATGAGGAGTACGAAGAGGCTGATGAAAAAAGTCATCAAGAACAGGGGCAGAAATGTTTTCAGAATGAAAAGGTAGAGCTTCTTGATAACCGCCATGTCGAACTTTTTTCTCGTTGCAAAAGTAATGAAAAATAAATATCTCTGCAATTATCGCAAAGATACGGCTGCGGGCGAAAGCGGGAGAGCGTCAGGTCCCGAGTTTGCGTTTGAGCGTGGCGATTTGTTCGTTCCACAACTCGATACTTTCTTCTTTTTCGTCTTCCGTCGTGAAGTCGGTGATTTCGAGTAGCACTTCGCCGGTAAGTTCGATGACGTGAATGCGAAATTCAAAATAGGCTTTTGGGTCGTCGTCATCGTCCCAATGGAATCGAACGAATATGCCGCTTCGGAAACCCGTCTGGGTGGCAGTCTGCGGCGTCTTTGCCCAAAAGAAGGTGTATTCTTTTCCGTCGCAGAGCACTTTGTCGGCAAACCACTGTCCCAGCCCGTTTGCGGTACTGATGTAGTTCCACACCGAATTGGGCGAAGTGTTTTTCAGACTGTATTCTATCGAAATTTTTTCTTTTGCCATTTTGAGAGTTTTCGCGAAAGTATAAATAAAAATTCAACTGTATATAATGAAACGCCTGTTTTTTGCAAGAAGTTTTGTTTTCGGGGAAAATATTCTTCTATTGCCACCAGGTATGACGATAGAAAAGAAAAAAGAACAGGCTGTCTCACGACAGCCTGTCTCTGTGTAAACCTTAAATTTAATACTATGAAAAAACATACGGCAAATGTAAATGCGGTTTTTGTTTTTACCAAACAATTATGTGAAAAAGAAATGGTGTATTAACACTATTTGCGTGAAAATAGCTCGAAATATTAACAAATAAAAACTTGTTTACATAAAAAAACAGTTGTTGAAAAAGAGGAATGGAGAGCGAAACCGACTTGCTGCAATTATCGGCTGCGGAAAATTTGACTTTGCCGACAACTTCCCGTATCTTTGCGACGAAAGTAAACAGCAGTCGTTTTTACGGTTTTTACAGGAAACAAAGCACAAATGTCCGATAACAGCAAGATAGCCAGCCGACTCGAAGCGTGGTTCGAGCAGCACAAGCGCCGGCTCCCGTGGCGGGAGACGACCGACCCGTATCGGATATGGATTTCCGAAATCGTTTTGCAGCAGACGCGCGTGGTACAGGGGTTGGATTATTACCGCCGCTTTATCGCTCGTTTTCCGGACGTGCGCTCGCTGGCGGCTGCCGACGAAGACGAGGTGCTGAAATACTGGGAGGGTCTCGGCTATTACAGTCGGGCACGTAACCTGCACGCTGCTGCCCGACAAATCGTTTCCGATTTTGACGGGCGTTTTCCCGATACGTATGCGGGCATTCGCGCCCTCAAAGGTGTGGGCGATTATACGGCAGCTGCCATAGCCTCCTTTGCATTCGGGCTGCCCCATGCCGTAGTCGATGGAAATGTGTATCGGGTACTTTCGCGCCTTTTTGCCGTCGATACGCCTATCGATACGGCAGAAGGGAAAAAACTTTTCGCTGCACTGGCGGAGGAGCTGCTCGACCGGCGCGCCCCCGCTCTTTATAATCAGGCGGTCATGGAACTGGGAGCATTGCAGTGTCTGCCGCGTGCGCCGCTGTGCGGCGGCTGCCCGCTGGCATTCCGCTGCGAGGCGGCGGCATCGGGCAGGGCGGAAGCCTTTCCCGTGAAGCAGGGAAAGAACGTGGTGCGCCCCCGCTACTTCAATTATTTAGTGATATATGCCGGCGAAGATACTTTTATACACCGCCGTAGCGAGCGGGATATTTGGCGCGACCTTTATGAGTTTGTATTGATAGAGAGCGACGGAGAATTGTCGTTCGAGGCGTTGCAGCAGACGGAAGCGTACCGCGCGCTGATGGCGGGAGCGGGACAGGTAACGCACCTTTATCCGCCGTTCAAGCGCCGCCATGTGTTGTCGCACCGCATTATTCACGCCACGTTCTATACAGTAGCGGTGGAACACGTACCGCCGGCTCTGTCGGTCTATTTGCGCGTGCCGCGAAAAGAGCTGCCGCATTATGCCTTTGCCCGATTGACAGGATTTTATTTCGACGCTCTGCGGAAGGGCCTGTTTCCGGAACCTCCGGACTTGTTCGACTGCTGATTAGGGAATGAAAAGGCTGAAATTGACGCTGCCGTAGGTGCGTTTCTGGTTGAAAGAAGGCAGCGCGGAAAAATCGTAATTTTTGGAGTGTTCGAGCACGAAAATTCCGTCGGGCGACAAAATGCCCGCGTTCAGGACAAGCGGCGCCACTTCGGCGAAGTCGGGCAGGTCGTAGGGCGGGTCGGCGAAGATGAAATCGAATTTTTCCCGACAGGCGGGGACGAAGCGGAACACGTCGCCTTTCACGGGCGTTATTTCTTGTGCGCCGAGTTGTGCGGCGACCTTGCGTATGAAATTGTACTGTACCGGATAGTTCTCGACCGACACCACCCGCGTGCAGCCCCGCGACGCCAGTTCGAAGCTGATGGCACCCGTGCCGGCGAAAAGGTCGAGGGCGCTTTTTCCCTCGAAGTCGAGCAGGTTTTGGAGAACGTTGAAAATGTTTTCCCGCGCGAAATCGGTAGTCGGACGCGCTTTGATATGGGTCGGCACCTCGAAACGCCGCCGTCCGTATTTCCCGCTTATAATCCGCATAGTGGTATGGTTATCAAATCGAAAGGTGCGTCGAGCGTCTCTTTGCCGAGACGGAAAAGCTGCGACGGGAACGGATAGGGCAGCACCGCCTGCACATACTCCTGCAACAGGGCGGTAACGACGGGGCGCATCGTTTTGCTGCCGGTGAGGTATATGCGGTCGCGCAACCGGTCGAGGCTCAGCTGTTTGTAGACTTGCAGGGTGTAGTAGGCGATGTCGTCGGCTGTGGCGCCGTCGAAACGGTTGGCAAACAGCAGCCGCCCTTGCTTGAAAACGATGAGGCAGAAGTGATTTTCCTGTATGTGCAGATACACTTTGGCTTCGTTTCCGTTGCGGCTGTTGAGGGCGAAGTATTCGCAAAGCGGCGTGAGCGGGTGCAGTATCGCCGCCGTCGGGAAGGTGCGGCACAGAAAGCCGTACAGGTCGTGCCCGATGCCGAAAAGCGAATAGGCGCGGTTGTGCTGCAAGCGGTTTTCGACGATGTAATCGGTGTGGTCGGGGAAACAGAAATCGTAATAGTCGCGGCGGTTTTCTTCTGCCGGCTCTATCTCTTCGGGAACAAACGTGAAGTGCGGCGAATCGACGAGAATGCAGGTGCGCCCGTATTCCTGCAAAAGCTGCGGATTTTCGTATATCCGGTTTTTGAGGGCTTCATCAGATTCCTGTCCCGAAAAAATGTTTGCCAGACAACGGTACGTATCGTCTTCGAGCGGGTCGAACGCAGCGGCATACAATCCGTTTGCCTGCAACTTTATCAGCAGATGCAGGTTCGTCGTTGTCGGAGTTTCGAGCGTTTCCATTTCTTATGCCGCAATTTCAAAGGAGCAAAGATAATGATTTTTCGGAAACTCCGAAATCGTTCCGTCGGAGAAATCCGGTTCAGTAACTTCCAATACGACCGAAAGCGCGGAGGAAACTCCGCGCTTTCGATTAAGAGAATATCGTGTGTGTCAGGCTTTACGGAGCTTCTCGGCGAGTTCCGTGAAGTGGTTGGCTTGCGGGCCCATGCGCATGGCTGCCATGCCGGAGCCTTGCGAGGCGCGCGCGTTTTCGGCTTCGATATTCTCGACCATTTTGTCGCACCATACGGCGGCATGACGGCGCAGTTTGGGGTCGGTGCAGTTTTTGTCGATGCGCAGAAGCCAGTTATACACTTCGAGCGCGTCGGCATCGTATTTCCCGATCAGTTTGTCGCCGCAGGCGATGTAGTCCTTCCAGTTTCCGGTGCATTCGGCATAATACATTTTTGCACCGAGTTCTATTTTGGCGATGTCTTTCACTTTGTACGACTTCATGTATTTTTTGTAATCCGCCATGCCTTTTTCGTCGTAGGTATAGGAGCCGTCGTCGTTTTTCACGACGAAGCTGCGACCATATATGTTCCACGTACGCGACTCTTTCAGGGCGATGACTTGTTCGCCGTATTGTCGGGCGAATTTGTCTTTGTTGTCGAGGAAGAATACGTAGGGTTTGGCGTAGGGCGAATTTACATATGCCATGAAATAGCCGAACGTCTCTTTGTCGGTGAGCATATCGTCGCATTTCTTGTCGAGATAGTCGGGCACGAGAGCGGCAAGCCGGTCTCTTTCAGAAGCCGCTGCGAGGACTTGGAAATATTCTTTCATGAATGCGTCGCTGCGTTCGCCGGCGTTGTAGCGGTCGGTCATGGTTTTGATATTGTTGCCGGAGAGACCTGCGACGGTGTTTCTCAGAAATTCCTGCGTTCCGCCGTAGCCGACCATTTTGTGCACGACCTCTTCGGTTTTCGGATCGACGAATACCATTGTAGGATAAGCGGTTACGCCGAATTTATCTTTTTGGGCGATACCGTCGGGAGTTTCCATGTCGAGTTTGAGGCATACGAACGAACCGTTGTAGAGTTCGCCCACTTCGGGGTCTTTGAAGGTGGTTTTCGCCAGCTGTTTGCAGGGGCCGCACCATTGGGTGTAACAATCGACGAAGAGCAGCCGTCCGGCTTTTTGGGCCGTTTGGAGCGCTTCGGCGTAAGAACATTCGAGGAATGTGATGCCGGTCGTGTCAGCCGGCTGTTCTTGTGCCACGACTGCCGTAAAGGGCAGAACGAAAGCAATGAAAGAAATCAATCGTTTCATAGGGTTTTATTTTTTGAGATTAGAAATCGATGAATCCGCTGTTTTGTTTGATGACGCCGTCGGAAATTTGGACTTCGTAATCGGGTATCGGCAATATTTTCCGGTTGTCGGGCAGTCCTTTCACGCGCAGGTCGCGACCGGTGCGGATAAGGTCCCAACGGTAGTGCCCCTCCATAGCCAGCTCCCGATTGCGCTCTACGAGTACGGAGTCGATGAAGGCTTGTGTCGACGGGAAGTCGGCGGCGGTGAAGGCTGCCGGTTTCTGTCCTTCGGGGAAGGGTTTGCAGCGAATGTCGTTGAGGTGTTGCAGGGCTTCGGCGCCGATGCTGCCGTCGATGCGTGCGAGGGCTTCGGCGCGGGTGAGTTTTATTTCCGAGAGGCGAATGTACTGCACATCGTCGTAGCAGCCGCCGTTGTCGTATTTCATGCAGGCTTTTTTGTCGGGCTGCGACTGGTTGGAGCCTTGTTGTATCAGGTAGGCGTCTGTTTCGCCGTATCCGCGCAGGTCGCCGGGCAGGTACGAGGCGATAAGTTCGTCGGCGGCGCAGAAGCTGGTTTTGGAATATACATTGTTCCACCCGCAGGGAAATACCGCCGTGCTGATGCGGCTGGGCTGGAACAGTATCAATTCCGACGCGTAGTTGGTGGGGTCGGGATAGGTTTCGTTGTAGACGTTGCTGGGGAAGATGTTGGTGCGGTGGTCGTTGTAGGCGTTGTTGAAGACGATGCCCGATTGCAGCACTTCGCCGGCGTACTGCGCGGCGAGGCTCAATTCTTCGACGTTTCCGGTGTAGGTGCCTTTGTAGAGGTACACGCGCGAGAGCAAAGCCCGTGCGGCGGTTGCCGATGCGCGGAAGCGGCCGGCGGGTTCGTATTCGGTTTGCGGCAGGTCGGGTATGGCTTCGGTCAGGTCTTTGATGACTTGCGTATAGACCGTGCCCACCGATTCGCGCGCCTGCACTTTGTCGGGGTCGTAGCCGTCGTAGGGGGTGAGGCGCATTACCAATCCGAGCCCGTTGTCGTCGCCGGTGAGGGCGCCGTCGCCGTAGATGCAGAGCAGGGTGAAGTATTCATAAGCCCGCAGGAATTTGGCTTCGGCGATGTGTTGGTTCATCAAGGCTGGGTCGTAGTCGCCGAATTCGTTAATTCCCGCGATGATGTTGTTGGCGTAGTCGATGGCATTGTAGCCCAGCGAGTAGATGGTTTTGATGAAACCGTTGTGCTCGTCGGTCGTATATTCGCAGAGTTCCATCGGTGCGATAGTCGAGGTGGTACTGTGCACGTTTACGTTGTCGGTGCCCACTTCCGCCACGAGATGGGCATAATAGAAGTTGGTGTAGTTGTTTTGGTCGTTGGGTGCGCCGGAGAGGAACGTGCAGAGACGGGTGTAGGCGCCCATCAGAGCGGCTTGTGAAGTTTTGGCGTCCTTATAGACTGTTTCATCGACCATCGTGTTTTGGGGCGGATAGTCGAGCGAGCAAGCCGAGAGAGCCGATAAAGCTGCAATGAATAAAGTGAGAGATATATGTTTCATTGGTTAGTCCTCCTGTTGTTAAAGTCCTATTCTTACTCCGAATTGATAACTGCGCGACGACGGCATCGTCAGGTTGTCGTAGCCGGTTGCCGTTGCCGACGAGCCGAATGCGCTGACCTCCGGATCGAGACCCGAGTAGGGGGTTACGGTGAAGAGGTTGGTGAGTACGACAAAAAATTTCAGTTGGTCGAAAATTTTGGTTTTCGTCAGGGCGCGCTTGGGTAGCGAATAAGATAATTCAATGGTTTTCAGACGGAAGTAAGAGCTTTTTTCGAGAAATCGCGTCGTAGTGATGGCCGAAGTGTAGTCGGAACTGTTGATGATGGAGCTGTTTCGCAGGCGCGGAATGTCGGTTTTCTGTCCGGGAATCTGCCAGAAATCGAGAATGTCGCGCGAGAGGTTGTTTGCCGACTCGGTGGCATAGGTGAGCAGCTGCGCCCGAGTGGAGTTTATCATGCGGCCGCCTACGGAGAAGGTGAACATGATGTTCGCTTCGAGACCTTTGTAGGTGAAGATGTTGGTGAAACTTCCGTAGAATTTGGGTTCGGCTACGCCATAGACGAATTTGTTGGCGTTCGAGGTGGCGTAATTCGAGGCGGGTGGTACGGTGGTGAGGGTACCGTCGGCGAGCCGCCACAGGGGGTCGCCCGTCATTTCGTCCACACCCACCCATTCGTGCAGATACCATTGCGCCATGGGGTAGCCTTCGGCGTAGTATTTGAATGAACTGTTGGCTTGGTCGAGTTGGTTGCCTTCAAAGTTGAGTTTCAATATCTTGTTGCGGTTGTGGGTGATATTGAGTATCGACTGCCACTTGAAATCTCGCGTAACGATGTTGTCGGAAATGATTTGCCCTTCGATGCCCTGATTCTGCATATCGGCGATGTTTTGCAGCTGGGTGGCGTAGCCGGTATAGGCGGGCAGGTCGGAGGCGAAGAGCATATCGGAAGTGCGTTTGTAGTAATAGTCGAGCGTGAGCCGCAGCCGGTTGTCGAATGCGTCGAAGTCGATGCCGGCGTCATAGGTGATTGTTCTTTCCCAATTGAGGTTGATGTTGCTCGGCTGCGACATCGAGAGGAACTGTTCGCCTCCGTACGACGAAGCCGTGTTGAGCACGTAGATGGCTTGTGCGCCGTAGTAGCTGTTGTTGGCGTCCTGACTGGTCCACCCTACGGAAGCCCGTATTTTGAATTCTTTTATCCATTCGGCGTTGTAGCGTATGAAGTCTTCTTCGGAGAGCCGCCACGCCGCCGATACGGAGGGAATGTTGATGAAGCGGTGGTTGCGGTTGTAGCGCGAGGAGCCGTCGAGCCGGTAGGAGACGCCGAACATGTAGCGGCGCATCAGCTGGTAGTTGACGCGGGCAAAAGCCGAGAGCAGCGACTGCGTGTCTTCGCCGGCGGCATTTACGCGGCGGGTCTGTGCGGCGCCGATGCCTTTGGTGTCGCTGCTGAAAAAGTCAGAGCCGGCAATCGAGTTGTTGTATTCGTGGGCTATTTCGTAGCTTTCGCCCACGACGGCTTGCAGGTAGTGGTTGTTGTTGAATACTTTGTTTATCGTTATCGTGTTGTTATTGACGATGCGGTATCGCTGCGATACGGTTTCCGACGCCTGATTGTTCGGAGTCAGGCTGGCTACGGCGGCAGGCAGTTCGGGTTTGAAGGTATTCGAGCGGCCGTCGGCTATGTTGATGCCCAGTTCGGTGCGCAGTTCCAGCCAAGGCAGTACGTCGTATTGCAGGTAGGCGTTGCCTATGGTGGTGATGTTTTTGGTGCGCGAAATGTTGTCGCGGGCGTAGGCTACGGGGTTGTAGTTGTCGTTGCTGCCTTTGGCGTTGAGGTCGTGCCCGTAGTAATATTTGCCGTCGGGTCCGTATATGGGGAGGTTGGGTGCGCGCAGTATGGCGTCTTTGTAGACGGTGGGGGCGTTTATGGCGTTGTTGTCGACGAACGATATCGTAACATTGGCGCCCATCGAGAACTTGCGCGAAAGCTCCGTGTCGAGGTTGAGCCGTGCCGAGTAGCGTTGCAGGTCGTTGGCGATGACGTACGATTCGTTGTTGGCGTAGGAGAGGCTCAGGAAGTAGCGTGTTTTTTCGCCTCCGCCCGAAATGGAGGCGTTGGTGTTGTGGCTTATCGCCGTGCGGGTTACGGCATCGACCCAGTCGGTGTTATAACCGGGCGTATAGAGGTCGGAGGGATAGACTTGTTTGTATATCATGACGTATTCGTCGCCGTTGAGCAGGTCGAGTTTGCCGATGGGGTTGTCGAGGCTCAACGTGTACGATACGTTTACCGAAGTGCGGTTGTAGGCACCGCTTTTGGTGGTGATGAGTACGACGCCTGCCGAACCGCGCGAACCGTAGATGGAGGTGGCGAAAGCGTCTTTGAGAATCTCTATCGACTCGATGTCGTCGGGGTTGATAGAGAGCAGCGGGTTTTGTTCGAAGGAGTAGTTGAGGTCGGTGTTGTTTACTAACGAGCCGCCGCCGGTGGAGGTGCCCTGCATGCTTACGGCGCTGATGGCGCCGCCGGAGGTCGATACCGAGTTGGCGGAACGGTCGGTGCCGTATATGGGTACGCCGTCGACCACGTACAGGGGGTTGTTTTCTCCGATAATGGAGCTGACACCGCGTATGGTGAGCAGGTTGGCTCCGCCCAAGGCGCCCGAAGAGTTCGATACGAATACACCCGGAGCGCGGCCTTGCAGCAGCTGGTCGACCGACATAAACGCCTTTTGCTCGTCGAGCTTCACCGACGATACCGAGCCGGTGATGTCGCGCCGCTCCTGTTTGCCGTAGCCTATGACGGTTACTTCGCTGGTATTGACGGCATCGGGTTGAAGTTTTACTGAAGCTGCGGCATCGGGCGAGTCGATGACGATTTTCTGCGTTTTGTAGCCGATGAACGAGAATCTGACGGTGCTGCCCTGCGGTACGCTCGTCAAGGTGAATGTGCCGCTGCTTGTCGAGAGCGTGGCGCCTTTGCCTTCGACGGTAATGGTAACGCCTGCCAGCGGAGCGTCGTTTTCGTCGTACACCGTGCCGGTGATTTTGGGAAAGGTTTGTGCCCATGCCGTCCCGCCGAATAACAGCCAGAGCGACAACAGACATAACGAGAGGAATTTTTTCATACGCGGATATTTCGGGTGTAAGTGTGTGGGTGGAGAGAAAATACCCCGCGCGCGGATTCGGTGCGGCGCGCGGGGTATGGAATAGGGTCAGACAGGAATTATTTCAGTTGGAATGCCCATGCGGCAAACGAAGGTTCCATATCGTCTACAGAAGTGGCGTAGGGCGTGTAGTTGCCGCTGAACGATGAGAAGCCGCCGAATACGTAGGCGATGTCGTTGTCGTCGACCACCACTCTCGGGGTGAAGGTGCCGGCGTAGTCGGAATTGATGTTTTCGAGAGCCGTCCACGTCGTACCGTCTTCCGTGCGGTATATCGTGTTGTTCATTACGCGGGCGCCATCTTCATCGTAGTAGCAGCCGCCGAAGAGGTAGGCAACGTTGCCGGCGTTGTTGGTAACGACGGTTGCACCGCAAAGGGCACCGACGGCAGTACTGTCGCTTGCCGTAATGAAATTTTCACCGTCTTCGGAGCTGTATACGGCTGTTTGGAGTGTCGCAGGACCGACAAATCCGCCGGCTCCGCACATGGTGAATAATTTATTGTTCAGTACGAATGTGGAGCAGTAACTTCTCAATGCGCTCATGGCAGACATGATCGGAGTATAGGTTCCCCCGTCGGATAGATAAAGCTGTCCGTTAGCGCCTTGGAACATACTAAAACTCATTGTATTACCGCTTTCCATGTAGAGTTTTTCGTTGAATACGAACGGCGTAGGGCTGAGGAACCCGAATGCACCGCGGAACACCATCGCACGGAACATATCCGACGGATCTTCCATACTGCCTTCGATGCTTTCGTTGTTCCATGTAGCGCCATTGGTGGTCGTCCATGTACGGAACGTATTCAACGTGAGTTGCGTCGACCAGCCGCCGATTTCGAGTTCGGGAGCGTTGCCCTCTTTATCGGTACCGATGATGCGAATACCGCCCATGACATAGAGCTTGTCATTGTAAACCACCGGCGAAGCACCCATACCGCCGATGATTTCGGGGGTGGAGAGTTCTGTCCAGCGGATACCGTTGGTCGAGGTGTATACGCCGTAATTGGCAGTCGAGTCGGTTAATTCGGCAGTGAAAGCATAGAATTTGCCTTTGAAGAACGCCACGGAGTAATCGTACGTGCCAGCAGGAATACCGCTGTTCCGCAGGTCGGCGGTCAGGCGTTTTCCGGTAGCGAGGTCGGCATCTTCTTCGGTGCAGGAAACCGTGAGCACATATGCTTTGGTTTGACCGTCGCAGGCGGCGGTGAGGGTTACAGGGCTACTGAGGTCGAACGTATTGCCTTCGAGGGCTTTATCGTCGATGGTAACCGTGGTACCCATAGTAGCCGTTGCGGCAATCGTGCAGGCTTCCAATTCCGAAGTCTGGGTAGTAACGGGCATCGTTACGGTAATCGTGAGATCGGCTTGCGAAATGACGCCTTGATGCGATACGCCCTCTGCGGTCGTAACGGTAACACCGGTGATACCGAAGGCGGCAGCATCGTCGTCATCGCTGCAGCTTGTGAAGCCGAGAACAGCCAGCGCGGCCGCAAACAGCATAACATTCAGTTTTTTCATACTAAAAAGATTTGTTGTTAAAAATAGGGTTTATTGTTTTTGTTGTTTTTTACATAGATATGGCGCTCATGGATATGCTCTTGCGAGGTGCGGGTTTTTCGGGCGCCACACCGTCGAGCGCTTTCTGTATCGTTTCGCGAATGGCATCGCCCCGCAGGTTTTTGGCATAGAGGTTTCCTTGTGCGTCGATGAGTACGACGTGGGGAATGCCGTTGAAGCGGTAGTCGCTCATCACCTGTTTCCCGCTGTCGGTGGCGTGTACTTGCAGCCATGGCATATCTTCTTCGGCAGCGGCTTTGCGCCATGCGGCATCGTCGGCGTCGATGGAGACACTCAAAAATTCCACGCCTTTGTCTTTGAATTCTTCGTAATATTTTTTGAGATTGACAATTTCCTTGCGGCAGGGACCGCACCAAGAAGCCCAGAAATCGACGAGCACGATTTTGCCTTTGAGGTCGGAGAGAGCGAGGGTGGTGCCGTCGAGCTGCGGGTAGGCGAATGTCGGGGCGGGGTTGCCGTTGTCGAGCCGTTCGCGCTGCGCCTTGTCCTGTGCCACCTGTTCGCGGTATTCCTGTATGGGAGCATATTCCGGGTGCGCGGCTTCGAGTTGGGACAAAACAGAGTCGATGAACGCTTTATCGGTGTCGGGATTGAAAGCCGGCAGCAGCGCCAGCACGCTGGTGGTCGCGGCGTTGTGCTCGGCAATGTAGCGCACGCGGGCTTTGTATTCGTCGCTCAGATATTCGTATAGTTCGCCCGAGATTTTTTTGCGGACGCCCTCATCGGCACCCGATTGGTAAGCGGCGCGCGAAACGGCAATCATACCCTGATAGTTGCGGTAAGCGCAAAAATTGTACTGATTCATGATTTCATTTTTTACGCCGCCGCGTATATATACGTAAGGGGGATTCTTGATTTTGATGCGGGCGGTGTCGTATCCGCGGAAGTCGATTTCGAGATTTTCATCTTCCGCCCATATCTGCACCGACTGCCAGTGTCCGCAATCGACGGTATAAACGCCGACCGAGTTTACCGGCAACCGGAGCGTGTATTCGTTGTTGTCGCCGATTTCGGCTTCGGCAAAGACTTTTCGTCCCGTGCCCTCCTGCCGATAGACGGTCATTTTGAATTCGGGCTGCGGGGCGGGATAGTTCCAATATCCTTTGTAGGTGAAAGCAACTTTCCCTTTAATAGTAATGGTGTCGGGTGTGGAAAGCTCCGTTGCCGGCACTTGCTTTTTTTTTGTTTTTTTGACTTTGGCGCCTGCGTCGCATACCGGCAGCAACATGAGCAAAACCAAGAGAATGAGGGATTTCATAATTCTGTGTATATTTTTTTGTATAGTATCTCTTTTTTGTCGTTTCTTTTATATATATTTGTGTGCTCTGTCCGAGTTGCGCATTATGTCGTTTCACGATAACAAATGCGCCGCAAAGTTATATACTTACTGTAAAAATCCAAATCTTTTTTTCGTAAAAAGCATATATTAAAATCTTTTTGAATCGCCGTCGGCGTTTTTGCTAAATATTTTGAACGTATGACGAAAAAATGTATTTTTGTAATCGCTTGCCATACACACCTGCAAATGCCATGCTCAGCGATTATTTCATCAAACAGCTTTCCGAAAATCTGCCTTACGTGCCTACGGAGGAGCAGGCAGAGGCGATAGCGCATCTCGCCGATTTTTTGTGGGACGACAATGTGCCGTCGGTCTTTCTGTTGAAAGGGTATGCCGGTACGGGCAAGACCTCGCTTGTGGGGGCGCTGGTAAAGACGCTCGAATCGTTCGAACGGCGATGCATACTGCTTGCTCCGACGGGTCGCGCCGCGAAAGTTTTTGCTTCGTATGCGGGACACGCCGCCTATACCATACATAAAAAGATATACCGCCAGCGGGTGTTTACGGGCGATTTCTCAGGATTCCAGTTAGCGCACAATGCGCATAAGAATACGTTTTTTATCGTCGATGAGGCGTCGATGATAGCCAACAGTTCCGGCGACGGCGCCGCTTGCGGGTCGGGGCAGCTGCTCGACGACCTTTTTCAATATGTATATTCCGGCGCCGGGTGCCGCCTGATTCTGTTGGGCGATACGGCGCAGCTCCCGCCGGTGGGGCAGGCGGAGAGTCCGGCTCTCGACGAGAAGTATGTGCAGCGGTACGGCTATCCGGTGTACGGCTGCGAATTGACGGGCGTGGTGCGCCAGAGCGAGGATTCGGGCGTGCTGTTCAATGCCACGCGCCTGCGGGCGGAGATGCGGCAAACGCCGCTCGCCCTGCCGAAAATCCGTCTGTCGGGATTTCCCGATATGCGTTACGTGCGGGGCGATGAACTGATAGAGACGCTCTCGACCGACTACCGGCGCGATGGTATGGACGAAACGATAATCGTAACCCGCTCGAACAGGCGGGCAAATATTTTCAATCAAGGGGTGCGCAACCGCATTCTCTACCGCGAGGAGGAGCTCGTGTCGGGCGACCTGCTGCTGATAGCCCGCAACAACTATTTTTGGAGCGAGACGTACGAAAATCTCGATTTCATCGCCAACGGCGACGTGGCGCGGGTGGTGAGGGTGCGCGGCACGTGCGAGATGTACGGTTTCCGCTTTGCCGACGTGGCGCTCTACTTCCCCGACTACGACACGGAAATAGAGGCGAAAGTGATACTCGACACGCTGCAATCGGAATCGCCGTCGCTCACGGCGGAGGAGAACAACCGCCTCTTTACCGCCGTGATGGACGACTATGCCGACGTGCCGTCGAAACGCGAACGGTTGAAGCGGCTGAAACGCGATGTCTGGTTCAACGCCCTGCAAGTGAAATATGCCTATGCCGTAACGTGCCACAAGGCGCAGGGCGGACAGTGGAGCAATGTGTATGTGGATATGGGATATATCCGCCCCGACGCTTTGGGCATCGACTTTTATCGCTGGCTCTACACGGCATTCACCCGCACGACGGGGCGGCTCTCGCTCGTCAATGCCTCACAGGAATATCTCGAAGACAAACTGCCCGAATAACTGCGGACGCCTCCCCGACCCGTCGGGCTCGGATTACAGGACGGGGCTCATCAGCCGCACGAACGACTCGACCACCCGCGTGGTGCGCGGACGGCGTATCCATTCGCCCAACGAAACGTTGCGGCACTGCTGCATATCGTCAATGAAAATTTGTTTCAGACGCTTCGCCGTGTCGGGGCTGTACATGAAAGCGTTGATTTCAAAGTTGTGGTCGAAGCTGCGAAAATCGAAATTGGTGGAGCCGACCGTTGAAAATTCGTCGTCGATGACGATAGTTTTGGCGTGCAGGAATCCCGCTTGATAAAAATAGACTTTGACACCCGCTTGCAAAATGTTTCGCAGGTAGGATTGCGAGGCGAGCTGCAACAGACGGGAATCGCCATGCGCGGGAATCATGAGGCGCACATCGACTTTCGACAGCGCCGCCATCTGCAAGCCTTTGAGCAGGCTGTCGGTGGGAAGGAAATAGGGCGTCTGTATATAAATGTAGCTCTTGGCGTTGGATATGGCTTTGAGGAAAGAGAGGGCGATTTCTTTCCATTCGCCCAGCGGACCGCCGGTGAGTATCTGTATGTCGGTATTGCCTTCGCTTTTGACTGCAGGATAGTAAATCGCTGCCGACAGAAATTCTTGCGAGGTAAAACTCCAATCGATGGAAAATGCTGTTTGCAAGCCATATACCGCCGTGCCTTCGATGCGAATGTGCGTGTCGCGCCACACTCCCCAACTTACACCGTCGCGGTAGCGGTCGGCGATGTTCATGCCGCCGATGTAGCCCACCTTGCCGTCGATAATCGCCACTTTGCGGTGGTTGCGGTAGTTGAGCTTGTTGGCGAGCTGCGGGAAGGTAACTTTGAAAAAAGGCCGTATCTCTATTCCTGCCAGCTGCATTTCGTCGTGAAAACTCCTTTTTACCCGCCAGCAGCCCACGTCATCGTAGAGCACGCGGACTTTTACACCCTGTCGGGATTTTTCCACGAGAATGTCTTTTATGGTGTTGCCGAGCGAATCGTTGTCGAAAATGTAGTATTGCAGGTGAATGAATGCGGTCGCCCCTTTCAAGTCCCGTATCAGCGCATCGAATTTGCTGACGCCGTCGGTGAATATTTCAATGCGGTTTTGTACGAACAGCTTGGTGCCGCCCAGTTTGTAGCCGAGTTGTATCTGTTGTTTGCTTGCCGGCGACAGCGGCGACGATACGGTGGGGGTGCCCGATCCCGCGTCGGACATACGCTGCAAAATGCGCCGTTTGTGTCGTGAAATCATGCGCGTGTGGCGGTATTGCTGCCCGAAAAATAGATAGAATATGAAGCCGCCAATAGGGAGAAATACCAATACGACAATCCAAGCAAGGCTTTTTACGGGATTCCGGTTTTCGAGTATGACGACAATGATGGTAAAGATTATCGTCAATACGAAAGCGATGTAGAAGCTGTAATAAACCCAATCGCTCCAATTGTATGTCAAAAAATCGGGCATTGCGTTTTTTTTGCCGTACGGAAATAATTTTGGCTAAGATAACGAAAAAAACGGAAAATGCAATACAAATGTTTGAAAAAGATAAAATCGAATGCGAGAACGCCGGAAAAAACGGCGGAGAGGGTTGCGCGGTGTTATAAACAGTTAAAAAAAGTTTTGTTCGGGTCGGAGATTAAACCTTTGCGGGGTACGGTTGTCAAAACGTTGGATTTTTTGACAAAGAATTTATCTCGAAATGAAAAAATATATTTCGCTTCTCGTTTTTTTCGTGTGCAGTCTCTCCGTCTCAGCCCAGTGGAACGGTGGATTCGGCGGCAATCGACCGCCCCGACAGGAAAATGCCCGCAACGAAGCTCCCGATGACAAGGCGGAATATCATATTACGGGCAAAGTACTCGACGAAAAAGGAGAACCGATGGTTGCTGTTTCGGTGCGCCTGCTGTCGGCAGCCGACAGCTCGCTCGTCGCCGGTACGGGTACGATGACCGATGACGGCGGAAAATTTCTGCTCAACAACTTGAAACGGGGAAATTATCTGGTGCATCTTACGTTTCTCGGCTATAAACCGCAATATAAAGAGGTGCGGCTGCTGCGGGTGCAACCCTCAGCCGAACTCGGTACGGTTACGCTGGAACCCGATGTCGTGATGTTGCAGGAGGCGGTGGTCGTGGGTGTCGTGCCCCCTGTCGTCGTGAAGGAAGATACGCTGGAATACAATGCCGATTCGTTCAAGGCGCAACCCAATGCCGCAGTGGAAGATGTGTTGAAAAAGCTGCCCGGCGTAGATGTCGATGACGAGGGCGGTATCAAGGTGCAGGGTAAAGAGGTGAAAAAGATTTTGGTCGATGGAAAAGAATTTTTCTCGGACGACCCGAAAGTCGCCTCCAAGAATCTGCCCGCCAGCATGATAGATAAAATACAGGTGGTCGACCGCAAATCCGATGAGGCGCGTTTCTCCGGTGTAGACGACGGGGAAGAAGAGACCGTCATCAACCTGACTGTGAAAAAAGGCATGAAACAGGGCTGGTTCGGAGCGGCACAGGGCGGCGGCGGTACGCGTATGGAAGAGTTCGACCCGATGTATGAAGTCAACGGTATCGCCAACCGGTTTGTCAATAGCAGTCAATTCACGCTTTTGGGCGGGTACAACAACACCAACAATCAAGGAGCCTCCGATTTGGCGTCGTCGATGTTTTCGGGCAGCAACCGCATCATGAGCGGTGGCAGAGGAGAGGGAAAAACGGGTATGGTAGGCGGCAATTTCAATACCGGCAACGAATCGGAAACATTTCGTATAGGAGGCTCCGTAAACTATATGACGAGCAACCGGTATTATTGGAGCCGCAGCGAGCAGCAGAATTTCCTGACCGCCGACAGCTCGTCGTTCGTTAATTCCCTTTCGGAAAACAAAAACATCAGCCACAATTTGCGCATGAATTTCCGTCTGCGGTGGGAGATAGATACCTTGACGGCGTTGGAGTTCGCACCGAACTTCGGATTCAATAAGTCGCTCCCCGACAACGAGAGTTTTTCCGAAACGATGGGCGGATACCGCGATGTGGTGTTGGCAGAGCGCGACAGCGTGAACGATCAACGCTCCATTTCGGAAGCCGACGCACACGGATATAATTTATCGGGACGACTCAGTTTCAGCCGCGCTTTCCGAAGCGATCCGCGTCGGCGACTCAGTTTTAGTTTCAATTACAGCGGCAACCGGAACGAAGAAGACGGAACGTCGTATGACCTCCTGAACCTTTATCGGCAAAACGTGCGCGACTCCATACGGAATCAGCAGGACAACAATACGCAAAACGGAAAGTCGTACGATGTGCGCGCTACCTACGTGGAGCCGCTGTCGACACACTACTATTTGGATTTCGTCTATCAATACCGATATAATAATAACGATGCCGACGCTTATACATACGATATGGACGATGCCGGCGGGTATGTGGAGCTCGATTCGCTGGGATTTCCCGTCGCCGACCCGAATTTCAGCGATGTGTCGCGCAGCTGCTACCAGACGCATCGGGGCGAAGTTTCGCTGCGGGGCGTCTATGCCAAGATGAATTTCAGCGTGGGCGGCAATGTGGAGCATCAGAAAAGGGAAACGCGCTATCTCTTCGGTCGCAACACCGACAATGACATTACGACCCGCACGTTCAATTTTTCGCCGTCGCTGCGCTTGCGCTACCGCATCAACAAAAACAAAAACCTGCGTGCCGATTATCGGGGAAATTCCTCCCAACCGTCCGCCCGACAGTTACAGCAGGCACCCGATATGTCCAATCCGCTGAATATCTATATCGGAAATCCCGATTTGAAATCGTCGTTCCGCCACCGCATAACGCTGCGATACAATGCGTACAACCCCGATACGTACCGAACGTTCTCGGTGAATGCCAATGCCAATGTTACGCAAAATTCCATCGTCGATAAGACTACATACACCGACGACGGCGGTCGCATTCGCACGCCGGTAAACGTCAAGGGGGTATGGTCGGCAGGTGCATGGATTTATTACGATATGCCTTTCAAGCGAAATAAGAAATTCCGATTCAACAGCAACACCAACCTCAATTACCAAAATTCGGTGGGCTTTGTTTCGCTCGACCGCAAAGAAACCGACAAAAACGTTTCGCGCGATGTTTCAGTAGGCGAAAGGGTGTCGCTGCGCTATTCGGCGGAACATCTGAATTTCTTTGTAGAAGGGAATTATAATTTCGAGTATGTGAACAATACGATACAGACATCGAACAACCTGTTTACTTCGCGCTTCGGCGCCCGTGCCGGTCTCGATTGCTTTTTCGATTGCGGTTTGTCGTTCGGGACGGATTGCCGTTACACGGGTACGGCAGGTATGGCAGAGGGGTATAACCTGCACAAAGTGATGTGGAATGCGTCGGTTGCCTACTCTTTGTTGAAGAATAAAAGCCTTACCTTGAAGTTCAAGGTGTATGACATTCTGCAACAGAACTCGAACATCAGCCGTTCGGTGAGCGGTACGTATGTGCGCGACGAAGAGACGAATGCGCTTGGCAGCTACTGTATATTATCGGTGGCTTACCAGTTCAAAAAATTCGGAAATGGCAGCGACGGCGAGATGCCGCGCGGCGGTTTCGGCGGCGGTCGCGGACCACGAGGATATGAGCGTTTTTAGCTTTGCTTTTTGATAGTGTTGTGAAGAAAGTCGGGAGTCGGGGACGATTTCCGGCTTTCATTTTTGTATCTTTGCCGTCAAGAAAAAAGATGAAATGATGAAAAGAGGTGCGATAGCGTGTATGTTGTTGGTCGCGGCAGCCGCAGTGGCGCTCGTGTGGCGCGATTGCAGCGGCGGGAAGCCGGCAGCGTATCATTACGACGAAGGATTGGTGTTCCACACGGTGTATCATTTTACCTACGAGTCGTCGGAAAATTACCAGTCGCAAATAGAGGAGGAGTTGCAGCGGTTCAATGCGTCGCTGTCGCCGTTTGAGCCGTACTCGCTCATTTCCCGATTCAACAGCAACGATTCGACGGCGCGTGCCGATGACTGGTTTACCGCCGTTTTTACGCGGGCAAAAGAGGTGTGGCAGGACACCGAAGGGGCTTTCGACCCGACGGTGTCGCCGCTGATCAATGCGTGGGGATTCGGCTTCAAGAGCGGCATACCGGTTACGCCGGCGGTGGTCGATAGCTTGTGGCAACTCGTAGGCATGGAGCGCGTTTCGCTCGTCGACGGGCGGCTGCTGAAAGATGATACCCGCATGACGCTCGATTTTTCCGCCATCGCCAAAGGTTTTGCCGTCGATGTTGTGGCGTCGTTTCTGCGGGCGCAGGGCGTCGAAAACTATTTGGTGGAAATCGGCGGTGAGGTGGCTGCCCGTGGTCGAAACGCACACGGCGAACTGTGGCGTGTGGGCATCGATACGCCCGACGAAAACAACGTCGCCGGCGGCGAGATACAAGAGGTTGTCGTACTCGACGATGCCGCACTGGCGACGTCAGGCAATTACCGCAACTTCCGCATCGTCGATGGCAAACGCGTGGCGCATACCATCGACCCGACGACCGGCTATCCTGCCGTGCATTCCCTCTTGAGCGCGACCGTGCTGGCACCCGACTGTATGACTGCCGACGCCTATGCCACCGCCTTCATGGTGCTTGGTGTGGAAAAGAGTCTTGAAATAGCCGAGCGGCACGACGACATGGAAGCCTATCTTATTTATGCCGTCGATTCCGCAGAGAGCGCCGTTGCCATGACTTCCGGCATGGAAGAGTATCTTTTCGGAGAATGAATGCGCCGTTGCGGAGCCGTCGTTTCTTCCACGCAAGAAAAATGAAAGAAAAACTTTCCGTATTTCCAAATATTCGTTTATATTTGCAAGGCTTTTGAACTAACAAAAACGAAAAAACATGAATCAGTTATCAGACCGTTTGATGAGTCTCGCTCCGTCGGAGACGCTCGCCATGTCGCAGAAAAGCAACGAACTGAAAGCGCAGGGTGTCGATGTTATCAACCTGAGTGTGGGGGAACCCGACTTCAATACCCCCGACCATATCAAAGCCGCAGCCAAAAAGGCTATCGACGATAATTTCTCTTTCTATTCGCCGGTGCCCGGTTATTTGGATTTGCGGAAAGCGATTTGCGGAAAACTCAAAAATGAAAACGGTCTCGATTTCACGCCGGAACAGATTGTGGTGTCCAACGGCGCCAAACAGGCGATATGCAACGCCGTGCTGTGCATAGTCAATCCGGGCGATGAAGTAATCATACCCGCTCCGTGCTGGGTGAGCTACGTCGAAATGGTGAAGCTCGCCGAAGGCAAAAGCGTGGTCGTGCCGGCAGGCATCGAACAGGATTTCAAAATCACGCCGGCGCAGCTCGAAGCCGCCATTACGCCGAAGACGAAAGCGATTATACTCTGCTCGCCGTCGAACCCGACCGGCAGCGTCTATTCCCGCGACGAATTGAAAGCGTTGACCGATGTGCTGGCAAAGCACCTGCAAATTATCATCATCGCCGACGAAATATACGAACATATCAATTATGCGGGCGGGCACCAAAGCATTGCCCAATTTGAAAACGTGCGCGACCGCGTGGCAATCATCAACGGCGTTTCCAAAGCCTATGCCATGACGGGCTGGCGCATCGGGTTCATTGCTGCGCCGCTATGGCTGGCAAAGGCTTGCAACAAGTTGCAAAGCCAATATACGTCAGGTCCGAGCTCCATTGCCCAGAAAGCCTCTGTGGCAGCCTTTGCCGGCGACCAACGCTGCGTGGAAGAAATGCGGCAGGCTTTCGAGCGTCGCCGCAACCTCGTGGTGGAGCTGGCGCGCCAAATACCCGGATTCAAAGTCAATGTACCGCAAGGAGCATTTTACCTTTTCCCCGACGTGTCGTATTATTACGGAAAGAAATTCGGCGACCGCACGATCAGCGGCTCTGCCGATTTGGCAATGTATCTGCTCGAAGAAGGGCACGTGGCTACGGTGGGCGGCGCCGCATTCTGCGCTCCCGAGTGCCTGCGCTTCTCGTATGCCACTTCCGATGAAAATCTGGTGGAAGCCCTGCGCCGCATCAAAGAGGCGCTGGCAAAGCTGCAATAACGTTTCCTGTATAAAAGCAAAAAGCCTTGCGAAGAACGCAAGGCTTTTTTTATATGTGTCCGATGTGTCGGCTATTCGTCGATTTCGCCGGCGAGAATATCGTGCAGTTTTTGTCGGTCGAGCAGGGTGATGCCCTGTGCCGAAAAGGCGATGATGCCGTCGTCCTGCAATTCGGTGAGCGCGTTCATGAAAATGGAGCGCTGTACGCCGAAGAACGTGTATAAGTCTTTTTGTTTGCAGAGTATCTGTATATCGGTGGCGTTGCGCTGGGTAAAACTCAGAATCCAGAACGCCAGCCGCTCCTTGATGTTGCCCGACGACAGGGAGAGAAACGATTCGATGCTTTTCTGCGACCGGCGGGAAAGAATGTTCAGCAGGTTGATGACGATAATGGACTCCTGTTGCAAAAGTCCGATGAACGACTGTTTGTCGAGTTGCATGATGCCGCAGTCGCCTTTTGCCCGAATTTCGCTCGGGTAAGAGGTGTTTTTGCCGAAAAAGTGGTTGGGAAACAAGACGTCGGGAGCGTGCAGCGTTTCCGATACCCGTATCTTTCCGCTTTTGTTCACCATTTCGGAACGGACGCTCCCCGATACGATGAATTTCAGGTGCGTACACTCCTCGCCCCGCCGGACGATGATTTCATTGTCCGGATATTTTAAGAAATGGAAACGTGTTTTCTCGATGATTCCGGACATTTTTTCTCTGCTTACTCCCTGAAAAAGAGGAAGCTGTAATAAAATATCGTACATACTGTCCATATCGTTTGTTTTTAACAACTCAAAAATAAGAAGAATTATCCAAATCTCTAAACAATAAACATAAAATCAATTTAATTGTTTTTGAAAAAATCTATTTCCGGCTCTTTTTTTGTTAATGTATAACGGAAAAACGAACAGTGAAAAATTTGTTCCGATAACGTTTTTTGTGTTTTCCTTTTTCGTTTTTTTACTATCTTTGTTCGTACAATTTAACCTTAAACCTGATGATATGAACGGAATGGATTTTTATTTCGATTTGCAGGAAACAATCAGCGCGTTCGTCGTGCTGTTCGCGGTAATAGATGTTACCGGACTTCTGCCCGTGTTTATCGATTACCAAGATCGCGGCATGAAAATTTCGGCGCCGAAAGCCGCATTGTTTTCATTGGCGACGTTTATTGCGTTTTTATTTGTCGGCGATTTTATTTTGCAGTTGTTCCAAGTCGACATTTCGTCGTTTGCCGTAGCCGGTGCATTGGTTATTTTCGTGATGGCTATCGAAATGATTTTCGGCATACAGATTTTCCGGAACGACGGACCCGAAGGCTCGGCGACGCTGGTGCCCATCGTTTTCCCGTTGATTGCGGGGGCGGGGTCGTTCACGGCATTGCTTTCGCTGCGGGCGCTGTACAGCCTGCCGAATATTCTTATCGCTTTGGTGCTGAACATCATTATCGTCTATTTCGTGTTGCGTTATTCCGCCGTAGTGGAGCGCATTTGTGGCAAGGCGTTCGTGTATGTGCTGCGCAAATTTTTCGGCATCATTCTGCTGGCGATTTCCGTGCGTATGTTCGTGAGCAACATCTCGGAATTGTTGAGAAAATTCCAATAATTTGAAAATAAGCATATTATAAACGCACGCAACTTGTTGCGTGCGTTTTTGTTTTATAATTGGGGATATGACTTTCAAAAAAATTATCCGCTGGCTGTTTTCTGGAAAAATGTCGGAAAAAGGCGACGTTTTTTGAAAAAACAAGGTTTTGTAAGAAATTTTTGCCGAAAAATTTGGAATGTTACAAGAAAATTTCTATATTCGGCAGTTAAAAATTAAGAAACGACAAAGACCTCAAAAAATATTGATAAAGATATGAGCTACTTGAAGTTTGATAAAGATTTGATGATAAATCTCGAACAATCTCTGCCGAAAGAGATGTTGCGTACCAACAAGTCGGGTGCTTACCATTGTACGACGATTGTGGGGTGCAATACCCGTAAACAACACGGTCTGTTGGTAATACCCATTCCCGAAATGGACGATGAAAATCATGTCTTGCTTTCGTCGCTCGACGAAACGGTGATACAGCATGGCGCACCGTTTAATTTGGGGTTGCACAAATACCAAGGCGATTGTTTCAGCCCGAATGGTCATAAGTACATTCGGGAGTTTACCTGCGAGTCGGTGCCGAAGTGTACCTATCGGGTGGGTGGTGTGATTTTGAGCAAGGAAAAAGTTTTCATTTCGCACGAAAACCGCATACTTATCCGATATACCCTGCTCGACGCCCACTCCGAAACGAAGCTGCAATTCCGCCCGTTCCTCGCTTTCCGCAACGCCAACTCCCTGTGCGTGGAAAACGGAAACCTCAACCGCCACTACGATGTGGTGGAAAACGGTATCAGCTGCTGCCTGTATGCCGGCTATCCGACGCTGTATATGCAGTTCAACAAAGCGGCGGAATTCGTGTTCCAGCCCAACTGGTACAAAGGCATCGAATATGTCAAAGACCAAGAACGGGGATATGATTACAAGGAAGACCTCTACGTGCCGGGTTATTTCGAGGTGCCTATCAAGAAAGGCGAAAGCATTATTTTCTCGGCAGGTGTGAGCGAAGTGAAATCGCGCTCGCTGACGGCTCTTTACAACAAGGAGTTGAGTGTGCGCACTTACCGCACGAGCTTCTACAACTGCTTGAAAAACTCGGCGCAGCAATTCTATTACAAACGCGACAAAGACAATTATCTGCTGGCGGGTTATCCGTGGTTCGGCGTCCGCGCCCGCGATATGTTCATCGCCCTGCCGGGCTGTACGCTGGCGGTCGATGACGTGCCGATGTTCCACGAAATGATGGCTACGGCATCGAAGGCGCTGGAAAAATGGATTCTCAAAGGCGAGCGCGATGCGGTAATCAAGGAAATAGACAAGCCCGATGTGCTGCTGTGGGTCGTATGGGCATTGCAGCAGTATGCCAAGATGGTCTCGATAGAGGAGTGTCGCAAACGGTACGGCGAATTGATTTCGCTCATCATCGACAGCATCTCCAAATCGAAAATACCCAACTTGTTCCTGCACGACAACGGCTTGCTCTACACCAACGGCCGCGAAACCGTCGTGTCGTGGATCGATGCCGAAAACTGGGAGAAACGCCCGATTATTCCGCGCAGCGGCTATTTGGTAGAGTTTAACGCTCTTTGGTATAACGCGCTGCGCTTCGCTGTCGAACACGTGTTTATCACGCCCGAAACGGCTGCCATTGCCGACCGGCTGACGACGCTTGCCGATACGACTGCCGTTTCGTTCAAAGAGATGTTCCTCAACGATTACGGCTATCTGTTCGACTACGTCGATACGAATTATGCCGATTGGAGCGTCCGTCCGAATATGCTGTTCGCCCTTTCGCTCGATTATTCTCCGCTCGACAAGTCGGAGCGCAAAAAAGCGCTCGATGTCGTTACGCGCGAACTGCTCACCCCGAAAGGAATCCGCACCCTCAGCCCGAAAAGCCACGGCTATTCGCCGACGTATCTGGGCAACGAGGAGCAGCGGGCGTATGCCTATTATCAGGGGCCGGCACGTCCGTGGCTCATGGGCGCTTATGCCGATGCCTATCTCCGGCTGTTCGGGCTCAGTGGCGTTTCGTTCCTCGAGCGTATGCTTATCGGCTTCGAGGAGGAGATGTCGAACAACTGTATCGGCTCCATTTCGGAGCTGTTCGACGGCAACCCGCCTTTCACCGGTCGCGGCGCCATCAGCTTCGCTGCCAACGTGGGCGAGATATTGCGCGTTTTGAGTTTGTTGAAAAAATACGATCACATATAATAAACCGATTTTAATCATATACACATGAAAGCACTCATGTTCGGGTGGGAGTTCCCCCCGCATATTCTCGGAGGCTTGGGAACGGCGAGCTACGGTCTGACGAAAGGTATGGCCGAGTGCGGCGATATGGATATAACTTTTGTCATTCCCAAACCCTTCGGAGATGAAGACAAAAGTTTCGCGCACATCATCGGCGCGGGCAATACGCCCGTCGTTTGGCGCGACGTGTCGTGGGATTATGTTTCCCAGCGGCTCGGCTATTGCATGGACCCGCAGGAATACTATAACCTGCGCGACCATATCTACGCCGATTTCAATTATATGCACACCAACGATTTGGGCTGTATCGAGTTCTCGGGGCGCTACCCCGACAACCTGCTCGAAGAGATAAACAACTATTCGATTGTGGCAGGCGTGATAGCCCGCACCTACGACTGCGACGTCATTCACTCGCACGACTGGCTCACCTATCCTGCCGGCATTCATGCCAAGCAGGTAACGGGCAAGCCGCTCGTCATTCACGTGCACGCCACCGACTTCGACCGCAGCCGCGGCAATGTGAACCCGACGGTATTCGCCATCGAAAAAGACGGTATGAACTGGGCCGACCACATCATCACCGTCAGCAACCTGACGCGTCGCACCGTCATCGAGAAATACGGCATCGACCCGGCTAAGGTTACCACCGTACACAATGCCGTAGAGCCGCTCAGTCAGGAAATCCTGTCGATACAGATGCCGCGCAACCCGAAAGAAAAAGTGGTTACTTTCTTGGGTCGCATCACGATGCAGAAAGGTCCCGAATACTTCGTGGAGGCTGCCGCTCAGGTGTTGCGCAAGACCGACAACGTGCGCTTCGTCATGGCGGGCAGCGGCGATATGATGGACAAGATGATACGCCTTGCGGCGCAGCGCAAAATTTCAGACCATTTCCATTTCACGGGATTCCTTCGCGGAAAACAGGTCTATGAAATGCTGAAAGCCAGCGACGTGTATATCATGCCGTCGGTTTCCGAGCCGTTCGGCATCTCGCCCCTCGAAGCCATGCAGGTGGGCGTGCCCTCGATTATCTCCAAACAGTCGGGCTGTGCCGAAATTCTCAACAACGTCATCAAAATCGACTATTGGGACATCGACGCCATGGCAGATGCCATTTATTCGATTATCACCTATCCCGCCATGTACGAACAGTTGAAAACCGAAGGCAAGCGGGAAGTCGATGAAATAAAATGGGTGTATGCCGGCAAAAAGGTCATCGACATTTACCGGAAAGTGATGCAACGATAAAAATTTATTCCTTGAAAAACAAATAACAAGTATATGAAAACCATCTGTTTCTACTTTCAGATTCATCAGCCGTTCCGCCTCAAACGCTATCGTTTCTTCGATATAGGCAACGACCATTATTATTACGATGATTTCAACAACGACGAGATTATAACCCGTATTGCACAACGGTCGTATCTCCCTGCCAATCAGACGTTGTTGGAGATGATAAAAAATTCCAACGGGAAATTCAAAGTGGCGTTCTCCATTTCGGGCGTCGCTCTCGAACAGTTGGAAATCTATGTGCCGGAGTTCATCGACTCGATGAAAGAGTTGGCAAAGACCGGCTGCGTGGAGTTCCTTTCCGAAACGTATGCCCACTCGCTGGCATCGCTTCGCGACCCCGAAGAGTTTGCCTTGCAGGTGAAAGAGCATGACGACAAAATCGAACAGCTTTTCGGACAGCGCCCCAAAGTGTTCCGCAACACGGAGTTGATATACAACGACGAAATCGCTTGTATGATTGCCGACATGGGTTTCAAAGGCTGCATTACCGAAGGCGCCAAACACATTCTCGGGTGGAAGAGTCCGAACTACCTGTATAGCTCTGCCGCCGTGCCCAAACTCAAACTGCTGTTGAAAAACTACAAACTCAGCGACGACATTACTTTCCGCTTCTCCAATTACGAGTGGAGCGAATATCCCCTCACCGCCGACAAATTCATGGGCTGGATAAATTCCCTGTCGGAAACGGAGCAGGTGGTGAACCTCTTTATGACTTACGACACGCTCGGCGAATTGCAACCGCGCGAGAGCGGCATATTCGAGTTTATGAAAGCTCTGCCCTATTTTGCCGAACAAATGGGCATCACGTTCTCCACGCCGACAGAGATCATTACCAAACTCAAACCGGTGGATACGCTTTCGGTCATTCACCCCATTTCGTGGGCGGACGAGGAGCGCGATACCAGTGCATGGCTGGGTAACTTGTTGCAGAACGAGGCGTTCGACAAACTCTATTCCGTTGCCGAACGGGTGCGCCTCTGCGACGACCGCCGACTCAAACAGGACTGGCTCTACCTGCAAGCCAGCGACCACTTCTATTATATGTGCACCAAGTACCTCGCCGACGGCGCGATACACAGCCATTACAGCCCCTACGATTCCGCTTACGAGGCATTCACCAATTATATGAATGTGTTGAGCGACTTCATCGTGCGGGTGAAAGAGCAGTATCCCGATTCCATCGAAAACGAGGAATTGAACTCGCTGATTACCACGATACGAAATCAGGCATCGGAAATAGAGGTGCTGAAAAAATCGTTGAAAATAGCCAAAGAAGAGGTTGCGCAGAAAAAGTCGGGCGAAAAGAAAGCGCCGAAAGCAAAGGTTGCCAAACCGGCTCCCGCCAAATCCGCAGCCAAGCCTGCTGCCCCCAAAGCTGCTGCTAAACCGAAACCGGCAAAAACCGCTCAAAAGAAATAATCCTTGCGAAATAGAAACGAAAAAGCGACGGACCCCTCCGCCGCTTTTTCATTTAATCGGCATTTAATTTTCCCAAATGCATCACGATAGATGTTTGACTACGCCCCATTTTCGATGCAATATATTTGATACTCTTGCCCTCTTTGTATAGTTCTAATAAGAATTTGTCTTCATTGCGAGTCCATCGCTTATTGGCATTTTTGTGTTTTGCATAACTTTCTTCCGACGTTTTTTCGGGGTGTAAAAACTCATCGACAAAGACAGACGGAAAACGGCTGTCGTAAAGCACTATTGTTTTTATCTTTGCTCTTGTGAGGGCAACATAAAACAATCTTCGTTCTTCTCCGTATGGGAACTGGTCGCTTTTAGTGAGTACGTAATTAAGTACAGGGTCGTCGCTTATAAGGGACGGAAAACCGTATATATCTTTATTGCATTGCAAAAGTATTACATAATCTGCTTCGAGACCTTTTGATTTGTGTACGGTCAAGAATTCTATTTTTCGTCCTCCTATCATATAGTAGAATTTATCTCCCTCTTTAATGGATTGATACATAAAGGAGAGGTAATAATCGTCAAAAGAATAACGACCTAATAGAAATATGGATTTATTCGGTGGGATAGAAGATACTAATTCTCCTATTGTGTTGCAATAATCACTTCGGACATAAGGATAAAACTCCAATTCGGTTTTCATCTCAGGGCTAAAAGAGCGGATATTCTTTTGTATTTGGGCTTTATTGCGTTGGATAAAATGGGAAGATAGAGATACCAAAGGCTCTCCGAATCGGTATGTAGTTTCAATCTTATTTATTTCTGTTGCACCGAAGTATTCGGGAAATTGATTAAAAAGAGACATATCGCTTCCGGAAAAGCGATATATGGATTGCCAATCATCGCCGACACAATATAATTTTGTAGGAGGATTTCCTTCTCTCAATACTTTCAAAAAGTTGTACCGGTCAATCGATATATCTTGAAATTCATCTACAATGATATAGTCATACTCGACAGGGTGCAAAGTACGGCATATATCGGTAGCTTGAAGAATCGCATCGGTGAAATCTATTTGCTTACGTATCTTTAATGCTTGTATATAACAGTCATAAACGGGTTGAAAGATATTCATTATAATAAAAACACTTCGTTCATCATGAACAGTTTCTGCTTTTCTTAAAACTTCTATAACGGATTTGCAGCTTGATTTTATTAATGTAACGAAAGTAGCTACAAGCCGAATAAATGCTTTTTCTTGTTTGCTGTCTTCGGGTAAAACCAAATCATATAATTCTTCATTTGTTTTTTCGTGAATAGGCACTCCTGCATTATCTAATAATTTTCGGAGTTTATCGCTTATATCGGAATCAGAACAGAGAAAATCGGCACTCGAAGTTACCAGAAGTTGGGTGCCAAATTTTTTGTGAGCTACTTTCTTCCAAGTTATGCCATCATTATATTTTTGATTGGCTTCTTCGTATGTGATATTTTTATCCTTTGCAAACCATGCGGGAACGAGACCGTGCTCATCAACGCCAAAGTGTTCTAAGTAGATACGCTTTGTTACTCCTTCCTGCTCAAAATATATTGAAAAATCGGGACGATATTGTGAATGCATTTCATCAGCTAACGGATATTCGTATGGTTCTTCATATCTGAATTTTATCCCAAGTGATGATAATATGAAGCATATCTTATACTCTTGCACGCTTCTCACATATATGGCTTTACCGTCCATATCGGGAAATAAGGCTTTTAGTTGTACGTTTTTTTGTTCCGACAACATTTCTCTTCTTTCATCTTTGCGCTGCTCCCAATCGGTTTTGCTTGTTTGGTAATTCTTGAAATATTCTATAACGCTTTTTTTGAAAGCCGATTTTTTTAATAGATTATGATAAATATCTATGAATAAAGCATCTGTATTATCGCAAATAGATGGTTTGGTACCGGTTGCTTTTCCGATAATATCAATAGCTAATTTATGAAATGTATAACCTTTCAACCCCTCAGTCGCTATTCTCTCTGTGAGTTCGGCGGCTGCTTTATTCGTGTAACTAATGAGTAAAATCCTATGAGGCGCAACACCTTTAATTTCAGTTAGATATTTGACTTTCCCAACGATAGACGATGTCTTTCCGCTACCGGCACTGCTGACCACCAAGCAATTGTCTTCTTCTGAAATAATTGAACGTCTTTGTTGCTTGTCTAATGGATATTTTAGACAATGGTCGAAAAAGTCTTTATGCGTATCGAGCAAAAAGGCGATGACACTGTCATTATGCTGTTTTACAAGTCGATTGATAGCCTCAAAATCATTGATGAATTTGGATATAGTTTCAGAGGGTGTTATCTTAAAAGTTTCAAGTTTTTCAAAAAGAGAATAGACTTCTTGAAAATATGGCGTATAGTGATTAATAAAATCCTTTTTTTGCGTTGCAGAGATTATCTTGCCGGAAAAATTGTTGTTTAGATCTGTGGAAATATCGATGAATCCTTTTTCATTAAGAGCAGACAATCTCTTTTCTGTTTGCTCATAATTGAATTTATCGCTGTATGAAGGAATCCTTTTTATTTGTTCCGATAACTCGTTTGCCTTAACTTTAAGACGGTTTCGGATTGTAGCTACAATTGCAATATAAATAGCAACAGCACATACAATTAAGGCAAGCAAAAGATTCATATATCAATTATTTACAATAAAATAATTATAAATCATCTATTGCCGCTTCTTCAAAAGCCTTTGAATTGATTTTGTCCGAATACCATAATTTAACACGACAACCACCGAATACACCGTCATATTCGATAAATAGTGAAATATTGCCGTTTTTAATTTTGAATACAGAATAATATATGCAGTGGTTATTTTCAACTTCACGCATTTTGTCATTCTCATCATTCATGTTGAGATATCTTGGGGTATTAACAAATTTTTCGACACACTCATCAGGCTTCCCATATTTTTTTGAAAGCATTGATTTTAATCTATTATAATCAAAATCTAAGCCTTTCCACGTGTTTTGTCTTGGGAAAAGGATTCTAATTTCGTGGACGAGATCACATTTTTGGAAAGTCATTACACCAATCATACAATCTTTATAGCCAGCAAATTCTCCACTCAAAATGGCAACGCCGTCTTTTGTGTCAATATGACTAAATCCTGCATTTTCCATTTTTGCAACATATTCATTGAGAGTTCCATCAATAGGTACACCTTTGAAAGTGAGATGTTCTGAATTGCTTTGTGCAAATGCGGCTAATGCAATTGTCATCAATGCAAATGTGATAATAAAATTTTTCATAATCTCCTGTTTAATTATTTGATGCAAACGGTTTTATTTGTTCTCGAACAGGCTTGACAATGCTCGTCTAATGGCTTGGCGAATACTATCTGCTTCTGTTTCGCCTTGTCCTTCGGCAGTACAAGTGCATATCATTTGGTTTGTTTCGGCAGATATGAATTGTATCGTTACTTCTGTTGCATAGGAAAACAAACCGATATTGCGCCGACCACTCTCTCCATAATTAACGATTAGAGTTTCATGAGATAGCTCGGATTTAAGTTCGGGTAATATGATAAATCCTTCTTTTATCAATACTCCAGATATAACATCACTCGGATTGACACTTTTTGTTGTCGAAGTTTCATATATTTCGTAATATATTCCACTACTACTTGAAGTAAGTTCTTTTGTGGGAGAAATATATGCGTACTTAAAAGTCTCAATAGGAGCGTTCCTGACAATAACAGGCTGTTGAAGAGCTCTACAACTTACAAGCATTAAAAGGCAACAGCTAACAAGAAATGTTTTGTTAATCGTATTCATACGCAATGAATTTTATATTCTTCGATTACCAGAGTCCCTTTCTAAAATTTTGACTTTTTCAATTACAAGATAAGCATAACGCTCTTTTTTCGATATGTCTTGGAATGGGTTGCCTCTTTCCAATTGCAAATATAGTGAAAAACGACTATCGCCGTTTATTCCCAATGGATTTTTACGCATTCCATAGTTGTGTGCCTTCCATTTTGAAATGTTGGGCATCATAATAGAGGCGCACGGAAGGTAGTTTTTGATTGAGAGTATTTTTTATGATGGAAACGAAAGCCTGCTCTGTCAAATCGTTGCCTTGCAAATCTTCTTTGATGTTATATATTTCCGGAACAAACAGCGATATGACGACATCGCTGAACTCGTCGAGCTGTCCGAACGGGGCTAAATCGGCGAGTGACGGTTGTTTTTCCCGTATGCCGCCTATCCGTTCTTCTGTCGGATAAATGTTGCTTGTCAAGATGATTGTGATTTTATATTCTTTTGCGAGGGAATACAACAATTTTGAGCATCGCTCCGATATGCAGTAACGATTATCTCCGTCGTCGTCGATGGCTTGGAAAAGGTCGATAAATACGATTTCTACTCCTGCGGCGGCATATTCCCTTATGCACGCGGCGATGTCTTTGATAGGGGCAAACCGGAGAAATTCTATATCGCAGTTCGTTTTTTGCAGTTTGTCGGAATGTTTAGCCCAAATATCGGCAGGCGATTTTCGCACGATGTCGATGTCCGTATTGGTAAGCGCCGAAAAGAGCCGGTTGTAAAATTCGGACTCCAACGTGGAGATATTCAATATAAGCGACGGACGCGATTGTTTAATGGCAATGTTGCAGATAAGGGTGTTGAACATCTCCGCCCGACCGTTGTCCGCCCGTCCTTCTATCACAACGACGCTGCCCGGTTCGATTCCTTTCAAAACATTATCGAGGGCATTTATGCCCAACATGAGGTTTTGTGCCGAAGTGTTCACCACTTTTATGGATTCTTGAAGATTGTCGTATAGTTTCATGGTAAAATAGGTTGGATAATAATTTGTAAATCAATGTAGTATTAAAATAAACCAGTGCCATACAAATTTACTGTTTTTATTTTTACAGAACAGCAATAGGTGGATAAATCTTTTACAAAAAAGTAAATTCGATTTTGCGCTTTACGCGTCGCAGGGGAATAACGACCGATTGGTGGGAAACTATATGCCGAATTGGCGCAATGTGCGTGTATCCATAGCCGGAGATTTTCTCAATAATTCACGGATTTTCTCAATATCGTCATCTTCAAGAATCCCGATATATTCAGCCTCGTTTTGGATACGCTCTTTTTTTATCTGTTTAATGGCATATCCGTCCACATACCGGTATTTACCGTCTAAAAATTCATATTTATCCGGATATATACATAATTGGTATGGCGCAATTTTTGCGGCAAAGTTGATATTGACGTTTGTGTTAATCAACGACGCTCCGATATAATCACCGTTTGCATCGATACCGACAATTACAAAATATTTTATTCGCGATTGTGCGCCTTGTCCTTTCGGGGTAACTCTATCTTGGGGATAAAATGTCATTCGGAAAACACTTCCGATACGGATTTGAAAGTCTTTTAATCTTTCAAGGTCTCCTAATAACATATCAATTAATCATTTGATCGATTTCAAGACTTTCGGAAAGATAGGAGATCGTCAATTCGTCCGCTCCGTTTTCCCTCGCGATGTTTATATTATCCATCGTATGGTTGTTTGAGGAGTGATACGCTCTATACCATTCTTTATCGTGGGTGGCTTCCATTAATTCGGAAAACGCCATATCTTTTACCTGTAAGATTGCTTCATCGAGGCACTCTATGTTGGATTTCGACAGGCTTTCCATATCCGCTTTTTCTTTGGCAGAGAAGAACTCGTCTTTGAAATTTATGGCCGATGAGAGGGTGTCGAGGGTGTGTTTATCGCAAAAGTGATACGCATCTTGCTGTCCTCGTGCAACTTTTAGGGCGTTGTATATAAGAGAGGGAACCGGTCCGAACTGCAATGCCGTAATGTCATCTTTGAACAACGGTAAAGCATATCTGACAAAATGATATTTCTGGGCATAGAATGCCGTCTTTACGATATGATACACATCGCATCGTTCTTTCGGCATTTTGTCCAAGATGTACAGTAGGACTGCTTTAATCTTTTGTATATCAGACTCTCGCATCAGTTTTTTATTTCTTACCGATGCAAATATAATATCTTTTGTAGGTAAAAGCAAGTGTTTGTATGATTTATGTGAGTGCAGAGAAATAAGCAGAGGGGTAAATAATCGGTAAAATTTTGCGGTGAGGTAATGCCGATTCGGGTTTTGCGGGCGGGGTCAGTCGAGGAAGAGGTAGTCGTAGTGAATGAGGGGGCGTCCGCCCTGTTTGCCGATGAGCGTCCGTGCTTTCGAGCTGTCGCAGCTGATGCGCCCGACGCCTATCTGGCGGCTGTCGGGGGCGTATATCCGCACGATGTCGCCTTTCTCGAAATCGCCTTCGACGGCGGTTACTCCGATGGGAAGCAGGCTCGTCGCCCGACGGGAGAGCAGCCGCTCCGCCGCTTGTTCGTTGATGTGCACTCCGCCTTTGGCGAATCCTTCGGAGTGGGCAATCCACTTTTTGATGCTCGATGTCGTTTTGTCCGAAGGAAGAAAGCGGGTGCAGGGTGTCGTGCCGTCCCGACGGAGCAGGGCAGCGAGTACGTCGTCGCGCCGACCGTTGGCAATGATTACCTCGATACCCTCCTGCGCCACTTTGCGGGCGATGCTGCTCTTGGTGAGCATACCGCCGCGTCCGAAAGAGGATTTTCCCGTCTGAATGTATTTGGAGAGGTCGGTGCGGCTTTCTGCCGATATTTCGGGAATAAGGCGGCTCTGCGGGTCGTCGGGGGCGCCGGTGTAGATGCCGTCGATGTTGCTGAGTATGATGAGTATTTCTGCGTCCATCATGGAGGCTATCATGCCTGAGAGTTCGTCGTTGTCGGTGAACATCAGTTCGGTTACCGACACGGTGTCGTTTTCATTGACGATAGGAATGACGCCGTTTTCGAGCATGACCTCCATGCAGTGCTTTTGGTTGAGGTAGTGGCGGCGGGTGGAGAAACTCTCTTTCATCGTGAGTATCTGCCCGCAGGCGATGCCGTGTTCTTTGAAGAGTTCGTAATAACGGTTGATGAGTTTTGCCTGCCCCACTGCCGAGAAAAGCTGGCGTGCCGATACGGCGTCGAGCCGCCGGTCGTGTTCCATGCCCAGCTCGCTGCGCCCCGACGCCACGGCACCCGACGATACGAGTATCACTTCGATGCCCTGTTTGTGCAGGGCAGCCACCTGATCGACCAGCGCCGACATACGGGTAACGTCGAGCGTCCCATCGGGTCGTGTGAGTACGTTGCTGCCTATTTTTACGGTGATGCGTTTGTAGCGGGGCATGGCGGAATTATTTAGATTTGTCGCGTATTTCCACGCGCCGTATCTTGCCGCTGATGGTCTTCGGCAATTCATCGACAAATTCGACGATGCGCGGATATTTGTACGGGGCGGTAACCCGCTTCACGTGGTCTTGTATCTCTTTGACGAGTTCGTCGCCGGCGCGAGATTTGTACTCTTTGGAGAGCACGATGGTGGCTTTCACCACCTGCCCGCGTATTTCGTCGGGCACGCCGGTAATGGCGCATTCGACTACGGCGGGGTGGGTCATCAGCGCACTTTCCACTTCGAAAGGACCGATGCGGTAGCCCGACGACTTGATAACGTCGTCGGCGCGTCCCACGAACCAGAAATAGCCGTCTTCGTCGCGCCAAGCCACGTCGCCCGTGTAATAGATGTTGTCGTGGAAGACTTCGCGCGTGCGCTCCTCGTCGCGGTAATACTCCTTGAAAAGTCCTATCGGATAGCCCTTGTCGGTGCGCACGACGATTTGCCCCTGTTCGCCCTCTTCGGCGCGGCGTCCGTCGGGCGTGAGCAAATCGACGTCGTATTGCGGATTGGGTATGCCCATAGAGCCGGGTTTCGGCTCTATCCACGGATAGGTGGCGATGGTGAGGGTCGTTTCGGTCTGCCCGAAGCCCTCCATCAGTTTGATGCCCGTGATGCGGAAAAACTCCTCATATACTTTGGGGTTGAGGGCTTCGCCGGCAATGGTGCAGTAGCGCAGCGAGGAGATGTCGTAGCGCGAAATGTCCTCGCGTATGAGGAAGCGGAATACGGTGGGCGGTGCGCAGAACGAGGTAATCCGGTATTTCTCTATCATCTCCAGCACGTCGGCGGGGGTGAACTTGTCGTAGTCGTAAACGAACACGTTGGCGCCGGCAATCCATTGCCCGTAGAGCTTGCCCCACACGGCTTTGCCCCAGCCTGTGTCGGCGAGGGTGAGGTGCAGGCTCGTTTCGTCGAGGTTGTGCCAGAACGAGCCGGTAACGATGTGCCCCAGCGGGTAGGTGAAGGTATGCGCCACCATTTTGGGGTTGCCGGTCGTACCCGAAGTAAAGTAGAGCAGCGATATGTCGTCGTTGGTATTGACGTGTGCCGGACGCACGAAAGGCGCGGCAGCCTCCGTGCCGGCGTGGAAGTCGAGCCAGCCCTCCGGCACCGACGGTCCTATCGACACGCGGTATTTGAGCGAGGGCGATGCCTCCACCGAGCGATCGACGTGCCCGAGTACGATGTCTTCGCCCACTGCCACAATCATTTTTATGTCGGCGGCGTTGCAGCGGTATATGATATCTTTTTCGGTCAGCAGGTGGGTGGCGGGAATACATACCGCCCCGATTTTGTGCAGGGCGATAATCGAAAACCAAAATTCGTAGCGGCGTTTGAGAATGAGCATCACCATATCGCCTTTGCCTATTCCCAGCGAGGTGAAAAACGCGGCGGCTTTGTCGCTTTCCCGTTTTATGTCGGCGAAAGTGAAGTCGATGTGTTTGCCCTTGTCGTTCGTCCAACAGAGGGCTTTTTTGTCGGGAGCGGTGCGTGCCCACTCATCGACGACGTCGTACCCGAAATTGAAATTCTCGGGCACCTTTATTTTGAAGTTCCGAATAAAATCTTCCTGTGAAGAAAATTTCGTCTGTTGCAAGAATTTTTCTACCATGATGATTTCTTTTTTACCCAGTTGAATGTATTAGAGAATGATGGCGAGAAAGCGCACCCGTTTTCCGTCGAGCGCCTTCATGCCGTGTGGGCGGTTGGCGTCGAAGTAGAGGCTGTCGCCCTCGTTGAGGGTCAATTGCTTTTCGCCGATTTGCAGAATCATGCGCCCTTCGAGAATGTAGTTGAACTCCTGTCCCGGGTGGGTGTTGAGATAAATCTCTTTGCTGTCCGACGGCTCCACCGTTACGATGAAGGGGTCGGCTTTACGGTTCATGAAGCCGGCGGCGAGCGACTGGTATTTGTAGGCTTTGGTGCGCTGCACGCTGGCACCCTGCCCGCTGCGGGTGAGGAAGTAGCTGTTCATGCGCGGTTCTTCGCCGAACATGAGCGCCGAAAGGTCTATTTCGTAACGGGTGCCGATTTGGTGCAGCACGCTGACGGGAATGTCGGTTTCGCCCGATTCCAGCCGTTCGTAGGCTTCGGGAGTCAAGCCGCATACGGCGGCAACGTCGGCGACCGAAAGGTCGAGTACTTCCCGCAAACCTTTCAACCGGTGGGCGATTTGTTTGATTTGGTCGTTCATAAACAAAATTATTGGAAACGATTTGTTCTGCAAATGTATGAAAAAACGGTAAAAAGCGACAGGAAAACAAGAAATATTCGTTTCTCCCCGATTCTGCTGTGCCGCTTATGAAAATAACTTTTATCTTTGCAGCATGGAGCGGGGCGAAAATACCGCTCCCGACCGGAAAAAACAGAGAAGATGAAACGTGTGCTTTGCCCCCGATGCGACGGGTATGTAACTTTCGACGAAACGCGGTGCGAGGCGGGCGAGTCGCTCCATTTGACTTGTCCCCACTGCGGGAAGAGCTTTTCGCTGTCGCATCAGGAAATTTCGGCGCAGGACGATGCCCCCGACTGCGGTCGCATCGTCGTGTTGGAAAACAACTGCTGCTACCGGCAGGAGTTTCCGCTCGCGCTCGGCGACAACGTGATAGGCAGGCGCAACAAGGGCACCGACGTGGATATTGCCATCGAAAGCAGCGATGCCGACTTGGAACGCCGCCATTGCATACTCAACGTACGCCCCGACAAGCAGGGCGGATTCGTCTATACATTGAGCGACTGCTCGGCGCGGTCGGGCACCTATCTGCGGGAGATCCGGCTCGGACGCCGCGACCGGATACGCCTCGACGACGGCGCTATCGTGTCGATAGGAGGCACGACGTTTATTCTTTACCCTGCCGGTTGCGATGAAGATGCAGAAGATTAAAAACCAAAAACAGATGAATATGGAAAACATCGTTCTTTTCGATACGCAGGCAAGCCATTGTGCGTGCCTCCCGATAACGTTCACCCGCGCGGTGAGCGATGTGCGCGTGGGCATCGTTACGATACGCGAAAAATGGGAGCGTTTTTTGCCGGGTGAATATACGGCGCTGAGCGCGGAGTATCTGGCTGTGAAATATCCTGCCGTGCCCGACAGGGCTTTGTTCGTGGCGGGCAATCTCTGCCCCGATGCCGACTTGGCTGCCGCCGTTGCCGCTTTGTCGGAGGGCGAAGCGCTGTTCGGCGCCGACGATACGCTGCTGGCTTACCGCGGCGACCGTGCCGGTTTCGACAGCAAGGCGTTTGCCTCGACACGCCGGTACGAAAAGGATTACACGGCGATACGCGCCGTATATGATATTTTCAGGGAGAACGGCAAAGAGTTGGAAAAAGACTTCCGCGCCATAACGGCGGGACGCACCTCGCAGCCGCTGCCCGCTTCGTGCCGGCTGGTCGGCGACCCGTGCTTTGCCGACGGTACGCCTAAACTTTTCATCGAGGAGGGGGCGACGCTCGAATGCGCCATTCTCAATGTGAAGAACGGGGCGATATACATCGGTCGCGATGCCGAAATCATGGAGGGTGTCGCCATTCGCGCGCCGTTTGCCGCCTGCACCCACGCCACCGTGAACATGAATGCCAAAATATACGGGGCGACGACGCTCGGTCCGCATTGCAAGGCGGGCGGCGAGTTGAGCAATGTGGTGATGCTCGGTTATTCCAATAAGGGACACGACGGCTATCTGGGCAACGCCGTTATCGGCGAATGGTGCAATCTCGGGGCGGACACGAATTGCTCGAACCTGAAAAACAACTACGCCGAAGTGAAATTGTGGAACTATACGGAACACCGCTTCCACTCTACGGGGCTGCAATTCTGCGGCTTGCTGATGGGCGACCATTCGCGCTCGGGCATCAATACGATGTTCAACACGGCGACGATGGTGGGTGTAGGCGCGAATGTGTATGGACCCGGTTTCCCTCGCACGATTATCGATTCTTTTGTGCAGGGAGGCGCCGAAGGCTTCGACCCAGTCGCTTTGTCGCGTGTCGAGGAGATGGCGGAGCGCATGATGGCGCGGCGCGGCAAATCGCTTTCCGATGCCGACCGTGCTGTTTTGCAGGCGCTGTACGACCACCCTTATCCGCCGAAAGCATAAAAATGTCGGCGTGTCGTCGGGCGAAAATTTTTCGCCGATAAGGATATAAAAATGCAAGCGCCTTTTTCGGAGGCGCTTGCATTCTTTTCCGATGATTCTTGTTTAATCGAAGTATATGTATTATCTCTTTATCTGCCTTGTCGTCATCAACGGGGTCGTTTTTTTCGTGTACGGCATCGACAAGTGGAAAGCGAAGAAATCCGCACGGCGCATCTCGGAAGCTGCGCTGTTGCTGATGGCTGCGCTGGGCGGCAGTGTGGGGGCTTGGTTAGGAATGAAAGTGTGGCATCATAAAACGCTGCACAAAAAATTCAAATATGGCATTCCCTTAATACTGCTGACTCAAATAATAGTTCTGTTGCTGTTATTGTTTTATAATTGATTATCAATTTATTGTGCAAGAATCCGGCGGGCTACCGGCATGACATTGGCAGGTCATCGGACGAAAATTTTTCGCCGATAATGATATAAAAATGCAAGCATCTTTTATTTATTCAGACTTGTTTAATTTATTCCAGATATCGTAAATCCCTTCTTCTCCCTCAAAATAGTTGTGTTGTTCATCGCGTTTGAAGGTTTCACCATTTGGAACGATGATAATATTGTTAGAATCAGGATATTCGCATATATCATGCCCGATATAAGTGCGTATGTCAAGGAATATACACGGTTCTTCTGTATGATTGTAAAGTTGATGAGCGCCCGTTTCTCCTGCTTCGAAAAATATAATATCGCCTGATTTTACTATTTCTACGCCTTGGGGAGTACGTAATTTGGCTGCACCTTGTTGGATAATAAATAATTCCTCAGCATAACGATGAAAGTGATAAGCAGCATTACACTCACGAGGATTGAGCTGTCGTACATCGAAATTGAGCCATTTGGGGGTAATTCCCATAGCCTCTCTTGTCCTATCCGTCAGTAGCCTAAACCCATCTATCTTGTTTGGATTGGGTTGGAAATCTTTGACTTCACTCTTTATTATCGTTGCCATATATCTATTTGATTAAAATTATTTTAGTATTACTTTATCTCTTTTCGAAATAACATCGAAACGCGCTTTTGCCGAAAGTCGATATCGTCTCTCTCCATTATAAACTTTTGCGATAGATATAAGTCAAATAGTTGTTGGAGTTGGTCTTCCACTCGTCCGACTTGAATTCGGCGACTTTCTCAAAGCCGTGGCGGGCATAGTAGGAGTGGTTGCACGAAGAGTCTGTCCAGAGGTAGAGTTTCTCGTAACCATCTCTCTTTGCCCCTGCTACAACCTCGGCAAGCAACTGCTTACCGCAACCCTGCACGGCAGATAGAAAGAACGACAAATATAAATCCTTGTCTGCCTGCATATAGCGATAGACTTTTGGCGAGGTATTGCCAAAATAATCGCGTAGAGCTAACGCCGCCTCGCGCTGTTTGTCGTTGAATGTGGGCATTAGTTCATCAATCCACTCGTTGTAACCGTTATCCTGCTTGATATTGCCCGCAAGTATGCAGCCTGCCATCTTGCCTTTATCAGTAATTTTAAAGGCATAAGGTGCACCATACCAACCATAGCGAATGATATACTCGCACATTAGCAACCCAAATTTCTCATCTTGACCATCGGCAATGTAGTTCACTCCCCACACAGGATAGGCAAGGTGTGAAGCCTCACGAATATCTTTTTCGGTAAATTCTTCAATTTTCATAACTCCTTTTTCCGAGGCAAAAGTAATTTTTTATTTTTTATTGTGCAAGAAGCCGGCGGGCGACCGGCATGACGTTGGCAGGGGGACGACCGGCAGTTATCTCGCGGCGCATATACTCCATGCAAGGCTCGGCGTGGCGGAAGAAAGCGTGATAACCGGAGCAAAGGTAGTTGAGCCCGGGTTCGCCGTCGGCAGCGGTGGCAAAACGGTTTTTGGGGCATTCGCCGTGGCAGGCGAACAGGTAGCTGCACTCGCGGCACTGACGGGGCAGGGCGTGGCGTTTCTGCCGACCGAACTGCTGCTGACGCTGCCCGTAGAGCATTTCGACCAACGTGTGCTGCCTGATGTTGCCCAACCGGTATTCGGGAAAAACGAAATGGTCGCAGCTGTAAACGTCGCCGTTGGCTTCCATGACTGCCGCATGACCGCAGTCTTCCGACATGGAGCAGACGCCGGGCGGCATGCCGCACCAGTTGGCTAACGTGGCGTCGAACAGTTGAACGAAAATTTGCCCTACGTCGCTGACCACCCATTCGTCGAAAATTCGGCAAAGGAAATCGCCCCATTGCTGCGGACTGACGGAGTAGCCGGCAAGCGGAGCGTCCGTGTCGGCGGGAGCGGCGAGCGTGCGACCGTCGTCGTGGGGGAGAAGCCGCTCGACGACGGGGGTAAATTGCAGGTAGTGCGCGCCGATGTCGCGGAAGAACCGGTAAAATTCCAACGGGTGGTCGGCATTGCAGGCATTGACCGTAGCCATGGCGTTCCATTCCACATTGTGCTTTTGGAGCAGGTCGATACCCCGCATGACGCTCTCCCACGACGGGTCGCCGCCGCGGCTGCGGCGATAGCGGTCGTGCAGCTCTCGGGGTCCGTCGATGGATATGCCTACGAGCCAGCCGTTATCGTGCAGGAAGCGGCACCACTCGTCGGTAAGCAGCGTGCCGTTGGTCTGTATGGCGTTGTCGATGTGGCGTCCGCCGGCATAGCGGCGTTGCAGGTCGAGCGCCTTTCGATAGAACGACAGCGGGCGCAGCAGCGGTTCGCCGCCGTGCCAAGTAAAGAGCACCTCTTGCATCGTCTGGCTTTGAATGTAGTCGCGGGTGAATTGTTCCAGCAGCTCGTCGCTCATCGGTCGGCAGGCGGCAGGGTTTCCGGAAAGTTTCTCTTTTTCCAGATAATAGCAATATTCGCAGGCGAGGTTGCACCGCGCACCGACCGGCTTTGCCATGACATAGAGGGGTTTTCCAAAGGGCGCTATCATTTTTTTCTTTGTGATGAAAAACGACAGTTGTCAAAACTTTTCTCCCGCCAGCGGCCAGCAGGGCGAGGGTACGTGCTGCCGCTGCATTTCCTCGTCGAACTGTCGTACGAGGTCGGGATATTCTGCCGCCAAGTCGTGTTGTTCGCCCGGGTCTTTTTCCAAGTCGTACAGCTCCAACGGGGCGCCTTTCTTGATGGTAACGCATTTCCATTTGCCGCAGCGGGCGGCGCGCTGCTTGCCGGTGAACTCCCAGTAAAGCAGGCGGTGGTCGGTGTCCGCCTCTCCGCCGTAGAACAGTGGCAGAATATTCATGCCGCTATACCCTTGCGGCAAAGCCTGTTCGGCGCCGGTAAGCGCGGCGAGGGTGGGCATGATGTCGGGGAAATAGACCGTATTTTGCAAACGACGGACGGGTACGCGCCCGGGCTGATTGACGATGAGGGGCACCCGTATGCCCCCTTCGTAGAGCTGCCCCTTGCGGCCGCGAAAACCGGCGTTGCAGTTCAGTTGTTCGAGCGGAGCCTGAATGGCAGCGCCGTTGTCGCTGGCGAAGATGACGAGGGTGTTCTCGCGCAGACCCAGCCGGTCGAGTTCCGCCAGCAATCTGCCTATGGCTTCGTCCATGTGGGTAATCAGAGCGGCATAGCGTTTGGTGTTTTCGTCCCATTGGGCTTGGTCGTCGTACCACGAAGTGTCGTCGATGTTGTAAGGTTCGTGCGGCGCATCGTAGGCGAGGAAAAGGAAGAACGGATTTTCGTGGTTGCGGTCGATGAAGCGAATGGCATCGTCGGTCGAGAGGTCGGTGTTGTGAATCACGTGCCGGTCGTGCTCGTTGGCGGAGATGTTGATGAGCGAATCGCCGTGAAAACGCCAGTAGGGATAGTAATAGGGGTCGTTGCTGTAAACGGTGGAAATGAGCCAGCCGTAAAATTCGTCGAATCCCCGATGATGCGGCGCTGCCGTAGGGTCGTAGCCGTCGAGGTGCCATTTGTTTACCAGACAGGTGCGGTAGCCTGCCGCCCCGACGACGGTGGCGAGGGTGGTGTCTTCGGGTTGCAGGTTGGTGCGTCTGACGATAGAGGTGTCGCCGCGCGGCGTGATTTTAAGTCCCGTCAGACCGCCGGCGGTGCACATATTGTCGCGAATGCGCCCCTTGCCGCTGTGCATACCCGTCATCAGCGCGCAGCGCGAGGGCGACGAAATGCCGCTGCCGGCGTAGCACTGGTCGAATCGGGTGCCCGTGCGGGCAAGCTTGTCGATGTTGGGCGTTTTCACGTAGCGTGAGCCGTAGCACGACAGGTCGCCGTAGCCCATGTCGTCGGCGAGTATGAAGATGATGTTCGGACGCTCGGGAGTAGCCTTTTTGCGTCGGGATTGAGAATTGCACGATACCAACGACAGGGCGGTAACGGCAAGGGCGGTATGTTTCAATAGTCGGTGTCCCATTTTCTTTTCGGTTGATTACGCGAGTATAAAGGTAGCGATAATTTTCCGGTGAGAGAAAAAACCGTACATTTTTTAGTGATAAAAAGGCGTTTGTTGCTTCTCTTTCTTTATTTTTGTACAAGCATTCAAATAGAAATGAAATGGAACGGGACAAAATAGAAATACGCGGCGCGAGGGTGCACAACCTGAAAGCCATCGATGTCGATATACCGTTGAACAAGATTGTCGGAGTGGCGGGCGTGTCCGGCTCCGGCAAGTCGTCGCTTGCGCTGGGCGTGGTCTATGCCGAAGGCTCCCGACGCTATTTAGAGGCGTTATCGACCTATACCCGCCGCCGCATCTCGCAGGCGTCCAAAGCCGACCTCGACGATATACTCTACGTGCCTGCCGCCATCGCCTTGCGGCAGCGACCGGGGGTGCCCGGCATTCGCAGCACGTTCGGCACGGGCACGGAGCTGCTCAACAGCCTGCGCCTGATGTATTCCCGTTTGGCGAACCACCGCTGCCCCAATGGGCACTACTGCCCACCGATGCTCAACGTGGCGGCAGGTCGCGAAATCGTCTGTCCGGAGTGTGGGGCGCACTTTTTTGCCCCGTCGGCGGAAGAGCTGTCGTTCAACAGCAGTGGCGCGTGCAAGAAGTGCGGAGGCATAGGTACGGTGATGACGGTCGATGAAGCGACGCTTGTTCCCAATCAGGATTTGACGATAGATCAAGGCGCTGTCGCTCCGTGGAACTCCCTGATGTGGACGCTGATGATCGACGTATGCCGCGCCATGGGCGTGCGCACCGATGTACCTTTCAAGGATTTGACGCCCGAAGAAAAAGATATCGTCTATCACGGTCCTGCCGTCAAGAAGCATATTTTGTACAAGAGCAAAACTTCGGAGGTGTCGGGTGAAATGGATTTCACCTATTACAATGCCGTCTATACGGTGGAAAATGCCCTGTCGAAAGTCAAGGACGACAAGGGCATGAAGCGTGTCGAGAAATTTTTGAAACAGGATATATGTCCCGATTGTCGCGGCACCCGTTTGAACGAAGCGGCTCTCGCGCCGCTCATTCGCGGCATCGATCTGGCGCAAGCCTGCGAAATGACGCTTACGCAGCTTGACGAGTGGGTGAAAGGCATTCCGGCGTGGTTGCCCGAAGAAATGCGCCCCATGTGCGAAAGCATCAGTCAGTCTTATTTCGATACCTCCCGCCGGCTTCTCGAACTGGGGTTGTCGTATCTCAGCCTCGACCGCGCCGGCGCGACGCTTTCCACCGGAGAGCGTCAGCGTATGCAACTGGCGCGCTGCGTCCGCAACCGTACCACCGGCGTGATATACGTACTCGACGAGCCCTCTATCGGGCTGCACCCCGTCAATATCGTGGGGCTGGTCGGGGTGATGAAAGATTTGGTGGACGACGGCAATTCCGTGCTGCTGGTCGATCACGATGTGCAGATTCTTCGCAGTGCTGACCGGCTGATAGAGTTAGGACCCCAAGCCGGCGCCAAAGGCGGGGAAATCATCGCGCAGGGAACGGTGGAACAAATCGAAAAAAATCCCCGCTCCATGATAGCGCCGTTCCTTTCCGCCAAGAGGGTGGCGGCGGTGCGCCAACGTGCGTCGGAAGCAGAGATGTTTGCCGCCGGCGCGATAACGATGAAGACCGGACGGATTCACACGGTGCACCCGCTCGAAGTCCGCATTCCCAAAGGGCGCATGGTGGCGATAACGGGCGTTTCCGGTTCGGGAAAGACCACGACGGTGCTCGAAAGCCTTGTGCCGGCGCTTCAATCTTCGATACGCGGTGAAAAGCTGCCGGAGTACGTGGAGAGCATCTCCGCCGAAGGCATCAAAAATGTGAAGCTCATCGACTCCACGCCGATAGGCGCCAACGTGCGCTCTACGGTGGCAACCTATGCCAACGTGCACGACGACCTGCGCAGCCTCTTTGCCAAGACCCCTGCCGCCAAGTCGGCTTCGGTGAAGGCGGGCGATTTCTCGTACAATACGGGTGCGCTGCGGTGTCCGGTGTGCGACGGAACGGGGACGGTGAGTCTTGATGTGCAGTTTCTGCCCGATGTCGATATTCCGTGTCCGGAGTGCCATGGCTCGCGCTATGCGCGACGGGCGGAAGAGTTCTGTTTGGAGGCTGCCGGCGAAAACGCTCTTTCGCTGCCCGACTTGATGAAAATGGACGTTGCCGATGCCGCCAAAGCCCTTGCCCGCTACAAGGTATTGAAATCGCGCCTCGAATCGCTCGACCGCATCGGTCTGGGGTATATTACGCTCGGCGAAGCCACCACGAGCCTTTCGGGCGGCGAAGCCCAGCGGTTGAAACTGGCTGCCGAAATGGGGTGCCGACAAGACGACAGTCTGTTTGTCTTCGACGAGCCGACCATCGGTTTGCACCCGCTCGATACCCGCACCCTCATCGGGGTGTTTCAACAGCTGCTCGAACTCGGCGCGACCATTGTCGTCATTGAGCACGACCTCGATGTGATTGCCAACTGCGATTACGTCATCGACCTCGGACCGGGCGGCGGAGAAGAGGGCGGCAGAATCGTTGCGCAGGGTACACCGGAGCAGATTGCCGCCAATCCGGCGAGCATAACCGGCAGATTTCTTGCGCTCTGAAATTCCCTGTCGGAATGGCTTTGTCTATCAGATAAAAAACCGCTCCGAACTGCTTTGGACAATTCGGAGCATTTCACCGTGTGACCCCGACAGGACTCAAACCTGTGACCTTCAGAACCGGAATCTGACGTTCTATTCACTAAACTACGGGGCCGATTCGGTTGGCAAAAGTAATAATTATTTGTAGCTTTGCAAAAAGAATTTTTGTAAAAACATCGAAAAATGAATGTACGCATCGATGAGAGTTGGAAAAAACGGCTGCAATCGGAATTTGAGGCGCCTTATTTCAAGGAGCTTACCGATTTTGTGCGGCAGGAGTATGCCACGACGCGGGTTTATCCGCCCGGAAGCCAGATGTTTGCGGCTTTCGATGCCTGCCCTTTCGAGCAGGTGAAAGTGGTTATTTTAGGACAAGACCCGTATCACGAACCCGGACAGGCGCACGGGCTTTGCTTTTCGGTGAACGACGGCGTGCCTTTTCCACCGTCGCTGCAAAACATTTTCAAAGAGATACACGACGACTTGGGCACTCCCATACCCACGAGCGGCAACCTCACCCGTTGGGCGCAGCAGGGCGTGCTGCTGCTCAATGCCACGCTGACGGTGCGCGCACATCAGGCGGGGTCGCACCAGAACAAGGGTTGGGAGCAGTTTACCGATGCCGTGATACACGCACTGGCGCAGGAGCGGGAACATTTGGTATTCATTTTGTGGGGCTCGTATGCGCAGCGCAAGGGCGATTTCATCGACCGCAACCGCCATTTGGTGTTGCAGTCGCCGCACCCGTCGCCGCTCTCGGCGCATCGCGGATTTTTCGGGAACCGCCATTTCAGCCGTGCCAACGAATATTTACAGGCGCACGGCATAACCCCCATACAGTGGTAACGCTATGGAAAAGGTCGATGTAGAGAGTCGGGCAGCCCGCGCCCGCGAATTGTTTACGGCGGGTTACAATTGTGCGCAATCGGTGTTTCTGGCATACGCCGATGTGTTCGGTATGGACGCTAAAACGGCTGCGCTGGCGACGGCACCGCTGGGTGGCGGCATGGGACGTCTGCGTGAAGTGTGCGGCGCGGTGAGTGCGGCGTTCATGTTGTCGGGTCTGAAATATGCCTCCGCCGACCCGCAGGACAAGGCGGCGAAGACGCGCTGCTATACGGTGGTGCAGGAGCTTGCCGCCCGCTTCCGCAAGGAGAACGGCTCCATTATCTGTCACGAATTGCTCGGATTGCCTGCCGGTGCCGACACGCCGATGCCGGCAGACCGCACGGAGGCTTATTACCGGCGCCGTCCCTGTGCCGACTACGTCGCCACTGCCGCCCGCATCATCGGCGAAAAACTGAATGAAGAGGACTGATTAATCCGTTATTTTGAAACGCCAGATTTGATAATTCCCCGCTTTGTTTCCTCTGTCGGAGACGAAATAAATATAGCCGTCGGTCGTCCAATAGGGCGTGCCGTCGAAAGATTTGTTTTTTGTCAGTTGTACCGGATTATTACCGTCTATGTCGATAATGTAAATATCTGAATCTTTTTTCTTCCTTTCGACAGATGCCGCTTGATAAACCAAACGCTTGCCATCGGGACTCCATCTCGGATAATAGGCATATCCTTTTTTTGCATCGGTAATTTGACTGGCATTGCCCCCGTCTATATCCATAATCCAAATGCTGCAGCTTTGTGCGTCGGCAGAAAATTTCACGTATGCAATTTTTTTATCATCAGGAGAAAATGACGGTTGATAGCCGTTCCCTAACAATATTGATTCTCCTGTTTCCAAATTTTTTAACCAGATTTCGCTTTTTTCGATAAGGTGAAGGGAAGAATTAATCCCTGAATGAGAAACAGTTTTTACAATGTCATAAGATCTTTTGTCATATACTATATATTTCCCGTCTTTTGAAAAGCAGGGATTTCCTTCGAAGGCATTGGACGTTTCCGTAATTTGGGTTTGGGCTTTCCCTTTGGTGGCTTTTATCGTGTAAATATCCGATGTCGTATTGCCTTCGTTTTGACAGTGAAACGCTATTCGATCTGTGGCAGCATTGTAAGCCGGTTCACAGTTAAAATTTTTGCCGCTTGTCATTTGACTCATGGCGGAGGAAAAAGGATTTTCCTTTTTGTATATGTTGTAATATTTTTTGTTTTCCCGAGCAGCAAAAAATAAGTTTTTTCCGTTATCGCCTCCATGAGGGTCGATACAAGGTTCGTCATTGTTTGTTACTTGCGAAAGAACGGATAAATCTTCATCGTCGGAGGCAATAGCAAATTTTACACCGAATAATTTTGTCCCGCCGCAGCCGGACAGCAGAATAAGAGTTGTCAGAAGTACAAAACAAGTATTTTTCATTGTCAAAAAATTTTTGCCTGTCAGTCCCATGTAAGGCATTGTTTGAATAAAGTGCAGGGACGATATGGTTTATCATGCACTTGTAAAAGTCTTTCGAGATTACAGCTGCAAAGATATAAATATTATATCGAATAGCAACACTTTGAAAAAATTTTTTATTAAATAGCATTTTAGCAGAGAATAAAATAAAATGACGGAGGCTCGAACCTGTTACGGGTTTGAGCCTCCATCATTAAAGAGATTTTGAGATTAAAACGTTACTGCCGTTCGGGAGCGGGTCGCGAAGCACGGGCCTCCCGCATCTTCTGCATTTCGGCTTGCCAACGGGCGTACTTTTCTTCGCCGAGAATTTTTTGGATTTCCTGCTCGCGCTTTTGGGCGCTTTCCTGTAACTGCTCTCTGCTCAACGGGGCGGGAGTCTCAACATCGCCTTGCGGGCGGTCGTTTTTCGGGCGGGCTTTTTGTCCGCCCTCCGGACGCGGCGGACGGTTGCCCTGTCGCTGCGTGCGCATGAATTGCTGCCGTTCCTGCGCCTCTTGCAGGTTGAGTTCGTAGAGCGCCTTGTATTGCTCGTCGGTGAGGTCGAGCGTTTTTTTCATTTGGTCGGTTTTTGCCTGCGCTCTCATTTCGGGCGTAGCGTGTTGGGGTTCGTGTCCGCGTTGGGGACGATGACCCTGCGGGTTTTGGGCAGACAGGCACAAGGCGCTCGTCAGGAGCATGGTCGATAGCAAAATCTTTTTCATAATCGTATGTTTTTTAAGTTTGTATCGATTAGACAATCGGCTTGGCAAAGGGTTTAACCGCTTCGACCGAAAGGAGGATTTTGTCGATAAACGCGCCCGCCCTGTCGATGAATCGGCAGGGCGGACGCAGATATATTAAAAGAGATTTTTGCCTAAGAAGGTTTATTGTTCACCTAAGTAATACGAAGGTACGGGCGATTGGGGATAGCCTTGACTGCGTTCGACGATGTAACTGCGGTAAATGGGGTCTTGCATGAGGGTCGTGCGCCGGTCGACGGCAGGAATGCAGGTGGAGTAGATGCGGATTTCGTTGCCGACGGCGGTAACGATTTCTTCGCGCCAGTCGCCGGTGATGTCGCCAATCAATAGTACCATGCCTTCGATGCCCTTAGTCAGCGTCGCGCCGCCCCATTTGATGATGCTCCGGCGGCGCATCGTTTCACGCAGCAGGTCGCCGTCCCACCATACCCAGTCGCGGCAGGGCGGTATGAGCTTCGAGTCCGAAGTCAGGGATTCGCCTTGTGCCGTCAGCAGGTAGCGGGCTTCGCTGCCGCCTTTGCGGTCTTCCGAAGCGAAGCACTCCAATCCGGCATGAGCCGGGTCGATGTCAGCCACCATGGCGTCGCCTACGTGGAACGTGTTATGCCCGATGTTCCACACCTGTTCGCCCGTTGAGGCATCGACGCAGCAGACGCCGCGTCCGTCTTCATGATGCACTTCGACGCCGAACAGCACTTCCATGCCCGGACGTGCGGGGTCGATGTCCGTCAGATAGATTTTGTCGGGGTGCCCCACGCCTGCCGACCACAGCAACGAACCGTTGTCGTCGAGCATACAGGCGCCCAACAGTATTTCATCGCGACCGTCGGCATCGACGTCGCCGACTACCATGTTGTGCGAACCTTGACTGCGTATCACGGGATTTTCTTCATCGCCGTCCCAGCGCCACAGGTGGGTCAGTTTGCCGTCGTGCAGCTGCCACGCATCGACCAACATCGCCCGATAGGTGCCGCGAGCGGCGAGGATTGCCGGCGTGCGCCCGTCGAGATATGCCATGCCTATCTGGTGGCGGCTCTGCCGGTTGCGTTCGCCCAGACGCCAAGTGCGTTCGGGCCACGGCACGCGGTCGATTTCCTTGCCTGTTTCGCCGTCGAGTACGAGCAGGTATTCGTGTCCGTTCATTACGTGGTGAGTGGAGTCGCGCGTGCCGTCGGGACAGATGCGCAGGGCGACTTCTGCCCGACCGTCGCCGTCGAAGTCATAAACGGCGTAGGGCGAATACCACACGCCCGGTTCCACGCCTTCGCCCAGCGAGTAGCTCCACAGACGGGTGCCGTCGTGCCGGTAGGCGGAGATAGTGTAGATGGAGTCGAAGTGGATTCCCTGCACGCCCGGGTCGACATTCGTGGCGGGGGTGCGGACGACGAAATCGAAGATGCCGTCGCCGTCGAGGTCGCCGATGCCGAGCTTGCCCACGCGCCCTTCGGTCTTGAAGGAAACGTAGCGGGGCGATTTTTGCAGCTTGTCGAAATCGGCTGCCACCCACGGCGAGGATTCCTCGCTAACGGTTTTCGGGTCGCTGTCGGCGCGGATTACCCGATATTCAGCAACTCCTTTGACGGGATTGCGGTCGATGAAATCGGTCGTTTGCGTTATCGGTTTGTTTGTCAGTCGTTTGGATTTTCCGCCCACTCTTCGGTAGAGGTGGAAAGCGGCGGTTTGCGGGTCGTCGGCGAGCAGCCGCCAGCTGAGGTAAATACCTTTGCCGTCTTCCGACAGGGCGGCGGTCAGTCCGCGTCCCAACTTTTCGCAAACCCGTTCTGTGGCATAGCCTTCGACAAGCGGCTTGACCTGATGGCTCGGGTGTAGCACTTCGTAGTTATAGACCCGTTCGCGCGGGTCTTGGGCGAACAGGCATAGGGCGCTTGTCAATAAAAGGGTCGATAGCAGAAATTTTTTCATGGTAATTTATATTGATTTATCATTAGACTTGTCCGGTCGCAAAAAGTTTAATCGTATCGACCGAACCGTGCGTTTTTTTATAAACATGCCCGCCGCGCCGATGATTCGGCAGGGCGGGCACATCTTATATAAGGAGAATCGTTGTCAGTTGTTTTCGCCGGAGGTATCGATGATGCCTTTCGCGCTTTCCAAGAAAGAGAGAATGTAATCTATCTCAGGGCTTCGCGACACGACCTCTTTGATGCGGAGTATACCGTTTTCGAGGCTGGTGCCCGACGAGTAGACCTGCCGGTAGGCGAGGGCGATGTTTTCGATGGCCTCGTTGCTGAAATTGTGCTGACGAAGTATGTAGGCGTTGATACCCGCATATTTGATGGGGTTGTGGGCTGCCAAGATGTAGGGCGGAATGTCCTTGTCGCTGCGGCAGCCGCTTTTTACCAGCGCCCAGCTTCCTACCCGACAATTGTCTTTGATGATGACACGACCGGCGAGTACGGCGCAGCTGTGTATGTGGCAGTTGCCGGCGATGTCGCTGTCGTTGCCCAAGATGCAGGAGTCATCGACGCGGCTGTCGTGTCCGATGCGGGTGCCTTTGAGCAGGTAGTTGCCGTTTCCGATGACGGTTTCGCCTTCGGGGGTAGTAGCCCTATTGATAATGGCGTATTCGCGGATATAGTTGTTGTCGCCTATCTGCAAACGGGTGGCTTCGCCTTTGAACATGAAATCCTGCGGCTCCGCGCCGAGTATAGCGCCCTGAAACACCCGATTGTTTTTTCCCATCGTGGTACCTGCCAGCACGCTGGCGTAGGGCATGATTTCGCAGTTATCTCCGATAACAACGTCTTTGTCGATGTAGGCGAAAGGGTGTATCGTTACGTTTTCCCCTATTTGGGCTTTGGAATCGACGTATGCTAATGGGCTGATCATAGTATGTACGTTTTTAAGGAATTCATTTTTTTTCGTCCGCTATTTCACGACCGCCGCCCAAGGCGTGGTAGAGGCTTACGACGGCAATCATGGACTGGTAGGTGTCCGACACTTCCGACAACTGCGCGCTAAGCAGCGACTGCTGGGCAGTCAATACTTCGAGGTAGGTCGAGGTGCCGAGCTTCATCAGCGATTCGGTATACTCTACGGCATCGTGCAGGGCTGCCACCTGCAAGTGGCGCTGGGCGAGTATTTCATTGTACGACTGGTATTGGTAGAGCGCATCGCTCACCTCTTTGCCGGCGTTGAGTATTGTCTGCTGAAATCCGATAGCGGCGATTTCCTGCTGCGCTTTGGCGGCTTTGAGGCGAGCTAAGTTGCTGCCGTGGTTGAAGATTGGCTGCACGAGCGAGGCGGCTGCCGAGAGCAGGAGTTTTCCCGGATTGATAATCGCGCTTCCGGCGGAGTTCGTCCACCCTGCCGAACCCGAAATCACCAGATTGGGATAGAGCGCCGAGCGGGCGATGTTTGTCGAATAGTAGGCAGAAGCCAGCGACATTTCGGCAGCTTGCACGTCGGGACGGTTTGCCAGCAACTGTACCGGTACGCCGGCGTGCAGCATATCGGGCAGCGTCTGGTCGTCGAACGAGCCGCGCGCAATGGTTTGCGGAGCCTGATAGAGCAGCGTCGAGAGGCTGTTTTCCGTTTCCCGAATCTGCCGGCGCAGCGCCGGTATGGAGGCGGCAATCATGCGGCAGTTGGCTTCGCTTTGGGCGATAGCGGCTTCGTTGGTCATGCCGCCGATTTTCATATCGCGCATGGTTTGCACGCTTTGTTCCCACAAGAGGGCGGTTTCTTCGGTAATGGCGAGCTGCTTGTCGAGCATCAGCAGTGTGTAGTAGCCGTTGGCAATGGCGGCGATGATTTGCGTGCGGACGGCTTGTGCGTAGGCTTTACTCTGTACGAGGGCGGCTTTTGCGTTCCGTTTGGAGTTCATCAGCCTGCCGAAGATGTCGATTTCCCAGCTTGCGGTAATGGGCACGTTATAGGTCCACGATGCCTTTTTGTGGTCGAAGCTGCTGACGGCACCCTGCGGGGCGAGGGTGAACGACGGCAGGAATGCCAGCCGTGCCGCCTTGAAATCGGCTTGTACCGCCTCGACTTGCAACAGCGCGCTTTGCAGGTCGCTGTTCTTCTCCAATCCCGCACGGATAAGCGTTTGTAACGCGGGGTCGGTGAAAATCTCCGTCCAATCCATATCCCCGATATTGAGGCTGTCGTCGGGCAGCGCTTCGCCGGCGGGTATCGTGTCGCGGAACAGACCTTCCGTCGTTATATCGTCGGGACGTTGGTATTTTCGGTATATGTGGCAGCTGTTGAGCATCGAAGCCAAGGCCATGCCGCATACGGTATATAGAATGATTCGTTTCATACTGCGTTTCGCTTTATTGTTTTTTCGATTTGGTATATTGCTCGATTTCGGCAAGAATATCTTTGTTGTCGAGGTCGTTCCATACCAGCGGTTTCACTTTTTCCTGAATGGTCTGGAATACGACGAACAATGCCGGCACGACGAATATCTGGCATATCATACCGATGAGCATGCCGCCTACGGCACCCGAACCCAGCGTGCTGTTGCCGTTGGCGCCGACACCGTGTGCGAACATCATGGGCAAAAGACCGATGACCATTGCCAAAGAGGTCATGAGGATAGGACGCAGACGGGCTGCCGCACCGCTGATGGCGGCATTGATGATAGGCATACCGGTGCGCCGGCGGTCGAGCGAAAATTCCACGATAAGAATGGCGTTCTTTGCCAACAGACCGATGAGCATGATCAAGGCGATTTGCAGGTAGATGTCGTTTTCGACGTCCATGATAGAGGCGAAGATGAAGCTGCCTGCCAGACCGAACGGTACGGAGAGCAATACGGCGAGAGGCAGAATGTAGCTTTCGTATTGCGCACTCAACAACAGATAGACGAATACGAAGCAGAGCATGAAGATAATAGCGGTGGTGCCGCTGCTCGTACTTTGCTCTTCACGCGTCATACCCGAAAATTCGTATCCGAAACCTACGGGCAACGAAGAAGCTGCCACCTCTTGGATAGCTTTGATGGCTTCGCCCGAGCTGTATCCGGCAGCGGGGTTACCATTGACGGTCATGGCGGTGAACATATTGAAACGCTTGATGACGTCGGGACCATATACCTTTTTCAGCGTGATGAAGTTGGTGATGGGAGCCATTTCGGCGCCGTTGCGTATCTTGATGTTGTTCAGACTTTCGGGGCTGACGCGCGCTTGCGGGTCGGCTTGTATCATGACGCGGTAGAGCTTGCCGAACCGGTTGAAGTTGGAAGCGTATATACCGCCGAAGTAGCCTTGTAGAGCGCTCAATACGTCTCTCGGCGATATGCCTGCCCGTTTGCACTTGGCAACATCGACATCGACGAGGTATTGCGGGAATGTCGGGTTGAACGTCGTTGCAGCCGTAGATATTTCCGGACGCTTCGTCAGTTCGGCGAGGAAATCTTGTGCCACCTGATAGAAGTTGTCGAGCGAGCCGCCCGTCTTGTCTTGCAGGTTAAATTCGAAACCGTTGCTGATACTGTAACCCGGAATCATAGGCGGCGCGAAGCAGAGTACGCGGGCGTCTTTCACTTCGAGAGCGCATCGTCCGTAGATGACGCCGATGACCGAATTGACGTCCATGCCTTTGCCTTTACGTTCGTCCCACGGTTTGAGCTGGACGAAGAACGAGGCATATGTGTTGCCTTGTCCGCCGATAAGGCTGAATCCCAAGATACCGGTCGTGCTTTCGACGGCGGGGTGCGACATGAGTATTTCATTGACTTGCTGCACGACGGCTTCGGTGCGCTCTTGCGAGCTTCCCGGTTGCAAGTCGATGGTAATCATGATAGTACCTGTATCTTCGTTGGGGATAAGTCCCGTCGGGGTGGTGTTCATCAGAACGATAAGCGCAGCGATGCCCACGATGACGCCTGCAAATGAAAGTTTTTTATGTTTGACGAAGTGCGATACGCCGACTTTGTATTTGGAGAGCAGCGAATCGTAAGCGGCATTGAACGCCGTTTGGAAACGTTTTGTCATAGAGGGCTTGCCCTCTTTTTCGTCTTTATGCGGTTTCAGCAGGACGGCGCACAAGGCAGGACTTAATGTCAAGGCATTGACAGCCGAGAAGCCGATGGCGATTGCCATCGTCAGACCGAATTGACGGTAGAATGTTCCCGATGTTCCCGTCATGAAGCTCACGGGAATGAACACCGACATCATGACCAGCGTAATGGAGAGAATGGCGCCCGAGAGTTCGCCCATGGCGTCGATAGCCGCTTTGCGCGGCGACTTGTAGCCTTGGTCGAGCTTGGCATGGACACCCTCGACGACGACTATGGCGTCATCGACCACAATGGCGATAGCCAGCACGAGCGCGCAGAGTGTCAGCAGGTTGAGACTGAATCCGATAAGGAACAGCACGAAGAACGTACCGATGAGCGATACCGGAATGGCAATGGCGGGAATAAGCGTAGAACGAAAATCCTGCAAGAAAACATAGACGACGAGGAATACGAGCAGGAATGCCTCGACGAGCGTTTTTGCCACCTCATGGATAGAGGCGAAAAGGAAGTCGTTGGCATTCATCGATACCGAGAAAGCCATACCTGCCGGCAGGTCTTTGCTCATATCGTCGAGCAGCGCGGTGATGTTTTTGATGATTTCGGTGGCGTTGGAACCGGCTGTCTGATATACGATAGCGGTTGCAGCGTTGTGTCCGCTCATGAAGTTTTTGAAACCGTAAGTCAGACGACCCAATTCGATTTCGGCAACATCTTTCAGGTAGAGAATCTGCCCGTCGGGGTTGGCGCGTATAATTATGTCGCCGAACTGTTCGGCAGTCTGCAAACGTCCTTTATACGTAAGCACGTATTGGAACGACTGGTTGCCTTGGTCGCCGAATTGACCCGGAGCGGCTTCGATGTTTTGTTCTGCCAGAACGGCGGTTATGTCGCTCGGCATAAGACCGTATTGCGCCATCACGTCGGGTTTGAGCCAGATGCGCATGGAGTAGTCCGATGCCATGACGCTGGCATCGCCTACGCCCGGAACACGCTGTACCTGCGGAATGACGTTGATTTTCATGTAGTTTTCAAGAAAATCGAAGTTGTAACGGTCGTCGGTACTGTACAGAGAGAATACGACCAGCATACTCGTCTGTCGCTTCTGCGTAATCACACCCACCTGCGTAACCTCCGCCGGCAGCAGACCTTGCGCTTTGGCAACGCGGTTTTGTACATTGACTGCCGCCATATCGGGGTCGGTGCCCTGTTTGAAATATATGGTGATGGTGGCGGAGCCTGTGTTGGTGGCGGAGGAAGTCATGTACATCATGTTTTCCACACCGTTGATGGCTTCTTCCAAAGGTGCGATGACACTGTTGAGCACCGTTTGGGCATTGGCACCCGTGTAGGTGGTCGATACCTGTATGGTAGGCGGTGCTATGTCCGGGTATTGGGTGATAGGTATGGATACTAATCCCAAAGCTCCCAATATGACCATGAAAATGGAGATGACGGTCGAGAGTACCGGACGGTTGATGAATCTGTCTAACTTCATATCTTTTTACCTCTTTACGAAGTTGTTTATTAGTTGTTAGCGGCTACTTTGATGGCGATGCCGTCTTTGAGGGTATTGACACCTTCGATGACGATGCGGTCGCCGGCTTTCACACCCGAAGTAACCATGTATTCTTTTCCGTTGTCGATAGCAGAAATGCCCACTTCGGTCGATTTTACCGTAGAACTGTCGGTGAGTACATAGACGAATTTTTTGTCTTGTATTTCAAAGGTGGCTTTTTGCGGAATGAGTATGGCTGCATCGTTTTTCATCGGAATCATGATGACGCCGCTGCCGCCGCTGCGCAGCAGTTTGTCGGGGTTTTTGAAGGTGGCGCGCATGACCGACGAACCGGTTTGCGCATCGATGATACCGCTGACGGTTTCGATTTTACCCTTCAAGGGGTAGATGCTGCCGTCGGAGAGCCGCAGCGATACGGCGGGGAGTTTGCTCAGGAAATTGTTTGCTCCGTATTGGTTTGCCATTTCCAGAATCTGACGCTCGGTCATGGAGAAATAAACATACATTTCGGAGTTGTCGGAAACGGTCGTCAGGGGCGTTGCTGTCGAGGGCGATACCAGACTGCCCACACGGAAAGGAATTTCGCCTACGACACCGGTGAGTGGGCTGGTTACGCGGGTGAACGAATCGTTGTTGCGGGCATTGACCAATTGGGCTTCGGCTTCAGCCAGTTGGGCTTTGGCGGAGGCATACGAGTTTTGCGCCATTTGCATTTCGTATTCGCTGATGATGCCTTTACGATAGAGTTCCTGTTTGTTTTCGGCTGTGAGGCGGGCGGTCTCGGTAGCGGATTTTGCCACTTCGACGTTGGCTTCGGCTATTTTCAGCGCGGCTTTGTAGGGAATCGTATCGATGACGAAAAGCACGTCGCCCTTTTTCACGAGGGAGCCTTCATCGACGCACAATTCCGTGATGAAGCCGCTTACGTTGGGGCGTATGGCTATGTCTTGTTTTCCTTTGATGGCTGCCGGATAATTGCTGTACCATTCCATTCCGGAAGGTTCCAAAGTCTGAACATGGTATTCGCGAGCGAATCCTCCTTGTCCCTGCGTGCCTTTTCCTCCACAGGAAAACAGTGTGGCACACAGTGTTGCATAAGCAACGATGCGGATAGAAAATCGGATTGATTTCATAATCACGTTCTGTTTTTTTGTTAAGATGCTTAGAGAATTATTTTTTTTACCTTATTATTCTTTCCTTGTCTTTGCGAGAAAATGCCCTGTCAGTAAGGCTTTCAGGGCTGTAAAAACAGACGCAAAGGTAATGATAAAGTTTGTATGAGAGTCAAAAATAATAAAAATAAATCGAAAAAATAATGAAAAGACAGGGAAATAGTTGCCGAATCGAAAGAAAATATCTATCTTTGTGTAGATTTTGGTGTATCTATATGGCAGACAGTCCCCGAAATGCAATAGACAGTTTGCATACTCATGTAACTGAATTGATAACCCGCCATGAGGCATTGCGCGAGCGATGCGAAAAACTGGAAAGCCGATTGCGGGAGCGAAACAATACAGTGGAGGAGTTGAAAAAGAAACTGGAAGGGATAGAGTCGAAATACCGGAATCTGCTTATGGCACAAGCCGTTGTTTCCGAAAAAGGCGATTTTTCGGAAGCGCGCAGCCGATTTGAAAAGTTGGTGCGGGAAATCGACAAGTGCATCTCTTTGTTAAACGATTAGATGCGATGGACGATAAACAAAGTAAACAACGAATAACTGTTACGATAGCCAACCGGTCTTACACCCTGGCCGTATCGAGAGACAAACTCAGTACACAGGAACCTATCGCGCGGGGCGCCGCCGAGGAAGTGGGACGACGGTACAGAAAATATCAGCAGCAGATGTCCCAGTCGAAAAAAGATACGCAGGACTTTCTCTCTCTTGCGGCATGGGATATCGCTTACGATTATCTGTTTCTGGAAGCATCGAAAGATGCCGAGATTCTGAACGGGGAATTGCTCCGTATAGACAAGGAACTCGAAAGCTATTTGCAGACTCCCGAGCCTGAGACCGGGATAGAAGATTGATTACAAACATACTGGATAACCCGCACTGCAACAATATTTTCAAATATTGATGCGGTGCTTTTTTTTAACTAAAATTACGACAATATGGAACCTATATCATTAGTGATAGGAATCGTGGCAGGGCTTGCCGTAGCGCTGCTGCTCTGCTTTGTAATCTACAAAGTGCGTTTGAACGGGCGCACCCGTTCGATTCTCGAAGAAGCGAGAACGGAAGCGGAAACGATAAAACGCAATAAAATGATGGAAGTGAAAGAGAAATTCATTTCCATGAAAGCCGACCTCGAAAACCAGCTTGCCGGACGCAGCGCCAAAGTGCAGTCGGCAGAGGCGAAAATACGGCAGCGCGAAATGCAACTCAACCAGCAGCAACAGGAGTTGCAGCGCAAAAAAACGGAAACCGACGCCGTGCGCACCAATCTCGATGCGCAGGTGGAAATGGTCGAGAAGCGGAAGCAGGAGCTGGAACGCCTGCATAAAGCCGAAGTAGAAAAACTCGAACACATTTCGGGTTTGTCGGCGGAGGAGGCGAAAGAGCGCCTTGTCGAGTCGCTCAAAGAAGAGGCAAAAACGCAGGCGGCATCGTATATCAACGACATCATGGACGAAGCCCGCATGACGGCGAATAAGGAAGCCAAGAGCATCGTCATCAAGACGATACAGCGCGTGGCTACCGAAACGGCGATAGAAAATTCGGTAACGGTATTCCATATCGATTCCGATGAAATAAAGGGTCGCATAATCGGTCGCGAAGGTCGCAACATCCGCGCCCTCGAAGCGGCTACGGGAATCGAAATCATCGTGGACGACACGCCCGAAGCCATCGTGCTTTCGGGATTCGATCCGGTGCGTCGCGAAATCGCCCGTCTGGCTCTGCACCAGCTGGTAACGGACGGTCGCATACACCCCGCCCGCATCGAAGAGGTCGTTGCCAAAGTGAAAAAACAGGTGGAAGAAGAAATCATAGAAACCGGTAAGCGCACGACAATAGATTTGGGCGTACACGGTCTGCACCCCGAACTTATTCGCTTGGTGGGCAAGATGAAATACCGTTCGTCTTACGGACAGAACCTGTTGCAACACTCCCGCGAAACGGCGAACCTTTGCGCCATCATGGCTTCGGAACTCGGATTGAACCCGAAGAAAGCCAAACGCGCCGGACTCTTGCACGATATCGGCAAGGTACCCGACGACGAGCCGGAACTGCCGCACGCACTGCTGGGTATGAAGCTGGCGGAGAAATACAAGGAAAAACCGGAGATATGCAATGCTATCGGGGCGCACCACGACGAGACGGAAATGACCAGCCTGTTGGCACCTATCGTGCAGGTGTGCGATGCCATTTCAGGCGCCCGCCCGGGTGCCCGCCGCGAAATCGTCGAAGCCTACATCAAACGGCTGAACGATTTGGAGCAGTTGGCGCTCTCTTATCCGGGCGTATTGAAAACGTATGCCATACAAGCCGGTCGCGAATTGCGCGTAATCGTGGGCGCCGACAAGATAGACGATTCCGAAATCGAAACGCTGTCGTCGGAAATCGCCAAGCGCATACAGGACGAAATGACCTATCCGGGACAGGTGAAGATTACGGTAATCCGCGAAACCCGTGCGGTAAGTTTCGCCAAATAAACACGAAAGCTCATTTTCTTTTGTCCGGCGGGGAGGCGGCATGACGTTCGCTTGCCCGCAGGGCGTTGCAAGACAGGAAGATTATGGACAACAAACAATCCGATATTGCCCCCAACAATGTCCCCGTGCCGGAGACGTCGGCGGCTGTTTCGCCCGATTTGTCAGCGGCAGTCGTGGCGCAGTGCGGCGGGAAGCTCGGCTGCTGCGACTGGCTGGCGGACATTCCGGAGTCGCACGACGATACGGAAATGGTGGAGGTGCAATTCAAGAATACACGGAAAGGCTACTATAAAAACTCGGCGCATCTTCGTCTCGAAAAAGGCGACATCGTGGCGGTGGAAGGAAATCCCGGACACGATATAGGCGTCGTTTCGCTTACCGGCCGGCTGGTTTTGCTGCAAATGCGGAAAAACGGCGTGCGGCTCGACAATCCCGATTTGAAGCGGGTCTACCGGAAAGCAAAATCCAACGACCTCGAAAAATTCAAAGAAGCCAAGTCGCGCGAACACGATACGATGCTCCGCGCCCGAAAAATTGCGGAAGACCTGCATCTGAACATGAAAATCGGCGATGTGGAGTATCAGGGCGACGGCAATAAGGCGATATTTTATTACATTGCCGACGACCGTGTCGATTTCCGGCAGTTGATAAAAGTGCTGGCAGATGTTTTCCATGTGCGCATAGAAATGAAACAAATCGGTGCGCGGCAGGAGGCGGGACGCATCGGCGGCATCGGACCGTGCGGCAGGCAGCTGTGCTGTTCGTCATGGATTAGTAATTTCGTGTCTGTTGCCACCAGTGCCGCCCGTTATCAGGATATTTCGCTCAATCCGCAGAAGTTGGCGGGGCAGTGCGCCAAGCTGAAATGCTGCCTCAATTTCGAGGTCGATGCCTACGTCGAGAGTTTCAAGCGACTGCCTTCGCGGGAGATTCCGTTGGAAACGCAGGAGGGTACTTTCTACCATTTCAAGACCGATATTTTCAAACGGCAGCTCACCTATTCGTCGTCGAAAGAGGTGGCAGCCAATCTGGTAACCGTCGATGCTTCGCGAGCCTTCGAGGTCATCGCCCTCAACAAGCGGGGCATCAAACCCGAAAAGTTGGCGATGGAAAGCACCGAACCTGTACGGAAAGAGTTTGAAGATGTGGTGGGGCAGGACAGCCTTACCCGTTTCGACAAGAAAAACCGTCAGGGCGGCAACAACCGGAAAAAGAAAAATCGCAACGGCGGCGGTGCCCAACGCCCTGAAAACAACAGGGAGCAGCAGTCGGGCTTCAATGCACGCGGCGAGAACCGGCACAATCGCCGCCACAACGGAAACAACAATAATAAAAACAACCGGCGTAATTTTACGAACGATGATAATGCTGCGCCCCAACAACCGACCGATAATCAATAGCTGCTGCATTTTGTTGCTCTCGACGCTCGTGTTGGCGTCGTGCCGTTTCGACGGAAACAATATGCAGTGGTATGAGTCGGTGCCGGTATCGGGGTGGCTTGCCGATTCGCCGGTGCGTATGGAGGTGCCTGTTTCCGATACGGTCGGAGTGTACGACGTGGCATTGCGCCTGCGATATACCGATGATTATCCGTACAGCAACTTATGGCTTTTCGTAACGACGGTGGCGCCCGACAATACGGCGACGGTCGATACGGTGAACATTCGTCTGGCAGATGAATACGGCCGATGGCTCGGGTCGGGAATCGGGGCTTCGATACAATATGAATTTTTATATCGGCAGGCATTCCGGTTCGACCGGTCTGGGCTTTGGCATATTGCCATACAGCAGGGAATGCAGGATTTGGAGTTGGATGGGATAACGGCTGTCGGCATCAAAGTTTCAGCGTTATAGAGCTCCTTTGGAAGATAAATTTATTTTTTTTCAAAAAAATAGGGGAAAGCAAGTATCCACCGAACAAGAAAACTCTTAAATTTGTTTAAGAGAAAAAGCCCGAGAAAGGGGAGGCTGTAAGGGAATGGATAAACATGTTTTGACCGATTATTTGGTCCGTAATCAAAAGGAAATGTATCAATGGGCTTACAATTTGACGTCGGATTGTGAAGAAGCCCGCGATTTGCTGCAATCGACAATGTTGAAGATTCTGGCGGCTTGTCATGCGTATAAGGAGGAAATCAATCTGGACGGGTGGATTTACACGGTGATGCGCAACCTTTATTTCAATGAATACAACCGTACTGTCAGGCAGTGTCGTCTGCCTGACGAACAGTGGGCACGGATTGAAAATTTTTCTTTCGATTTTTTATCGTCGGAGTCTTCCGATGCGGGTTGCGATGTGCGCGAAATACATGAAGCCGTAGAGTCGCTCCATGAAACGTATAAAATTCCGTTTTCTCTTTATTTATCGGGATATAAATATCACGAAATCGCTCGCAAGATAGGCATACCCATCGGCACGGTGAAAAGCCGTATTTACGTTGGTCGACAGCAGCTGCAACTGACGTTGAAAGATTTTAAGGAGTAACGGATTATTCCGTTTCGACGGCAGCGAGGGCTTTTCTCTCTTTCCACTGACGGTAATGAATGACGCCGTAAGCGGTGAAGAAATAGAGCAGGGTAAGACCCCAAAGGCTGTAAAATTCTTCCTTGACGTCGGGCATCGTTGCGCCTTCGGAGTTCAAGCGCAGAAAACCTTCCACTCCCCATGTCGAGGGAATGAATCCACCCAAAACTTTCCACACGAGCGGCATTCGGTCGTAGGGCCATGTAACGCCGCTTACGAAGAGGAATACCATAGAGGTGAAGACGATGACCAAGAATACGCTTTCGCGCTCGCGTACCAGTACCGACAGTGTCAAGCCGAAGAATATCGACGAGAGCAGGAACGGCAACAGGAAGATGTATATATCCCATTGGTTGCCGAGTTGCGGATAGTCGAACAGCCACGGAATGATGTGCAGCGTGTACATTACCGTCATGATGTAAAGACTGTAATAGCAAGCCGATTTTCCGAACAACAGGTGCCATACGTTCTCTTGTCGGGTTTCGGGGGAGAGCTTTCTATGTTCGTGCCGCCCTCCGGCAAGCAATCCGATGCCTAAGATGATACTTTGCTGCAAGATGACTATGAGCAACGCCGGCATGAGGAACGAGGCGAATCCTCCGGTCGGGTTGTAGAGTACGATGGAAAATCCGGGTATGGGGTTGGTTGCCATATCGATTTGTTTCGCGGTGGCGCCTACCAATTTTTCGCTCTGCAACTCCTTGCCCATGTCGAGGGTTATTTCCGTGAGAGTCGCCAAGAAGTTTTTGTAATTGATGAGAATGCTCATGTCGGAGTAGAACAGAACGGGGCTTTGTTCGTTCTGTACCACCTTTTTGCTGAAATCTTCAGGAATTTCCATGATGCCGTGGCACACGCGCCGGTACATCAAGTCTTTTGCTTCGTCGAGATTGGCGCAGTAAGAAACGATTGCCGTGTTGGGCGAGGCATCGACACGCCGGCACAGCTCCCGGCTCAGTACCGTGCGGGAGTTATCGACGACGACAAGGGGTACGTCCCGTACCACTTCCGGATTGTAGATGAATGCGTATAACAGAGGATAGGCAAAAGGCAAGACGAAGAAAAACAACATCGCGCCCATATCTTTGAATACCGATACGTATTCTTGCCGCCAGATACGAATGGTGTCTGCCAACCCGTTTTTCAATGAAGCGAAAAATCCTGTTTTCATATCGGTATATATTAAGGTATGTAGACTTGTTGGCGCAACGCTCTTTTGAGCAGCGGCAGGAAACAAAGTGCCAATAACGGATAAACGAGGAGCGCGAGATAGTGAATCCGGCAGTAGTAGAGCGGAATGCTGTTCAATGCCTGATCGACGTAGATGATGAAGTAATGTCGCAGGGGCAGAATGTCGGTCAAGAGATGGAATGTCGAGTACATGGCTTCGGACGGGAATGAAAATCCCGTAAGGGAAAACGATACGACACCCAACAGCGAGCCGGCACTCAGTGCGAGGCGCAGCGAGGGAATGATGCTGAAAAAGAGTACGCCCGTGCCCTGTATCGCCACGACGAAAAGGAACATGGCTGCTGACATGGGCAGAATGCCGTTTTGTAGCGGGAATCCGCAATAGCCGTAGAGCAGCGACTGACAGAATATGCCCATGATGAAAAAGATGAGCGTTTGCGGCAGCAGCTTCCCGATGATTGCCAAGAGGATATTGTTGTTGGCGGTATTCAGCCATTCGCGCGATGTCCCGTCTTTGACTTCGGAGCCTATCGAGAAAATGGTTACCAGAAGTATCAATACCTCCAATATGCCCGGCAGAAAAGTGTTGTTGAGGTATATGGAGTAGTTTGTCCACGGGTTTCCGAGTGGGTGCATATCCACCGTAATGGGCTGTATCTGCGGCATGATGTCGCGCTCGTACTCGCCTTTTGCCAACAGGGTTTGCTGTACGGCAGCACCGGCGGCGAGCGTCGTCATGGTGGTGAAGCTCTTGTATATCAACGCGCTGGGAATGAAGTAGACGCTGGTGGTGAAATAGGGTATTTGCGGTTGGCGGTTGGCATAAAGGTCGGCCTCGAACGATTCCGGAATCACCAAGAAGCCGAACAGTTTTCCTTGCTGCATGGCTTGACGGGCTTCGGCAAAGCTCACATATTGGGCCGTGATGTCGAGCGTTTGGTATGTGGTAAGCTGGCGGGTCAGGTTGCGGGAGGTGGCGCTATGGTCGAGATCGACGACGGCAGTGGGCAGTTTTTCGGGCAGCCCGTTATCCATCAGCGAAAGGAAAAAGACATAGCAGAACAGCGGCGCGCAAATCATGATTGTCCAATAGAGCGGACGCGACACCAACGCGTGCCACTCTCTACGCATCAATTTCCGCAAAGTGCCGAATACCGTCGTCTCTTTTTCCATTGTGTGCAAACGCCTCTATTTTTGTATCAGTACCGACATTCCCGGTCGCAAGTCTTTGATAGGACTTGTGGGGCGGGCTTTGATTTGGAACGTCCGTGCATCGTAGCTTCCCGTAGCTTTGGTGGCTCTCCATACGGCATAGCTGCCCATATCTTTTATGAAATAGATTTTGAGCACGGCTTTTTCATTGCCGAGTGCCGGTATGACGACATTTATTTCTTTACCCATCGTGAAGTCTTTCAACAGCTCTTCGCGCACGTTGAACGTTACCCACATATCGTCGAGTTGCAGTACGTTCATGATAGGAGCGCCGGTGCCCACGAGTTCGCTCACGTTGGGGAATATTTCCGACACTTCGCCGTCGACAGGAGCGGTCAGATAGGAATCTGCCAGTACCGATTTCACCTGATTCACGCCACCTTGTGCGGCAAGCACCATGGCGGCCGCCGCTTTTTTGTCTTCGCTTTGCGCACCGCTGACTGCCAAATCGTATTGGGCGCGGGCGGCGCTTTCGGTAGCGACCATCGCTTTGTATTGTGCTTCGACTTCATCGCGCTTTTGGGCGGAGATGACGCCTTTTTCGTAAAGGGCATTCATGCGGTCGAACGATTTTTTCGCTATTTCCAATCCTGCCAATGCTTTTTGCCACATATCGTAAGCCGATTGTATCACCTCTTTGCGCGCGCCGTTATCGACTTTTTCGTTGGTGGCTTTGTAAACACTCTCCATGGCGGAGGCTTGCAGGAGTTTGGCTTCGGCGTCGGGCGAAGAGATGCGCACCAGCGTGTCGCCGCGATGTACGCGCTGTCCTTCTTCTACCCAATATTCGGCAATACGACCGGGAAGTTTTCCGGATATGCGTATTTGCGTGGCTTCGGCTTGCCCTTGAACGATTTCCGTTTTCGGGTCCAACAAGAAGAAGCCGATGAGGGCGAGCAATACGATAACGAGAATTATCGCAACCAATCCGATAGTCAATCCCTTTTCTTTATTAGAGTTATCCATTGTAAAATAAATTTGTGGTTACTGTTTTGGTAAATCAATATGGCATCATGCCGACGGCTTTGCTGAGATAGGCATCGCAGAGTTTGACGCCGATGCGGGCATCGATGTATTCCGATTGGGCTTTCAACCAAGCCGTCTGGGCTTCCAGCAGGTTGCTGGTGGTGAGCACGCCTTCTTTGAAGCCGGTTTGGGCGTTATGCAGGTTTTCGTCGGCATTTTCCAGATTGTGTTTGGTCATGTCGAGCCGTTTGTAGGCTTCGTTCACTTTGAAAGAGGCTTGGTTTACTTGCAGTTCGATTTTTTCTTTCGCCTCTTTCATATTGAGTCGGGCGATGTAGCTATCGGCTTTTGCCGAGCGGTATTTGTAGATGTTTTCACCCCAATGCAGGATAGGAATGCGCAATACGACGCCGACGTTGAAGATTCCTTTGAATTCCCGTTCAAACCCGTTGTACAAAGTCGGATTCGTCAGCGTGTAGCTGCCGGTAAGTGCCAAAGTGGGAAGCATTCCCGACATGACGACTTTCTGTTTGTTTCGGAATATTTTTTCGGCGAACGAGAGGCTTTGTATTTCGCTGCGGTTGGCAAATACCGTTTCCATATCGATGGGGACGGTTTCGGGTTGAAGGGCTGTTTCGTTTTCGACGGGCGCAACTTCATCGTTCAATTGGAAGCCTGCATCGATGGGCAGCCCGCACATTTGGGCGAGTACCATTTTTGCCAGACTGAGACCGTCGGTTACTTGAGTAAGGGTGATTTGCGCCTCGTTGGCTTTGACGGCGACGGAGAGTCCATCGGAGCGGGTAGCCACGCCTTCGTCGATCATGGCTTGCACGTTGTTGTCGAGTTCGTCGAGCAATCGGGCGTAGCTTTCGGCGAGTTGCTTTTTATAACTGAGCGATACGACCTGCCAATAGAGTTCGTCTATTTTGTAAACGAGTTCCTGTACTTCGGTATTGTGTTGGCTTTTCGCCAAGTCTTCGGCATAATGGGTGATTTTGTTGTACGCACGAATTTTCCCGCCCATGTAGATAGGCTGCATGAGGGTTACGGTGCCGGCAAACATATTTCGCGTATCGGTGTGAAATTCATCGACGACAGTCTGCCCCAATTGATTCAGCGGGGCTTCCAATCCGCCACCGAGAGTTGCCAGCACTCCTGCCAATACAGGATTTGAAGCCGCTGCCGTTGCCAGATTCTGTACCAATGCCGTACCGAGTTGAGGCAAACTCTTTTGCAGATTTTCGTTCAACAGAGATATTTCGCGGGAGCTGTACAGATACCCGCCGGTGACGTCGATGCCCGGAAAATAGGTAGCGAAAGCGGCTTTCCGGTTGTAATGCGCCGCTTTTATCTTGGCTTCGGATATGCGCAGCTGCGTATTGTTGCGTAACGCCATTTGCCGGCAGGAGTCGAGAGTGAGCGGTTGCTGCGCTTTCGTAACGGAAGCGGCGACCAAAAACAGAACCGCGAAGGCGATGCTTTTTTTCATCTTTTCAAGAATTGATTCCGATATTAATACATTCAGGCATCTTGTTTTGTTGCGAATACGCAACAAATTCGTAGAAAAAAACACCGCTTCCGATAATTCGGGTCGGGTTGAGTTTTTCTCCGATGCCTAAATTTTTACAAATATAAAGCAATTAATCCGTCTGTACACGGTTTTGGGGCAAAAAAATTCTTTTTTGTCAAACGGAAAAGGGAACGATTATTTTTTCAAGGAAAAGATTCCCGAGCCGATGAGTTGATTATCAGCGTATATTTCGACCGAATAGATGCCGACGGGGAGGTACTCTTCGACATTCCACGAAAAATACATTTTTTCGGCGATGCCGGTGTAATCCATGATTTGGCGGAGCGAATAGTATTTCTGGTCGTTGTGCGTGAAAATGTTTGTCCGGTCTTTGACGAGCGTTTGTCCGTCGGGTTTGACGATGCAGAGGTATATCTCTTTTTCGCCGTGCGGCACCAACGTGTTTCGGGCGATGACGAATTGTATTTTGATACGTTCGACTTTGTCGCACGAAAGGGTGTTTTTCCCGCGTTTGTTGAGGGTTTCGATTTGCAGGTCGATGGCTTCGAGGCGGGCAGCCTGATTCACTTTTTCGTGGAGGTTTTCGTTGTCTTTTTGAAGTCGGTCGGCAGTTTGCGCCGCTTTCCGGTAGCGGTCGAGAGCATCGTTACGTTCGGCTTGCAGTTGTTGGTTTTCGCGGCTGAGGGAGTCGATTTGCGAGCGATAGAAGCGAATGCTTTGCCGCAAGGTTGTCAATTGGGATTGCAGTGTGTCCAACGTCGATGAATTGAAATCCTTGTTGGTGCGCAGTTCTTCGAGCAGTCGCTGCACCCGCAGCTTTTCCCGCGCAAGCTGCTCGGAGAGGGAGTCGTTGTTGAAATATACGTTCCGCTGTTCGTAGAAGTTGTATTCTTGGGAGATGTCGGCATACTCTTCTTCGAGGCGCTCCCGTTCCGCTTCGAGGGAAACGCGCTCTTTGAAGCGCCGCATTTCGGCGTGCTGCCAATAGGCGTAGCCGATGAGCGCGGCGGCGATGGCAAGCAGCATAGAGCCTGCGACGATAACCCATACGATGGAAACCTGTTTCTTCATTGTCCTCAATTGCGTGCTGTCGGAGAAAAACGGTTTTCTCCCTTGACAAAGATAATCACTTTTACCGAAGAACGTAAATGAAACGGATTTTTTTAGAAATTTTCCCTTGAAGAAAACATTTATTCGGTAAAAATATATTCCGAACAGCTCTCTGCGTTGAAAATATGGTTATCTTTGTCCTGTGAATTTTATCGAATCATCGCAGGCATCGCTATGAAAATACGTGTTCGCTTCAAGGCTGTTGGATTGCATATCCTTATTCTTTTGCTGGTTGCCGTGCTGCTTGTCGGCGGCGCTTTTTGGTGGCTCGACCACTATACGCGGCATGGCGAGTCCGTAGAGGTGCCCGATATCGTCGATCTTTTTTATGACGATGCCGATATATTGCTGGCAGAGCACGAAATGTATGCGACGATTGTGGATTCGATGTATATCGACGACCGGCCGAGAGGTGTCGTACTCGATCAGGTGCCCTGTGCCGGAAGCTCGGTAAAACGGGGACGCACGATATATCTTACCGTCAATGCGTTTTCGCCCCGACGGATTCCGATTCCCAAACTGGACGATTTGTCTTACCGGCAGGCGCAGGAGGTTTTGAAAAGCCTCGGCTTTCCGAAACCGTATATCGTATATGAAGACTCGGAATATAAAGACTTGGTATTGAGAGTGCTTGCCGACGGGGAGCCGATAGATGCGGAAGAACGTTATGCCGAAGATACCCGATTGACGCTGGTGGTGGGAAACGGACGTTTCCTGCCGGCACGACGGAAAGTCGTATCGGCAGCGGAAGATTCTACGGAAACAGATGTCGTGGAATTAACGGATTTCGACCTTTTGGATTTGTAGCCCGTTGCCCGTATGGATAGCGAAAACAGATATGCCGATGACGATATAGAGCTCGACGATGGCGATTCGCGAGAGCTATACGAGCATTACCGCTTTGTGGTGGACAAGGGGCAGGATTTGCTGCGCATCGACAAGTTCTTGGTCGCCCGCACGGGAAACGTGTCGCGAAACCGCATACAACAGGCTGCGGAGGCGGGTTGCATATTGGTGAACGGCAAGCCGGTGAAATCGAATTATCGGGTGAAGCCGCTCGATGTCGTTTCCATCGTCATGGACCGTCCGCCGTATGAGAATGATATTCTGCCGGAGGATATCCCGCTCGATGTGGTGTATGAAGATGCCGACGTATTAGTGGTAAACAAACCGGCGGGTCTTGTCGTGCACCCGGGACACGGAAATTATACGGGAACGCTGCTCAATGCGCTGGCGTTCCGTTTCCGCGACGACCCCGATTTCGACGTTACCGACCCACGACTCGGGTTGGTGCACCGCATCGATAAAGATACATCGGGCTTGTTGGTCGTCGCCAAGACGCCGACGGCGAAAACTTCGCTCGGAAAACAGTTTTTCGAGAAAACGACCGAGCGGAAGTATGTGGCGTTGGTGTGGGGACGCATGGAGGAAGCCGAAGGACGCATCGAAGGCAATATCGGCAGGAATCCGAAAGACCGTCTGCAAATGACGGTTTTCACCGACGGCAGTCAAGGCAAGCCGGCGGTAACGCATTACACCACGCTGGAACGGCTGGGCTACGTATCGTTGGTCGAGTGTCGCCTCGAAACGGGGCGCACGCACCAGATACGGGTGCACATGAAACATATCGGACACACGCTTTTCAACGATGCCCGCTACGGCGGCGACGAAATACTCAAAGGTACGACTTTCGCCAAATACCGACAGTTCGTGCACAACTGTTTCGAGATATGCCCCCGTCAGGCGCTGCACGCCAAGACGTTGGGATTCACGCACCCGACAGCGGGGAAGCGGCTTTTCTTCGATTCGGAGCTGCCGCCCGACATGTCGGCGCTGATAGAACGCTGGCGTACATACAGCAACAACAAGGAAACAATGGAATTATAATATTGCGAATATGAAAAAACGAAATATCGCCGTCGTGTTCGGCGGCTACTCTTCCGAAGTCGTCATCTCGCGCAAGAGCGCGCAGGGCATCGCCTCTTTTCTCGATGCCGAGCGTTACGATGTATATATGATATGTATCACCCGCGAAGCGTGGAACGCCGTGCTGTCCGACGGGTCGGAAACGCCGGTCGATAAGAATGATTTTTCGATAACGGTGGACGGCAGGAAAATCGGCTTCGACTTGGCGTATATCACCATACACGGAACACCGGGCGAAAACGGCCTCTTGCAAGGCTACTTCGATATGATCGGTATGCCGTACAGCTGTTGCGGCGTGCTGGCGGCGGCGCTCACGTTCAGCAAATATTTTTGCAATCAGTATCTGGCGAGATTCGGGTTTCACATCGCCCGTTCGAGACGGATTCTGCACGGCGAGAAAGTTACGGCGCAGGAAATTGTCGATGCCGTAGGGCTGCCCTGTTTCATCAAACCCAATCAGGGCGGGTCGAGTTTCGGCACGACGAAAGTGAAAACGGCAGACGCCGTACTGCCGGCGATAACGGCGGCGTTTGCCGAAGACAACGAAGTGGTGGCGGAGTCGTTTCTCGAAGGCACGGAAGTGTCGTGCGGCTGCTATTGCACGATGCACGGAAAGACCGTGCTGCCCATTACCGAAGTAGTGAGCAAAAACGAATTTTTCGACTACGAAGCCAAATATACCCTCTCGAAAGTGTCGGAGATTACCCCTGCCCGTATTCCCGACGAACAGATGCAGGCGGTGCAGCAGGCGACCGCCCGCATATACGACCTGCTCGAATGCAAAGGCATTATCCGCGCCGACTACATCATTGTGAAAGGCGTCCCCTATCTGCTCGAAGTGAACACGACGCCCGGCATGACGCCGACGAGCTTCATTCCGCAGCAGGTGCGGGCGGCAGGGTTGGACATTCGACAGGTGATGACCGACATCATAGAAACGGAACTGGCGCGATAACGAAATGGAGAAAGAGGTATGGAACAGGTTTTTGATTTTGATTCGATACGCCCTTACGAGGGAGCGGAGGTGGCGGAAGCTGCCGCCCGATTGAGCGAAGAACCGCTTTTCTGCAAGGCGGTTTCGCATATCGTTCCCGACTTGGATTCTTTTTTGTCGGTGCTGAGAAACTGCCGCACGGTCAGGGATTTTCAAGTGCAGTTGGCTCTGCCGACCTTGAACGCTCTCGTGGAGAAAGCGTCGAAAGGGCTTACTTCCGGCGGATTTGCGAATCTTTCGCGGAACGACTGTTACACCTATGTTTCCAACCACCGCGATATAACGCTCGATTCGGCATTTCTCAACCTCGTCCTCTATAAGAGCGGTTTCGATACGTGCGAGATAGCCATCGGCGACAATCTGCTCATCTATCCGTGGATTGTCGATTTCGTGCGCCTCAACAAGAGTTTTATCGTCAATCGCGGCGTTTCCCGCCGGCAGATGCTCGAAGTGTCGATGCGCCTTTCTGCCTATATGCACCACGCCGTGCAGGAGAAGCGGCAGTCGGTGTGGATAGCGCAGCGCGAGGGACGTGCCAAAAATTCCGACGACTGTACGCAGGAGAGCATCGTCAAAATGTTTGCCCTTGCCGGCGGCGGCGACTTCATGGAAAATATCCGTTCGCTGAATATCGTTCCGGTGGCTATATCGTATGAATACGACCCGTGCGATTTTCTGAAAGCCAAAGAGATGCAGCTCAAACGCGACGATGCCGACTACCGGAAGCAGCCGTCGGACGACTTGACCAACATGGCGACCGGTATCGTGGGTTACAAGGGGCAAATCCATTTCGAGGCGGCTGCGCCGCTGAACGAGTCATTGGCTGCCCTCTCCTCCGATATGCCCCGCACGGAGGCTGTTGCCGAGGTGGCGCACCTCATCGACACGTCCATACATTCACACTACCGCTTCTATGCAGGGAATTATGTCGCTTACGACGAGTTGTGGGGTGCGGGGAGCATGGCGGAACATTACACCCCCGACGAACGGGAAACGTTCGACCGTTACGTGCAGCAGCAAGTCGCGAAAATCGATTTGCCGCAAAAAGACGAACTGTTTCTGCGGGAGCGCATTCTCGAAATGTATGCCAATCCGGTGCGGAATTTTTTGAAAGCAAAAGCCTTGTAGCCGCTTCCGGAGATAGAGAGAATTTCTTGATTTTTTTGAAATAAACAAAAATTAATGCATTTACCTAATAGCACAACAATATATTTCATATCTTTGCGGCAAATTAAAAATGAAAAAACGGTATGTTCGCATTCTTTGCTTGTGATGATGATTCAAAAAAAAATAATCACATTTATTTAATGATTAAATAAAATATTATCTTTGCGGCAAAATTAAAAATTAAAACAAGAAAAATGAAAAAACTCAATTTACTTTTAGTGTTGGCAGGTATGTTTGCATTCTCTGCCTGTGATGATGATTCGAATAAGGTAAAGCCTGTCGATCCGGAGGTTTCCGCTTTGTCGGGAACGTGGAATCTCTCGCTGCAAGTACCCTATGCAGTAGGAGAAATGGACCCTGATACGTGGGAATTTGAACGATTTGTCAATCCCTATCCGTCGATTTCTTTGGAATGGACAGCCAAGAGCGATACAATAACTCCGAATGCTGATAATTTGTCTCTTTTGGGAACTAACTTGTTGTCAAAATTGCTGCCGGAGGTTGTTCATTCAATTACGCTTTCGGAGAACGGAGAGTTGACAGCTGAATATTATCCTTCACCGATATTCAATCAAATGTGGGATTCTTCTGATGGTACGTGGAAGCCAGTTGAGGAATCGGCTCTGATGACTTGGATGGCATCGGCTTTGTTGGGGTCGTCGCTTGAAGCCGACAACGCGGAGGAAGCACAAAAGCTCGAATACCCGCTTTATCCGCGCACGTGGGAGAATGCTCCTTCGGGGTTGGTATCGTGGTCGCTGAAAGACGGTATGGTCAATTTGAAGCTCGATATGGAAGCCATCAAAGCGCAAATTCCTGCAGATGGCAGCAGCGTGTCGTTCGATGCTGTTATCGCTATGTTAAGCGGTTTTTTAGGAGAAGATAAATTGAACGATCTGCTCGAAAACGGCATTCCCTTGAAATATAAGATGGAGAGTGACGTGCTTACGTTGTACATCGACAAGGAAATGGTTGCACCTTATATGGAAGTACTCCTGCCGTTGCTGCCCGGTCTTTGGGAAATGGCGATGAGTGCCGTTCCGGCAGATATGGCACCTCTGATGCCTATGTTGCTTCCAATGCTTGGTTTGGAAAAAATAGAAGACCTGCAAACGATTTGGGAAAGGAATACCGACAAGTTTGAAATCGCACTTCATTTCAAACGTCCGTAACGGAAAATCATTGATAATCGGCAATAAAAAGGGGGGGGACATTTGTATGCCCCCTTTTTTATTGAATAACCTCTTTTGTTTTTACCACAAGGCGATTTTTCCGGCTACACCCAAGTCGAGGGTTGCCGTAGCTATACCCAATGCCTTGAATACGCGGCTCATCGTCGGAATGCTTATGCTGTATCCTCTCTCCATGCGGGATATTTGTGCTTTTTGTACGCCGATTTTTTCGCCCAATTCTTTCTGTGTCAAGTTCTGTTGCAGCCGCACTGCTTTTATCGCTTCTCCTATGCGGTATGCGTGCAATGCCTCTTCGACATCTCTTTCAAATTTATCCCGTTTCGGAGTCCCTATTTTTCCGAAGTGTTCGTCTAATACCTCCTCAAAAGGCGTAAATTTCATTTGTGTCATACGTTATTTATTTTTGAAGTATTCTTTTCTTATTGCCTCTGCTTTCGCAATCTCTTTGTGCGGAGTCTTTTGTGTCTTCTTGATTATTCCGTGTGTGGCGATGACAAGCGTTTCTTCTGCTTTGTCCCAAAAAGCAAACAACCGGTAAGCGGTTTTGTTGTAAAGGGTACGAAATTCCCATATTTCGGTATTCTCCAATTTCTTGAACAGTTCGTTGTTTCGTTCTCCGCCGGCTACCCGTTTGATGTTGTAGTATATCTTGTAAGATACTTCTTCCGGCAAACCGTTTATGAAGTCTTTTGCCTCATCGGACAAAACTAATTTGAAGATATTTTGTTTCACCGCGTTTCATGTTTCCGCAAATATAGCGGGAAGTTTCTAATTTGCGAAACTTTTTAATGATTTTTATAAGGAATACTTTTTCAAAACGTTTTCCTTGCACTCTGTTTGGTGATTCGGTGAATAATGCAAAAGCGTTGATAATCATTATGATTATCAACGCTTTTTGATTTTGTCGGGGTGACTGGATTCGAACCAGCGACCACACGCCCCCCAGACGTGTACTC
>CANQDQ010000009.1 GCA_947593515.1 uncultured Bacteroidales bacterium | reverse complement strand
TTCGAGTTCGACAGGTTGTCGAGAATCACCACTTCGTAACCGGCGTTTTGCAACTCCACCGCCGTGTGCGAGCCTATGTATCCGGCACCGCCTGTAACAAGAATTTTTTCTTTCATATTCATTCAATATAATTCTTGCCGCAAAGATAATAAAAGTTTTGTAAAAACAGAATATCCTCGCACTTGCGTTGGGCAGGGTGCAATAGAATCGGGAAACGAATTGATGATTTTCGCCCGTCAAAGTTGCGGCAACCGGCGAGAAAAGTTATCTTTGTCCGTTCATTGCCGCAACAGGCATTTGCCTTGCGGCAGCCGATTTACGCCGAATGGAATTTGTACTGCAACATACCGACCCGCAAAGCTGCGCCCGTGTCGGACTTATCACGACCGATCACGGGACGATAGAGACACCCATATTCATGCCGGTGGGTACGGTGGGTACGGTGAAAGCCGTGCATCGGCGCGAGTTGTGCGACGATATCGGTGCGCAAATCATTCTCGGCAACACCTACCACCTCTACCTGCGTCCGGGTCTCGACATACTCGAACGCGCCGGCGGGCTGCACCGTTTCAGCGGTTGGGAGCGTCCCATTCTCACCGACAGCGGCGGCTATCAGGTATTTTCGCTCTCCTCCATACGCAAGCTCACCGAAGAGGGCGTGCAATTCCGTTCGCACATCGACGGGTCGAAACACCTTTTTACGCCTGAAAACGTGGTCGATACGCAGCGCATCATCGGCGCCGACATCATCATGGCGCTCGACGAATGCACACCGGGCGATGCCGACTATGCTTATGCCCGTAAGTCGCTCTCGCTCACGCAGCGCTGGCTCGAACGCGGCTGGCGGCACATGAACGAAACCGAAGGTCGGTACGGCTACCGACAGACATTTTTCCCTATCGTGCAGGGGTGCGTGTATCCTGACCTGCGTCGCGAAGCTGCCGCACACGCCACATCGCTCGGTGCCGAAGGCTATGCCATAGGCGGACTTGCCGTAGGCGAACCCGTCGAAAAAATGTACGAAATGATAGAAGTTGTCGATGAAATACTCCCCGCCGACCGCCCCCGCTACCTCATGGGCGTGGGCACGCCTGCCAATCTGCTCGAAGCCATAGAGCGCGGCGTCGATATGTTCGATTGCGTGATGCCCACCCGCAATGGGCGCAACGGTATGCTTTTCACCCGCAACGGCATCATGAATATGCGCAACCGCAAGTGGGCTGACGATTTCGAACCGCTCGACGAAGGCGGTGCCTCATTCGTCGATACGCAATATTCCCGTGCCTATCTGCGGCACCTTTTTGTTGCCGACGAGTTACTCGCCTTGCAGATAGCCTCGATTCACAATCTGGCGTTTTATCTGTGGCTCGTGCGGGAAGCCCGCCGCCGCATCGTCGCCGGCGATTTCGCCGTATGGAAGAAAGAAATGCTTGCGCGCGTAACGCAGCGGCTTTGATATATTCGCGATAGGAAGATGAAAAAAATAGACCTCTATATCATCAGAAAATTTTTGGGGACTTATATATTCTCCATCGCATTGATTATCGCCATCGTCGTGGTGTTCGACATCAACGAAAAAATCGATGCCCTGCTTGCCGCCCCGCTGAAAGCGACGGTTTTCGATTATTATCTCAACTTCATACCCTATTTCCTTAGCCTGTTCAGTCCGCTGTTTACCTTTATATCGGTTATCTTTTTCACCTCGAAACTTGCCGACAATTCCGAGATTATCGCTATGCTTGCCAGCGGCATCAGTTTCAAGCGGTTGGTCGTGCCATACATGATTTCGGCGGCTATCATTGCCGGCGTCAACTTCGTACTCAACAGCTACGTCATACCGCAAGCCACCTCCACCCGCATCGAGTTTCAGAATCAATACATCAAAAACAAAAAAGTCGATTATGCCAGCAACATACAGCTGCAAGTCGAGCCGGGTGTCATAGCCTACATGAGCCGTTACGACAACCGCACCAAAACCGGTTATCGTTTTTCGCTCGAAAAATTCGACGGGAAAATATTGAAATCGCGATTGACGGCGCAGACCGTGTCATACGATACCGACCGGCATTGGGTCGTCAAAGATTATGTGATACGCGATTTCGACGACAAGAGAGAATACCTTACGCGCGGCTCGCAGCTCGATACGATTATCGCCATAGAACCGTCGGATTTTCTGATTTCAAAATACGACAGCGAACTGATGACCACGCCGGAGCTGAAAACCTACATCACCCGACAAAAACAGCGGGGCATCGGCAATATCATCGATTTCGAAATAGAATATCACAAACGTTTCGCCAATACGGCGGCGGCGTTTATCCTCACGCTTATCGGCGTGTCGCTCTCGTCCCGCAAGATGAAAGGCGGCATGGGATTCAACATCGCCATGGGGCTTTTGCTCAGTTTTTCCTATATACTTTTCGATATGGTGTCGTCGTCGTTTGCCATATCGGGGTCTACGTCGCCGCAGCTTGCTGTGTGGATTCCCAACATTCTGTATATCTTTATTGCTGTTGGACTTTACCTGAAAGCGCCCAAATAATCACGGCACGGGCAGGAGCGGAGAGCAGAAATTATTTTGCTTTCTTTGCCGACACCCTTTCCAGAACGGCAACCAGTGCATATCCCGCAATGACGGCGACGACCGGCACCCAGTCGTATTCGGTGGGCAGCGTGTTACTCTCTGCGGCATCTTTCCACGGCCATACCTTGTTGAGCGACCCGAGCATGAAGCCTGCCAGCGCTGCGATGGTTATATCGTGGTAGTTTTTCAGCAGGAAAGAGAGAAACTTTGAAAACAGTACGATGCCTATTGCTGCGCCCGCAATGAACACGGCGATGACCGGCACGTTCAAATTGCCGATAACCTGCATCATGTATTCATATTTTCCCAACAGCAGCAAGATGAAACTGCCGGAAATTCCGGGCAGTATCATGGCGCAGATGGCTATTGCTCCCGACAGGAAGATAAACCACAGGGCATCGGGCGTCTGCGCCGGCGTCGCCACCGTGATGTAGAAAGCAATGGCTGCCCCTGCGACGAAGGCTATCCAACGGTTGTATTTCCACGACGTTACCTGTTTGGACACGAATATCGTCGATGCGAGCACCAGTCCGAAAAAGAAGGCCCATACCGGCACGGGATAGACCGACAATGCCCACGTAATCAGTTTTGCCAGCGAAAGGAAACTGATGCCGATGCCCACGATGACAGCCAGTAGGAACGACCCGTTTATCCCTTTCCAGAAATCTCCGATTTTCCCTTTCAGCAGCGAAGCGACCGCTTTGTCCGCATTTTTTATGGAGCCTACCAGCTCTTCATAGATTCCCACGATGAAAGCTATCGTGCCGCCCGACACGCCGGGTACCACATCGGCTGCTCCCATGCCCATGCCTTTGAGGGCGAGCAGCAGATAATCTTTTGCTGTTCTTTTGTTGTTTTCTGTATTCATGTTTAGAAATAATAAATATCGGTGTTGTTCAAATCGCTGCCCAATCTTTTCCGTAAAAACTCGACGATTTCGAGCAGTGTTTTGGTACGATCTCGGCTCTCCGCGTCCATATCTTTCCACGTATCGGGATTGTAAATCAACTCTTCTATCGTATCGATTTCTTGCAGGGCTTCGTCTGTGTCTCCGCATTTGAAATGCAGCAGGGCTGATTTTAACAAAATCTCCACATCGGTTCCGCCCGACAAATCGATGGCGGCGGCATAATATTCGAGCGCCTTTTGTTCGTATTCGTTTTTTTGAGCGTCTTTCACCGTGAGCGAAAGTTCCTCCCATATTTCCGCCAGATTTTTGGTAGCGTAGAGGTTGTCGGGGTCTTGCTCCAAAGCGCGTTGGAAAAACGGCAGAGCGACGTTCCACGCTTTGTCTTTGACTGCGAGTTCGCCCATGAACAGGAGCGATTCCAAGTGGCAGTCGTCGGCGGCGAGCGCTTTTGCCAGCGCTTCCCGAGTATGGGGCATATCGCCGATTTCGTAGTAATCGGACGCCATTTGGCAGTACAGGTCGGCATTCAGGGTGTAGTTATAGTCCCGTACTGCCGACTGCATGATCTCTATGGCTTTCGAGTAAAGCCCCAAACGTGAGTAGCAAGCCGACAGCATGGCGAGTGCGGTACCTTTGTCCGTCGCGTGTTCCGATACGCTGTCGAATATCTGCGAGGCGGTTTTCAAGTCGCCTTTGTCGTAAAAGCAGCAGCCGCGAAAGAACAGCACTTCGAGGTCGTTTTCGTCGATAGTCAGAGCAAAGTCGCACGCCTCTATGGCTTCATCGTATTTTCCCTGTTCCTCCAACAGGCGGGCTAAGTCTATCCAGTAATCGAGCGTATAGGGACATTTGTCGAGCAGACGGTTATAGGTGGTTATCGCCTCCTCCGGCAGGGAGCGTTCCTCGTACAGATGCGCCAACTCGTGCAGAAAATCTTCCTGCTCGTCTTCGGGCAAACGCGAGAGCGCCTCCTCCGTAAACGGCGCGATGCGGTCGGTGTAGTTGTAATCGAAAAACAGCTCGATGACATCGAGGCACACCTCCCACGACAATTCGTCCGACGCCAGGACTTCCGTTATAAGGTCGGCTGCTGTCGGCAGGTTTTCCCGTATCATGGCTATTTCCGCGCGGATAAGAAGCGCATCTACCGAGCGGCTCGGCAGCGAATTGATTAATTGCTCGGCTTCTTCCACGCGGTCGAGGCAGAGCAGATAGTCGGCACGCCGCTCTTCCAGCTCGGGATTGTCGGGGTGCAGCCGCAGACCGTATTCCACGACGTCGAGAGCCTCTGCATACCGGTGTGCCATTTCATAATGGTAAGCGATGTCTTCGATGTCTTCGGTATCGAAATAGCGTCGCTCGCCGTTACGCTGCATCTCCTCGTAACGCCGTACCAATTCCGCTTCTGCATCTTCGCTTTTCATACGCATTCAAAAAACGATACCGAAGCAAAGGCAAAACATCGTTTCCCTTTGTTCCGGTAAAGTCGATATGGAATCAGTTTTTGCCTTTGATTTTTTCCCAGCTGTCTTTCAGCGACACGGTGCGGTTGAACACCAAGTGCCCTTCCGTGCTGTCGGGATCGACGCTGAAATATCCGATGCGCTGGAACTGGTAGTGGTCGCCCGCTTTGGCTGTCTCGGCGAGATACGGCTCGATGACGGCTTTCACCACTTTCAACGAATCGGGGTTGAGCAGCTCGCGGAAATCGACCTCTTTTTCTTCCGACGGATTTTCCACGCAGAACAGGCGGTCGTACAGACGCACTTCGGCTTCCACGCCGTATGGCGCCGAAACCCAGTGCAGCGTGCCTTTGACTTTGCGGTTGCTCTCGGGCAGGCCGCTGCGTGTGGCGGGGTCGTACTCGCAATAAATCTCTTCGATTTCGCCGGCGGCGTTTTTCTTGCAGCCGGTGCATTTCACGATGTATGCCGATTTCAGGCGCACCTCCTGCCCGGGTGTCATGCGGAAAAATTTCTTCGGCGGATTCTCCATAAAGTCCTCCCGTTCGATGTAAAGCTCGCGCGTGAACGGCATGGCGTGCGTACCGGCTTCGGGTTTCTCCGGATTGTTTTCCGTATCGAGATATTCGACCTGCCCTTCGGGGAAATTCGTAACGATTAGTTTCACCGGATTGATGACGGCTGCCACCCGATTGGCATTCTTGTTGAGGTCTTCGCGAATGCTGTGTTCGAGCAGTGCCACGTCGATGAGACCGTCGAATTTCGTATAGCCGATTTTATCGACGAAGTTGCGTATCGATTCGGGCGTATATCCGCGCCGGCGCAATCCGCAAAGGGTCGGCATGCGGGGGTCGTCCCAGCCTGAAACGAGTTTTTCCTGCACGAGTTGCAGCAGTTTGCGTTTGCTCATCACCGTGTAGGTGAGGTTGAGGCGGTTGAATTCGATTTGTCGCGGACCGTAGTTTTCGTCTGCCAAGAAGTTGACGAACCATTCGTAAAGCGGACGGTGCACCTCGAATTCCAATGTGCAAATCGAGTGGGTAACCCCCTCGAAATAATCCGATTGCCCGTGCGCGAAATCGTACATGGGATATACGTTCCATTTCGTACCCGTGCGGTGGTGCGGATATTTGATGATGCGGTACATGATGGGGTCGCGCATGTGCATGTTGGGCGATGCCATATCTATTTTGGCGCGCAGCACCATCGACCCTTCGGCAAATTCGCCCTTGTTCATGCGCTCGAACAAGTCGAGGTTTTCTTCGATGGGACGGTCGCGGTAGGGGCTGTGTACGCCGGGTTGCGTGGGTGTACCCTTTTGTTGCGCTATCTCTTCGGAAGTTTGTTCATCGACGTAGGCATACCCTTCTTTAATCATGCGCACCGCCAATTCGTACAGTTTCGGAAAATAGTCGGAAGCGTAGTACAGACGGTCGCCCCAGTCGAACCCTAACCAATGAATATCCTCTTTGATGGAGTCGACATACTCCACGTCTTCGCGGGCGGGGTTGGTGTCGTCGAACCGCAGGTTGCACGTACCGCCGTATTTGGCGGCAATTCCGAAATCCATGCAGATGGCTTTTGCATGACCGATATGCAGATAGCCGTTCGGCTCCGGCGGGAATCGCGTGTTCAATCGTCCCCCGTTTTTCCCCGCAGCCAAGTCGGCTTCGACGGCAAGCTCTATGAAATTCAGGCTTTTTTTCTCTTCTTCGTTTTTTTCTTCTGCTTGTGTCATAGTCCCGATATTTTTGAGATACACAAAATTGCCTTGCGGCAAAAATCAAGTGTCGCCCGATAACGACTCTCTTTTTTGAGGGTATCGGTGTAACCTATCTTTGCCCGTTATAATTTTGCAAAGATAGCGATAAATTCATTTACAAATCGTTTTCCCCGAAAAATATTCGCGAAGAAAAATATTGTTATCGTTTGAGGGGGGGGGAGAGCTGTGACGGTTAGTCGTTTTTGTGGTCGATATACTCTTTGACGGTTTTGAAAAGATTCGAGGCGAAGATGAAATCGTTGAGTTTCTCGTTCGTCGAAGTGTAGATGTCGTTGCTGGTACCCACCCATTCTTTCTCGCCTTGGTTGAGGAAAATGATGTTGTCGCCGATGCCTAATACCGAACTCATGTCGTGCGTATTGATAATGGTCGTTATGTTGTATTCCCGTGTGATGTCGCGCACCAGTTCGTCGATGAGAATCGACGTTTGCGGGTCGAGCCCCGAGTTGGGCTCGTCGCAGAAAAGGTATTTGGGATTAAGCGCAATGGCGCGGGCTATCGCCACCCGTTTCTGCATACCGCCGCTTATCTCCGACGGGAATTGACGGTCGGCGCCCGTCAGATTGACACGCTCCAGACAGAAGCGCGCCCGTTTCTCCCGTTCGGCAGCCGATTGCCGCGTAAACATTTTCAGCGGGAACATCACGTTTTCGAGTACCGTCAGCGAGTCGAAGAGGGCGGAGCCTTGAAACAACATGCCTATTTCGCAGCGCAGCGCTTTTACGTCGTTTTCGCTCATGCCCAAGAAGTCTTTGCCGTCGTAAAGCACATGTCCCGAATCGGGCTTTATCAGTCCGACAATGGATTTCATCAACACCGTTTTTCCCGAACCGCTTTTACCGATGATAAGATTCGTTTTTCCGGTATGGAATTGGGCGGATATATCGCGCAGCACGGGTTTCCCGTCGAACGATTTGAAAATGTTTTTTACTTCTATCATTGTAGCAGCAATTTAGTGAGTATGACATCGAGCAGGAGTATCGTAACGCTGCTCACCACCACCGAGTCGGTGCTGGCTTTCCCCACTTCGAGCGCGCCGCCCCGTACCTTGTAGCCGAAATACGATGCCACGCTGCTGATGACGAATGCGAAGAAAAACGATTTGATGATGGTGTACCAAATGTAGTATTCGGTGAAGTAGGATTGCAGTCCGTAGATGTAGCGCGATGCCGGAATGATGCTTGTAAACGATGCCACCAAATAACCTCCGAACAGCCCCGCTGCCATGCTGAATACGACCAACACCGGAATGAACACCACCATGGCGGCGATTTTGGGGAGTATCAGGTAATTGGCGGAATTGACACCCATGATATCGAGGGCGTCGATTTGCTCGGTAACGCGCATCGTCCCGATTTCGGAAGCGATGTTGGAGCCGATTTTCCCCGCCAGCAGCAGGCACATGATCGACGATGAAAATTCGAGCAGCAGCGTGTCGCGCGTTACCAGACCCACCGTGTAGGCGGGCAGCAGCGGCGACGATACGTTGAGCTGCGTCTGTATCGTTATCACCGCACCGATGAACAGCGATATGGTAACGACGATGGCTATGGAACCGATGATGAGCGAACCGGCTTCGTCGATGAATCTCCGGAAAAACTCGCTCCACCGGTCGGGGACGGTGAATATCCTTTTTTGCAGCAGGATATAGTCGCCGAAATGGTGTAAAGATTGAAAAAACATTTTTATAAATTCGGTTTCTTCGCAGGCGGCATACGGCTGCCCTTGCAAAGGCAAGCGCAAAAATAATAATTTTTCGTGATTGGTTTCCGGAAAAACGAAGAATATTTTTTTTCCGATTTTGCACCTTGTCTATATTATATCTCTTGTTTTCCCGATGCAGCATCTTTTTCGTACGTAATGAAAAAATAATCTCTTTTTGCCGTAGAGCGATAAAAAATCATTACCTTTGTTCGCTATGAAGTTAAACAATATACATTTCCCCTTGCGGAAGAAAGAGCCGATACCCGGACCCGAAGAAATGGCGCAGATAGCCGCTGAGGGAAAAATGGTGTTGCGCACCGAAGATTTGGTGAAAAAATACGGACAGCGTACCGTCGCCAATCACGTTTCCATCGATGTGCGGCAAGGTGAAATCGTGGGCTTGCTCGGTCCCAACGGCGCCGGCAAGACGACCACTTTCTATATGACGACCGGACTGATAACCCCGAACGAGGGACGCATATTTCTTAACGATTTGGATATTACCACTTTTCCTGTATTCCGTCGGGCGCAGTACGGCATCGGTTATCTGGCGCAGGAGGCGTCGGTGTTTCGCAAGCTCTCGGTCGAAGACAATTTGATAGCCGTCTTGCAGATGACGGGAAAAAGCAAGGAGTATCAAAAGGAAAAACTGGAAAGCCTTATTGCCGAATTTCGTTTGGAGAAAGTGCGCAAGAACTTGGGCGACCGCCTTTCGGGCGGTGAACGCCGTCGCACGGAGATAGCCCGCTGTCTGGCTATCGACCCCAAATTCATCATGCTCGACGAACCTTTTGCCGGCGTCGATCCCATTGCCGTCGAAGATATACAGTATATCGTTTACAAGCTCAAAGAGAAAAACATCGGAATCCTCATCACCGACCACAATGCCCCCGAGACGCTGAGTATTACCGACCGCGCCTATCTGCTTTTCGAGGGTAAGATACTCTTTCAGGGCACCTCCGAGGAGTTGGCGGAAAATCCCGTCGTGCGCGAAAAATATCTGGGGCGCAACTTCATTTTTCGCCGCAAGAATTTCGATCACTTCGAGAATAAGTAGTAAATTTTTGTTTTTAAGAATGGAAAGCAGCAGGAGGGGGCTGTGGCGAATGACAGGCAGAATGACAGCGCGCAGCGAATGCCGGCAGGAGGAATGCGCGGCGGATATTTCGGAACGGGAACGACTTACAGCCGCGCCTTACCAGAGATTGTGTTCGTCTATATAATTCAACAAATCCTCCATCGACGTAAACGGACCTCCCTCGCCTGCATTATCCTTGTCTTTCCCGATAAGCTTGCCTTCCGAGTTGAAATAGGCATATTCAAAGTTTCCCGGATTGTTTTTATCCTCCCAGATTATATACAGGTTCGTTATTTTCCCGACTTTTCCAGTTCTTTGGTCGCCAGACCGCCGCCAACGTTGAGCATCTATTACATGCAATGTATATCCCATGCCGTCGAGTACGTAATCCTTGGGAACATGAAGGTCTGTGCCGTGTTTGTATTCGATGTCGTTATGGAATTCCAACCGTTGGTCGTCGCCGAAATAAGGAGGCAACTGATCCCTTGTACTACCATCATCCATCAAACTTTCCACCGCATAGAAATCGTCTTCGGTGTATATGTCGCCCGAGCCGGTGTGACCTGTTCCGGTGGAACCGCCCTGTTCATTCCATTCGTCGATGGTCATATCCAGACCCGTGGCGCTGCCGTCGCTGAGGCTGAGGTTGAATTTGAGTTTTTCGCCTGCCAGCAGCCACGACTCCTTTCCCGCCGGTGCGTGGCGATTCTTAGCGATGCGCTCTTCTTTGAGCTTATCGACCAGATCGGCAAGATTGCCGAAATAGTGACCCACGACATGATCTTTATCCTCATAATATGTTCCCTTCTCTTTCTCTTTGGGTTGCATAAGCCATACCTCGAACTCGCCCTCCGTTGCAAGATCGAACGGCGCCAAATACATATAGGAGATGGCATAAGCAGCCAGACCGCGCCCGCCGTTGCGCGTGTAGGCTTCGTACTCGCCACCCGCATACGGCTCTGCCTTCTCATTGTCGGAGAATGTTCTTCTCAACAAGGCCTCGTATTCATCATCGCCTATCTTCTCTTTATGCGCCGACTCCTCGTCGGGGTACATTACGTGCGGACCTTCGCCGGTCACCGTGTCGCCGGTAGTGAAACGGGCATAGCGCCGCATCTTGGGAAAGACGATAATCGCCGCTTGCGGCGTAGTAATTTCTTCCGATCCCTGAATTTCGGTGTGGTGTATGCGGCTGATACGTATCTGGCAGACCAAGTGCCGGAAGAGCATCGACACATTGGTGCCGCCGCCGTTTTGGGCATTCGAGCGGTAGGTTATGGGGGCATTTTTGGAGCCGACCATCTTGGTAAGCCCGACAAAATGTTCCAGCGAGGGGCGTGTGTGATCATAACTGCCCCACGGGTTGTAGGTGCCGATGCACAGCGAATCTTCCCCGCCTTTCAACCGCTCCGGGTGGTCCGTATCACGCAGGAAATGGAAAAAGCGCACCGTGCCGTACTGCGAACTGCGTTTTTCACTCGCATCGCGATCCATCGTTACCCAGCGGGTAATGCCGCCGCTGCCGTTTGAATGTTGCATCTCGAAATCCGCCGTCCATGCGTTGAATACGTGTTCTGCCTCGTACTGGTCGCCGTGCCACTTGAGCTCCTTGTTGTCATTTTCGTTCAGATAGCTGTACGGGTATTTATCTGACCACTTGCCGTATTTGTAGTTCTCGGTATAGAAACCGAGCCGCCCTGCCACGTCAGTCCAGTCGGTGTAGATGCCTATTTCCTCAGTCCATCGGCTGAAATCCGAACTCTCCGCGGTAGCTTTCGAGCGCCAGAACTGTTGTATGAAAAACGGAACAGGAGGCGCGTAATCCGGAAAGCCGTTTTCTTGGTCTACCATATCGAACACCTGATTCGATAGCGTCAGGGTGTCGCCCACCTGCATACCGTAGGTTTCACTTTCCGTAGAACGGGTGGCGGCTGATGAGATAGACGCGCCGAATATCACCCTGTCGTCGCGGTCGCTCTGCACGCGCTCCGCGATAGACAGGTCATCATCGACGCACCCCGCCAAAGCGAGGGCGATAGATGACGCCGCGGCGTACAACGCATATATGTAGATTCGTTTCATTCGTCGATACAGTTTCTTTTAATTCAATCCGCATTAATTTCCTCCTCCGTTCCACACGTCGCCATTGTCTTGATCGGAGTTTTTTTCATCAGCATACGCTCCGCAGAAAGGCAGTTGGGCATTTTGGACATTTTCGCCGCTGCTCGTCGTGTAGTTTATGTTGCCCACACCGGGGTCGTACGGATTCCAGCCATGGTGTTCGCTGTCGCCCCCCACGTCGCCGAGTTCGAGAATGAATGACGACTGACCAAGTTCACTCAACTTCTTGGACTGGTCGTAGAACGCGCGTTCCTCATTCGCGAAATTGTATGTTTTAAGGTCTCGGCGGCTCGGCGCCGGCACGAAGCAGCTGTTTGTAGGCTGGGTGTACACATTCGTGTTAGGGGAGTTCTGCATGCCTATGCAGCGGCCGGCATAGTAACGCATCGCCTCACCCGCGGTGGAGCCGCCGACCAAGTTGATATCCACATCTATCGTTACGTAAGCCGTGCAGTCGTAGACGCGCGACTTCTTGATATCGTATCCGTGTAGAAAAGTCTGGTCCTGCACCCTGTCTCCGATGCAGCCTATGATGCCGCCGGTAGCTACCCGCGAATATACGTCAGTCTCGTCGACACGTTTCCCCGCTGTTACACTGCCGCTGACGGTGCAGCCGGAGATCTGCCGCGACTGTACGTAACCTACCAGCCCTCCCGTGTAGGAGTTCCCATAGTACTCTTGACCGTTATTGGAGGTAATCGTGCACTTTCCTCCCGTAACGGTCGCCCCAACGGATACGTTATCGATGTAACCGCTATTCGGGTCATCGACAGTGTAATTGCCTCTCGCACGCCCGGCAAAACCTCCCGCATGGCAGAGATTGGAGATGCTTTCCTCGCAATCTACTGTTATGGGGCAGGATATCAGCGATATGTCGCTGCATCCGTATTCCGCATAGCCGACGATGCCGCCGACTTCCAACTGGGAGAGTACGTACAGACTCTTATTCTTCGCATCCTCCTCCTTGTTCTTTCCCATATCAGTCTTAACATAGATCGTAGGCGCATAGTATTCTGCATCGCCCATGTAGAGGTCTACATTCTGCAAGGGTCCTGCGCTTAGTTTGCCGACAAGTCCTCCTATGGAGAAATTCGCTTTGTATAAATTAGGACCTTTCACATTTACGGTAATGTCCCCCTCATGGTCCGCCGTCCCGCGCAAATGCACGCCGGTAATGCCGGAGATACCCGTAAGAGAACCGCATAATGCACCTATATTGGGGTAAATGTTGGCGGCGTCCATAGTAGTTTTCCACTCGTCGTAGCCTTCCTCCAGGTCGATGTTTACCTTTATTCCCTCGATAAGCACATTGTTCAGCGAGCCGCTTATGGAGGTGAATAAGCCTACGCTGTTATTGTAGTGGTCTATCAGTTCCTTTGCCGTAACCTCATCTTCTCCCCTTTCGTCGGGCTGGTGCGTGGTCGGGTCTACCTTCTGCGGGAAGGTGATTTGGGCGTGGCGTATGGCGAGATTGCTTATCGTGGCGTTTAAGTCGTAGAACAGCGCTCCGTTGACGTTCACTATCGCATGGTTCTGTCCGTCTAAATTGGTTCCCGCCCGGCGGAAGGTGGACAGATTTTCGAAGGAGTTCTTAAAGAGGTGGTAGAGGTTCACCTTTTGAAAATCGACGTTGTAATTCAGCTTCAGTCCGTTCGACGTACGTTCGAGAATCTGATATTCCCCCTCTTTATACGCTTCTCCATTTTCGAGGGCTTTCATGAACTCCTCGACATCGACCTGAATCGCCTCTTCGTCTGCCGGCGCCCATTCGTCCGGCGTCTCGACGAGTTCGTTGTTCACCACGCCGTCCACCATGCGTATGTCCATCATGTACGACTTGTTCGCCTCCAATCCCTGCTCTTCTTCCGGCGCCGTATCACCCTCTCCGCCGAGCCCTGCCACGTTGAGCGTCAGATAGATATCATTGTTGCGGTAGGTTACTATCGAGCCGTAGTAGTAGCCGGGCTCGAGGTAGAAACAGAGCCAGTTGTTCTTCGGGTCGCTCATGTCGGGCTTTCCCGCGTCGCTCGACAGAGGTGCCGAAACATAGTATTTCTCCACCCCGTCGGAGTTGTTCAGTTTCAGTTTCTCGTCCTCGACCGTACTCCATATGAAATTGCCCGTGTAGGTGTATTCGTTTGCACCATCGGCGACGGCTGTACGCTCGATTCGCAGCTGGTAGCCGTTGTTCAGGTCATTGTCCGACGATGCGTCGCGCACGATTCTGTATGCCATATCGCTCGTACCGCGTATATCACTGAGAATCAATCGCGTGCATGCGTGTCGGAAAACCAGCCGCACCTTGCCGTCGTAGCCCACGCTGTCTATTTCGGCTTGCAGAGGGTCGCCAATGACATGGTCGCTGCCGTCCCTTTGTCCTATCATGTTGAGCGACTGCAACTCGGTAGTAACAACGTCATTTTCGCCGAATCCGAGAATATTGGCTTGTGCCGGCACGTAGAATGCCGTGAACTTGCCGTACTGCGTATTCAGCGGCCAAAGCATGCGGGCAGCGGAGGGGTTGTCCTCCGACGAGCCGAGCGCGGTCCACGTTCCCGACTGCTTGTTGTAGCGGTAACACTCGTAGGCGCCCACTTTTCCCCCTCTGAATTCCTGTTTCTTGGTGAACTCCGCCAGCACGTGAATCACCGCACCGTCTTCGAATGCGAATCCCGCCGACGATGGGGTGCGCGTCTGCACCGTGCCGTCGGACGTCGGATCGAACGTCGCCGTGCCGGTGTATTCCTCGCATACGAAATCGAATACCACCTCGTGTTCAACACCGCCTTCCGGCCCTACTATCGTGCTGTCAATCTCCGTCTGCGTGCAGCCGAACGAAAGCGCTGCTGCCGCCGCGGCAGCGGCGCACCTTCTCAAACGTGCGAAATATGTAGACATGACTTCCATTTTCGTTAATTGCTGAATGTATTGATTATCTCCACATCTATACGGTTGTTCTTATGTGTGGGGGTGCCGCTTTTCTCGCCCCACAGTTTGTTATCATCGCCCTGCGTCCCCTGCATAATGCTCGAAATGACGGTGTTGCCCACGATTTGCGGAGCCTCCTCGCTGCCGCCCCCCCCCGTTACTTTGCCGGCAATGGCCCCGCACGTACTCTGGGGTGCCGAGACAGAGGCGTTGCGCGCCGTGCAGCCCTGTACCGAGCCGTACTCTCCGAGTTCGGCGCAGAAAATGCCTGTCGGGACCTCACTGTCATGTGCCAAGTGGAACGTTTCCAAATTTACGTTTTTGAGCGTGCCGTCGCACTTCCCGACAAAGCCGGGCAAAGGGTTGCTTCCCGTTTCCGTTATGTCGATGCCGCTTATTTCATAGCCGCCGCCGTCGAACGTGTCGTTCTTGTCCAGACGATGGATAAGACAACCGCTCTGGGAGGTCGCCGCAGAAAGGTCCAACGGCGCGGTTACGAGAAACGTGAAGCGCACGTTTTTGATGCTGTTGTCACTCTCGTTTCTCTCTATCGTCGCGCGCCCGAATCCGGAATTATCGTCGTTGCCGCCGTTGATAAAATCGTTTATATTCGCCTCGGTGAGATCATGGCGCTTATCATACACTCCATGATCCCTCAGAAAGTCGTTGTATTTGTTATTAAAATTATTGAAGTCCTGTAACGAGGCGATGCCATTGACCGATGCACCGTACTTGGTGCCTCCGTCTTCCCAACGACCCACCATCACGGGGAAAATCTTCGCCCCGTTGGCCTCCATTCTCACCGTCATCGGATAGGCGGTATTGCCGTAGAGCCGCTTGCCCTCGAATTTGCCTCCGTCGTGATCGATCATCTGTATGTCGGTAATCGTGCGCCATATTCCGTCGTTGTCCCACAAGGATATCGATTTTATATTGGAGTGCGAGCCACCTCTCTGTGTGCCGTAATCGGGTATGGTGCCTCCAGAGACATCATACTTCGAGCCGCATACGGCATTATCCACAGTGGGCAGCAGTATGCCGTATGATGCTCCCGTATTGGTCGTCGCCTCCGCGTATTTTTTGAATCGGTCGAATATGGCGTAATTGACACCCTCCGTGTAGTCTTTGCCCGCCTCAAGCCCCGCAGCCGCGATTTCCTCTGCCGTGCCGACGAACTGATAGTCTGCCACACCGTTGTTCGCTTCCAGCGTGTATGTCCAGTAGTTTTCCACCTGGGGGTAGAAACGCATGTTGATTACGGGCGCCTCCAACTCCACCTGCATGTACTCGGCGTTTTTCTGCGCCGAATCGGGCGCCGCCTTGAGCAGAGTCTCGTCTGTCGGCACTTTAGGCTTGTCGAACATGTATCCGCGAGTGATTTCGAGCACGGCGAACGCATGCCTGAACGTCATGCCTCCCGTGGAGGTACTCTTCGACGCTATGAGCAGGTCTATTGCGCGGCCGTCAGCGTTGCGTATGGGGAAACCCTTTGCGGTGTACGCCGCCTCGGCATAGGGATAGTAAACGAAGCGGTGTCTGAAATCCGTTTCATTGGCATTGAGTTCTTCCGACGAGAAGTTACTGCCGCTGGTGCACGTGAGCGGAATATTGAAAAATCCGGCGGAAATGTTGTCTGCGACCGTCGAGTCGAGGTTGCCGCCCTGAGTGAAAAGCCCGACCTGATTACCCGGCACGAACCCATATACGGAGTTATGGTACCGGTCAAGTATATCTCTAGCACTTCTGGTGGTGGGGGTAACGACAGGTGTGTTCCCGACATTTTCGTAATTATCGAGAGTCAGCTCCAACGTCAGACGTTTCGGAGCATCGGGCGTATCATCTTCCTGTCCGTCCTCCGGTGTCTGCATATCGGTGTCCGTTTCCGGTTCCACGTAAACTTCGGTGCAGGAAACTGCCCCCCACAGCAGACATAGTGCCAATATGTACTTCGTTTTCATATTCCGAACTGTTTTTTTCTCTCTACTTCGTTATATCATTCAACAACTGTTATATCATTCAACAACTCCGTCGGCAGACACTTTGAATCTCTGGAAGTCGTCAAATCCTCCGACACGTATTTATCTCCCGATTCCGCTAACTTCTCTCTCACCCAATAACCCTTCTCATTCTCATACTTGTATTTATAGCCGTTTATCATATAGTTTCGCGAGAAATCTATCAGGAACGGATACTCATCGTAAACAGTCTTGTTGATACGCATGCCCTCGCCGGCAAGGTCTTCAGCGGTAATGTGCGTGATGAGCAGGAACTCCGGAATATCCTTTGCCTTTGTCATGTCGCCGTATCGGCGCAGCTTCTCCTTTATTTCCGCCTCTTTTGGCGTCCCTTTCTCGACGCCGGCAAGCTGATTATATTCCGCGACGAACGATTTCCACATATCTACGGTATGTATGCCGGCCAAACGCCCCGAAACAGACCATGTACTGCCGCCGAACCTGAACCAGTCGACGAGCGAAACGTCCACATTCAATTCATCGTTGAAACTCGGCTTGAAGCGCACTCTCAAAAGCAGGTGCTTCCCTGCTTCGAACTGCATGGACGTGTTCGTCGTATGCCCCTCCGCGTCGGTCGAGGTTACGGTATTCGGCAGACGGCCCGCATAGGTCTGTTCCCCATACCTGATATACAGCATCGGCGTATCGTCGAACGTCTGCGGCGGAAGTATGATATTCGGCGTGGTGTAGCAGTACACCGTTATCTTTTCGCCGTCAAGCTTCTCCTTGTTTTCGGGCACGGCAGCGTCGAATTTATCCTGCTCCTCTTTGGAGAAAGTCTCGTCTTTCGTCAGGTTGTCGCCGGTGTCCTCGCTCGTACCGAGCAGATAGAGGGTCGTGGCGGGAGCGTTGTCCACCGTTACGACACCCGTCTCGCGGTTGAACGAGCTGCACTCCGTCCGCACGCCCACAATCCATATTTTCATCGGGTTCACGTCGTACTCCTGCCGTATCTCCTCGCTCTTCGGGTCGTATTCGTCGATAATCAGCACCGAGATGCGCGACATTCGATGATATAGACTGAATGGCAGCGTCGTGTAATACGAGCTTTCATACTCCGGATTCTCTACGTCGTAGAATCCCCACACCAAGTCGTTAGTCGAGTTGTCATCGCCCTCCAATCCGGGGCGGTGAGCCATATCTTCCACGCGGGCGGAGAAACGCTTTTTGAGAGCATCATTGAAAATGATCTCACCCGGGGCTGATGTCCCCTCGGATTCGAGGGCGAGTACGTTGTCCATGTAGAAGCGGACGGAGCCCGATGAGGTGTTCCGGAGCTCGCCGGGTAGAAGGGGGGCGCTGATCCCCTCAAGCGTGTCGTTCTCCCCGCGCGTGGCGTGGTAGGCACGTCCGCCGTTATCCGAGAACGAGCATACCCCGACAGCGTTGCTCATATCGGTGGTGGGGTACACCAAGGCGAAGCTTCCCGCCACGACGTCCCAGCCATCTATCTCCTTGCCTTCTGAACGTGTATTGCCCTGCATGGGTTCCGATACCGATGCGTACACGGTTATCGGACTGTTCGCCGCCACAGCCGCCTTTTCGTCGACGTCGTCTGCCGTGCATGCCGTTACAAACAGGCATGCCGTCATAAGCAGACACATCGCTGCGAAAGCGCTGCTCCCAATGCACAAGCTATATTTGCGATTCATCTTCATCATTCATTATCATCTGTTCTTTTTATCCGGCTGCCTGCTCCGCCTTTCATTCGGTGGGGGAGTCGTCCACCGGAAATACCGGTACATCGACATCGACGTAGCCCCATGGCACCACATTTGCCGACACCTTAACCGGTTTGTCCGAATTTCTCCTGATTTCAAGTTCCAACAGCAAGCAGGAAGAGCCAGTAAGCTTTACTTCTTTTGTTTCGGCAGTCGGGGTATAGGTATATATGCGATCATGCCCGAACGGATCGGTGATTACGAAGCGAAGCATCTTCTCCTTAATAACCGGGTCAGCCGGCTCCGGCACAAGCACCGCATAGGTGTAGCACTGCTTCCGATACCCTTTGTCCTTGTCCTCATTCGGCAGATCTTCATCGGGAATAGGCACCGGCTCGTCTATGGAAATCAGGCACATTTGCAGGTTTTTCGGCACCGAATCCTTTACAGCCTGAGCGAATATTCGCTCGTTATCAGAAATGTTTCCCGACTCTAAAAAATTCGTTATGCGATCAAGCAGAAGCGCCTCCTTGAAACCTCCTGGTATCGGCTCCTTTTCGGCTTCGGTGAGAAGAGCATCGCGTGTGTATGCAGCCGGCGTCTGCTCGTTGAATCCCTGCCCCGACTCGTCGTCTGGTTTGTAGATGGGAATGTACACCTTGCACACCAGCATCGCCATAGCGTGATAGAACGTCAACTCTATATCCTTCGTTATGTCCGCATGTGAGTGGTACGCGACCAACAAATCGTTTGCAAGCAGCTTGTAGAGCGTCGTCTGGTCGGTATCGACTTTTTTTACTCCGAACCTATTGGTGAAAGATTCATATGTGCGGGGAAATATCGCGCAAGTAAAGAAAAAAGAGGTACCGAGCGTTATCACCTCGCTCCATTTCAGCACCGAATTATTGTACGGCACGAAGTTGTACTGCTCTATGTTGTACTTATTCCCGCCATACTCTCCCTTCTCTTCCAACGTTTTGTCGTAGACATACTCCTTGTAGTCCCTTGTGAAATCGAAGTTCTGATTTATACCGTAGTTTATACGCATGCGCGTAATCTGGTCTTTGAAATCAGTTGCAGTTATGAAATATACGGGAGTGTCGTCTTCGGGCGCGCGGGTAGATTTCGCGGAGGAGGAAAAGCCGACGCTGAAAAGCACCGTATCCTCCGGCGAACGGCCATTCACCGGATCGAGCGAATCATCGCTCCCGCAGCTGCACAGGAGTGCCGCCGCCAGTACTATCGCTATGTTTACTTTCATCTTCATCTTTCCACGCTCTCGTTTATCTTTATCATTTTTCCGTTTTCTGTCTTTCTGCCGCCAGATTTTCTCTGCCTCCCCGCTCTATTCGGCTTGGAGTATGCCTCCTCTTATCGTGTCTCTTGTCCACGGCTTTATGGCGGCTTTGATGAGAATCGTCGAGTTGCCTATCGTTCCCGTTATCTTCACGTGCGTATTGCGGAACAGCGACTTGACGTTCGGCAGTTCAATCTCATTCTGGGTCAGCGTAGATGTCATCGTGCTCTCGTCGTCGAGTGTTTCGGTGTCGATATACAACGTGTAACTCTGCTCCAACTCTTTGCCGAGAGTCGTCGATGGCTTGTGAAAGTTGCTTTCGAGAAAGTAGACCGGCTCGGTTTCGGCGTGTTTGTGCAGCCCCGCCGTGGTCGCTTTACTCACGGAGGCGAGATATAGTCCGCCCTTGTATAGCGGCCAGTCTAAACCTCCCGTCATACTCTCCTTGAATTTCAGCAGCCTATCGCGTTCCTTATTGTCCAACGAGTCCATTACAGGGTCATAGCCCACGCCTATGCTATCTTTTGTGGAGCTGACATTCGTCGAATCGTAGGGATACCACCGATATCGGGCGCTGTCTGCCGATGTCGTCCCCTCCGGCATCGGCATCGGACCGGGCAGGTAGTAGGAGCCCTCTTCATAGGTAACCGTGCCTTCACCATTATAATCCTGACCCGGTGTGGAGAATACCTTGATAAGGTTTCCGCCGTCGCCCGTTGTATTGCATCCGTGCTTGGCGAGCCAGGCAATCCAGTCGCCATTGTAGGGTTCGCTGCTGTAAAGGGTGCCGTTGTCGCCCACCCTCGGCAGCAGATACGAACTCGTGGCGAGGTCGCGCAGCCCGAAGTTCTTGACGAAAATCGCTGCGGTGGGTTTGTCGTTCGTAAACTCGAACGTGATTTTATTGGCGGCGCGCACGATGTATGCGTTCAAGATGTGCACATCGGGAACGCCCGCGTTACCCGGAGAGAATTGTATGTCGTATTCGGCGCTCATGGGCAGACCGTTGGGCGCGCCGCCCACAGGGGGCGTAACGAATTCTTGCAGCTCCTTGTTCGTAAAAGTTACGTTTCTGAGAGCATCGAGGTATTTATCGGCAATTGACTGGTCGACAGGGTTGTAATGGTTTCCGCCGTAGATACCGTCTTCGGGGTCGGGCTGCGATGACAGTCCTTCCGTTTCGCTGAGCATCCGATTCAGGATAGGTTCGCTGTTGGCGAATAGGTATATATGCTTATTCGGAGCAGAGCCTTGTTCTATCTTGAACATCAGGCGCGCATCGTCGACGTATCCGTACCGAAATCTTCCCGTACTCTCTCCGAATTCTATCAGTCGGTTGTACTCGATGACCTCGTGCCTGTCGGCGTCCCTGTGGGTGATGATGACTCGCAGGTTGTGCATGCGTTCGATGTCGGAGTGGGCATCATCGCGGTCTTCTATGATATCGAACATAGAGACCTGCAAGGCGATGCTTTCGCCGTCAAGGAAACGCACCGACATCGGCGCCGGCTCTTCGGCGAACTCGTAGATGCAGGCGACGCAGCACAGAGCCGCAGCCGCAGCCAGCATCCACCGTACGACACTGCCGCAGATGCCCCTGACAGCCGCCGCGACACCCGCCGCGAAAGCCGCTCCGCAGCCTCTGCGTAGAGTTCCAGATACCCGTGCGATATGTGTTTGACGAATCATCGGTCAGATATTTCTACTCGGTTACTTTTTCAGTTTTGTATTCCTGTTATCAGTTTCCGTTATTTTGCTCCGAGGTCGGTACTCATTCGGATAACATGCCAGCCGAGAATATGCAAGTCCATCGCATACCAGCTGTCGTCCTTGTCGCCGAGAATGAACTGCATCGACCAGTTGTCCACCCGGTCGAGGTACTCCTGGTCGGAGACCTCGTGCACCTTGTTGTGTGCATCGCGCAGATGCGTGTGTTCTTCCGGCAGCAGCAGGTAGTCCTGCAAGGCGATTTCGTAGACCACGCGGTTTTCCTTCACGTTGGTGATGACCAGTCGCGGACCCCCGCCCGTCATCTCGCGTTTAACCAGACGCGAGGTCGAAAGCCGCACCACGAGGAATTCCGGCTGCATACCCGGCACCGTTTCTATCTCGGGCGTAGTCTGCACCGTACCGCTCTTCTGCCACCACGGCAGGTAGTCCGCAAGAGCTTCGCCCTCCGGCGTTTCGCCCCGCCACAGCAGATTATCCCACCGCAGGCCGGAGTTGTCGTCCACGATTTTAATCTCGAAATCTTCCGGATTCAGCGGACCCGAGCGGTGCTGCAGGAGAATCGTGAACTCGTTGGTGTCCTTAATCAGATGGACCGGCACGATGTGCACGCCCTGCTTGTCATCGACTTCGATATTCTCGGCTCTGCCATAGTAGAGCGGGTCGAGCCGGCGTGTATCGTCGGCGTTCGGGGCGGCGAATACCGCATCGGAGATTCGCCAAGCCAACGCCGATTCGTCGAACAGTTCCGGAGCCTGCATCGGAAGCTCCGCACGGACAAGGCTCTCCGGTCCCCGCAGGGAGAGCGCCCTGCCGGCAGCAGCTTGCGCGCCCACGAACGAACGGTTATCCGCCAAGCCGCACCAAGCCACGAAGTCGTAGCGGCCCGCAGGCAGCTCTTCGACGGGCATCGTGTAGTCCTCGGCGAAGCCCTCCGCACCGGCGGTCTGTTCCTTCTCCAGCACCAGCCGGTGCGTTTCCGCATCGAAAACATACAGGTGCACCGACCCTACGCCCATCGACCCGGGAAAGGCGTCCGCGAAATTCATGTTCATGTCGTAGATGAACTTCACCTGCCAGTGTGGGTCACAGTCGCCTTCGTACTCGTAGATGCTCTCGCATGACCACAACGCCGCCGCTGCGACCACAGTCAGGGTCGCAGAGAGGCGTTGCGCGAGTTTTTTCAATTTGCTGTTCATTTTCGATGCTTGACTTGCGTTTTTCTTTTTTTTTCTCTTCAGCTGTCAGTCTGTTCAGGCTATTGGAGCGTTATCTCCTGACCGATGACATGCCACGGCAGAATGTGAATATCCAATCCGAGATACCTGTCGCTCGGGTCTACATTCGGGATAATCGGCTGGTCGGGGTCGCTTACCGGAATACCCGGCTTCAGCAGCGAGCTTATGGTAAGCTTGTACCAGTTGTTGCGCACCACGCCGATGTCGCCGACATTTGCCGGACCGTTTTCGGGGACGGACGCTACATTGTGGTAGATAGGCGCGTAATAGTACATACGGCCCAACGCGAAGTAGTTTGCCGTGCCCGCGAACTCGTATGCCAGCGACAGGAACTTTTCAGGTGTGATGTATACCGTCGTGTCCTTCATAGAGTTTTCGTTCTTACCTTTTATTGTAAGCGTGTAGCCTTTTTTCAGACCGAGCATCACCTTGCCGTCGCCGTTGGTAACGTTGGCAGCGGAAAGACGGAATATGCACTCCGAACCGTCATCTGTGCCGTTGCAGTCGTCCTCATCGAATTGGAAGTTGTCATGAATATCGTCCAAGTTCAGGTCCGGATTTTCTTCCTTCAATTTGATAAAGTAGTCGGTGAGGTCAGTCCCGTCGCCTTCTTCCCCATTCTTCTTGTAAGTTATCGTGATATTTGTTCTCGGCGTTTTGATTGTCCCGCTCCCTCCAAAATAATCCGTAACTTCGCGGGAGGTGGTGGTCAATGCGCGGAATATCGTACCGAAAGCATATTGCATATAGCCTGCGCGACTCCAGTAGCTGCCTGCCGCATACAACTTGTCCGATGCCTTCTCCAACAAATCTTGCGTAAACTGCTTGTTTCGGACTTCATTCGTATATGTTTTTATCTCATCACCGAGCAGCAGCTGACCGAAGATAATCACATGGGTCGCTGCGCCGCGCCATATACGACCGGGGTCGTTTATCAGGTTTTGCCCCAACACGTTCTCGCCGCAGTAGCGGTATTGGGCGTTCTTGCGCAGGGTGCCATGCTGCTGAAAATCTTTGTAGGTATCTGCCGTAAGTTTCGTCGGATCGGCATTCGGTATTAATCCCATGGAGATCATGCGCAGCTGCTGGAACGAATAGTAGTAGAGCGGCATATTGGCGCCGTCATCTGTTAAATTTTTATATGAGTTTTGCGCTGATGTGTTGTCCTTTGCCTTACGGTACTGCAAGGGATATACATTTATGTCGGCATAGTGCCCGTCGACAGCCCAGTAGCAGCGTGCATGCTTGGCATCGTTCCAACCGTTGAAGAACGGCGTTGTTATGCTGCGGTTGGCGTAGTGAGTCGTCGGGGCTTCTATTCCGCCGGATATATCCGCGCGGCTGTCATCCAGATTCTTGAAAAGGTACATACGGCGTGCTACGGCATTGGTAGACCAGCCGAGCATCGAGAAAGCCCAGTTGACCGTCGTATCCTTGCCATCAACGACCTGTCCTACCGTATTATCGTCGCCAGGTTTTATCAGCACGGGAAACTTGAAACCGCCTCTGTCGTTTATGCCCAGTTCTTCCTTCGTGACTTTTTTTTCGTCGAGATTAAGCTCGACTTTCACAGCCAGACGCTCCACATGAACCGTCAAGGGGTTGTTTGCAGCCTCCTCCTCTGTCGATTTGATTTTATCCTCCGCGATTTCCGTAAAATTGTATATTGTACCGGTCTGTCCTGCCGCCTTGTCACCTGCCACATTACCCGGACCTACATATACGGCATTCGTCATGGTGCAGTATTCATCGTCTGACTCATTCGGCGAGAAAAGCACGATGCTCGAATTGCTCCTGCCTATCGCCTCATCGCTCAACCGCCTTGTAAGGTATGCAAGCGTATATGCGGCAGGATTCAGTGTTCCTTTCGACTCATCGTCGTAAAGGTGTAATGAGCCGGTTTTGAGTTCGATTTCCAATTGGGAGAGCCGAGTCGGATTACCGTTGAGTACGACAAGCAGCATCTTCGGCAACTTCGCGCCCTCAGCTATCTTAATATTGGCAGTGAATGTACCGATGGTTTTCTCCAAGCTATTTCCGTATCTGTCATCGGTAGAACTTGGTACAGCTTTATCAGCGTTCAGATTGACCATGGAGAGGAACGTGCTATCCTCGTTGAAAAGCAGGACGACGTTCGATCCCTCTACGCTCGTTATCGCCTGTTCTTTTTCGTCGCCTGCATCGAAATCTGTGCTCTCCTGAGGGTCAGTCGGCCAACTGCGTGTAGAGGAGCCCGCGTCCGATACGATGTTGAAAGCCAGATAGTGAGTCCCGGCAGCAAGACCGTTTCCATCATTTCCATCGCCGATATCCCCGAGGGTATCGTCTTTGCACCCTTGCGCGAATAACGCCAAAGAGCCCATTGCTGCGAATAATACAGCGTGTTTCATTTTAATTGACAGTTTTTCCATGTTGTTATTATTAGTTATTAATTATTTTCGATTCATTCTTGATTTCGATTCATTTTTTCGATTCATTCTTGATTTGCTTGCACTTACTTATATATATGGTATTCATAGACAATAACGGGTTTACTCTTCCGGCTTCTCCACGATGCGCAGGCTGTGCGACTGCTTGATGGCATCGAGCTGAGCGATAGCCCTGACAGCCTCCTCGATACCGGCAGCCGCCGCCGGCTCGAAGAACGTGCGAGCCGTTTCGTACTCGCCGTCTATCGCAGCCATGACCCCGCGCAGGTAGATGACCTGCGGCATGGAGTCGCAGCGGTTCATATAATACTCCGCATGCTGCCGGTCGCCCCGCTGTATGGCGATGTTTGCCGCATTGAAACACGCCGCCGTATCGTTCGGGTAGAAACGCACAGCCGTTTCCATGATTTGACGGTATTCCTCGCTTCCTTCCGGATAATTGCGTGCAGCGATAAACATCTCGTTTAGGCTGAGTTTCTGCGGCTGCGTCCACACGCGGTCGAGAATCTCCGTCGTGTCGGTAAACGTGCGAATGGTATATTCGATGCAGTAATCGCTGTGCCGCAGAGCCGGATATACGCTGCGCAGCAGAATCCGGTAATCCGCCGGATAGAGGCGGCGCAGGAGAAGGTCTTTCTCGTCGGGCTCCATCGAGCTGTCGATGAGTGCGAGAATCTCGGAGCGGAATTGCAGCGTGTCGGTCGCCCCGATGCTGTCGATAAGAGCGAGAATGCCCGCTGAAATAGCCGGCTTGGCGACGCCGGCAGAATCAGCCGCTGCCGAATCGGCAGCAGCCGTTTCTATTGCTGTCCTGTCTGTTGCAGCGGAGTCTGCGGCAAGAGAGTCCGCCTCGACGAGGCACAGAGCCGAATCGCAGCCGCCGCGAGCTGCCACGAAAGCCCGCAAGCCCGCCCAATCCTCAGGCTCGAACGAGGTGCGGATAAACGAGTCGGGAAACGCATAGAGCCTCTCCACATACGCTTTCAGACTGTCGGTACGGCCGCGAGCCAGCCGCACGTTGTTGGCATAAGAGCCCTCCGGCGAAGCGAAGCCCTTGATATCGAGGCGCTGCACCGTAATGTCGCTGTCGCCTTTCACCGAATCGATGGTGGCGATGATTTTTGCCAGCTCACGCTCGTTGTTCCGGTAAGTGGGGCGTATCTCCGTGCGGTTTACGGGAAAGTCGATGAAAGCCGAACCCGAAAGGCTGCGCACTTTTACCAGCTCCACAGCCGGACGAATGTAGAAATACTCGGGCACGTATTCGAGATAACCCGGAAAATGCGTCAGCGCACTGTCGGTTACGCTGCGGCAGCAGCCGTATTCATCGCACCGGAGTATCAGCTCCGAGCCGTTCAGCCATTTCCGGTAGGGAAGCGAAACAGTGTAGAGAAGCGTATCGGGAAGATTCTTTTGGCGGAACACGATTTCGTTTTCACCGCCGATCATTCTCTCCTCGAAATTGCGCACGTAATAGAAATAGCGCCGCCGTCCGTAAACACCCATCGGAACGAGCGCGATGCTGTCGGAATCCTTCACGAAAGAGGGCGTGAACTCCCACGCGCGATTTCGCCGCACGTGTACGTCTTTCAGGTCGAGATTCAGCGTTACGACCAGTTCATCGCCTTGGCGCGAATGGGAAAAATCCTTTACCTTGAAATTGCGCAGCAGCGCTTCGTTGCCGATAATCCGTACCGAATCGCCGCACAACGCCGTACTGTCGGAATTGCATACGGCAACACTGTCGGAGTTGTTCACCGCCATGCTGTCGGGATTCATTGCCGGCAGAAAATCGCTCTTGCCGGCAGTTGCCGGCAGCACACCCGCCGCCAGCAGCCCTATGCAGAATATAATGGAAAAATGTTTCATGATCATCACAATTAGCCCTTAAAACAAATAGATAAGGTTCAGCGCACCTTTCGTGGGGCCGACATAGTGGTGATGCCGGTTATCCACACGTTTGCCGCAGTCGGCGCATTCGAAGACATCGTATCGGGTATAGATATATCCGATGCCGATTTCCGCCTCCATGTTCCAGTGCTTGCCCAAAATCCAGCTGTACCCGTAAGCGATTCCGCCGCCCACTCCCCAGCCTTGGTAGCGGTAGTTTTCCAGTCCGCGAAAATCGGTGCCTAAAAAATGCAACTTGGATTTGAAATGCCCCATGTTGTACTGTCCGCCGAGAGCATGTATGCCGAGGAAATGCCCCGAAAAACGGTCGCAAAACCAATACCTCGCCTCCGGCTGTACCAACCAGTGCTTCGTCTTGCGCCCTTTTATCGTCCAGCCCTTGTAGTTACCCGAAATATCGAGCGTCCAACGCGGCGCCAATCCTACTTCTATACCTGCATTCACCGTAGCCAGCGCATCGTAGAAGAGGTTGGTTTTGATACCGACCTTCTGCGCATTCAACGAAACGGCGGCTGACGAAAACAGAAGCAAAAGATAAAATTTCTTTATATTCATCTTATAAATAACTGGTTCCTATAACCTAATTTGATAGTAACAAAAGTTTTTAATTCAAGTTTATAATGAGCGTAATTAAGATTTCAATTGACGTGGCAAAAATAATATAGAAATTACAAAGTTGTACGCAAAAAACGAAATTTTTTTTGAAAAAAAACTGAAAAATCCCCCCCCCCGTGTAAATTGCTAAATATAAGTAATTTACGTAAATGTTAAAATTCTATCGACCGAAAAATCTGCGGCGGCTCCCGAAAAACAAACTTCCTGTAATCTTCTTTTTTTCAGACGGAACACCTCTTTTTTTCGGGAAAATCGCCGGAAAACAGACGGGAGCAAGAGCAAAAGAGCCAACTCTCTCGTACATACCTATATATAATAATGTATAAAAATTCAACGGCAGAGTTTTCGGTATGGACAAATGCCGAATTTTTTTTCGGGACAGGGAAATTCTTATCCCCGAAAAGTGGCGGATATGAAAAATTTGCATTACCTTTGAAGCGGAATGTGCACGGCGGCGAGCCGTGTCGTTCCGCAAAAATTTGTCGAATATTTTTCATGACGATATATGTGCGCTTTGTTTTCGTCGAAAAAAAAGAATGCTCCGACTGAATCCGACCACCCTGCGAAGCCGAAGCGGGACATTACCCTCTGGATTGTTCTTTCGTTGTGGACGCTGCTGGTGCTGGCTGCCGGCGGCGTGTGGTGGCTCTTTTATGCCATCGCCGAAGGGCATATCGGGTATATGCCCCCCATAGAGGAGCTGCAAAATCCGAAAGACAAGCTGGCTTCGGAAATCTATTCCGCCGATATGCAGCCGATAGGCCGTTTCTATTTGGCGCAGGGCAATCGCATATCCATCGATTACGACCAAATATCCCAAACGATGATCGACGCCCTGCTTGCCACCGAAGACGTCCGTTTCTACGAACATTCGGGCATCGACTTCAAGGCGCTCGTGCGCGCCATTGTGAAGCGCGGATTTTTGGGTCAGAAAAGCGCGGGCGGCGGCAGCACCATCACCCAGCAGTTGGCAAAGCTGCTCTATTCGCCGACGGCAGGCAATGTGAAGGAACGCCTTTTCCAAAAGCCCATCGAGTGGGTTATCGCCGTGCAGCTGGAACATTTCTACACGAAAGAGGAAATCGTGAATATGTATCTCAACAAATTCGATTTCCTGTTCGAGGCCGTAGGCTTGCAGTCGGCGGCAAACATTTATTTCGATACCGAACCGAAGAATCTGAAAGTGGAGGAGGCTGCCGTGTTGGTGGGAATGTGCAAGAACCCCCGCGTGTATAATCCGATACTCTATCCCGACCGCTCGCTGGAACGGCGCAATACCGTACTCGACCAGATGTGCAAAGCCGGTTACCTGACGACGTTCGAGTGCGACTCCCTCAAAAGACTGCCTATAACGACCCGCTTCCACCGCGTCAATCACGAAACGGGTGTCGCCCCTTATTTTCGCGAACATATCCGGTTGATTATGATGGCGAATAAGCCCGATAGACGCAACTATCGCGGCTGGCAGCGGCAACAGTATATCGACGACTCCATTGCGTGGGCGACGAATCCCCTTTACGGCTGGTGCCGCAAAAACCGCAAAACCGACGGCTCGTCCTACAATATCTATACCGACGGTCTGAAAATCTATACGACCCTCGACTCCCGCATGCAGCGGTATGCCGAAGAGGCAGTCGCCGAATATCTGGGCGGATATATACAGCCCCGCTTCGAGAACGAAAAACGCGGCAAAAGGTATGCCCCCTTCTCCAAAGACCTCTCGCCCGAAGAGGTGACAGATATCATGAGGCGCGCCAAAGAGCAGAGCGACCGCTATCGCACCATGAAACAAAGCGGAGCGGGCAGCGACGAAATCGATGCCGCATTCGCTACCCCCGTGCCGATGCGCCTCTTTTCGTGGAGCGGACCCATCGATACGGTCATGACCCCTCTCGATTCCATACGCTACTGCAAGACGCTGCTGCGCACCGGATTCATGTCTGTCGACAGCCGTAACGGGCATGTCAAAGCCTATGTGGGCGGCATCGACTTCCGCAACTTCAAGTACGATATGGTGTCGGGCGGACGGCGGCAGGTCGGCTCTACGATAAAACCGTTCCTCTACACGCTGGCGATGGAGGAGGGCTATTCGCCCTGCGACCTCGCCCCCAATGTACAGCCCAACATCTTCGACCGCGCGAGCGGCGAAGTGTGGTCGCCCCGAAATGCCTCGTCCGAACGGGTGGGCGAGAACGTAACGTTGCGCTGGGCGCTCTCCAAGTCGAACAACTGGATTTCGGCTTACCTGATGAATCGCCTTTCGCCGCAGTCGCTGGTACAGTTGATGAACTCGTTCGGCATACACGGACAGATAGACCCCGTCATTTCCCTCTGTCTCGGTGTCGCCGACGTTTCCGTCGAAGAGATGGTTACCGCCTATACGGCATTTTCCAATTACGGGTTGCGGGCAGATCCCATTTACGTTTCCCGCATCGAAGACCGTTACGGAAACGTCGTTGCCGATTTCGTGCCGCAAATTTCCGAAGTGTTCAGCGAATCGACCTACCTGAAAATGCTCCCCATGCTGTGCGATGTCATCGACAAAGGCACCGGCATACGCCTGCGTTTCCGTTATAAAATCGATGCGCAGATGGGCGGAAAAACCGGAACGACCAACAACAATTCCGACGGTTGGTTCATGGGATTCACCCCCGCTTTGGTAACCGGCGTATGGGTCGGCGGCGAAGAGCGTTCGATACATTTCGACCAGATTGCCGACGGGCAGGGCGCCAATACCGCACTCCCCATCTATGCGCACTACATACAGAAAGTATATGCCGACAGCACTTTGCTGTACACGCCGGCAGATACTTTTGCCGTCGATTCCGTGATTTTCCTCCCGTGCGGAAGAGACGCCGCCAAACTGCCCGACAATGCAGGGAAACCGGTGCCTCCGATAAATATCGAGGAAGAGGCTATCGAAGGTATATTCGATTAAAAAACAGAATCTTATAATTCGCTAAAACAACAGAGATATATGGGATTTTTCGATTTCTTCCAGAAAGAAAAAAAAGAGACGCTCGACAAAGGGCTGGCAAAGACCAAAGAGGGAATGTTCACGAAAATCACCCGTGCGGTCGCCGGCAAATCCACCGTCGATGACACCGTGCTCGACGACCTCGAAGAGATATTGATTACCTCCGACGTGGGCGTCGAAACCACGCTGCGCATCATCGACCGCATAGAACGCCGCGTGGCACGTGACAAATATCTCTCGACCGGCGAATTGAAAAATATCCTTCGCGAAGAAATCGTGGCGCTGCTGGCCGAAAACCATACGGGCGACGATACCGATTTCGTTGTACCGCAGAATGTTGCGACCCCATACGTCATCATGGTCGTCGGCGTGAACGGCGTGGGAAAAACCACCACCATCGGAAAACTCGCTTACCAGTACAAGAAAAACGGATTGAAAGTGTATCTCGGCGCTGCCGACACTTTCCGCGCCGCCGCCGTAGAGCAGATTGTCATTTGGGGCGAACGGGTGGGAGTGCCCGTCGTCAAGCAGAAAATGGGCGCCGATCCCGCGTCGGTCGCTTTCGATACCCTCAGTGCGGCAAAAGCTGCCGGCGCCGATGTGGTGATTATCGACACCGCCGGACGTCTGCATAACAAAATCGGACTGATGAACGAACTCACGAAAATCAAAAAAGTCATGGATAAAGTCGTGCCCGGTGCGCCGCAGGAGGTGCTGCTTGTGCTCGACGGCTCGACGGGGCAAAACGCTTTCGAGCAGGCTCGGCAGTTTACCGCCGCCACCGAAGTCAATGCCCTCGCTATCACCAAACTCGACGGCACCGCCAAGGGCGGCGTCGTCATCGGCATATCCGACCAGTTCAAAACGCCGGTCAAATACATCGGGCTCGGCGAAGGCATGGAAGACTTGCAGCCTTTCCGCCGCCGCGAGTTTGTCGAATCGTTGTTCAGCGAAAATTAACCCGATGGTCAAAAATCGTATCGACGTCATCACGCTCGGGTGCTCCAAAAATTTGGTCGATTCGGAACGGCTGATGAAGCAGTTCCGTGCCGCCGGTTACGAAGTGTACCACGATGCCGCCGAAGTCAAGGGCGAAATCGTCGTCATCAACACCTGCGGATTCATCGGCGATGCCAAAGAAGAATCCATCGAGATGATACTCACTTTTGCGCAGGCGAAGAAGCAGCGCCGGATTCGCCGTCTCTATGTCATGGGCTGCCTCTCGCAGCGTTACATGGAGGAGCTGGCGGGCGAAATTCCCGAAGTCGATAAGTTTTACGGCAAATTCGATTATCCCCGTCTGCTTGAAGAATTGGGCAAAGCCTACCGCGACGAGTTTCGCTTGCAGCGCGAACTGACCACCCCGCCGCACTATGCCTACATAAAAATTGCCGAAGGGTGCGACCGTATGTGCGCCTATTGTGCTATACCTCTCATTACGGGGCATTACGTTTCCCGCCCGATGGACGAAATCGTCGCCGAAGTCGAGACGCTGGCGGCGCAGGGCGTCAAGGAGTTTCAGCTTATCGCCCAAGACCTTACCTATTACGGCAAAGACCTTTACGGCGAATACCGCATTGCCGAATTGGTGGAGCGCATCGCTTCCGTTTGCGGCGTGAAGTGGCTGCGGCTGCATTACGCTTATCCCGACCATTTTCCGCTCGATTTGCTGCCCGTTATGGCGCGCCACGACAACATCTGCAAATACCTCGACATCGCCTTGCAGCACATCGACGACGGCGTGCTGCACCGTATGCGCCGCCACATCACCCGCAAAGAAACGGAAGCGTTGTTGGAACGCATTCGCCACGAAGTGCCCGGCATACACCTGCGCACCACGTTCATGGTGGGCTTTTGCGGGGAGACGGAGGAGGCTTTCGACGAACTGCTCCGTTTCGTGCGCGAAGCCCGTTTCGAGCGCATGGGGGCGTTCGCCTATTCCGAAGAGGAGGGCACTTATTCGGCGCAGCACTATGCCGACGATGTCCCCGCCGACGAAAAGCAGCGGCGCCTCGACCTCCTTATGGAGGCGCAGGAAGCGGTTGCCGCCGATGTCGCCGCCTCGAAGGCGGGCAGCCGTATGCAGGTCGTTATCGACCGCGAGGAGCCGGACTATTATGTGGGGCGCACGCAGTACGATTCGCCCGAAGTCGATCCCGAAGTATTGGTCGAAAAAACACGCGCCCTGACGGTCGGTGAGTTTTATACGGTGCGCATCACATCGGCGCAGCCTTTTGAACTTTTCGCCGTCGCCGAGTAATTTCGGAAATCGGGCGGCGAGCCTCAAATTTTCAGAAATGAAATCATTGCAAGACGCCATACGGTTGTGCCTCGACAAAGGAGCGCTTTTCTATGCTTGCCGCCGGCAGGGCGGCGGGCAGCCCGAGTTTGGCGCGCAGCTCTCCGGCGTGAAGCCGGCAGACGTTTCTTTGTCTGCGTTGTCCCGCCGGCGCGGCTTTTTTGTACACCCTTTCGACGATACGGAATTGCCTGCCTGTTTCATTGCTGCGGAAATGACGCTCGATGATGCCTGCGGCTGGGACTCGCTTTCAGCCCGTCCGTCGGCGGCACTGCCGTCGGCACCGGCTTTGTCGGCTGTCTCGCGGACGGTTTACGAGCGGCAAGCCGGTCGGTTGATAGCCTCCTTGCGGCGGGGCGATTTGCAGAAAGTCGTTTTATCGCGGGTTATTTCGGTTCCCTGTGCGCCGCAGCAGCGGGTGGCGGTGCTGTTCGATGCGATGTGCGAGGCATTTCCCGACGCTTTTGTTTTTCTCTTTTACCTGCCCGGCACGACGTTGTGGCTGGGTGCATCGCCCGAACTCTTTTTGCAACGGCGGGGCAATACCCTTTCCGCCTGTTCGGTGGCTGCCACTAAGCGGTGCGGCGACCCGTCGGCGTGGGGCGAAAAAGAGCGCGAGGAGCAGCAGCTCGTTACCGATTATATACGCGAGGTTTTTCGGCAGACGGTCGCAGGCGATGTGCGTGTCGGAGACGTGGAAGATTGTGTGGCGGGCAATGTGCGCCACCTTTCCACGCGATTGAGTGTTTCGACCTCTTGCCCCGATGAGGCGGCAGATGCGCTGGTGCGGCGATTACACCCGACGCCGGCGGTGGGCGGCTGTCCGCGCGAAGCGGCGTTGCGCGCCATTGCCGAAACAGAAAAAAACAGCCGTCGCTGCTATGCCGGATATTTGGGCGTGTTCGACGGTACGGGCGAATACGATTTATTTGTAAATTTGCGTTCGATGGAACTCTATGCCGACCGCATCGATATACATACGGGCGGAGGACTTACCGCCCGCAGCAATGCCCGCTCGGAGTGGAACGAAACATCTCTCAAAGCGGAGCCGCTGCTTCGTGTGGTGAAACAATGTGTACAGACCGACGATGAACGATAATCTCTATTCCGAAAAAGAAACCGCCAAGATTTTGACGGAGCTGTTGGTGCGGAAAGGTGTGCGCCGCGTTTTGCTTTCACCCGGCTCCCGCAATGCTCCGTTGATAATCTCTTTGACACGCCGCCGTGAGCTATCCTGCCGCGTCGTTCTCGACGAACGGGTCGCCGCCTATATGGCGGTGGGCATGGCGCAGCAGTCGGGCGAGGCGGTTGCCCTTGTCTGCACGTCGGGCACGGCGCTGCTCAATTATGCGCCGGCGGTGGTGGAGGCTTTTTACCAGCATCTGCCGTTGATTGTTATCTCTGCCGACCGTCCGGAGGAGTGGATCGACCAAGACGACAGCCAGACCATACGGCAGTATGCCGCCCTTGCGCCGTTTGTCAAAGCCTCATACCGCCTGCCTGCCGAACTTTCGTGTGCCGACGAACAGTGGTATGCCAACCGCCTTGTCAATGAGGCGCTCAACACTGCGCTGGCTTCGCCGCAAGGACCTGTGCATCTCGACGTGCCTTTTCGCGAACCGCTTTACGGGATAAAGGCTTATCCGATGCCGGAACGCATGATAGAAACCGTGCCGGTGGCATCGACACTGCCCGATGCCGAAGCCCGCCGTTTGGCGGCGATGCTTTCGTCGGGAAAGCGGGTTTTGATAGTCGCTTCTTTTGCTGTGCCCGATGCTGCGCTCGCTTCGCTTTTGACACGTGTGGCGGCATTCCCGCAAGTTGTACTGCTGACGGAAAGCCTTGCCAATCTGCCGGTTGCCGAAGCCATTCCTACTATAGACCGTGTACTCTCCGTCATGCCCGCCGACCGACTGGCGGAGTATCGCCCCGATATTCTTATTACGTTCGGCGGTGCGCCGGTATCGCGCCGGCTCAAACGTTTCTTGCGCGAAAACCGACCGGAGGAACACTGGCGCCTCGATACGGACGGACATATCGTCGATACGATGCAGTCGCTTACCCGCCATATCCGTCTTGCTCCGAGCGATTTTTTCACGGCCGTATCGCCATATTGGCAGCCGGCTGCGTGCGAATACCGCGACCTTTGGCGGGCTTTGCGCGAGGAGGCGGCTCGTCGCCACGACGCCTTTTTGTCGTCGGCTGCGTGGAGCGACTTCACTGCTTTTTCCTTGCTGATGCCTGCCTTGCCGGCAGGTGCCGCCGTACAGCTTTCCAACGGAATGACGGTGCGTTATGCGCAGCTGTTCGAGTATCCGCAGGTTTTCCGTTCCGACGGCAATCGCGGGACGAGCGGCATTGACGGTTCGCTATCGACGGCGGTCGGTGCGGCGATTGCCTCGAACAGACCGACGGTGTGCATCATCGGCGATATGAGTTTCCTGTACGATGCCGCTGCGTTGGCGACGGGCGACCTGCCGCCGAATCTTCGCATCGTCGTGATATGCAACGGCAGCGGAGGCATATTCCGCACGCTGGCAGGCGTGTCGGAACTTTCCGAGTCGGAAACCTGTTTTGAGACTGTTCGCCGTGTCGATGTCGAAGGGTATGCGCGGCTACACGGAATTGATTTCTATCGGGCTGCCGATGCCGTATCGTTGCGCAATCTTCTGCCGCGTTTCTTTCAGGAGACCGGACGGGTCGCGATTCTTGCCATTGAGACGCCGCGCCTGCTCAATGCCGAAGTATTGAAAGCCTATTTTTCCCGATAAAAAGGTTCGAGGAAAAGACAAATATAATTTTTGAGATATGATGATGTCAAAAAAAGTAATGACTGTATTCCTGACGCTGTGGACGGTGGCAGCCGGTGCAGTGGGAGCGGAGTTCGATGTGTGTACTCCGGATAGCCTTTTGAGGCAGCAGACCGTTCAGCCGGCGACTTCCAAAGAACTGCCTTTGCCCGAAGTGCCCGTGCTCTTGCAGACGCCCGAATCGCGCGCCGCTTATGTGGTGGAGCATTTTTGGGACGCGATGGATTTCAAGGATATTTCGCGCAGTCGCGACAGGGATTTCATGGAGCAGAATTTCGTCAATTACATTTCGCTGTTTCCTCTTGCTGACACCGCTGTATGCCGTGCCTCTGCCGTAAATCTTTTGCGTCGGGCGGAAGCCGATGCCGCTGCTTACCGCCTGTTGATCGAGTTGGCGGAACAATATCTTTACGACGCCGGTTCTCCTATGTTGAACGAAACCTGTTATACATGGTTCCTCGAAGAAATAATGCGCTCGAAGCAATTGAAAAAATCCGAACGGATACGACCGCAGCAGCAGTTGGAGGTCGTTCGGAAAAATCGGGAAGGAACGCCGGCAGCCGATTTCGCCTATGAAACATCCGATGGACAGCGGCACACCCTTTACGGTACGACGGGCGAATATATCTTGCTGCTCTTTTACGACCCGACTTGCGAACATTGCAAGGAAACTATCGACGAGTTGCGGCACGATGTTTATGTTTCCTTGCGCACCGCCGGTGGACGTCTGCGGGTGCTGGCGGTGTGCGTCGATACGGCACGCGAGTCATGGCTGCAACATCTTGCTGTCGTACCTGAAAACTGGACGGCGGGCTTCGATGCCGACGGCGTTATCGACAGCGATGAACGTTATGTGCTGCGCGCCATGCCTTCGCTCTATCTGCTCGACAGCGACAAAAAAGTGCTGCTCAAAGATGTGCCTCCCGCTGCCATAATCCGCTTCTGTGTTCGTATGTAGCGGCTATTCTCGGAGCGCTCGCAAAAGTCGGTCGATAGCGCGTCCGGCATTGCCCTCCTCTTGCAACAGCGATACGAATTTGCTGCCGATGATGGCGCCGGCGGCGTGGGCGCAAGCCGCTTCGTGCGTCTGCCGGTTGGAAATGCCGAATCCTATCATGCGGGGATTGCGCAGCTGCATCGCTTCGATGCGTTTGAAATACGCCAGCTTTTGGGCATTGAAATCTTTTTGGGCACCGGTGATGGCAGCCGACGACACCATGTAGATGAATCCGTCGGTATGCGCGTCGATGAGGCGTATGCGCTCCTCGCTCGTTTCAGGCGTGATAAGCATGATGAGCCGCAGGTCGTAGCGGTCGGCGGTCGCCTTGTAATTTTCCATATATTCACGGAACGGCAGGTCGGGAACGATGATGCCGTCGATGCCGCACGCTTGGCAGGAGCGGCAGAATGCCTCGAATCCGTATTGCAAAATCGGATTCAGATACCCCATGAGTATCAACGGAATGTGCACGTCGCTGCGTATGTCGGCAAGCTGTCCGAACAATTTGCGCAGGGTCATGCCGTTGCGCAGGGCGCGGGTGGCAGCCTCCTGTATCACGGGACCGTCTGCCATCGGGTCGCTGAACGGTATGCCTATCTCTATCATGTCCACGCCTTTGGCTTCGAGCGTTTTGATGACTTCGCACGTGCCGTCGAACGTCGGGTGTCCGGCACAAAAATAAATGGAGAGAATCTCTTTTTTCTTCTCTTGAAAAAGTCGGTTGATACGATTCATCTTATTTGTTTTTTATTTCGTTTCTGAATAGGGTTATGAAGTTTCGCAGTTTGTCGATGTCTTTTAAGGCAGGGGCGGTTTCGAATCCGCTGTTGAGGTCGATGCCTGCCCATTGCGGGTGTGAAAATCCGCGCAGCTCTGTCAGACAGTTGGGCGACAGACCGCCGCTCAGCAGAAATGGCGTACTGCCCCGATAGCTTTCCAACAGCGTCCAGTCGAATTTTCTTCCCGAGCCGCCGTCCGTCGCGCAGGGCGTGTCGAACAGAAACCAGTCGCACACGCTTTCGTAGGCGCGGCATTGCGCTGCCGACGTCCGGTCTTGCATCTGAAATGCCTTGATGACTTTCACGCCGTTTGCGCGCAGCGTGCGGCAAAGTTCGGGCAATTCGTGTCCGTGCAGCTGCACGCCGTACAGTCCGTAGTCGGCAATGCGATGTTCTATCGTCGCTTTGTCGGCATCGACGAACACGCCGATGCGCCGCACCTTTTCCGGCAGATAAGACGGCATTTGCGTTACGCAGCGGGGCGAGCGCGGGGCGAAGATAAAACCCATCAGGTCGATGTCGCACTTCTCTGCGGCGCGAATGTTTTCCGGCTCGCGCATACCGCACACTTTTACGAGCATGACAGGTCGTTTATGAATTGACGGAGCGTCGCTCCCGGATTTTCGGTTTTCATGAAAGTCTCGCCGATGAGGAATCCGCGAAATCCCGCCTGCCGCAGCTCTTTTATCGTCGCAGGGTCGGAGATGCCGCTCTCCGAAACTTTCAAGAGGTCGGCAGGCAGCTTCTCTGCCAGCCGGAACGAATTTTTCACGTCGGTGTGAAAGCTCCCCAAATTCCGGTTGTTTACGCCTATCATGTCGATATGCTCGTTCACGTAGTCGAGTTCGCTTTCCCGATGTATTTCCAACAGCACTTCGAGGCCGAGCCGGTGCGCCTCTTCCGCCAGCGTCCGGCACTCCTCCGGCGACAGGGCGGCGGCGATGAGCAGCACGGCGTCGGCGCCCACGATGCGGGCTTGAAAGAGCTGGTATTCGTCGATGATGAAATCTTTTCGCAGTACGGGCAGACCCGTAAGCGGACGGGCAACGGCGATGTCGTGCAGCGAGCCGCCGAAAAACGGCGCATCGGTGAGAATGGAGAGGGCGGCGGCGCCGTTGGCTTCATACGAAGGGGGAATCTCGTCGGCACGACCGAGTTCTTTTATCCACCCTTTCGACGGCGACTTGCGCTTAAATTCGGCAATGATGCCGTAGGGCGATGCTGCCAGCGCTGCCCGCATACTCCGCTGTTCCTGCGTTTTCTGCCTGGCGTTTTCGCGCAGCAGTTCTATGTTTACAGCCTGTTTCTGTTGCACTATTTCCTCCCGTTTGCGGGCGATGATTTCGTCTAAAATATCTTTCATGGCGGCTAACTGTTCAGGGCGATGAATTTTTTCAAGGTTTCGGCAGCCTTTCCGCCGGCGAGCGATGCGCGGGCTGTTTCCAAACATTCGCCGATAGACTTGGACGGCTCCAAAATCTGTATGGCGAAAGCGGCGTTTATGAGAACGCAGTTCGTCTGCGAGACGGTGGCTTTTCCCGTCAGTACGTTGTCGAAAATGCGGGCGGCTTCTTCGGGTGTGCTGCCGCCGAAGAGTTCTTCCTGCCGTATCGACGGCAAGCCCAGTTCGTCGGGGCGGTATATCCGCTCGTAATGTTTCATGATTACTTTGAACGAGTCGGTCAGCGATATTTCGTCGTAGCCGTCTAAACTGGTTACGACGGCAAATTCCATACCTAATGTCTGGAACGTCTGGGCGTAGAGGCGCAACAGTTCGAGATTGGCGACGCCAAGCAGCTGGTTTGCCGGCAGCGACGGATTGACCAATGGACCCAGCAGGTTGAACAGCGTGCTTACCTGCAACGCCTTGCGCACGGGGGCGACCGCTTTCATTGCCGGATTGAAAAGCGGGGTGTGCAGGTATGCCATGCCGCACCCTTCAATCGAGCGGCGCAGCCGGCTTTCGTCGTTGGTGAATTTCACGCCGTGCTGTTCCATGACGTTGCTCGCACCGCTCACGGAGGTGGCGCCGTAGTTGCCGTGTTTTGCCACGCGGTAGCCGGCACCCGCCACCACGAAACAGGCGCAGGTCGAAATATTGAACGTGTTTTTCCCGTCGCCGCCCGTCCCCACGATGTCAATAGCGTTGTAGTCGCTTAAATCTATGCGTATGCGGCTTTCCAGCAGGGAGTTGCGGAACCCGATAAGCTCTTCTACCGACGGGGAGCGCATTTTGTAAACGGTGAGCAGCGCGGCTGTTTGCACTTCGTTATAGACGCCGCGCGTCATATCCGACATGATTTTTTCCGCCTCTTGTCGGGAGAGTATTTCGTGATTGAAAAGCCGTGTCAGAATCTTTTTCATACGTTTGCTTTTAAGAAGTTTTCCATGATGATTTTTCCCTGCGGCGTCAATACCGATTCGGGGTGGAACTGTATGCCGTGAATATCGAACGTCTTGTGGCGCAGCGCCATGACAAGCCCTTCTTCACTGCGGGCGGTGATTTCGAGACAGTCGGGCAGGCTGTCGGCATCGACCACCCACGAGTGGTAGCGACCTACGGCGATGCTGCTGTCGAGACCCTCGAAAAGATAGTCGTTGCCAAGCAGTTTTATCGGCGTTTGCACGCCGTGATACACGCGGCTCAGATTCACGAGTTTGCCGCCGAATACTTCGCCTATCGCCTGATGTCCGAGACACACGCCGAGTATGGGTTTGCGTCCGGCATACCGGCGTATCGTGTCGAGCAGCAGACCGGCTTCCGACGGAATGCCCGGACCGGGCGAGAGTATGATTTTGTCGCAGGCTTCGAGGTCGTCGAGGTCGAAAGCGTCGTTGCGCACTACCGTTACTTCCGCACCGGCTTCTCTTACCATGTGGAAGAGGTTGTACGTAAACGAGTCGTAATTGTCTATGATAGTGATTTTCATAATAGGGTGCAATTAGAGTTGTTCGGCTATGTCGATGGCTTTGCGCAGGGCGCCGAGTTTGTTGTTTACCTCTTGCAATTCGTATTCCTCGCTGCTTTGGGCTACGATGCCGCCGCCGGCTTGGAACCACAATTCGTTGTTGCGGCTTACGAAAGTGCGTATGGTGATGGCTTGGTTGAGGTTGCCGTTCAGACCGATGAATCCGATGCACCCGCCGTATGCGCCACGATTGTGCGGCTCGTATTCGCTGATGAGCTGCATTGCCCGCACTTTGGGCGCCCCCGACAGGGTGCCGGCGGGGAAAGTGTCGATGAAAGCCTTTATGGGGTTGGCATCGTCGTTCAACCGTCCGCTGACGCGGCTGACGAGGTGGATTACGTGGCTGTAATACTGCGTCTCTTTGTAAAATTCTACCTTCACGTCGTGGCAGTTGCGGCTCAGGTCGTTGCGGGCAAGGTCGACGAGCATCACGTGTTCGGCGTTCTCTTTGGGGTCGGCAAGCAGGGCGGCAGCCAGTGCGGCGTCTTTTTCGTTGTCGCCTGTCCGTCGGGTCGTGCCGGCTATCGGGTCGATGTAGGCACGGCCGTTTTCGATGCGGCAGTGCGTTTCGGGTGAAGAGCCGAATATGCGGAATCCGCCGAAGTCGAAATAGAAAAGGTAGGGCGACGGATTGATACTGCGCAGAGCGCGGTAGAGTTTGAAATCGTCGCCCGTATAGGCTTGCACGAATCGCCGCGACAGCACGATTTGGAACACGTCGCCCCGCAGGCAGTGCGCGATGCCGCGCCGGATATTGGCTTTGTGTTCTTCGTCGGTGAGTGTGCTGTATGCCTTGCCTACGGCGTGGAAGTCGTAGCAGGTGAAATTCCGGTTCGCTATCGCTTTTTCGAGAAAATCGATATGGCTTTCTTCCCCCTCCGGCACCATTTCTATCAACACCATTTCGTGCTTGAAGTCGTTGAATACGATGATGTATTTATACAGAATGTAGAGCATATCGGGGGCATCGTTGAACGGGTCGCGGCTGTCTTTTACCGGAATGTTCTCGAAGTAGCGCACCGCGTTGAACGAAGTGTAGCCGTAGAGACCGCAATAGTTTTTATATTCACCCTCGACCTCGAACGATTGCAGAAATTCGGTAATGGCGTCTTCGCAGCGGTAATCGGCGGCGATGGCGTGTTCCGTCGTCGAGTTGTCGGGGTAGCGTAGCGTCGCCGTGCCGTGTCCGATGCTTACCGAAGCGAGCGGGTGCAGCCCGATGAACGAGCGGTTGTTTTCGCCGCCGTGGTAGTCCGAACTCTCCATCAGCGCGCTTTGGGAAAAGTAATCCCGTACTTTCAGATAAGTGCCCACCGGCGTATGCAGGTCGCCGAGCAGAAGTTTGTGCAGGGCTTTGTAGCGGAATGTTTTCATCGTGGCATGTTTTTCAGGTAAGTTTCAATGTCTTTGTCGCCGCGTCCCGATACGGTGAGTACCACCACGTCGGAGGGCTTGAAGTCTATTTTGCGCAGAGCGCCCAGAGCGTGAGCCGATTCGAGGGCGGGAATGATGCCCTCCAAACGCGTCAGTTCATAAGCCGCTTCCAACGCCTCGTCGTCGTTGATGGCGAGTACTTCCGCCCGTTTTTCGCGGGCGAGGTTGGCGTGTATCGGACCGATGCCCGGATAGTCCAATCCGGCAGAAATGGAGTACGGCTCCTGTATCTGCCCGTCCTCGTCCTGTATCACCAACGTGCGCGAGCCGTGTATGATGCCTTCGCGACCCAGCTGTATCGTCGCCGCCGATTTGCCGCTCTCCACGCCGAGACCGCCGGCTTCGGCAAGCACGATTTTCACCCGTTCGTCATCAACGTAATGATATATCGTACCCGCCGCGTTGCTGCCGCCGCCCACGCAAGCCATCAGGTAGTCGGGGTAGTCGCGGCCTTCCTGCTCTTGCAGCTGCCGGCGTATCTCTTCGCTGATGACCGATTGCAGACGGGCTACCATATCGGGGTAGGGGTGCGGTCCCACTGTCGAACCGATGATATAATAGGTGTCGGTAGGGTGGCAGCACCAGTCGCGTATTGCCTCGTTGGTCGCATCTTTGAGGGTCATGTTGCCCGACGTTACGGGACGTACTTCCGCCCCCAGCATACGCATTTTCTCTACGTTGATGTGCTGTCGTTCCACGTCGGTTTTTCCCATATACACCACGCATTCCATGTTCATCAGGGCGCACACCGTAGCCGTAGCCACGCCGTGCTGACCGGCTCCCGTTTCGGCGATGATGCGGGTTTTGCCCATGCGGCGGGCGAGCAGTATCTGCCCTATCGTGTTGTTGATTTTGTGGGCACCCGTATGGTTGAGGTCTTCCCGTTTCAAGTAGATTTTGCAGCCGTATTTCTCCGACAGCCGTTTTGCCAAATAGAGCGGCGAGGGGCGTCCCACGTAATTGCGCAGCAGTTCGTCGTATTCCCGTTTGAACGATTCGCTTTCGAGTACCTCTAAGTAGTTTTTTTGTAGTTCTTCGACGCAGCGGTGCAGGATTTCGGGAATGTATGCGCCCCCGAAATTTCCGTAGTAACCGTCGGCATCGACGTGAAAAGTTTTCATTTTATTTCGTTTTTAATATTTGTATCAAGGTTATTTCATCGAAAAAGGCTTGCCGTAAGTAACGACAAGCCTTTTCGATATGTATATACGCGGCGTCTCTTCTTACGACATTTTACGTTGTAAGTAGCGCCACCACCAAAAGTTATGTTGTGTATTCGTTGTCATCGCATTTACTTTTCTGCTGCAAATATACGCATAAAACAGATAAATGCAATAAATAATCCCGATTTTTTTACAAAATTCTTGTTTTTGTTCTGAAATTCCGAATTTCACCCGTCGGAAAAGATTTTGTTTTTGCTATCGTTCGCCCGATTTTTTCGGTTTTCTACATAATAATGGGGAGCAGGCGGGGTATAAATCATAACATTTCGGTATTGCCGGTGCGCGGAAGTCGCCCTATCTTTGCACTGTACAGAAAAAAATCATGCAGCATAATAGGATTTGGGTTTTAATAATATGTGTGTGAAACGGTGCCGGGTGCGAATCCGGCATTTGTTTTTTGCGGTGAAGATATTTTTCGGTGTGAAAGCCGATTATTCGGCGGAGAAACCGTATCTTTAACCGCTGGAATTTTTCCCGACAAACGCTAAATAAATTTACGAATATGGCAGCAACACGGGTGTGGACTCCGATAAAGGAGTATGAAGATATCCGGTTCGAGTGGTTCGAGGGCATCGCCAAAATCACGATAAACCGACCGGAAGTGTATAATGCGTTCCGACCGCAGACCAACGTCGAGATGCTCGACGCCATGTCTGTCTGCCGCGAACGGGCGGACATAAGCGTGGTCGTGCTCACGGGCGCCGGCGACAAGGCGTTTTGTTCGGGCGGCGACCAGCGGGTGAAAGGTGCGGGCGGTTACCTCGATGAAGCCGGCGTGCCGCGCCTCAATGTGCTCGACCTGCACAAGGCGATACGCTCGCTGCCCAAGCCCGTCATCGCTATGGTCAATGGCTATGCCATAGGCGGCGGACACGTGCTGCACGTGGTGTGCGACCTGACTATCGCTTCCGAAAACGCCCGCTTCGGACAGGCGGGTCCCAAGGTCGGGAGTTTCGACGGCGGCTTCGGCTCCTCGTATCTGGCGCGCTGCGTCGGACAGAAAAAGGCACGGGAGATATGGTTCCTCTGCCGGCAGTACTCGGCGCATGAAGCCGAGGCGATGGGACTTGTCAATAAAGTCGTGCCGCTCGAATGCCTCGAAGACGAAACGGTGGAGTGGTGCAAGACCATACAGCGCCGAAGCCCTATGGCGATACGCATGATAAAGCGGGCGTTGAACGCCGAACTCGACGGACAGCACGGACTTATGGAACTGGCAGGCGATGCCACCCTCATGTTCTATCTCATGGACGAAGCGCAGGAGGGCAAAAATGCTTTCCTTGAAAAGCGCGAACCCGATTTCAGCAAATTCCCCAAATTTCCGGGTTAGCCTGCCGACACCATGAAAGCGGCATACACCCGTTACGATTTACACTTCGCCTTTCCTGCCGGAACGTCGCGCGGCGTGCTTACGCACAAAGAAACCTATTTTATCAAGGTGTGGCACGACGACCGACTCGATGTCTGCGGCATAGGCGAATGCGCCCTGTTTCGGGGGCTGAGCGCCGACGACCGCCCCGACTACGAAAAGAAGTTGCGGGAGGTGTGCGCGAACATCGACCGGATAGATACGCTCGACTTATCGGGGTGGAGTTCGATACGCTTCGGTGTGGAGACGGCGCTGCTCGACTTGCGGCACGGCGGTGTGCGCCGCATTTTCCCTACGCCTTTTTTCGAGGGAAAGGAACGTATCGTCATCAACGGTTTGATATGGATGGGCGACAAAGAGACCATGCACCGCCGCATCGAAGAAAAATTGCAGGCGGGATTCCGCTGCATCAAACTGAAAATCGGCGGCGCTATCGATTTCCGGTCGGAGTTGGAACTTTTGGCGGAGATACGCACCCGATACGCTGCGCGCGAAGTCGAGCTACGGGTCGATGCCAACGGCGCGTTTACGCCCGACAATGTGTGGGAACACCTCGACCGTCTTGCCCGATACGATATACACTCCATCGAGCAGCCGATTCGTGCGGGGCAGTGGCAAGCCCTCGCCGAACTCTGCCGCGACACGCCCGTTCCCATTGCACTCGATGAAGAGTTGATTGGCGTGGAGTCGCCTGCCGAAAAAGAGGCACTGCTCGACGCCGTACGTCCGCAGTACATCGTATTGAAACCCGCATTGACAGGCGGATTCAGCGGCGCGGCTGCGTGGATAGAAGCCGCTGCTGCCCGCCGCATCGGCTGGTGGGTAACTTCAGCATTGGAGTCGAATATCGGTCTCAACGCCATTGCGCAATGGGTGAGCAGCTTCTCGCCGGAAATGCCGCAGGGCTTGGGTACGGGGCGTCTCTATACCGACAATATACCTTCGCCCTTGCGGCAGCAGGGTGAAACATTATCTTACGACCCTGCCGAAAGTTGGGACACTTCAAAAATAATATGGAATTAATTATCAATGATATAAAGTATCGATTTATTGAAGATACCGAACGCGCGGCTGGAGCTGCGGTCGCTGCTTTTCTGCGGGAATGGTATTCGCCTGCCGACTATGTGGAAGCCCGCACGTCCGGCTCTACCGGTGCGCCTAAGGCGATACATCTTTATAAAGACGATATGCGGGCATCGGCACGGCTTACCTGCCGCTTCTTCGGATTTGGTGTGGAGAGTACGATGCTGCTTTGCCTTTCGCCCGAATACATTGCCGGAAAGATGATGCTGGTGCGCGCCCTCGAATCGGGAGCGCGCCTCTATGCCGAACCGCCTGCGTCGGCTCCGTTGCAGCACGCCGGCGTGCCGATAGACTTCGCCGCCATGGTGCCCATGCAGGTGCAGACCCTTTTGCAGAGCGAAGCCGGACGCGCCCGCCTCGCTTCCATACGCCGCCTTATCATCGGCGGGGCGCCCGTTTTGCCGGAGTTGGAAGCGGCATTGTCGTCGCTGCCGACTGCCTGTTATGCTACCTACGGAATGACCGAAACCGTTTCGCACGTGGCGCTGCGCCGACTGGGCGACGCTTCGCCCGACTTTCACGCTTTGGGCGACGTTACATTTTCGCTCGACGAACGCGGCTGTTTGGTGATAAACACACCGCAGTTTCGCTGCAAACGGTTTGTAACTAATGATATGGCGGAGCTTACCGATGCCACCCGTTTTCGCTGGACGGGACGTTACGACCGCATCATCAATTCGGGCGGCATCAAGATTCAGCCTGAAATGTTGGAAGAAAAGGCGGCATCCTGCATACTCGCCCGATTTTTCTTTACCTCGCTGCCCGACGACCGTCTGGGCGAAAAGTTGGTACTCGTAATCGAGGGCGAGGAGTGGGAGGCGAACCGTGTTGCCGCGCTTCGCACCCGTCTGCGGCAGCTTTTGAAAAATCCCTATTATCTTCCGCGCGAAATCATTTTTCTCCCGCATCTCTCCGAAACTCCGACGGGAAAACTTTTGCGGCGTCTCGACTGCTGAATCGCTTGCGAATTTTTTTCTTTCTTAAAAATGGTACAAATAAAAATTGATTATTATTTGTATATCAAATAAATTTATACGTTAAATTTTATTTATAAAATAAACTTTTAGGCGAAAGAATTTTCTTTTTTGCTTTTTTATGGACGGGTATTGATATTATTCGGGAAAGAATGCCTATCTTTACACCTGCAAAATTTTTTTTTGCGTCGCGTGCATTTCGACAAGAGGAGTAACACCGATTCTTTGTTCCCTTTATTTTGCACGCTTTCGGTCTCCGATGAAAATAAAAAAAGATATAAATGGTAAGCAAATGGAACTATGTGTCCCCTCTTACCGAAGAAGAAAAGCATACAGCAAGGAGATTGGCAGAAGCCCTGTCGATAAGCCCTGCTATATGCACGCTTCTTGTGCAGCGGGGGATCAAAACAGAAGAGCAAGTTAAGAAATTTTTTCGACCCCGATTAGAAGACCTCCACGACCCGTTTTTGTTGAAAGATATGGATAAAGCCGTCGCCCGCCTCAACCGAGCGATGGGCGCAAAAGAAAAAATCCTTATCTACGGCGATTACGATGTCGATGGCACCACTGCCGTAGCATTGGTATATCGGTTTCTGAACAATTTTTACTCCAACATCGACTACTACATTCCCGACCGTTACGACGAGGGGTACGGCATTTCGGTAAAAGGCATAGACTATGCCGCCGAAAACGGATTTACGTTGGTCATAACATTGGATTGCGGCATCAAAGCCGTAGAGAAAATTGCGTATGCCCGAGAGAAAGGCATCGACTTCATCGTGTGCGACCACCACGTGCCCGACGACCGTCTGCCGCAGGCAGTGGCGGTGCTCGATGCCAAGCGCGACGACGACACCTATCCCTACGACCATCTGTCGGGGTGCGGAGTGGGATTCAAATTTATGCAGGCATTCGCCCTCGACAACCACATCGACATCGAGCAGCATCTCTTTCCCCTGCTCGATTTGCTTGCCGTGAGCATCGCTTCCGACATCGTGCCCATTACCGGCGAAAACCGCATACTCGCCTATCACGGCTTGAAACGCCTCAATACCAATCCGAGCCTTGGATTGCAAGGCATCATCAACGTGTGCGGGCTGCACGGAAAAGACATCACCATCAGCGACATCGTTTTCAAGATAGGACCCCGCATCAATGCGTCGGGGCGTATGCAATCGGGCAAAGAGGCGGTGGATTTGTTGGTCGCAAAAGATGCCGCTGTCGCCCGCGAGAAAAGCCGGGACATCAACCGCTACAACGAAGACCGTAAAGAACTCGATAAGAAAGTTACCGAAGAGGCGAGCCACGAATTCGAACAACAGCCCGATTTCGCCGCACGCAAATCCATTGTCATTTACAATGCCGAGTGGCACAAGGGCATCATCGGCATCGTTGCTTCGCGGCTCACGGAGCTATACTACCGCCCCTCTGTCGTACTCACCTTTTCCAACGGATTGGTAACCGGTTCTGCGCGTTCGGTGCAGGGATTCGACGTATATAAAGCGGTGGAGTCGTGCCGCGACCTGCTCGAAAACTTCGGCGGGCACACCTACGCCGCCGGCTTGTCGCTCAAAGAGGCGAATATAGAAACGTTCATTTCCCGATTCGAAGCCTACGTGGCGGAAAATATTTTGCAGGAGCAGACCGTGCCGCAAATCGACATCGACATGGAACTTCCGCTTGATGAAATCACACCTGAATTTTTTGCCGATTTGAAGAAATTTGCCCCCGTAGGTCCGGGCAATCTCAAACCCGTATTTTCCACCTGCGGCATCTACGACAAAGGCTCCCGACCGGTGGGGCGCAATCAGGAACACCTCAAACTCGATGTTTTCGACAAGCGCACGGGGGCGATACGGAGCGGCATCGCATTCGGTATGTCCGGTCATTATGCCGCCATAAAAAAAGGAAACCCCTTCGATATTTGCTATACGGTGGAAGAAAACAATTTTAAGGGAAATGTTACGCTGCAATTGCAAGTAAAAGATATTCGTCCGTAGAAACGGAAAAAGGATAAGAAAAAAGCCGGAAAAATTTTTCCGGCTTTTTTTGTTTATGCGATTCTGTTTCAGAAAGCGAGACCCACTCTGAAACCGAGATTGCTCAATCCGTCCATGTCATAAATCAGCACTTTGTTTTGATTCGTGGCGTATGCGTAGTAAAGAGCGATGTGGAAACCGAACACCCGGCTACGCATGGGGTAGATGGTCGCGCCTATTTCGGGCGAAAGGAAAAAGCCCCATTTGTCGTTCGAGGTGTCGTACACATTATAATAAGAAGTGGCGCGGCTGTATTCGGGACCGACTTTCATGGCTACGTAGGGGACAAATAATTTGTCGGGCATGAAGCGGTAGCGGATACTTGCACCGAAAGGCAGTTGGTAAAGAGAGTGCTGTTGGTCGGTCGTAAGGCTCGACGATTCCGACAATTGCAGCGTCCGCATCGATATATATTCATTGTTGGTGTGGTAGGCGAAGAACAGACCGATACCGATATTGTTCTCGAAATAGTAGCCGCCTTCGATATTCATACCCCAGCCGCTGGCTTTGTCGGAGAAACCGTTGCTGAGAGGAATATTGAATTGCCAATCGATGTTGGCGAATCCTCTTTTTTCGTTTTGTGCCATGCCGGCTGCGGGCAGCAGCACGAGGGCGCATAGAGCAATAATCCGATTGATATTCATAGTTTTCATCATATTATTGTTTTAATCGTTTATACATCTTTATTTTTTCAGATAAGGCGACTGTTCAAAAGCCTGATCTACAGCATCGCAAGCCAGATTGACATTCACGGTGGTCGAACTATAAAGAAGTCCCGACATATAAGCGTCCCAAATGACGGGAATTTTCTTCGTACTTATATCGTTGCCTTTGAGCTTTATCATCTCCATCATCAAAGAGCCGGTCGTGTAATTGTACGATATGGCGTAGGGATAGTACCAGTCGTAGCCCCAATAGCCCGGCGTCCAGTAATACGGGTACCAGTATCCCGGATAGTACCAGCCGCCCCAATAGGGACTGCCGCTATAAGCGGTGAGAAAGTAGGTGCTTTCGATGTAGCTCAACTGTAATCCCATATCGGCGTTATCTTTGTCGGTAGTCCGCGTATAGCCGCATTTGTTCATATTGTCGGCAACGGTGTTAAGTATTTCCGACGCTTGTGCATCATTCATGAACGATTGTTTTTTCTCGCCCGTAATAGTCAGAATACTGTCGGGAAGATAATAGGTGCTGAATGAGGAGAAATTTTCGCTCGTATCGTAATCGGTGAGTACGAGGAAATTGGCGCTGAGTTCCGATGTATCGGGGTCTTTCTGACACGAAACCGATGCAAGCAGAATGAACAGAAGTGGGGTTAGCTTTTTCATCTTTTTCCGTTTTTTAAGTTATTGTATATGTTTAATGTTTAATATCGAGATTCAATCGCAAAAACAAATTATGCGGGAAAAAAGTTTATGCCGGCGTTTTTTTATGGGGTGAAGTATTCGACGACTCCTGTACACAATCCGACCAGCGACATGATGATGATGACGGCGCCGATAATGCGGTTGATAACCCAGAGGGTGCGCAGGGTGAATCGTTCCCGAACTTTGCAGAGTATGTAGGTGAGGGTAAGCCACCAGCCGAGTGCTCCCGCAATGATGGCAAGGTAACCCGCACCGTAGTGCAGCCATTTCATTTCAGGCAGGAAGAAGTTGAGGCGGGCGAACAGTCCGATGAAGAAAAACAGAATCAGCGGATTGGAAAGCGTCAGGAAAAATGCGGTGATGAAATCCTGTGCAAAGCTGTTTTTCTGGTTGAGGCGGCGACGAATGTTGCGTGCCGGATTTTGGCGGAAAAGATAGAAACCGAATATTCCCAATACGATGCTGCCGATAATCTGAATGATAGCCTCATTCGTTTCGATGAAGTCGATGACCATCGACATTCCGAAACCTGTCAATACGGCATAGAACAAATCCGAAAGCGCTGCTCCCAGCCCCGTCGCGATTCCCGACCGCCGACCTTTGTTGAGCGTGCGTTGAATGCACAGCACGCCGATGGGTCCCATAGGGGCTGATACAAGGATTCCTATTACTAAACCTTTGATAATAACATATATGAACACGCTCAAAACGCTCATGTCAATATATGGAAGTTTTTACCTGAAACGAATTTTCTTTTTTTCGGGAACAAATGTAAGGGAATTGTTCAATTTTCCAAAATAGTTTTCTTTTTATTTTATCGGAATGCCGACGCTTTTCACTATCTTTGCGGAATGAAACTTTTTTGTAACGTTGCAAAATAATAACAACAAATGGTTCTCTTTTTCAAAACTCCTGAACAACACATTATTGCCGTTGATGCTTCCCGGCGGTTTTCTGCCGCAGAAACCGAAAAGTTGAATTGGCTTTTCGGCGGAGCCGAGCTGCTTGCCGATGCTGCTCTCGACGGCTGGTTTGTCGGTCCGCGCCGCGAAATGATTACTCCGTGGAGTACCAATGCGGTGGAAATCACGCAAAACATGGGCTTTACCGATATACGCCGTATCGAAGAGTATTTCCCCGTTGCCGGCGACAAGGCGGAACATGACCCCATGCTCCAACGCCTCTACAACGGTCTCGACCAGAAAATTTTTGAAATCGACAAACAGCCCGACCCCATTGTCTATATCGACGACATCGTGGCTTACAACCGTCAGGAGGGACTGGCGTTGAGCGACGAAGAAGTGAACTACCTCAACGAGTTGAGCCGCAAGCTCGGTCGTAAACTCACTGATAGCGAAGTTTTCGGTTTCTCGCAGGTAAATTCCGAACATTGCCGCCACAAGATTTTCAACGGCGTGTTCGTCATCGACGGCGAAGAAAAAGAAAGCTCCCTGTTCAAACTCATCAAAAAAACCTCCGAAGAAAATCCGAACCGTCTGGTATCGGCATATAAAGATAATGTAGCCTTCAATAAAGGTCCGGTGGTGGAGCAGTTCGCTCCAGCCTCGCAAGACCGTCCCGACTTCTTTGAAGTGAAAGACATCGACACGGTGATTTCGCTCAAAGCCGAGACGCACAATTTCCCCACGACCGTCGAGCCGTTCAACGGTGCGGCAACCGGTACGGGCGGCGAGATACGCGACCGTCTGGGCGGCGGCAAAGCCAGTCTGCCCATTGCCGGCACGGCTGTATATATGACCTCGTATCCTCGCGGCGAAGAGGGGCGCGAGTGGGAAGAAAACGCCATGCCTCCTCGCAAATGGCTCTATCAGACGCCGGAACAGATTTTGATAAAAGCCTCCAACGGCGCTTCCGACTTCGGAAACAAATTCGGCCAGCCGATGATTTGCGGCTCGCTGCTCACGTTCGAACACGCCGAAAATTACAAGAAATTCGCATACGACAAAGTCATCATGCTGGCAGGCGGCGTGGGCTTTGGCACCGTGCGCGATGCCCTCAAAGGCGAGCCGGCTCCGGGTGAAAAAGTCGTTGTCATGGGCGGCGACAACTACCGTATCGGTATGGGCGGCGGCGCTGTTTCGTCGGTAGAAACCGGCGAATATGCAAACGCCATAGAACTCAACGCCGTGCAGCGTGCGAACCCCGAAATGCAGAAACGGGTGTCGAATGTCATTCGTGCCTTGGCGGAGAGCGATGCCAACCCCATTGTCTCCATACACGACCACGGTGCCGGCGGGCACCTCAACGCCCTTTCGGAACTCGTCGAAGCCACCGGCGGTAAAATAGATATGGCGCAGCTGCCCGTAGGCGACCCTACGCTTTCGGCGAAAGAAATCGTCGGCAACGAGAGTCAGGAGCGCATGGGTATGCTCATTGCCGAAAAAGACATCGACTATGTGCGCCGCATTGCCGATCGTGAGCGCGCTCCCATGTACGTCGTCGGCGAAACGACCGATGACCACCGTTTCGTCTTCGAACAGAAAGACGGTGTGAAGCCCATCGATTTGGCGATGGACGATATGTTCGGAAAAGCTCCCCGCACTGTCATGCACGATAAGACGATAGAAGAAACCTATCAGGACGTAACTTATAATCCCGCCGAAATACACGAATACGTGGAGCGGGTATTGCAGCTCGAAGCCGTTGCCTGCAAAGACTGGCTTACCAATAAGGTCGACCGTTCGGTAACCGGCAAGGTTGCCCGCCAACAGTGTCAGGGCGAAATACAGCTGCCGTTGAGCGACTGCGGCGTCGTGGCGCTCGACTATCGCGGAAAAGCCGGCATCGCTACCTCTATCGGGCACGCCCCGCAAGCTGCGATGATCGACCCCGCCGCCGGCTCCGTGCTCGCCGTGGCAGAAGCCTTGACCAACATCGTATGGGCGCCCCTTGCCGAAGGGCTCGACAGCGTTTCGCTGAGCGCCAACTGGATGTGGCCCTGCAAAAATCCGGGCGAGGACGCCCGCCTCTATAAAGCCGTCGAGGCGTGCAGCCGTTTCGCCCGCGAGTTGGGCATCAACATTCCCACCGGAAAAGACAGCCTTTCGATGACGCAGAAATACGGCGAAGAAAAAGTCTATTCGCCCGGCACCGTCATCATCTCGGCAGGAGCGGAGGTGAGCGATGTCAAGAAAGTCGTGTCGCCCGTGCTGGTGCGCGACAGCCGCACGACGCTCTATTACATCGACTTCTCGTTCGATGCGCTGGCACTTGGAGGCTCGGCATTTGCCCAGTCGCTCAACAAGATAGGCCGTGTGGCGCCCACCGTGCGCGACAGCGAATATTTTGCCGCCGCCTTCGGAGCCGTACAGGAAATGATAGCCCGCGACCTCATTTTGGCGGGACACGATATTTCGGCAGGCGGTATGATTACGGCATTGCTCGAAATGAATTTCGGCAACGTCGAAGGCGGTCTCGAAGTCGATTTCGACAAGATAGCGGAACCCGACCTCATCAAAATACTGTTCAGCGAAAATCCGGGCGTATTGATTCAGGTCAAAGACCGCAAAGCCGTCGAGCGGATTCTCGACGAAGCCGGTGTAGGATATGCCGCCATTGCCCGTCCGTGCAGCGAACGTCATTTGCTGGTAAGCAAAGACGGCGCGCAATACCAGTTCGGCATCGACCATTTGCGCGATGTCTGGTATTCCTCGTCCTACCTGCTCGACCGCAAACAGAGCGGCGAAGCGCAGGCAAAAGCCCGTTTCCTCAACTACAAGCAGCAGCCCTTGCATTTCGCTTTCCCGAAAGGATTTACGGGAACGGCGGCGCAGTACGGCATATCGCCGGAGCGTCGCAAACCGTCGGGCGTGAAAGCCGCTATCATTCGCGAAAAAGGCGTGAACGGCGACCGCGAAATGGCATACTCCCTCTACTTGGCGGGATTCGATGTGAAAGACGTCCACATGACCGACCTTATCAACGGTCGCGAAACCCTCGATGAGGTGAACATGATTGTCTATTGCGGCGGATTCTCCAACTCCGACGTGCTCGGCTCTGCCAAAGGCTGGGCGGGTGGATTCCTCTGGAACGAGCAGGCGAAGAAAACGCTCGCCCGTTTCTATGCCCGCCCCGGCACCCTCAGTCTCGGCATCTGCAACGGCTGCCAGTTGATGGTGGAATTGGGCTTGCTCACACCCGACCACGCCGAGAAGCCGCGTATGCTCCATAACGATTCGCACAAATTCGAGTCCGAATTTGTAGGGCTTACCATACCGAAAAACAATTCGGTGATGTTCGGTTCGCTCTCCGGCTCGAAATTAGGAATATGGGTGGCGCACGGCGAGGGAAAATTCAGTTTCCCCTACGAGATAAGCCGTTACAATGTGGTGGCGCAGTACAGCTACGACGCTTATCCCGCCAATCCCAACGGTTCGCCTTACGCTGTGGCGGGCATCGCCTCTGCCGACGGTCGCCATTTGGCGATGATGCCCCACCTCGAACGGGCTATTTTCCCGTGGCAGTGGGCTTATTATCCTGCCGACCGCAAGGCTGCCGACGAAGTGGCTCCGTGGATTGAAGCCTTTGTCAATGCGCGCAAGTGGGTGGAAAATCTGAAACGTTAATTCATCACCTTAAATAGTACTATGGGCGGTTTTTTCGGAAGCATTAAAAAAACATCTTGTGTCGCCGACCTTTTCTACGGTGTCGATTACAATTCGCATCTCGGCACGAAGCGCGGCGGTATGGCAACGTTCGACAACGGCTATTTCACTCGTTCGATACATAACATCGAAAGTTCCTATTTCCGTACGAAATTCGAGGACGACCTGCACACGTTCAGGGGAAACTCCGGCATCGGCATCATCAGCGACACCGATGCGCAGCCTATCATATTCAGCTGCCATTTGGGAAAATTCGCCATCGTAACGGTGGCGAAAGTCAATAACCTTCCCGAGCTGGAAAAAGAGCTGCTCGACGCCGGACACCACTTTTGCGAACACAGCAACGGCATCACCAACCAGACCGAACTGATAGCCACGCTTATTTCGCAGGGAAAAGATTATGTAGATGGCATAGAAAACGTGCAGCGGAAACTCAAAGGTTCCTGTTCCATGCTTCTGCTTACCGAGCAGGGCATCATCGCCGCCCGCGACAAGTACGGACGCACACCGATACTCATCGGAAAAGGAGAGGAGTGCTACGCCGTTTCGTCGGAGTCGTGCAGTTTCCACAATCTGGGATACGAAACCGAATACAACATCGGCCCGGGCGAAGTGGTGTTGGTTACTGCCGACGGTTTTACCCAACTCCGCAAGCCGAACAAGAAGATGCAGATATGTTCATTTCTTTGGGTATATTACGGTTACCCCGTATGCGAGTACGAAGGAACGAATGTTGATCACGTGCGTTTCGAGTGCGGCTGCGCTATGGGTAAAAAAGACGACATCGAAGCCGATTTCGTTTCCGCCATTCCCGACTCCGGCATCGGTATGGCGCTGGGCTATTCCGTAGGCAAACGCATACCCTACAAGCGCGGTATCGTGAAATACACGCCCACGTGGCCTCGCAGTTTTACTCCGCCCACGCAGGAGTTGCGCGAGTTGGTCGCCAAAATGAAACTGATTCCCAACCCCGAACTCATCAAGGACAAAAAAGTCGTCTTCTGCGACGATTCCATCGTGCGCGGCACCCAGTTGCGCGACAACGTGAAAGATCTCTTCCGCTACGGAGCCAAAGAGGTGCATATGCGTATCAGTTGTCCGCCGTTGGTCTATCCCTGCCGGTTCGTCAATTTCACCGCCTCCAAGTCGGAATTGGAGTTGATAACCCGCCGCATCATACAGCAGTTCGAGGGCGAACACGACAAAAATCTCGAAGCCTACACCAAGACCGATTCGCCCGAATACAAGCGCATGGTCGAGGAGATACGCCGGCAGTTGAACATCACCACGCTGAAATTCAACTCGCTCGAAACGCTCGTGGAAGCCATCGGGCTGCCGAAGGAGTGCATCTGCACCCACTGTTTCGACGGCACGAGTTACGAATGATTTAATCCTCTTGTAAAAATGCTCTTTTCAGTAAAATCCGAGATATGAAACGTTTTTCGTTACTTTTGTTTTTTTTGCTGCCGTTTTTGTTGCTGTCGGCGCAGGAGGCGCCCAAACGGGAATTTCGCGGAGCGTGGATACATACCGTCAAGCAGCCGCAGTATGCCGATATGGAGCCGGCAGCGATGCGCTGTTATTTCGATTCGTTGGTCGGTGGCTTGCAGCAGGCGGGCATCAATGCTCTCATTTTTCAGGTGCGTCCCGAAGCTGATGCCTTCTATCCGTCGAAAATAGAGCCGTGGAGCCGCTATCTTACCGGCGAGCAGGGGCGTGCGCCGGAACCTTTGTGGGACCCTCTGGCGTATCTTATCGACCGCTGCCACGAACGCAACATCGAATTTCATGCGTGGGTGAATCCCTATCGGGTGAAGATGGACATCAAAGACGAGTTGGCTCCGTCGCACATTTACAACAGCCACCCCGAATGGTTCATTGCCTACGGCGACCAACTCTTTTTCGACCCGGCTCTGCCCGAGTCGCGCGAATTTATAGCGCGGGTAATCGACGACCTCGTAACCCGCTACGACCTCGATGCCATACACATGGACGATTATTTCTATCCCTATCCGATAGCCGGAAAACCTTTTCCCGACGATGCGAGCTACAAACGTTACGGCAACGGTATGCCACGTGGCGACTGGCGGCGCCACAATGTCGATATGCTGATAGAAGAAGTAAGCGCCCTCATAAAGAAACGGAAGCCGTGGGTGCGTTTTGGCATCAGTCCTTTCGGCATCTACCGCAACAAATCTTCGTGGGAGGGAGGCAGCGATACGCGCGGATTGCAAAATTACGACGATCTCTATGCCGACGTACTCCTCTGGGTGCGCAACGGTTGGATAGATTACCTCGTGCCGCAGCTCTATTGGGAGGTCGGGCATCGTGCCGCCTGCTATGAAAAATTGATTTACTGGTGGAACGACGCCCTTGCCGGCAGCCCCTGCCACCTCTATATCGGACAAGATGTCGTGCGCTCGGTCGATTGTACCATTGGCGGGGTGCCCTCGCCGCAGATCAATTATAAGCTGCTTTTGGCGCGGCACCTCGATTCCGTATCGGGAAACTGCTTTTGGTCGGGATATAAATTTTTGGAATATTACGACCGAATACAGTCGCTGATAAGAGAGGATTTCTTTTCCACACCCGTATTGATACCTGCCTACACGGCTATCGACGATGTGGCGCCTGATAAAGTTTCCAATCTGCATACGCGCTGGACACCCGACGGATTCTATTTGGAATGGAAAGCCGACGATACCCGCGATGCCATGCAGAAAGCCTCCTATTATTGCGTCTATTGTTTCGATGAAAAAGAGCCTGTCGATATTGAAAATCCCGCCGCATTGGTAGGTATCGTGCGCGAACCGCGCTACCGGCTCGACTATAAAAAAGGTGCGGAACACCGCGTCTATGTCGTAACTGCCGTAGACCGTATGCACAACGAAAGCGAACCCCGCTCTCTCAAAGTCCGACTTTGATTTATCGAGCAGACAGTAAAGAAAAAACAGAATCCGGCTGAAAATTTTTCAGCCGGATTCTGTTTTTAAGTAAAAATCGGGATATTACAATTCCTCTTTTTCTTTTGTCGGATTTTTATAATAAACCTTGTGTTCGGCATATTCCTGCGTAGCGATGAGCGTCGGTTTCGGCAGCTTCTCGTAGTAGCGGGAAATTTCTATCTGTTCGCGATTCTCGAACACCTCTTCGAGATTGTCATTGTAAGAGGCAAATTCTTGCAGTTTCTTTTCGAGGTCGTTTTTCATTTCCACGCTTATCTGGTTGGCGCGTTTGCCGATGATGCGTATCGTCTCGTACACATTTCCGGTATCGCTCGATAAAGCTATGACGTCGCGGGTTACCGTATTTGTCGGCGCATTGGTTTTTTTGTAGTCCATTTTGTCTTTATTTAGTTTTTTATTATTCTTCGTCTTTGATTTGTTTGCTGGCGTCTTTGAATATTCCGTCGGCTTCTTTGCGGTATTTGCCGTCGGGATATTCGTTGATGTATGCGTAGTATTCATCGACGGCATTGCGATAGCGTTCGCCTTTCCTTTCGTGAATACTCTCTTTGGCTTCCTTGTATCGCGCCCGCAAAATCAGCATGAGAAAGTCCTCTTTCTTTTCGGTGTAGGGAAACGTTTTCAACGCATTTTGCGCGGTGATGACTGCCGACTCGAAATAGTTGCGACCCAGATAGTTGCCGATGTTGTAGTAGAGTGTTGCATTTTCAAGTTCTTTTTGGGCGAGTTTTTCCTGCATCTCGAAAATCATATCTCGTACTTCGTCCGTTTTTTCACCCTGCGGATAGTAGTCAAGATAGGTTTGCAGTTCGTCGATTCCTTTGTACGTGTCGGTCTGGTCGAGGCGCGGGTCGGGAGCTTCGCGATAGAAACTCAATCCCGAATAGTAGTGCGCCATTTCGGTATATTGACCTTTCGGATAGCTGCGGTAATAAGTGGCGAAGTATTCGCCCGCTGTGTCGTAGTTTTTTGCCATGAAATGGCTGCGGGCTAACAGGTAAAGCGTTTCTTCGGCTTTGTCAGAGCCCTTGTAGTAAGTTACGATGTCTTCGAGCAGCGAATAGGCGCGGCTGTATTTTCCTTTCTCGAAACACATCTTCGCGTATTGGAATTTTACGTCGGGATCGTTGCTCTTCTGTACCTTGTAATATTCGCTGCACGAGCAGCAGAACAAAACAATCAATCCGTAACAAATCGCCTTTTTTACCATATAGCCGAAATAATTTTGCAAAGGTAGATAATCGTCGCCAATAATAAAAGCAAAAAAGAAATTTTTAACGGATACCGAAACATTTTTACGGAAATATTCGATTTTTGACGGGAAATCGTTGTTTTATGGACGGTTGTTTCAGCACGAAGCGTTATTTTTTCTATCTTTGTCATTCGACAGACGCGCGATTATGGAATTTAAGTTGGTATCACCCTTTGCCCCGACCGGCGACCAGCCGGAAGCGATAGCCGAGCTGGTGCGCGGCATTCGCGAAGGTGCGCCCGCCCAAACGCTTTTGGGCGTTACCGGTTCGGGCAAGACCTTTACGATGGCGAATGTCATCGCGCAGATACAGCGCCCCACGCTCGTACTCAGCCACAACAAGACGCTGGCGGCGCAGCTGTACAGCGAGTTCAAAGGTTTTTTCCCCGAAAACGCCGTCGAGTATTTTGTTTCCTATTACGATTACTTCCAGCCCGAAGCCTACATTCCCTCCACCGATACTTATATCGAAAAAGACTTGGCAATCAACGAGGAAATCGACCGCTTGCGGCTTTCGTCTACTGCGTCGCTGCTTTCGAGGCGGCAGGACGTCATCGTCATTTCATCGGTTTCCTGCCTTTACGGCATCGGCAATCCCGAAGATTTTCACAGTAACACCATCACTGTTTCCGTCGGCGATAAAATGGAGCGCAACGCTTTTCTCCGCCGTTTGGTCGATGCGCTCTATTCGCGCAACGAAGTAGAGTTTACGCGCGGAAAATTCCGCGTCAAAGGCGATACGGTCGATGTCTATACCGCTTATCAGGATCTCATTTTGCGTGTTGTCTTTTGGGGCGACGAAATCGATTCGCTCGAAATCGTCGAGCCTGCAAGCGGGCATACGACGGGGCGGGTGAACAGCTATTGCATCTATCCTGCTAATGTTTTCGTAACCACGAGGGAGCGCATCAATCAGGCGGTCAATGACATTGCCGTCGATTTGGGCAAGCAGGTCGCATTCTTCGAATCGGCAGGAAGGGAGCTTGAAGCCAAACGGCTTTACGAGCGCGTTACCTACGATCTCGAAATGATAAAGGAGGTAGGCTACTGTTCCGGTATAGAGAACTATTCCCGCTATTTCGACGGTCGTGCTCCGGGTGTGCGTCCTTACTGTCTGCTCGACTATTTTCCGAAAGATTTTTTGGTAATCATCGACGAAAGCCACGTTACCGTTCCGCAGATACAAGCCATGTATGGCGGCGACAATTCCCGCAAAGTCAATTTGGTGGAATACGGTTTCCGCTTGCCTGCCGCCATCGATAACCGACCGCTCACCTTTACGGAGTTTGAGTCGCTGGTACCGCAGGTTATCTATGTCAGTGCCACGCCTGCCGATTACGAGTTGCAGCGGTGCGAGGGCGTGGTTGTCGAACAGGTGATACGTCCCACCGGATTGCTCGACCCCGTTATCGAAGTACGACCGAGCCTCAACCAAATCGACGACTTGCTCGAAGAAATACAGTTGCGTGTCGAACGCGACGAACGTGTGTTGGTTACCACCCTGACCAAACGCATGGCTGAGGAGCTGAACGCTTACCTGCTGCGCCTCGACATACATAGTAACTACATACACTCCGACGTCGATACCCTTGCCCGCATACAGATTATCGACGACTTGCGCAAGGGAGTTTACGACGTATTGGTGGGGGTGAATCTTCTGCGCGAAGGGCTCGACCTGCCCGAAGTGTCGCTGGTCGCCATACTCGATGCCGACAAAGAGGGCTTCCTGCGTTCGCATCGTGCGCTTACGCAGACTGCCGGTCGTGCTGCCCGTAGTCTCGACGGGCGCGTCATCATGTATGCCGACCACATTACCGACAGTATGCGTCTCACCATCGACGAGACGAACCGCCGGCGCGAAAAACAGCTCGCCTACAACGAGGCCCACCACATTACGCCGAAAGCCATTCGCAAGGCCTACAATCAGGTGCTTTCCAAACAGAACGCTGCCGACGTCAAAGAGCCGGCTCCGAAGAAAGAAAAAACACCGTACATCGACGAATATTCCGCTCCGCGCATTTCGGTGGCTGCCGACCCGCTCGTTCCCTACATGAACAAAGAGCAATTGAAAAAGAGTATCGAAAACACCCGTCTCCAAATGCTCGCTGCCGCCAAAGAGATGGACTTTCTGGAAGCTGCCCGCCTGCGCGATGAGATGTTGAAACTGGAAGACCTCTATAACAGCAAACCGTAACCGCCATGCAAGACCGCTCCACCGATTGGCAATCGTTTTTGCCCACCACGCGCAAGGAATTGGAACAGCGAGGGTGGGAGCTGGTCGATGTCATACTGTTTACCGGCGATGCCTATATCGACCACCCTTCGTTCGGAACGGCGGTCATTGCCCGTGTGCTCGAAGCCGAAGGGCTGCGGGTCGCCGTCGTGCCGCAGCCGAACTGGCGCGACGATTTGCGCGATTTCAAAAAACTGGGCGCGCCCCGTCTTTTCTTCGGCGTTTCGGCGGGTGCTATGGATTCCATGGTCAATCATTACACCGCCAACAAGCGGCTGCGCTCCGACGATGCCTATACGCCCGACGGGCGGGCGGGTATGCGTCCCGACTATCCCACCATCGTCTATACCCGCATTCTCAAAAAACTCTATCCCGATGTACCGGTCGTCATCGGCGGCATAGAGGCGTCGCTGCGGAGGGTTACCCATTACGACTATTGGCAGGACGCTCTGCGTCCGGGCATACTGTTCGACAGCGGAGCCGACATACTGACCTACGGCATGGGCGAAGCTGCCACGCGCATCATCGCCTCCCGTCTGCGGGTAGGCGAGCCGCTCTCGGCGTTGCGCGATATTCCGCAGACGGTCGTTGTCGTCTCCGCCGGTGAAGTGCCGGCAGAGCGGGAGAGCGATACCCACGTCGTGCTGGCATCGCACGAAGAGTGTCTGCGCGACAAGAAAGTGCAGGCACGGAATTTCCGCTGTATCGAGGAAGAATCCAATCGCTATTCCGCCCGCCTGTTGTGGCAGCGCTGCGGCGACAAGGCATTGAAAATCAATCCGCCGTTTCCGCCCATGACCGAAGCCGAGCTCGATGCCGTGTACGACCTGCCTTTCACACGGCTGCCGCACCCGCGCTATCGCGGCAAGACCATACCGGCGTTTGAAATGATAAAATTCTCGGTAACGCTGCATCGCGGCTGTTTCGGCGGCTGCGCGTTCTGCACCATTTCGGCGCATCAGGGCAAATTCATCACCTCCCGTTCCGAAGCATCGGTTTTGCGGGAGGTGAAGAAAATTATCGCCATGCCCGATTTCAAAGGCTATTTGAGCGATTTGGGCGGACCGTCGGCGAATATGTACCGTATGGGCGGAAAAAATCCGAATGCCTGTCGCGTGTGCCGGCGTCCCTCTTGCCTGTGGCCTGCCGTGTGCCCCAACCTCCATGCCGACCATGCCCCGCTGCTGCATCTCTATCGCGAAGTCGATAAGCTGCCCGGCATCAAAAAATCGTTCATCGGCAGCGGCGTGCGCTTCGACCTTTTGCAGCACCGCTACGACGATGAGACGCTGAACGTTGTCGCCCGCGAATATACGGAGGAGTTGATAACCCGACACGTTTCGGGGCGTCTGAAAGTGGCGCCGGAACATACGTCGGCGCGGGTGCTCGCCTGTATGCGCAAGCCCGACTTCCGGCAGTTCGAGCAGTTCCGCCGCACCTTCGACCGCATCAATCGGGAATACGGACTGAACCAGCAGCTGATACCCTATTTCATTTCGAGCCACCCGGCCTGCCGTCCCGACGATATGGCGGAGTTGGCGGCAATCACCAAAAGCCTCGATTTCCACCTCGAACAGGTGCAGGATTTTACGCCCACCCCCATGACACTCGCCACCGAAATTTACTATACAGGCTTTCACCCCTATACGGGCGAACGGATATATACCGCCCGCACGCAGGACGAAAAGCTGGCGCAGCGGCGTTTCTTCTTCTGGTACAAGCCCGAGACACGGCGCGAAATAGAACAGGAGTTGAGGCGTATGGGACGCGAAGATTTAATCGTCCGCCTCTACGGCAGCGCACCCCGCAAGGCGTGGCAGTCGGCAGGGGAGAAGCCCGCTTTTCCCCGTCGCAATGCCGCCTCGCCGGCACGACCCAAAAAGAAAAAATAGCTTACGATTTCGTTTGGAGCAGCCTGCCCGAATGTTTGTAAAATTGGAGAATAAACAGCAGGGCGGCGCAACTCAACCCTACGGGGTAGCCCCACCACACGCCCGGCGCATCGCCCTTCATCGGGAACGCGAAAAGATAAGAAGCCGGCAGGCTGATGACAAAATAGCAGAGAAACGCAATCCACACCATCGGCTTCACCACGCCCAGTCCGCGCAGTGCGCCCGAATAGGCAATCTGCATACCGTCGCCCAACTGATACACCATCATGGGCACGATGATAGCCGTTACGATAGCCGCTACGTCGTCAGAATCGGTGAAGATGTACCCGATGTAGTTTCGTGCCAAAAACATGATGCCGGTGATGACTACCAACATGACGAAAATAATTTGTGTGCCGGCAGCGGCTATGGGGCGAATGTCACGGTAGGCTCGGCACCCGCGCGAGTTGCTTATCAATATCGTAACCGCCGAACCGATGCCCGTATAGAGCAGGAAGCCGATAGTCGAAAACGTGAGCGCCGCCTGATGTGCCGCCAGCGCATTGCTGCCTATCCACCCGATGAAAAGGACACTCAGACTGAAAGAACCCGTTTCCATGCCTAATTGGAAAGAGATAGGAATACCCAATGTCAGCAGCGGCCGCCAGTCGCGATAACTCCCTTTGAGTTGCAGGAATCCCTCCTTGAACCGGCGGTAGCGTCTGCTCCGCAGAAAAATGATGAATCCTGCCGTAATGGCGAACAGGCGGGCGATAAGCGTCGAAACGCCGGCGCCGATAAGTCCCCATTCCGGAAATCCCGCATATCCGAAAATGAGAAATACATTTCCCACGATATTTACGGCATTGCTTGCCAACAATATATACATGGGCGTGAGCGTGTCGGTAGTGCCGTCGGCAAACTGTTTGAACGCATTGAACAGCAGCACGGGCAGCAGGCACACGAGCTGTATCAGATAGTAAGGGCGAATGATGGGCAGCAGCTCCGGCGGCAGATTCAGCCGGTCGAGAAAAAAGTAAAGTCCGCCCATGACAAGAAGCATCGCCAGCGCAAGTACGGCGTTGGTGCGCAGCCCGTACCGGAACGTCCTGCCCGCCTGTTCCTGTTCGCCGCGCCCCGTCTGCTCGCCCGTCAACGGCGTGATGCCCATGGCGAAGCCGTAGGCGAACATCAGCGGCAGCATGAAGATGTTGTTCACGAACGATGCCGCCGAAAGCTCTTCGGTCATGTGATGCCCCACCATGATGTTGTCGATGAATCCCACGAGTATGGTGCCCACCTGACCCACCATGATAGGAACGCCCATCAGCAGTATCGAGCGGTAATGCGACCGGTATTTGGCAAAAGAGAACATACGATTCTTCATAATCGAGGAGCGCAAAGGTATGGATTTATCTTGTAAAAAGAAACGATACCTTTACACAAAAACTTGCTATCGGAATAACGCTGTATTTACAAAAATGCCGTATCTTAGCGCAAAATTTTTTCCATGAAGAAAATAATTGGCATCGTAATTATGTTCTTGCTGCCGTTGTCGCTTTCGGCGCAAAAATTTTTGTGGAGCGTCGATGTCGATATGACTTTCGACAATCGAGAGTACGGCAAAAGCAAATATAATTGGCCGCAGACCATTTTCGGCGGATATATCAATCCGCTGGTGGGGCTTGGCTGGCGAGGAAATTCCATACAGGTTGGCGTCAGTGCCCTGCGCAATTTTGGCGCGCCCACCAAAGATATGGATTTCAATTTTCTGTTTTTTTACAATTATCGCGACAGCCGTTTTAATGTGTCGGCAGGCATCGTGCCGCGCCGGCAGATAATCGGCGGCAGCGATGCTTTCTTTTGCGATTCGATAAAATTTTACGACAATACCATCGACGGTTTGCTGTTGCAGTACCGGCACGAAAAAGATTACGTGGAAATATTCTGCGACTGGGACGGACATCAGACCGCAACCGCACGCGAACGTTTCATTGTCTATTCGTCGGGACGCTACTATCCGTTGAAATGGCTGTATGCCGAATATGAATTTATGATGCACCACCATGCCGGTACGAGCGAGTGGGGCGGGGTAGTCGATAACGTGTGGATTTACCCGCGTGTCGGATTCGACCTCGACCGCCTTCTCTGGTTCGACAAGCTGCGGGCAAGCGCCGGCTGGCTGCAATCGTTTCAGAACGACCGTACATATGTCGGGCATTACGTCAAGCCGCACGGCGTGCAGATAGAAGCTCGCATCGAAAAATACAAAATCGGGGTTTACAATACGCTTTTTATAGGCGATTGCATGATGCCCTATTACGACAGCTATGCGTCGAGCCTTTATACGGGGTCTGCTTTTTACCGAACCGAAGAAGGTCTTTACAACCGGCTGGAAGCCTATTGGCACCCGTTCCAGAACGAAAAGTTCGACCTCAAAATTTCTACCGTGCATCATTTCGACGGTGCCGTTTGGTGTTCGCAACAGTTGATTACGTTCAACGTGTTGATAGATAACGATATGTTCAAGAAAGACAGCTCCGTGCACAAACAGCTGCGCCTGCGTCGCAACAAAAAGGCGTTGGAGGGAGAAAAGTAAAAACTTCGGTTTCTCTTTTGCCGGTTGGCGGCATCTGTTTCTTTTCTATCTTTTTAGCGTAACGGGTAAAAGAGTTTTCGGTAATTTGCCGTATATTTGCGCCGATGAAAAGGTTTGGGATATTCATGTTGTTTTTTTTGTCGGTCGTTTGCATATGGGCTGACAAAAAACAGGTCGAGGGAGAACCCTATGCGTGGAAGCTCACCCAGCCGTTGGGTACGCCCTATCGGGTACCGATGGACACCCTCATCGACAATTTTTACAATACCGATTTGCCCATATCTTATTCGACGGCTTACACCTACACCGGCAATTTGGGCGGCGCCGCTCAGTCGAAGATTTTTTTCGACCGCCCCGAAATGCCGCAGTTCATTTTCAAAGCGCCGTTCGACTATCTCATCACCACGCCGGCGAATTACATCTATTACAATACCCGTATTCCCATGACGCTGGTGTCGTATCTTTTCGGCGGAAACAAACCCCGTAAGCAGGAAGATTTGACCGCCCGGTTTTCGGGAAACATCAATCGCCGTCTGGCAATCGCCGCCGATTTGCGCTATCTCTATTCACGCGGCAGTTACGATCATCAGGGCAATAAAGACTTGGCATGGCAGGTGGCGGGTTATTACACGGGCGACCGTTATCAATTGGCGCTTTTGGCGAATACCTACAATTTCGTTTCGCAGGAAAACGGCGGTATCGCCGACGACCGATTCATACGCGATCCCGAATCCATGACGTCGGGACAGGGCGGTTTCGATTCGCAGTCGATACCCGTCAATCTCTACGATGCCTACAACCGCGTGCGGGGGCAAAACTATTATTTGACACACCGCTACAATCTCGGATTTTACAAGACCGAACAGGTTGATGATACGACCGAGCGGAAAATTTTTACGCCGGTTACGAGCTTTATCCATACGGCGGAGTTCAATAGCAATGTGCGCCGTTTTGTAGAGCAGTCGGCGCGCGAAGACACCACGTTTTTCGAGAATACCTATTTCAGCAAAACGGGAACGAGCGATTCGACCGAATACTGGTCGCTGAAAAATACGCTCGGCGTTTCCCTGCTCGAAGGGTTCAGCCGCTATGCCAAAATGGGAATATCGGCATACCTCAGTTACGAGGTGCGGCGTTTCAAGCTGATGAGCGGTGTTATACCCGAATTTATGCTTACGCCGCCGACCGTATCCATGCTCAACGACAGCCTCTATACCTACGGGATAACCCGCACTCCGAAAGTTTATATCGAAAATGTCGTGTGGGTGGGAGGCGTACTCTCCAAACAGCAGGGCGAATTGCTTACCTACAATGTCGATGCCGCTTTGGGTCTTGTCGGGGTCGATGCCGGTGCGGTGAAAGTCGACGGCGAAATACAAACCCGTTTCCACATACGCAAGACGACCGTACAACTGCGAGCATACGGATTTTTCAAAAACGAAACGCCTCCGTTCTATTACCGCCATTATGTTTCCAATCATTTCATTTGGGAAAACGATTTCGGTAAAATACGCAAATTCCGCGTCGGCGGCGAATTTACCCTGCCGGCTACGGGTACCTACCTCAATATCGGTGTCGAAAACGTGCAGAATTATGTCTATTTCGGCAACGACGGTATGCCTCTGCAAGACAACCGCATTTTGCAGGTGTTCACCGCGATGCTCCAGCAAAAAATAAAATGGGGTATATTCAACCTCAATCTCGAAGCCGTATATCAAAAGTCGAGCGACAGCAAAGTCATTCCCTTGCCCGACCTGAGCGCCTACGCCCAGATGTATCTCGATTTCAAAATTGCAAAGGTGTTGCAGGTGCAGCTGGGCGTGGATTGCAAGTATCATACGTCGTATTACGCCGAACTCTATCAACCGGCTACGCTGACGTTCCATACCCAGCAGCGGGAAAAGGTCGGCAATTATCCGTTGATGAATGTCTATGCCAACATGAAGATGAAGATGGTGCGCTTCTATATCATGTACACCCACTTCAACCAGACGCTCTTCGGCAGAAACAACTATTTCATCATGCCGAATTATCCCTACAATCCGGCAACGCTGCAATTCGGCTTGTGCGTCAATTTTGCCAACTGACCGTTACCGGTAATCTTTGAGAATGATTTGCAGCCGCTGTCGGGCGAAAAATATCCGGCTCTTTACCGTGCCTAAGGGCAAATCCATTTTGTCGGCGATTTCCTGATATTTGAATCCGGCCACGTGCATGGAGAACGGAATTTTGTATTCGTCGGGAAAACTGCTTATCGCTTTGGAAATTTCCTTGATGGAGAGTGTGCCTTCCGGCGTGTCGAAGCCCGACTCCTGCGGCAGGTTCAGGTGATACAGGTCTTCGGTCTGGTCTATCATCGTCTGGCTGCGCACCACCCGTCGGTAGTTGTTGATGAAGATGTTTTTCATAATGGTGAATATCCACCCTTTGAAATTGATGTTGTCGATGTATTTTTCACTGTTGTCGAGGGCTTTGAGTGTCGTGTCCTGCAACAAGTCCTGCGCCTCCTCACGGTCGCACGTGAGCATATAGGCGAAATTCAGCAGGTTGTCTTGCAGTTGCAGCAGCCGCTGTTGGAATTGCATTCGTTCCATTCTTTTGAAAACATTAAGCGATTAATAAATAAGTTATGGCTACTTGTTGTAACCGACCTCAAAAGTAAATCGCCGTCGGAAGAATCGAAAATATTTTTCGATAAAAAATCTATACAGGTGTGTTAAATAACATACCTTTACATACTCTAAAACGTAGCACGGATTGGCAGTCGGGCGGGATATATAGAAATTTTTTTGAAAAAACGGAAAAGAACGACAGCGTGTTTTGGAGAAAAACGTTATCTTCGTAGCGAAACATATACGACTATGAAAAAAGTGTGGATAGCATTTCTGTTTTTGGCTGTGTTCGCTCCGGGCTTGGCGCGGGCAGATGAAAAGCCTCTTTTTTACTGCATCGACATCGCGCGGGAAATCGACCCGACCTCATGGCGTTACCTGCGCTTGGGACTTCACGAAGCGGAGCAGTTGCAGGCTGCCGCCGTCGTTTTGCATTTGAATACTTACGGCGGCACGGTGGTGCATGCCGATTCCATGCGCACGCTCATACTCAACAGTCCCATACCCGTTTATGCCTTTATCGACAACAACGCCGCTTCGGCCGGCGCACTGATTGCCCTTGCCTGCGACAGCATCTATATGCGCTCCGGCGCCAATATGGGTGCGGTGACGGTGGTAGGGCAGGACGGTGCGGCAATGCCCGACAAATACCAGTCGTATATGCGGGCAACGATGCGCTCCACCGCCGAATCGCACGGTCGCGATACGCTCCGAGCCGATTCGGACGAGCCGCAGGTGCGGTGGCGGCGCGACCCGCTCATCGCCGAAGCGATGGTCGATTCGCGAATCGTCGTGCCCGGCTTGTGCGACTCGACGAAAGTCCTGACTTTCACGGCGCAGGAAGCCCTGCGGTGGAACTATTGCGAAGCGCTTGCCGAGAACATCGACGAAATCATTACCTGCCGGCTCGGCGTGCCGGAGTATGAAATACGGAAATTCACGCCGTCGTTTTACGACAAGTTCGTCGGTTTCCTCCAAAATCCTGCCGTGCAAGCCGTGTTGATTATGCTCATCATCGGCGGCATCTATTTCGAGTTGCAGACACCCGGCGTGGGCTTGCCGCTCGCCGTGTCTATCATAGCCGGCATACTCTATTTCGCTCCGCTCTATCTCAGCGGTCTGGCTGCCTCGTGGGAGATATTGATATTCCTTGTCGGCATCGTTCTGTTGGTGCTCGAGCTGCTGGTGATACCGGGTTTCGGCATCGCCGGTATTGCCGGTCTCATCTGTTTCTTCGGAGGGTTGCTGCTGGCGCTGTTGGAAAACGTGCATTTCAATTTCTTTTGGGTTGCCGGCGGCGGATTCGTGCACGGGCTGACCGTTATTTTTTCGGGCTTGCTCTTGGCGGTGGTCGGCATCGTTTTGCTGATGAAACGCATCGGACGCAAGGGTCTTTTCTACCGTGTTGCGTTGCACTCCGAACAGAAAGTTGAGGAGGGATATGTGGCTGTCGATACCCGTCTTGTCGGTATGGTGGGACGCGAAGGCGTGGCGGCTACTGTCCTGCGACCGTCGGGCAAAGTGCGCATCGACGGCGATGATTACGACGCCATTTCCTGCCGCAACAGTTTCATCGAAGCCGATACGCCCGTCAAGGTCGTTAAGGTCGAAAATATGCAGCTCTATGTCGTACCTTTGAACGAAAAAAACATATGAAATTCATTGCCATTATTCCGGCGCGTTACGCCTCGACCCGCTTTCCCGGAAAGCCGTTGGTCGATATGCGGGGCAAACCGATGATACAACGGGTTTACGAACAGGTGTCCGGCGTACTCGACAACGTGTGGGTCGCCACCGACGACAGCCGCATACGCGATGCCGTAACCGCTTTCGGCGGTCGTGCCGTGATGACGGCAGACACCCACCGCAGCGGCACCGACCGCTGCCGCGAAGCCTATGAGCGGATAGGCGCCGGCGAAGACGTAATCATCAACATTCAGGGCGACGAGCCTTTCATTCAGCCGCGCCAGATTACCGACCTCATGCACTGTTTCGATGCGCCCGATACGCAGATTGCCACGCTGGTGAAACCGTTTCTTCCCGCCGACGGGCAGGAGGCGCTGTTCAATCCCAATTCCCCGAAAGTCGTTTTGAACGAGCAGCACGAAGCCCTGATGTTCAGCCGCTCCGTCATACCCTATCTGCGCAATCTCCCGCCCGAAGAGTGGCTGTCGCATCACACCTATTATAAACATATAGGTATGTATGCCTATCGCGCCGATGTGTTGAAGGCGATTACCCGTCTGCCGCAGTCGTCGCTCGAAACGGCGGAATCGTTGGAGCAGCTGCGCTGGCTGCAAAACGGCTACCGCATAAAAGCGGGCATCACCGTGCAGGAAACGATAGGCATCGACACCCCTGCCGATTTGGAAAAAGCCCTGCGCTTTCTGGATTCGCATAATCAATAAACGGAAAAATATGCTCGACCGTACTCTGCCGCCCCCTTTGCACGAAATGGAGTCGCTGACGTTTCCGTCGGTGGCGAAACACGTATTGCCCAACGGCATACCCCTCTATGTCATCGATAGGGGTACGCAGGAAATTTCGCGGGTCGATGTACTCTTTTCGGCAGGAAAAATCGATGACGCCCACCGATTGACGGCGGAGCTTACCGCCGCCATGCTGCGCGAGGGCGCTGCCGGCATGACCTCTGCCGATATTGCCGAACGGCTTGACTATTACGGTGCGACGCTGCAAACGATGAGCACCCTGCGCAACACCTATTTTACGCTCTATTCGGCAAACCGTTATTTTGCCGAGCTGCTGCCTTTGCTGCACCGCATCATCACCTCGCCGACCTTCCCCGAAAAAGAGTTTCAGACGGTGAAGGAGCGGGGGCTGCAATCGCTGCGGGTCGAGTTGGAAAAAGTCGATGTGTTGGCAAGTCGGGCTTTCTCGGCGCAGCTGTTCGGCAGCAAACACCCTTACGGCAGCTCCACCGAGCCTGCCGATTACGAGACGCTTACGATTGAACGGCTTCGTGCATTTCATCGCGCGTATTACACGGCGCAGCGCTGCCGCATCGTGCTTTCCGGTCGCATCACCGATGAAATGATAGCGTTGGTCGAAAAACTCTTTTCCGATATGCCGGCGGGCGAGGCGCCCCTTTTTGTCGCGCCGCCTTTCCGGAGTGCGGAGGAGCATTACCGTTTGGTCGAAAAATCCGGCGTGTTGCAGTCGGGAATCCGTGCGGGGTTGTTCGTCGTCGGGCGCGACCACCCCGACCACCATTGCCTGCGCATTCTCAATACCGTGCTGGGCGGGTATTTCGGCAGCCGCCTCATGTCGAAGATTCGCGAAGAAAAAGGCTATACCTACGGCATACACTCTACGGTCGTAACCTTTCCCGATGTCGCCTATCTTACCATACAGACGCAGGCGGCGACGGCATACGTCCGTCCGCTGCTCGACGACCTTTTCGCCGAACTACGCCGCCTGCGGGAAGAACCGGTCGGCGAGGACGAGTTGTTCATGGTGCGCAACTACATGATGGGTGAGATGCTGCGTCTTTTCGATACCCCGATTTCGGTCGCCGAAGTCTTTGTTACCTTGTTGGCTAACAATCTCGATTTCGATTACTATGCCGCCCGTTTCGATGCCGTTCGTGCCGTTACGGTGGAACAGCTTTTCGACGTGGCGCGCCGCCGGCTCGATGAAAAAGCCTTTTATGTTACTGTCGCAGGACAAGATAAATCATGTTGAACCCCTAAAATAAATCGTTATGAAAAAGAGTTTGACCATTGCCCTCGTAGCCCACGATAATCGCAAGTCCGATTTGGTGGAATGGGCGGTATTCAATGCCGAAGAATTGTCGCAGCACCATTTGGTATGTACCGGCACCACCGGTACGCTGGTGAAAGAGGCTTTTGAGAAAAAAGGCGTTAAGGCTGATGTTCACTGCATGAACTCCGGACCGCTGGGCGGCGATGCCGAAATTGCCGCTTTGGTCGTGCAGCACAAAATCAATCTGGCGATATTCCTTATCGACGACCTCAATCCGCAGCCGCACGAAGCCGACATACAGATGCTGCTACGTCAGTGCCGCGTACACAATGTGCCCATCGCTTGTAACCGGTACAGTGCCGACCTGATGATTACCAGCACCTTGTGGGACAAAGACGATTATGTGCCCTTGAAACCCAAGTATGTACCTTTCGACCGTGCCGCATTCGAGAAAATGATTCGTCCCGAATAACGGTTGGCTTCGCTTGTAGAAATCCTTTTGCCCAATCGGTGAAAGGATTTTTTTTATAAATCCCCCTCACAGGAAAAATTTTAAGAATCGGAATTAAACAAAAAAGTGTTTCGGCGGGTTATATCATCGAACTAAAAAACGCACGATGAAAACAATCCGTTTCCTGTTGGTCGTTTCTCTTTTATCGGCATTTCCGCTGCTTCCGCTCGGTGCGCAGACGGCAGACGAAAAGCCGCTTTCCGCCACGCTGCCGCAGACGTGGCGGGTCGATACGGCATTTGTGCAGCAGCTCCCGATTACGGGGCGGTGGTGGCTGAACCTCGACGATTCGCTGCTCGACTCCCTTATCACGGTGGCATTCGCCAACAGCCCCGACCTCAAAACCGTTTTTTCGCGCATCGCTTCGGCTCATGCCGCATGGCGTATGCAGCAGAGCGGTTATTATCCCACGCTCGACGCTTCTTTCGGCTGGACGAAAACGCAGAACAGCGGTCGGGTGGGGGCTGCCGAAAATACGACGCGCGAAAACTATTTTTCGGGAGCGCTGACTACCTCATGGGAAATCGACCTTTTCGGTTCCGTCTATAATCGGGCACGCTCCGATAAAGCCCTTTATCGCGCCGCCGTCGAAGATTACAACGGCGCGCTCGTATCGTTGGCGGCGCAGATAGCGTCGGCGTACGCGCAGCTGCGCACGCTGCAACAGGAGCTGCTCGTTGCCCGACAGAATATCGAATCGCAGAAATCTATTCTCGACATGACCGAAGTGCGCTACAATACCGGTCTTGCCTCGCAGCTCGATGTGGCGCAAGCCAAATCGGTCTATTTCAGTACGCAAGCCTCCATACCTGTCTTGGAGGCGAATATCGTGGTGCAAATCAATACGCTGGCGCTGCTTGTCGGTGCCTATCCGCATGAACTTTCGCCGGTGTTGCAGCCGGTGCGCGCCATACCCGACTATCGGACTATCGTGCCGGTGGGCGTACCTGCCAACCTGTTGCGGCAGCGTCCCGACATACGGTCGGCGGAACAGTCGGTGGCATCGGCGGCAGCATTGCTCGGAGCAGCGCGCTCCGACTATTTTCCCCATTTGGTACTCACCGGCTCCATCGGTTTTGCGTCGGAAAAAGCCTCCGATTTCTTCGACCGGCGCAGCCTCACCTACGAGATAGCCCCTAAACTCACGTGGACGCTCTTTCAGGGACGTTACTATACGCAGGCGACCAAACAGGCGAAGGCGGCGTGGGAGTCGAGCGTGCAGCAGTACAATCTGGCAGTGCTTACCGCCGTCGAGGAGGTCGATAATGCCATGACCACCTATAAAGGTACGGTGCGGCAGCTCCTCATATTGCGCGAGCTGGTGGAGCAGGGGCGTCTCACGCTCGACCTGTCGCTCGACCTTTACAAGCGTGGGCTTTCCACTTTCCAAAATGTGCTCGATGCGCAGCGTTCGCTGCTCGAATATCAAAATCAACTGGTTACCTCGCAAGGCGCCGCCCTTTCCGCCGTGATAGAACTGTATCGGGCATTGGGCGGCGGTTGGGACAATACGGCTTCGGAATAATTTAATCAATACGCGATATGGCATTTCGTAAAATTTTGTGGATATTTTTGGTTGCGGCGTCGGGCATTGGCGTCGGGGCGTGTCGGAAACAGCAGACGGCAGCGCCCGAAGAAAAAATGCGGGTGAGCGTCGCCTATCCGCAGGAACGGACGGTAACCCTCTACAAGGAATATCCGGGCTACATCTCTTCGTGGAATACCGTCGATATTGTGGCGCGGGTGTCGGGATATTTGCAGCAGAGCTTTTTCAATTCGGGTGCGTTGGTGAAAAAAGGGCAGCTGCTCTTCATTATCGAGCCGACCCTCTACGAAGATGCCGTCGAGCAAGCCGAAGCCGGTGTGCGCAATGCGCAGGCTACGCTCGACTATGCGCGGAACAACTACACCCGCATGAAGCAGGCGCGCAGCAGCAATGCCGTGAGCGAAATCGACCTTATACAGTCGCGTTCGAATATGCAGGCTGCCGAAGCCTCCGTTGCCCAAGCCAAAGCGCAGCTGAATACGGCGAAAACCAATCTCGGCTATTGCTATATCCGTTCGCCTTACACGGGGCATATCGGCCTGAGTGCCTATGCCGTAGGGGCGTATGTGCCGGCGTCGGCGTCATCGACGAAGCTGGCGACCGTCTATCAGGACTCGGCGGTTTATGCCTACTTTACGATAGAAGATGCCCAATATCTCAAAATCGTGGAAAACCTGCGCCACAAGCCTGCGCACGACGAAGACCGTTTGGTCGAAGTCTTTGCCAAGGAAATTTCGGAGCCTTACATCGGGCGGGTCGATTATCTCTCGCCCAACATCGACCTCTCGACCGGTACGCTTACCTTGCGGGCGGCGATAGACAATCCGCGCGGCGAACTCAAAAACGGACTCTACGTCGTCGTGCGCATAAAATCGGGATACGACGAGCGGGCGACCCTCGTGTCGAACGCCGCTATCGGCACCGACCAACTCGGAAAATACCTCTATGTCGTCGGCGACGACGGCAAAGTGTCGTACCGCCACATCGAAACGGGCGATGTCGTCGATGATACCCTGTGTACGGTAACGGGCGGAATCTCCCCGACGGAGCGTTACGTTATCCGTGCGCTGCTGAAAGTGCGCGACGGAATGACCGTTGAACCCGTATTGCAAAATCGAAATTAATGCGCCATGTTGTCGAAGTTTTTTATCAATCGTCCCATTTTCGCCACCGTGCTGGCACTGCTTATGGTATTGGCGGGCATCGTATCGCTCGACGTACTGCCGGTGGCGCAGTTTCCCGATATTACGCCGCCTACCGTGCAGGTGTCGGCGGTCTACCCGGGTGCGAGTGCCGAAACGGTGGCGCGCACGGTCGGCTCGGTCATCGAGGAGCAGGTGAACGGTGTCGATGGCATGATATACATGAGTTCCACCTCCTCGTCGTCGGGTGCCTACACCCTGACCGTAACTTTCGAGGTGGGCACCGACATCGACATGGCTACCGTCTTGGTGCAGAATCGTGTGAATGTGGCGCAGGGAAATCTGCCCGAAGCCGTCATCGAGCAGGGTATAACCACCCGCAAGCAATCGACCGACATCGTGCTGTTGTTGGCGCTGGAATCGGATACGTCGCTTTACGACGGTCTTTATCTCTCCAATTACGCCCAACTTCGTTTTACCGATGCGCTTACCCGTCTGCCCGGAGTGGGAGGGGTAACGGTTTTCGGTACGGGCAGTTACAGTATGCGCGTGTGGCTCGACCCCGAACTGATGCGTATTCGGGGCATCACACCCGCCGACGTCAGTGCGGCGATACAGGCGCAGAACATCGAAGTGTCGGCTGGAACGGTGGGCAGCGAGCCGCTTTCGCAAAAGGTCGATTTCCAATACACCCTTACGGCGCAGGGGCGGCTTGCCTCGCCCGACGAGTTCGGCAATTTGGTGATAAAGAGTTTTCCCGACGGCAGCTACTTGCGGTTGCGCGACATCGCCCGCATCGATTTGGGCAGTGAAGATTACAACGTTTCCTCCATGCAGAACGGACGACCGGCGGCATCGATTGCTATTTATCAGCTGCCCGGCTCCAATGCGTTGGACGTGTCGAAGCAGGTGCGCGAGGCAATGGCGCGTTTGGCTGCCGATCTGCCGCAGGGTGTGCATTACAGCGTCGTGCTCGATACCACCGAATTTGTGTCGGCGTCTATCGAGGAGGTTTTGATTACTTTCTTGGAAACCACGCTTTTGGTGGTGCTGGTGATACTTCTTTTCTTGCAGAATTTCCGTGCTGTGGTGATACCGGCTCTTACCATTCCCGTTTCGCTGATTTGCACGTTTGCCGTCATGCACCTGTTCGGATTCTCTATCAATACCTTGACGCTGTTCGGGTTGGTGTTGGCGATAGCCATTGTCGTCGACGACGCTATCGTCGTGGTCGAGAATGCGTCGCGTCTGCTCGATACGGGAAAATATACGCCGAAAGAAGCCGTGTCGCAGGCGATGGACGAAATCACCGGCGCGCTCATCGGCGTGGTGCTGGTGCTGCTGGCGGTCTTCATTCCGACGGCGTTCATCGGCGGTATTACCGGCGAGCTTTACAAGCAGTTCGCTTTGACGATTGCCACCGCTACGTTTTTCAGCGGATTCAACTCCCTCACGTTCACGCCCGCCCTCTGCGCGCTCTTTTTGCGGCGGAAAGGGGAGCCGCGTTTTTTCCTTTACCGTTGGTTCAACAAAGGGTATGAAAAGTTGCAGAAGGGCTACGGTGCCGTGATAACGCGCCTGCTGCGCCGTCCTGTGTGGACGATGCTGCTTTTTGTCGTGCTTGCCGTCGCTTCCGTCATCTTGTTCCTGCGCCGACCCACCTCGTTCCTTCCTGCCGAAGATCAAGGTTATTTCATCGTTTCGGTGCAGTTGCCGCCCGCCGCTTCGCTGCAACGCACGGAGGCGGTTACTGCGGCGATAGGCAGGATTCTGAATGCCTATCCCGAAGTCGAATCTTATACGACCATCAACGGATTTTCGATTATGGAGAGCGGAAATGCCTCCAACGGAGCGACGCTTTTCGTCGTGCTCGAAAATTGGAAAAAGCGGAAAGCGAAAGGCGAAAGTGTTTTTGCGCTGCTCGACCGTTTCAATCGGGACGCGCAGCAGATAGAGGAGGCGGTGGTGTATGCCATAAATCCGCCGGCTATTTCGGGGTTGGGCGTCAGCGGCGGGTTGCTGTTCGAGTTGCAGGACGACCGCAATCTGGGTACCACCGAGCTTGCCAACGCCGTCGATGCTTTGGTGGAGGGTATCGCTTCCGAGCCGGCGCTGGCGTCGGCGAACACATCGTTTCAGGGCAATTCCCCGCAGTACTTTTTGAATATCGACCGCGACAAAGCCAAGATGCAGGGATTGAAAATCAACGATATATTTTCCACGCTCTCGCTCTATTTGGGTTCTGCCTATGTCAATGACTTCGTCGATTTCGGTCGCATCTTTCAGGTGAAGATAGGGGCGAAAGCCGACAGCCGCGCGCAGGTGCGCGACATTCTGCGGCTGAGCGTCCGCAATGCGTCGGGCAGCATGGTGCCCTTCTCTGCATTTACGACCATCGAGGAACAAATGGGATTGGCATCGGTTTCGCGCTACAATATGTATCCTTCGGCAGCCGTTACGGCGACGACCGCCGAAGGGTACAGCTCGCAGCAGGGCATCGAGGCGATGGAGCGGCTTGCAGAGCGTCTTTTGGGCAACAATTTTTCATACGAATGGACGGGCGAAACCTATCAGGAAACGCAGGCAGGCACGTCGGTCGGTTTGATTTTCTTTTTGGCGATACTGGTCGTGGTGCTGGTGCTGGCGGCACAGTACGAGAGTTGGACAAGTCCCGTTGCCGTCATACTTGGACTTCCATTCGCTCTGTTGGGCGCCGCTTTGGGCTGCATGTTGATGGGGCTTTCCGTGAGCGTGTACAGCCAGATAGGCATCGTGTTGCTGATAGCCTTGTCCGCCAAAAACGCCATACTCATCGTAGAGTTTGCCCGCGACTATCGGGCGCAGGGCAGGAGCATCACCGAAGCCTCTATCGAGGGCGGACGGGTGCGTTTGCGACCGATACTCATGACTTCGCTGGCATTCATTTTCGGTGTCATGCCGCTTGTCTTTGCCACCGGTGCGGGGGCTTCGAGCCGCGTGGCGCTGGGCACCGCCGTCGTTTTCGGCATGGCGGTCAATACCCTTTTGGGTACGCTGTTCATTCCCAACTTTTACCACTTGATGCAGTCGATACAGGAGCGTTTCGGCAAGCGGCGGCAGTCGCACGGACAGCCCGTGTGAACACCCGACGGAGATTGCGGCAAAAATAAATCGGGCGCAGATGTGCGTTTATTGCATTTATTTTCGTAAACTTGTATGCGAAAATATTTTCTTGCATGAAGCCATTTTTAGCGCAGGTAGCAGAACTTTTTTATCGGGAGTACGGAGCGGATATTCAGCATATCGCCTTCGTCTTTCCCAACCGTCGTGCCGGCATCTTTTTCAAAAAATACCTTCTCGACGGCATCGAACGTCCGATTTTCGCGCCGGCGATTCTCACGGTTACCGACCTGTTTTCCCGTCTTTCGCCGATACAACCAGCCGACCGCATCGACCTGCTTTTCACGCTCTACCGCGTCTATATGGAGCTGTACCGCCATGAGGAGAGTTTCGACGATTTCGTTTCGCTGGGCGAAACCCTGCTCAACGATTTCGACGACATCGACAAATACATGGCAGATGCGCGACAGCTCTTTACCAACATACACGACATCAAAGAGATAGATGCCCGATTCGGTTCGCCGCTCACCGAAGAGCAGCTTGCCTACATTCGCCGTTTTTGGAAAAACTTTATGCCGGTCGAGAGCGAAAACAAAAAGCGTTTCAGCGCCTTGTGGGAAATACTTCACGCGCTTTACCTTCGTTTCCGTGAGGAGCTGCGGCAGCGCGGCGTGGGCTACGAAGGCATGATATTCCGCGATGTGGCGGAACGTTTTTCTTCTGACGGCGACATTGAACTGCCTTACCGGCAAATCGTTTTCGTGGGGTTGAACGTGCTTACCCGTGCCGAAGAAATGTTGATGAAATCCCTGAAAGTCAGAGGTGTTGCCGATTTTTATTGGGACGATTCCGCCCCCACGCTGAAAGACGATTACAACCGCGCCTCTTATTTTCTGAAACCGAATGCGATTGCGTTTCCCTCGAAACACACCCTGCCTGCGGAGCCGGAGGAATATCATTATCCCGAAGTGCATCTTTCGGGCATACCGTCGGCAGTGGGGCAGGCGAAGCAGTGCGAAATCATCGTGCGCGAACTCCTGCGCTCCGGCGCCATACCCTCTCCGCAGGAGGCGCTCAACACGGCAATCGTTTTGCCCGACGAACACCTGCTGCTCCCCGTGCTCTACGCCATACCGCCCGAAATATCCGCTATCAACATCACGATGGGATATACGCTGGCAAATACGACGGTGGCGGGGCTTATGGAGATTCTCGCCGATTTGCAGAAACATATCCGCATGGGGAGCGACGGGGGCGCGCTGTTCTACCACCGCAATGTCTTGGCGCTGCTTAGCAACCGGTACCTGCAACTCTCCGGTCGCGATGCGGTGAATCGTCTGGCGGACGATATTCGCAGCCACAACAAAATATTTGTCCGCGCCGGCGAACTGGGCGTAACGCCTTTGTCGCGCGTTATCTTCACCCCGCTGCAATCTGCCGGCGGCGCCTGCGATTACCTGCTGCGCATTCTCGCTTTGCTGCAACAGGAGCTCGACGACGAACAGGCGGCACTGCCCGATGACGACGAGGCGCCGGAGGAGAAGCCGCTCTCCACCCTCGCGCTCGAAAAAGAATTTATATATCATTACTATTTGGCTGTCAATCGCTTGCACGATATTATGGCGACCAACCGTGTGGAAATGAATGTGGCGACGTTTTTCCGCCTCTTGAAAAAACTGACGGCGGGCATCTCCATACCCTTTGAGGGCGAGCCGCTCTCGGGCTTGCAGATTATGGGTGTGTTGGAAACACGGGCGCTCGACTTCGACAACGTCATCATTCTCTCCATGAACGAAGGTGTGTTTCCGGTGAAAAAAGTCGCCGAGTCGTTGATTCCTTACAATTTGCGGAAAGGCTTCGGGCTTTCCACCGCCGAGCATCAGGACAGCATATACGCCTACTACTTTTACCGCCTGATACACCGCGCCAAACGTCTTTTCCTGCTCTACGACACCCGCACCGAAGATATGGCGACGGGCGAGGTGAGTCGCTACGTCTACCAACTCAAATACCACTACTGCATAAAGATAGACGAACAGGCAGTCGGCTGCCGTATCGCCGCCAAGCGCAACAGCGCCGTGTCGGTGGCAAAGAGCGACTACGTGCTGCGGCAGCTCGACCGTTACCGCGAGGGGGGCGACCGCTACCTATCTGCCAGCGCCATAAATACCTACATCAATTGTCCCCTGCAATTCTATTTGAGTTACGTGGAGCAATTCCGCGAAGTCGATGAAGTGTCGGAGAGCGTCGATGCCGGCGTGTTCGGCAGCATCTATCACGGTGTGATGCAGCAGCTTTACGAACGGTTGTGCGGACAAACGGTACAGGCTGATGCCCTGAAAGCCCTTGCCCAAGACGACAAGCTCATTACCGCCTGCATCGAAAAATCGTTTGCCAAAGACTATTTCAAGACGCCCGACCGCGTGCGCTCGCTTTCCGGACAAAACTATTTAGTGGGGGAGGTCATACGCAAGTATGTGAAAAAGACCCTCGAACGCGATGCCGCCCGCACCCCCTTCACCTACGTCGGCTCCGAGCGCGAAATCAAGCGCGTGCACGATATCGGCAGCGGCTGCCGCATACAGCTCAAAGGATTTATCGACCGCATCGACAGCAGTGCCGGCGAGCGGCGTATCGTCGATTACAAGACGGGCAGCGACGAAACGGCTTTCAAATCGGTCGATGACCTTTTCGACAGCACGCTCGACAAACGCCCGAAAGCCATTATGCAGGTGCTCATGTATGCCATGATGGTGTACGACGAAGACCGCCCCGCCGAGCGCATCGCCCCCGCCATTTATCAGGTGCAGAAACTCTACAAGGATTTTGCGCCGGAAATAAAAATGGGCGGTTCCGTGCTCGACGATTACGCCTCGCTCGATGCCGATTTCCGTGCCCGCTTCAACCGCTGCGTACAGGAAATTTTTGACCCCGCCGTGCCTTTCCGGCAGACGGCGAACCTTTCCGACGACGGCATCTGCCGATACTGTCCCTTCGCCTCCGTCTGCCTCCAATCCGCCCGCTGATACAATTTACCGTTCCGTCAGGAGGAAACCCATATAGAGGGGCAATGTCAGTATATTGTTGTTTTCGCCTATGTTGTAATCTCCCAATTTTATGGCGCGGTTTACATGATATTTTTCGGAATGGCTCAATATCGTTTTGACGCTTTTTGCATTTCCCGTCGTTGCCTTGCATTCCACCAATACGCATTCGCCTTTGTAGCGAATGACGAAATCTATTTCTATACCCGAATCCTTGCGGTAATAGTAGAGCCTGCGGTTCATTTTATGCAGGAAGTCAGCGACTAAATTTTCATAGATAGCGCCTTTGTAAGCCAACAGTTTTCCCTGTAAAACATCGGCTTGTGTGCCGTCTTCCAGCATACTTATGAAAAGACCTATATCCGACATATATACTTTGAAAATGTCAGAAATGGCGTTGCCGTCCAAAGGCAGTTCCGTGATGGTTAGATTATAGCATCGATTGATGATGCCGGCATCTTCTATCCATTGCAGGCTTCCGATGAATTTGCCGGCAGTTCCGTTTTTCCGTATATCCGAATATTGAAATTTCTTGTTCTCTTTGCTTAATTGTTTCGGTATGGAGTCGAAACATTCGCGAATCCTCGATTTATCTTCTTTCGCTGCGTATTTGATCATATCATCGCGATAACCGTTCACAATGTCCCGTTGTATTTGCAGAACGGTATCCATTTGTCGGGTTTGGATAAATGCGTTCACGGCAGCAGGCATACCTCCCACGACAACGTATTTGAGCAGCAATTCCCTCATTCGTTTGTGCACGGCGTCGGCAACCGGTTGAGCCGACGCCAGACTGTTTTTGAGATAATCTACGACGGTGTCGTCTATATCGTTAGCCCAAAGAAATTCCTCGAAATCCAACGGATACATGGTTATTTCCGTTTCATAACCGACAGGCACGGAAACGACATTTTCTTTGTAACCCCGTATTCCCAATAAAGAGCCGGTGCAAATGACATCGTATCTTCCGTCGGTCTTAAAGAATTTCAAGGCTGCCCGTGCAGGGGGACATTCCTGTATCTCGTCCAAAACGATGCACGTGTTTCCTTTTTCAAATTTGGCTTTTGAGCCTAAAACGGCAGACATATACATGACCAAATCGTCTACGATCAAGGAATTGTTGAATATGTCGGAATAAGAAGGATTCTCGAAAAAATTGATATAGACGACATTTTTGTAATGGCTGCGGGCAAATTCCAATACGGAATATGTTTTTCCGCATTGTCGGCAGCCTTTGATAATTAGCGGATTATGATTTGCGTCTTTCTTCCACGCGTCGAGTATTTGGGCGATTTTTCTTTTCAGCATATATTGGATATTTATTGATGTCCGGCACAAAGATAAACTTTTTCAAACGACTTTTTCGCATAAGCGATAATTTTTTCGAGCGACTTTTTGAAAAAATGTAAACTTTTTCAAGCGACTTTTTGGCGAAGCCGCCTTTTTCTCTTGGGTGATGCGGGATAGGGCAGCCCCGAAAAGTTTTGTTGCGAAACGGCGATGGACGATAAAAATGCCGCCCTGCCATTCACATGGCAGGGCGGCGTGTCAAAGATCATCTATTCAGGAAATTCTCTTTTTATTCTATGCTCTTTTGTTGTAATATTCGTGTTATCGGGCGATTATCATCTTTTTGCCGTTCACGATGTAGGCGCCGTTCTGTAACGTTTTAAGGTCGGCGGCATCATCGGTTTCGAGTACCAACACGCCTTGCAGGTTATATACCGTTACGTGTTCGTCGGCTTTGTCTTGTTGTGTTTCCGTAATGGCGGAAGATTCGTCTATCGGTAGTATCTCTCCGAACTCTTTCCACCCTTCGGCGGCTTTATACAATTCTACCGATTCGGCAGGCACATAAAGCGTACAATTCTCACAATCGACATACAGGAAAGCATATCTAATATTCACCGGCGTCGGATTATAAGCAGTTACCGATGTCAAACCCGAGCAACTCTCAAAAGCCCCCTCGTCGATAGTGGTAACACTTTTGGGTATCGTTACCGATGTCAAACTGCGGCAATCCCCAAAAGCCCCGCTACCGATAGTTGTAACGCTATTGGGTATCGTTACCGACGTCAAATCATAGCAATAGGCAAAAGTTTCATTGTCGATAGTGGTAACATTTTCGCCTATCGTTACCGATGTCAAAGCATAGCACCCAGCAAAAGCATAGGCACCGAGAGTGGTAACACTTTCGGGGATTGTTACCTCCGTCAAGCTCGTGCAAAGGTTAAAAGCATAGGCACCGACAGTGGTAACACTTTCGGGGATCGTTATCTCTTTCAAACCTGTGCAACCGGAAAAAGCGTCGATGCCGATAGTCTGAACGCTCTCGGGTATCGTTACCGATGTCAAACTGCTGCACTCGGAAAAAGCCCCGTAGCCGATAGAGGTAACACTTTTGCCTATCGTTACCGATGTCAAACTGTTGCAACCGGAAAAAGTCTCCCTGCCAATATCGGTAACGCTATTGGATATCGTTACCGATGTCAAAGCCTCGCAATTCCGAAAAATATAGTCGCCGATAGTCGTAACGCTATTAGGTATCGTTACCGACATCAAAGCATCGCAATTCTGAAAAGCATAGTCGCCGATAGTCGTAACGCTATTAGGTATCGTTACCGACGTCAAAGCATCGCAACCGGAAAAAGCTCCGTAGTCGATAGTCGTAACGCCATAAGGTATGGTGTATTCGTTCAGTCCTCTCGGAGCAAAGGCGCAGAGCGTATCGTTTATGACAAGATACCGATTATCTGATGAAGCAAATTTTCCTTTAAATTCTGACAAGTTCGTACAATACGCAAAAGCATCATTGCCGATAGTCTGAACGTTCTCGGGTATCGTTACCGATGTCAAACTGCTGCACTCGCAAAAAGCCCCGTAGCCGATAGAGATAACACTTTTGCCTATCGTTACCGATGTCAAGTCCGTGCACTCGTAAAAAGCCATGTTGCCGATAGTCTGAACGTTCTCGGGGATTGTTACCTCCGTCAAGCTCGTGCAAAGGTTAAAAGCATAGGCACCGATAGTGGTAACACTTTCGGGGATCGTTATCTCTTTCAAACCTGTGCAACCTAAAAAAGCCCCGTCGCCGATAGATGTAACGCCGTCGCCTATTGTTACCGACGTAATGGAAGATTCATTCCATGGTGCGGTACAAATAGAACCCGTACCGGAAATTTTGAGGACGCCGGTTTCGGTATCGAGCGTCCAAGTAAGATTATCGCCTTCGGCACCGCAATTGCCGGAGTAAACTTCGGCTTGCACCGTTGCCGTCCCGCCCCACAATAGCGCAGATGCGATTAAAAACAATAAATTCTTTTTCATAATCTATTTTTTTGGTTATTTTATTTTTCCTGCAAAAATAATCTCAGAAAACGAATTTACAAAACTTTCCGCTAAAAATTTTTGGTTTTATTCGCCAAAAGATTCTAAAAAATCGGGACGGTATTATTTCAATCCGCCAAGAAGGCGAGCAGGCGGTAGTCGCGGCACACGAGGTATGCCATATACAAAATAAAGCAGCCGAGCAGGAAGTAAAAGATGCGGACGCCCCGTCGTCCGAATGCGCGCTGCATGGCGCGTCCGCCGGAGGTGGAGAAAAACCAGCGCCAATGAAAGAGTGCCACGCCGAG
>CANQDQ010000008.1 GCA_947593515.1 uncultured Bacteroidales bacterium | reverse complement strand
AAAAACATACGAAGTATTATGAAAAAATGGACTAATCTGTTAGCCTTGGCTCTTTTGCTTTTCTGCTTTTCTTGTAACGAAATGGATAAGTATTACGACAACGAACGTCATAGTTCATCTGTTTCGGTGGGAAACGCATGGGATTACCTTTCGAGCCGGGGCAATTTCACCTGCTTTTTGACCGGAGTCGAAAAGGCGGGTTACGAATCGTTGGTCAGCGGTACCGGTCTTGCCACGATTTTCGCTCCGACCGATGATGCTTTTAGAAAATATTTCAAGCGGCACGGTCATGACGATGCCGACAGTGTGACGCTGGACGAGTTGAAAAAGTGGGTCGAGGATATGAATCCGACCGAATTGAAAAACATGATTACCTATCATTTGCTCTATTATGGATTTACGCCCAGTCAATTCATGGCATACAATCCCGATGGCGTAGCAGCAAGTCAAGAAGAAAATCGGATGCCGGGCGCCTTTCACAAATATCGCACCAAGAGTCGCGATGAAGTAGAGGACGTAACAGACCCCGTCGATGGCGTTCAAAAGAAAGTATTTCATTCAGAGAAATACATTCCCGTCTTTACCTCGAATGTGTTTTCGACTTTCACCACTTCGTCTGCAGCTGCTGACGATTACTATAATTTGTATAAGAAATACAGTACCGAGACCCTGTGGAATGAATCTGCCGCCGATGAGCGCGGATACTATTTTCGGGTAAGCAATGCCGGGGTGTCGGAATACGGCATCATTACCGATAACGGTTATCTTTACATTCTCGACGATGTAGTCGAGCCGTTGCTCACTGTCCATCAGGCATTGGAAGCAAACAGCGATCAGACGAGGGACGAGGAACGGCGTTATGCTCAGTTCGTCAAGGCTTACGACCGTTTTTCCGATTTCACTTATGATGAAGATATTTCGAATACTTACGGCAACGGAGCTCAGCTCTTCCATCACCGTCATATAAATCTTCCCAGTATTGCCGACGAATGGCTCGCTTATGGTACGAACTTAGAGTATAATATGCGCTATTACAATACGATATATGCTCCTTCCGATAAGGCGATGAATGACTTTTTCAATAAGTATTGGGCACCATATTATCCCAGTATCGATTCTGTAAATATCCAGCCGTTGGCAGCATTGCTGGACGATCAGACCGATGGAACATCTTCAAGAGATATGTCATCGGGAGGCGGCTCTGTTCGTGGTGGCATTGCGCCCGTTTTTCCGAGCAATATCCAGCAGGGAGAGTCGAAAACCGACATGACCTCTACCGTTGTGGATTGGAAAAAAGTCGACACGGCTATTTATTGTTCCAACGGTATTCTCTACGGTGTGAAAGAGTTGGTGGCTGTGCCCCTTTATTTCTCTTATGTTACGGCGCCCGCTTTCCTCGATCCCTCATACAATATGTTCCTCTTGTTGATGAATAGGGCGGGGGTGGTTAGCACGTATGCTAATGCTAATAATAACACTGACTTCTTCGCTTTCTATCCCGACGATAAGATGATTTCAAATACGGAAAATCCCTCGAACGGATCGCACCTTTTTTACGCCACATATTCCAAGAAAGCGTTTGACGAAGATGTTTGTTACACTGATGGCGAAGAACAGCCCTCCGTCAATGCTTCGTTGGCAAGCAATATCGTACGCAACCATTTTTGCGACAGAGAAATTAAATTGTCCGGTACAGATGAGAGAATCTATCATACCACCTACGGAACATTCAACTATCTCTACCGGAAAGGCGATTACATTTACTCTGCCACCACGTACAATCACTATTTCGGCAAAATGGACGTCGCCGATACGTCAAACATCAGTGATGGCGATTTGGTTAAGTGTGTTGATATTACCAACGATATGCCCGATCCCATAAAGAACGGTAGTGTATATAAACTCGAAGGCGGAAGAACGGCATCGGCATTTCTTTCCCGTTCCGATTTTAGCTTTGAAAACAATTACAAACCGACGATTGAGAAAAATATCCCGTGGGAACTTACCGAGAACAAAGATGGTAAAACGGGCACCTCTTTTTACGCCACATGTATAAATAGTACGGCGGATACGGCGGACATATTTAACGCTATGTTGAAAGAAAGTGTCGGTTCGAAGCTGCCCCGTTATATCCTTTTCGGTTACACGTGCGAAGCAACCGAGGCTGCAAAATCTGCGGGAGTTATCAATTCCCGTGGTGGACAAGTAAATAAAAACGCCTACGTTCGCAATCTCTACGTTTCCGTACCGCGCAGCCGTCTTGCCGACTATCCTTTTCCGGGCGATGGTTATGGCAAACGCACCTTGCAGACTTTCCATCAGAAACCCGACGGTACATTCACCACTCTCGATATCGAAACCGAGGGCGACCGTTTGGTTGTCACCGATCCCACAGGTCGCAGAGTGTACGTGAAAAATTCATTCCCCTATATCTATTCCGATTGTGCCATATACATTCTCGAAGATTATCTCGATTTCGGGGTTTCCAATAAAGAAGAAAAATAATTAACAGATAATATACGCTATGAAAATAACACGGAAAATATGCCTGTTGCTGGTTGCTTTCGTTGTCTCTCAGGCAATTGCGGCACAGTCGGTCTTGACCGGTAAAGTCGAGGATAAAGCCTCGGGCGAACCCCTTGCCGGCGCCAGCGTATTCGTGCAAAACAAAGACGAACGTACTTTGGCAAGTGTCCTTGTCGATGCCAACGGTGAATACCGTATCAAAATCCCGGCAGGAGACAATCTCATAATCAAATTCTCGTTCATCGGTATGCAGAGTCAGGACGTGAAATATACGGGGCAAAAAATTCTGAACGTCGCCCTCGTAGAAGAATCGCATGAACTCGAAACCGTTGAAGTTTCCGCCAAAAGAGCCGAGCGGAATCAGATGGGTCTTACCCCCCGTGAAGAACTCGGCGCCGTACAGCGCATGAGCATGGAAGGTCTTGAAACAGCTCCTGTAACCTCTGTTGCCGAAGCCTTGCAAGGTGCCCTCTCCAACGTCGATATCGTTACCGGTGCCGACCCGGGTTCCAACTCCACCATTCGTATTCGCGGTACCCAGTCGCTCAACGCCAGCTCCGACCCCCTTATCGTGGTCAATGGCGTACCTTTCCCCGTAAATACCGATGACTTCGATTTCGCCTCCGCTTCTACCGACGACTACTCGCAGCTGCTCGATATTTCGCCCGCCGACATCGAGTCCATCGAAGTATTGAAAGATGCGCAGGCAACTGCCGTATGGGGCTCCAAAGGTGCCAACGGTGTCTTGGTCATCAATACCAAGAAAGGTGCCAAAGGAAAAATCAGCTTCACTTTCAGCACCAACGCCGAAGTCAAGAAAGAAGCAAGCACCTATCCCTTGCTCAACGCTTCGCAATACGTATCTCTGTTGCAAGATGCCCTTTGGAATTCCATCAACGACTTGGGTTACAACAACAACAACTCGCTTACCTATATGGAATTGCTCGACGCCGATGAAATCAACTTCAACCCGGGTTCGCTCCTCTTCAACGAATACAACGTCGATACCAAATGGCTCGACGAAGTGTCGCGCATCGGTTACACCGTCGACAACAACTTCTCCATGTCGGGTGGCGGCGACAAAGCCACCTATCGCCTCTCGCTGGGTTACCTCAACGAAAAAGGTACCACGAAAGGTACCGGTGTGCAACGCTTCTCCACCCGCTTCAACATGAACTACCGCTTCTCGAAGAAACTTCAAATCACCACCGAATTTTCGCTTACCTACAACGACCGTAATTCCAACTGGTCGGAAGGTAGCATCGAGGGCGCCCGCTCTATGGCGATGAAGAAGATGCCGCAAGAGAGTCCTTACGTCATGACGGAAGACGGCAGCCGCCGCACCTCTTCGTATTTCACTCCCTACGAAGACTTCCAGCAGACTTTTGAAGCCAATAACAATTACAATCCCGTAGCTTTGGTAAACGAAGGCGTGAACAAACTCAACTCCTACAACTCCCGCCTGTCGTTCAACCTTCAATACCAGATAATTCCCTCGCTCAGCTATTTCGGCACGGTAGCCCTTACCGCCGACAGCAAACGCACCAAAAAATTCCTCCCCGTTTCGGTAAGCGGTGTGCCTTGGGTACAAGACGCCAACAACGCCCAGAACCCCAATGCGTGGTACAACCGCAGTTCCGATGCCACCAATGAACAGCTCTACCTCTATACCGAAAACCGACTGGTCTATAATCAGACCTTCAACGATATACACCGTGTCGTTGCTTCCGGTATTCTGCAAATAGAGCAGACCTCCGCCACCAGCTACGGTGCCCAGACATCGGGCAACGCCTCCTACTACCTTTCCGACCCCGCCACCGGCGGCTATCTCGTCGGATTGAGCAGCGGTAAATCCACTACGCGTGAAATGAGCGCCAACGTTTCTGCCGAATACATCTTGATGGATCGTTACATGTTCAACGCATCGTTCCGGGGCGAAGCCACCTCTTCGCTGCCCGCACAAAACCGCTGGGGCAAATTCCCCACCTTCGGTATCGGCTGGCAGCTCGGCGACGAGGAGTTCATGAAGAATCAAAACATCATCTCGCTTTGCAAGATTCGCCTCTCTTGGGGACAGACCGGTAAGGCTCCCTCCGGCGTATCGCCCTACGTGGGAACATTCGTTTCCGATGCCAGCGGTTACCTGAATATGCCATCTATATACCCCAGCACCATCGAACTCGACAACGTAACCTATGAGGTTGTCGATAAATGGAATGGCGGTATCGACCTCGGCATTCTCAATGACCGCCTGATGTTCACCGTCGATCTCTACAAAAACGTTACCAACAACCTGTTGCAGAAAGGTATGGGATTGCCTACCTCCACCGGTTTCTCCAAAGTGTCGTGGTTCAACTCCGGCACGATGACCAACAAAGGTTGGGAGTTCCGCTTCGACGCCGACGTGGTGAAGACCAAAGACTGGAATTTCTTCCTTTCGTTCAACATTTCGCAGAACGATAACATGATCAATTCTTTCCCCCCTAACGTCGATATGGAAAATTACACGTTCGACAACGGTAAATACGCATTCCTCGTCATGGAAGGTAACCCGCTCGGTTCGTTCTACGGCTACCGATACAAAGGCGTATATCAAAACGTCGAAGACACCTACGCCAAAGACGTCAATGGCAAGACCATTTACAACATCGACGGCAAACCGGTGATAACCCGTATCAATACGTGGACTGCCCGCCCGGGCGACGCCAAATACGAAGATATCAACGGCGACGGCGTAATCAACGCCAACGATATCGTATATCTCGGCAATTACAGCCCGAAATTGCTCGGCGGTATTCAGTTCCGCCTCTCGTACAAGACGTGGCAGCTCTCCGCCAACTTCCAGGGACGTGCCGGACAAAAGGTATTTAACCAAGCCCGACTCAACTCCGAAATGATGCGCGGCAAAACCAACCAGAGTACCGCCACCCTGCGCCGCTGGCGTAACGAAGGCGACGTTACCGATATGCCGCGTGCCCTCTACGGACAAGGCTACAACTCGTTGGGTTCCGACCGTTACATCGAAGACGCCTCTTTCCTCCGTATGAAGACACTTACTCTCAAATACGGATTCCCCAAAGACCTGCTCAAGAAAATGCACCTCAAAGGATTCGATATCTATATAACTGCCTACGACTTGTTGACACTGACCAAATATTCGGGTCAGGATCCGGAGGTGAGCGAAAAGAAACAGGACGACAGCGGACTTGTACGCCTCGCCGTCGATGGAGCTTCCACCCCCAAGCCCATTCGTGTGAAATTCGGTATCAACCTCAGATTCTAACACTTTACAGATATGAAAAAGATATACATATATATGTGCGCATCGGCAATCGCTTTTGCCATGTCGGCTTGCCAAGACTGGATGAACGTCGATCCTGCCGGTGTACAGACCACCACCACTTTCTGGAAATCGAAAGGCGATGTCGAAGGTGTCTTGGGAAAAGCCTATCGCAACCTGCGTGATGCGGTAAACAACAGAACCATCATCTATTGGGGCGAGGTGCGCGCCTGCGACCTCGATTTTGTCGAGACAAAAGCCTTGAACATACAGACAGGGAACATTCTTCCCACCAACGACCTCACCGCATGGGGTTCTATCTACAACGTCATCGGTATGGCAAACTCCGTTATCAAGTATGCCCCCTCTGTCGTAGAGAAAGACGCTTCGTTCAATGAATCCGAAATGCGATCCATCGTAGCCGAAGCCCACTTCCTGCGTGCTCTATCCTATTTCTATCTGGTGCGTACGTTCAAAGACGTTCCCTACGTTACCGAACCCTATGTCAATGACGACGCCGAATTTCTTTTGCCGGCAACCGATGGCAACACCATTCTCGAAAAAGAAATCGACGCCATGAGCGAATATTACAGCGTCGCCAAAGAGCGCTTCCCAGCTGTCGAAGACAACAAAGGTCGCGCCACCCGCTGGGCGCTCTACACCCTCACCGCCGATATGTCGTTGTGGTTAGGTTCGTCGATTGCCAATCCCGACACCTCTAACCTCTATTTCAACCTCTGCAATGACATGTGCCAGAAGGTCATCGACGGCGGCTGGCTGGGATTGAAAGAAACGACCGAATGGTTCTCTAATTTCTGTCCGGGAAACTGCGAGGAGAGCATATTTGAAATACAATACTCCAACGCCCTCTCGCAGACCAACAGCTTCCAAGACTGGTTCGGCAGCACCTCTACGACTTCCCGCTATTTCAGAACAGCGAACGGATTTGTAACAAGAGCTGCTCGCATCATCAATATCGAAAGCGACGTACGCGATGCCGGTGGTACGTGGGGCGATGGCGGATCGACGGAAACCCCTGTCACGAAAGTCTGGAAATATTGCGGTCAGAATACCCAAAATCTCCTCCGCACCGCTGAACAAAACGACCAAAACTGGATAATCTATCGTTACGCCGAAGTGCTCCTGATGAAAGCCGAAGCCTTGGCAAGACTAGGCGAAGGCGACCCACTCGCATTGGTCAATCAGATACATACGCGGGGCGGAAGTCAGGAAATCGTCAACCCGAGTGACATCATACAAACCATCATCGACGAACGCAGCATTGAATTTTATGCCGAAGGCAAACGCTGGTTCGACATCTTGCGCGTAGGTTTGTACAACAACAACCACCCCGAAAAAGGAATTGGAACGGACTGGCTGATTAACGAATGCACAAGGGATTTGGCCCCCATTTCCCGCGCATTGGTTTATTCCAAGATGAACAAGAATTACCCCGATTCGTGGTATCTGCCCATCAACAGTTCCGAATTGGAGAAAAACACGCTTTTGGAACAAAACAAAGCGTATGCCGATCTCGGAGATTAACCTATGAAAAGTCATACACTTATGAAACATAAAATTTTATACTTTTTCGTAGCGGCTGCAATGCTTTCGGCTTGCAATGACGATCTCGAAGATTCCACGTTCAGAATCTCCGACGATGTACCTGCCGCCACTTGGCTGAAAGAGAACGGTTACACCATGTGGACCGACCTGCTCGAACATGCCGACCTGTTCAACACCATCAATCTCGATGAGGCTTACACACTCTTTGTCCCCAACGATACCGCAGTAACGGCTTATCTGCGTGAGAACGGCATTGACGAAGTGAGCGGTATCGACAGCCTCAGGGCTCGCGGATTGATAAAATATAGCACGATAGCCGGCAGAAGCTATACGCGTATCGACTTCTCCAACGACGTGCTGCCCGATACCACCGCCTCCGGCGACTATCTGGCGGTAACCTTCGACGAAGAAGGCAACTATTGGGTCAATAGAGAAGCCAAGATTCTGAACGATGCCGACATCGAAGTTACCAACGGTACGATATTCATTATCGACAAGGTGCTCGACCCCGTCGATGAAACCATCTACGATCGTATAACCGGAACCTCCGATTGGAAGTTGTTCAGTGACTTGCTCGCTGCCACCGGCACCGACGTCATGGCTCAACCGCAAGGGCGCGCCTCATACACCTGCTTCGTCGTGCCCGACAACGTTTTCCGTGACGCGCAAATCACGTCGCTTGCTGAACTTGCCGACCGCTTGGGCGCCGGAAATAACTCGGCAGAATGGAAGAACGCCGACAACGCCATGTATCGTTTCGCCGCTTACCACTTCATTGCGAGAGGAGCTTTCTCCACCAACCGCCTCAACTACCTGCCCACCACCAGCGACCCGCTGCTCGAAACGGAGGCTGAAGCCGCTTACATCGAAATGTCCATTACCGATGGCGAGTTCTATATCAATTACGATAAAGAAATCAAAGACGGCGTGCAGATTACCGAAGGCGATATCACCTGCAAAAACGGTGTGATACACGTAATCGACGGTCTGATGACCATCAAAGACCCCTCGACCTTGCCGGTTGTTACGTGGGATTTGACCGACAACAGAGTGTTGTCGGGGCTCTATCCCGATTACCGCCTGACTTCGTCGCGCGAGGAGATTATCCATCGTATGGATTCGCTGGTCGACAATCCGAGATTCCCCGATTTTACCTATCATTGGAATCCCGACATCAGTCATGCGTCTTATTACGTAGCCGCCACGACCGATACGGTACGCAACAGACTGCTCAATAACGACGCCCTTCAACTCCAACTCGGACAGTACAACTCCATCACGATGACTACGCCCACCATCATCGCCGACTCCACTACCTATACCATAGGGGTGGCTCACTACAACGAGTTTGCCGAAGAACCGGGCAACCGCATTACGATTTATGTCGACTCGGTAGAAATCGGCTACATCTTCACCAGCGGTAAATACCAAGACCGCTCGACGGTAGTAAGCGGAACCGACAGTACCGCAATGCCGGTGGGTGTGGGTTCGGTGAAATTCCCCTATACCGGTAGACATGAAATCCGTATCGAAGACAATACGGGGGCTACCGTGCAACTCGACTATATATTGTTCACTCCTAAAAATAAAAAATAAACGCCATGAAGAAAAAGATATTTCCTCTTTTGCTGGCAGGCTGCACACTGATGGTTGCTTGCACGGAAACATGGGACGATTATTATAATTCGTCATCGACATTGAAAAGCACCGATGTCGAGACCGAAATTTTGGATTGCACCGTAACAGAATTTTTTGAAACTCACGACGAATACAACAAATTTTTCGGCTATCTGAACGATGTGGGACTTGCCGAAACCGAGTTGGCATCGGGTCAGGAGTTTACCTTGTGGGCTGTAACCGACTCTGCCCTTGCCACCACCAGAGCCGGCGAAGGAGAACCAGTCGATACGGCGCTCATGCGTTATCACATCAATTACCTGTCGGTAACCAAAGACCAATTGACCGACGGTAAACGCCTCAAAACGTTGAACGGCACCTATATACAGATTACCCGCAACGATACGGCTCTCTTTGCCAACGACATTAAGGTGACGCATTCCTATCGGTTGAACAACGGTATGGTATATGAAATCGAGCAAATGATGGAACCCCGTGTCAATCTTTACGAATACATCAAGAACCTGCCCGACAATTATTCCATCTTCCGCGATTCGATGATGCACCGCAGCCATATGGTTTACGATACGGCACGTTCGACTCCGACAGGCGTCGATTCGACCGGTAACATCACTTACGATTGGGTGGAAGTGGAATACAACCCCTTGTTCGATACCGCACTTATCAACTCGGAGTATTTGCAGTTTACCTGCTTCCTGCCCGACGACGAAGTGATGAAAGACTGTTTTGAGAAACTCAACGAAACCTACCAAGGTATCGGTCGCCCGTTCAATGAACACGCCCAAGATCCGACCAACGCAGACTATACGGGCTATGACTATTTGTTCCCGAAAGACCTGACGATGGCTGTCGATTGGATACAGCGCGCCGTAATCTACGAAGGACAGCTCGATCCGGAAGTAACACAGATTCCCGATATTTATTCCAAATTTGGCAAACAGTGGAAAAATATCGACCGCTCCGGTCTGCCCGTACAGGTGGTCGAAGGAGCAGCCCGCTTCGACGAAGATAGCGACACCCCCTATAAAAAACTCTCCAACGGACGGGTATATAAAGTGAAAAATCTGAAAATACCCAACAACGTCGTCATGTCGCGTCTGAAACAATTCGCATACCACATCTATTATCTCAACGCAGGGCAGCAGGATACGCTCATAAGCCTCAAGAATGTGGACAGCTGGCGTAAAGCAACAGATGCTGTGGTGGTAAGCCCTGTCGTTGCCGCCGGCTATCCTTCCGATGCATGGCCCTACCCCTATACCTATTTCGACGAAAATGCCGATGGTCAGCCTATATACACCCTCATCGACGTACGCGGCAACGAGGAACCGGGCGAGTTTTCCTTTGCGTTCACCCCGCTTACCCCTACGGCAATGAAAATAGAAGGTGCAGTAGCCGAATATAAAATACCTGCAGGCGAATACACCCTCTGTATGGGCTTCCGCAGTACCGACTCCTGCACGGGCGACGTACTCTTTGGTACGGCAGAGCCCGACGAAAACGGCAATCTTCAAATAGATCCTGTCGAGAAAGATATAATCTTGAAATCGGGTTACAGACTCGTGCGCGGTGGCATCGACTTCACCGCCTCCACGCCGTGGAACTTCGACCGTTCCGGAACCGGCGGTCAAGAAAAATATCAGCAGAGCAACGGTCGTAAATGGGACTCCGACGGCGGTACCGTAGGTACTGTCGAAGTGGAAGGCGATCCGGGAACGATGCAGTCTGTGCGCATCAAAGTTCGCTACGCAAGCGGTAACAAACGTATCCAGATTTATCACTGGTGTCTTAAACCCACTGAGAATAATTATTGATATCAAACACACAATACGATATGAAAAAACTTAGAAATCTATTTCTCCTCCTGATTACCGTGTTGGCATCGACGCCTGTCATGGCGCAGCGAACCTATACGGTTACCGGTAAGGTAACGGACTCTTTCAAAGGAGAGCCTATCGAAGGAGCTATCGTTTCAGCCACAGGATTGAAACAATCGGAACCAACCAATGCGGACGGTGTGTTCACCATCGAACTCCCCGCTCTCAAAGGCGAGTTGCAAGTTTGGTATCCCGGCTTCTATACTCAGACGGTTCCTCTCAGCAATCGTACGAAAATAGAGGTGGTATTGATACCCGAAGACAAATACGGATACGCCAATACCATAGAAACCCCTTATACCTCGATTGCGGCACAAGATAAAAACACCAATACCTATACCCGTCATAACAAAGATTTTTCGCTTTCGACCGTCGATGTCGAAAAATCCTTTACCCGCATACCCGGTCTTTATGTAGCCGAGAAAAGCGGTATGCCGGGCGAAGGTGCCTACTTCCAGCTGCGCGGTAATCGCACGGCGAACGCATCGAGTATGCCCCTTATCGTCATCAACGGGCAACCCTATTTCGGCGACGTGAATGTTTCCGGCGTCATCAACGGATATTCCACCGGTATATTCAATGCCATCAATGCGCAGGATATAGCCAGCGTTTCCGTACTCAAAGGCGCCGATGCCGCCATGTACGGCACCTTGGCTTCGAACGGCGTCATCGCCATCGAAACCGAGCGCGCCACCGACCTCGAAACCAAAGTCGAGTTTATCGGTCAGTACGGCGTCGATCTCAACCAATCGACCTACCCTGTACTCGGCGTGGCTGACTATAAGAAACTCATCGCCGACATCGGTCAGACCGACCCCGCCTATGACGATATGGACGCCTTGCTCAACGCATTCCCCTATCTCTCGAACGACCCCTCGACCTATGTCAATCCCTATCTCTACAACAACAATACCGATTGGCAGGACGAAATCTATTCGCCCGGTTTCGTAACCGATAACACCTTGAAGATAAAAGGTGGCGACGCTATCGCCAAATACGACCTCTCCATCGGTTATAAGCGCAAAGGCGGACAAATAGACAATACCAACCTCAACCGCTACTATGCACGGTTGAACTCGGATATCAACCTGACACGCAACCTTATATTCACCTCGTCGTTGTCGATGGCATATATCAACAGCAACATACAGGAACAGGGACTCTCGCTCGAAACCAACCCCATGTTGGCTGCCCTGCGCAAAGCGCCCGTACTCTCGCCCTATGAAAAAGATGCCGAAAACCATCTCTTGCCCGATTATGCCTCCATTCGCGACGCCAATGGCAATATACTCGTCAATAATGCGGTTTCCAATCCTACCGCCATCGTCAACACCCTCGATGCCGGAAACAACATTTACGACATACAAGGTCTCTTCGGGCTCGACGGAAAAATAAAAGAACACTGGACTCTCGGCGCCAATGCCGCCATCTACTACTACAAGAAACAAGAGTCGATATTCGTTCCGGGTGCCACCAACCAGACCATCATGCCCCTGCAAGACGGCTTGGCGAAAAACACCTCCCGCGTAGGCGAAACCGAGTTGATGAACCTCTACTTCTCGGCTCGTTCGACGTTCAACTATACGTTCAACGGGTTGCACAATCTGCGGGGCGCACTCGGCATACAGACGGCAATCAACCAGACTGAATACGATTACGCCGAAGGTATCAATGCCGCCAACGACTATTACTATCTGCTTGGTAACACCAACTCGACAATCGGTCGTAAAGTTTCGGGTTACATCGACAAATACAATTGGGTGAACCTCAACGCCAACGTATCTTATACGTTCAACCATTTGATAGGCGCAGGCGTGACGCTGGCTGCCGACTATGCCTCTTCGTTCGGCGACGACGTGCCTTCGATGGCGGTATTCCCCTCGGTAAATGCTGCCCTCTATCTGAAAAACCTGCCCGGTCTTAACGATGCCCGCGCTCTCAACCAGTTTACCATTCGTGCCGAGTATGTAACAAGCGGTAACAGCCGTTTTTCGACCAACCTGAGCAAATATGCCTATTCGCGGGCTAACTTCCGTTCGCTCTCCGGTCTGGTACGCGCCGGCGTCCCCAACACCGGTCTGAAATGGGAAACCGACCGCACCGTCAATTTGGGTATCGACCTCTCCCTTGCCAACAACCGCATCGATGTGAACGTGGATTTGTATCAAGGAAAAACTTCCGATGTCATCATGCTGCGCAGTGTTTCCTCCGTATATGGAACCAATACCATGTACGACAATATCGGAACGCTCGATAATAAAGGCGTGGAACTCGGATTCCAAGTAGCGCCCGTCTATACCAAAAACGTCAAATGGTATATCGGAGCCACGTTGGCACACAACAAAAACACCTTGACGGAACTCAACGGCGCCGATAAAATCATTACCGAAATGAGCGACGGCTCCGCCATTGTTTCCGAAGTCGATAAACCGCTGTACAGCTTCTACGGCTACCAGACGGCAGGCGTATTCGCATCGGCAGATGAAGCAGCCAAGGCTGCTACTGACGGTCGCGGTCTGAGAACTCCGGGCGGCAAAACATTCGGTGCCGGCGATATACATTTCATCGACCAAAACCACGATAATATCATCGACGAAAAAGATCGCGTGAACTTGGGCAGCGCCGACCCCAAATTCTTCGGCGAGTTTTATACCACTTTGAGGTATAAAGCCTTTGAAGTATCGCTTACATTCGGTTACAGCAAAGGCAATCATGCCTACAATGCCGTGCGTCGCATCGGCGAAGCCATGAGCGACTACGGCAACCAGCTGACTTCGGTCAATCGGCGTTGGAAAGCCAGCGGCGACCAGACCATCATACCGAAAGCAACCTTTGACGACCCGATGGGCAACAACCGCTTCTCCGACCATTGGATTGAAGACGCTTCGTTCATCAAGCTCAAAGAAATATATGTAAGCTACCGCTTCAACCTCTTGCGCGGTCTTACCATATTCGCTTCCGCCGAAAATGTATTCACTGCCACGAAATATCTGGGTCTCGATCCCGAAACGGCATATTCTTACGATGCGTCGTTGCGCGGATTCGACTATGCGAAGATCGCTCTTCCCCGCTCGTTCAAGGCTGGTGTTAAAATCGAATTCTAAACCATTGAGAATTTAAGATTATGAAAAAGATAACGAAAAATTTGATTGCCGTCTTTGTCGCCCTGTCCGTGGCGGCTTGCTCCGACGATACGATCGACGTCCTCAACGAAGATAATTATGTGGGAGTAAACAGCGAACTTTATTCCGGACTTTGGGGCATAGCGTCAGCGGTTGCCGATGTCGCCGATCAGGCTCCGATAGTGGAGGGGCTACGCGGCGGTATGCTCGAACCGACCGAAAATGCCACGAGCGAAATGATGGCGCTCTATAATTATGAACGCCTCGATAGCTGCTCCCTTGCCGACCCGATGGGATATTACCGAATCATCAGAGAGGTAAACGACTACGTAAAACACGTAGCTGACTATCGTGCGAAAAATCCGACCGCTATCGTCTTTGAAGAAAAATACGGCGTGTCGTTCGAACTTTACATCTCGACGGCTGTCCGTTATAAAGTCTGGGCATACCTGATGCTGGCGAAAATGTATGGTGGCGCCTATTATTTCAATGACCCCGAAATCGAGTACGAAAACGATACGGATATTCCCTCTTATGATTGGCTCAATTTCAATCAAGTCATAGACTCGTGTATCGCCTTGATAGAAGAGCCGCGTACTTACGACGTCAAAGGAGATACGACAACCCGTTGGGCGACTTTCCTTTTCCCGAGTATGACGGGCGAAAATGCCTCCATACAGCAATACGACCGCTATCAGTTTACCCCGTGGACGCTGCTTACCGAATTGTACTTGTGGAAAGCGGCGAAAGGGGAGCCGGGATATTATCGGAAAGCCTATGATCAAGCCACCGAAGAAATACGCCGCAGCGGTTTCGTTTCGGGCGGTGAGTGTTATATCCTCAGCTTCCGTACTCCGTACTATTCCGACTGGCAAAAAGTATTTTACTCATTTGCCCGTTGGGAAGACATAACGATGGCTACATATACACCCCGTCAGGGCGAATACAACCGTCTGGACGACTATGCCTCCAACATAGCGCCCTATCACTACTATGTGCGTCCTACCGAAGTGGGTATGCTCCGCTTCGATTCGACCAGCGTGGTCAATTCCGAAAGTTCCACTCGTGGCGACAAATATCGCGGACGCGGAAAATCGTTCAAAGAAGTGAACGGACAAATGGTATTCTCGAAATGGATAAGCAGTATCGATCGTTTGACCAATACCGAAGTATCGCTGCCGCTCTATCGTGCAGGACACCTCTACCTGATGCTTTGCGAAGCTATCGTAGGTATGGCAAAAGAATCCGGTGACCCCGAATTGCAAAATGCCTATATCGAATCGGCTTTGGTTTTGCTCAACCAAGGTATCAGCACCTATTGGGACGCTGCAAAAGGTGAGTACGATGCCAAACAGTGTATCTCCAAATTGCCGAATTTCCCAACCAACCTCTATCGTACCAATTCGCATACGGCTTCGGCTTCGACCAATACGAACCGCGGCTTGCGCGGACGCGTATATATGAGTAACGTCGGTACCGATATTGTACCAAAAGATAATGACGGAAATTACGTAAATTCGTATCCGTTAGATGAAAAAGTTTGGAAAGTCGATTCGCTCTTGTGTGAAGAAGCCTTCTTCGAGCTTTCCGGCGAAGGTCATGTGATGCCGATATTCTATCGTATGATGCAACGACATGGAAACGATCCGGCCCACAAAGATTTTCTCACGAAATTCATCGCAGCGGGTCGCAGCGATATCGAGGCAAAATTGCAAACAGACGAAAATTGGTTCCTCGATTATAATATCAAGTAAACAATAACTTATCTTTGTATCGGGAGTGTCCGGAACGTTTTCGCTCCGGACACTCGCAGTTTTTAACAAACCCGAATCTGCCATGAAACTCCAAACGCTAAGTCTGTTTCTGCTGCTTGCCGCCGCATATGCTGCGCCGGCAAACGCCCAACTTTATACCGCATCGACCTCCGACCGCACCGCTGCGGGCGCGATGCGCTCCCTGCGTTACCGTCCCGACGGCACCGACTTCGTTATCGAAAACGGCGACCGCAAGTTTACCCGCGCCCTCTACGGTTCCAATACCGGCTTCCGCCTCGAAACCGGCGATGTGCCCGAGTTTGCCCTCTATATGCCCCGTATGGGCGGAAACCTCACGCTCGGAATCCTGCGCGACGGAAAAAGTCTTTGGCTCAACGATGCCGCCCGCATCGAGTGCCGTTACAGCGCCGGCAGCCGCATCTACACCATCACCGACCCGCTGCTGGGCGGCGGTGAAATCGTCGTTACCGCACTTGCCCTTTACGAAGCCGACGGCATGATACTCCGCATCGAAAGCCGCAAACTCCCCGCAAAGACCGAGCTGCTCTGGCTCTACGGCGGCGCCAACAACAAACGTTTCAGCCGCGAAGGCGACATGGGCGTCGATCCCGCCGACTGTTTCGACCTGAAACCCGAATACTGCGCCGGCAACGTCTACCGGCTCGGCAGCGAGGGTTTCGACATCTGGTACGGAAACACGCGCAAAATCATCGACAGCTATCTTGTCGGCGAAAATCCCGAGACGGGTAAAAATCCCGTCTGCCGGCTCACCGCCGTCGTGCCCGACGGCGCGACCCAGCGCATCGGCAATGCTGTCGTGCGGCGCACCCCCGCCGCCCTGCGCGAAGCCGCTCCCTCCGATGAATATCCCGTCGTGTCGGGTACCGCCTCTTTGGGCAAGCGTCCCCTTTATCTGACGATATACAACCCTGCCACGCTCGACGGCAGTTGGCGTTATGCCGACCTTGCCGCCGCTTTCGCCCGCGCCGACAAGAGCCGCGCCGAAGTGGCTTCGACCGTGCGCATAGAGACTCCCGACCCCTACTTCAACACGCTCGGCACCGCCCTCAGTATGGCTGCCGATGCGATATGGGACTCCGCCACCGGCGTTTGGGTGCACGGTGCCATCGGCTGGCGTATGCCTCTTAACGGCTGGCGCGCCGCCTACACCGGCGATGCCGTAGGTCGCCACGACCGCGCCCGCACCCATTTCGACGGCTATGCCGCCTCGCAGATTACGGAGGTCGAACCCGCCATTCCGCACCCCGCCCAAGACAGCGCGCTGCACCTTGCCCGCGCTCTCAAAGAGTGGGGCACACCCATGTACAGCAACGGCTATATCACTCGTAATCCCCGCCAGACGCGCCTCATGCACCACTACGACATGAATCTCTGCTACATCGACGAGTTGCTGTGGCACTTCAATTGGACGGGCGACATGGACTACGTGCGCCGTATGTGGCCGGTGCTGGAACGCCACCTCGCGTGGGAGAAACGCAACTTCGACCCCGACGACGACGGGCTGTACGACGCCTACTGTTGCATCTGGGCGAGCGATGCCCTGCAATACAACAGCGGCGGTGTTACCCACTCGTCGGCATATAATTACCGCGCCAACAAAATAGCTGCCGAGATAGCCGAAAAAATCGGGAAAGACCCGACGCCCTATCGTCGCGAAGCCGAGAAAATACTGAATGCGATAAACTCCCGTCTGTGGCTCGCCGACAAAGGGCATTGGGCTGAATTTCAAGATTTCATGGGATTGAAGCGGCTGCACCCCGATGCTGCCGTCTGGACGGTTTATCACGCCATCGATTCCGATATACACGACGACTTCCAGTCGTGGCAGGCGACCCGTTACGTCGATACCGAAATACCCCACGTTCCCGTCCGCGCCGAAGGGCTCGACCGCGACGACTACGCCACCGTCGCCACCACCATGTGGCTGCCCTATGTCTGGTCTATCAATAATGTGGCTTTCGCCGAAGTCATGCACACGGCGCTGGCTTACTGGCAGAGCGGACGCGCCGACGAGGCGGCGCATCTTTTCAAAAGCTCGGTGCTCGACGGTATGTATATGGGCGGCAGTCCGGGCAATTTCGGACAGGTAAGCACCTACGACGCCGCACGCGGAGAGTGCTATCGCGATTTCGCCGACCCCGTAGGCGTCGCTTCGCGGGCGTTGGTACAAGGACTTTTCGGCGTACTGCCCGATGCCATGAACGGACGCATCGTCCTGCGTCCGGGATTCCCTTCGGAGTGGAATCACGCCTCTTTTGCCACCGCCGATATTGCCTACGACTTTACCCGTAAAGGCAACAAAGATACCTATGCCGTCAAGCTGCATTTCCCCGTTGCGCTTGCTTTGACGCTCGATGTAAAAGCCCGCCGCGATGCCGTCGCCGCCATCAAGGTCGATGGTCGGAAAGCCGCATGGACGTTGAAAGAAAACAGCGTGGGTGCACCCCGCATCGAAATAGAAACGCCGGCAGGCAATGCCCGCAAAATCGAAATCGAGTGGGCGGGCGACACCTTGATGCTTCCCCGTTATGCAACCGCAGTTGCCGTCGGAGCCTCGTGGCAGCTTGACGTGCCGCAGGGCGTGCGCCTGCTTGCCGTGCGCGACAGCCAGCGCCTGCTCTCGAATGCCGTGTTCGATGCCGAAAAACTCTCGGCGACGATAAACGGCAATACCGGCGAGCGTACCCTCTTCGTTCGTCTTGCGCAAGGCGATATGACGTGGTGGCAGCCGATACCCCTTACCGTCGAGCCGGCGGTAACGGTCGCATCGTCGACGAATGAAAGCAGCACCCTCTCTTTCGCTCTTGCCAATCATACCTCCGGTGCGCTGACGCTGCGCTGCGTCGTCAATCCGGGCAGCCGCGAATATGCGACGACCGTGCAGCTTCCTGCCGGCGGTGTTTCTTCCGAAATCACGGTGCCCGCATCGGCAGTTGCGGCGGGCACTAACCGCGTGGCTTTATATGCCGGTGCCGACGAAACCGTACATTTTGACCTTGTCGATTGGGCGGCGAAAAGCTCCCGCAATCCCCATTACGAAACGGTGATGATGGACAGCGATTTCAATGCGCGCGTAACCGATATTTTCCGCAACCGCTATCTCTCGCCCCGTTCGCCCTACACCACACTGCAAGTGCCGGAGCAGGGAATAGGGGAGTGGTGCCACCCCAATGCCACCGCCGAAATCGACGATAGCGGACTGCGGCGTGCCGCTTCGGGCGATACGCTCGACACGCCGCTCGGCGTACCTTTCCGAGTGCGGCAGGACAGCACGGCGAAAAATATCTTGTTCACTACCCGTTGGGACAACTATCCCGACTCCGTTACCCTCCCGCTTTCGGGCAAAGCCTCGCGGGCTTACCTGTTGATGGCAGGCTCCACCAACCACATGCAGTGCCACATCGAGAACGGCACGGTTACCGTTGCCTACACCGACGGCACGACTTCGGTTTTGCCGCTGGTCAATCCCGAAACGTGGTGTCCCATCGATCAGGATTTCTACATCGACGGGCAGGCGTTCCGTGTCGATGCGCCGCGCCCCTATCGGGTGTTGTTGAAAAGCGGCACGATAACGCGCGACGTGCAGAGTCTTTTGCATTTGCGCGGTGCCGACAACCGGAATATACCGGGCGGTGCTGCCGTGATTCTCGACCTGCCGCTCGACGACTCCCGCGAGTTGCAGAGCCTTACGCTCACCACGTTATCCACCGAAGTCGTCATCGGTTTGATGGCGGTAACGCTTGAACGCTGAGCCCGTTTTTTAACAACTCTTATTATAAACAGTTATCGAAATCACGACGATATTCGTACCTTTGACCGCCGTAAAGGGGATATGCAGAGTTCTATCTCTCATATCCCTTTTATATTTGAAAATGAAAATAATCCTAAAAGAACCGAATATGACAAAAAATTTCATGAAACAAATTCTGGCGGGCATACTCTTGTGTGCGCCGATGCTTTTGCCGGCGCAGCTCAAAGAGACCCTCGACCCCGCAATCCGTATGGGAAAGCTCGATAACGGGCTTACGTATTATATTTGCCATAACGAGCTTCCTGCCGACCGTGTGGAATTTTACATCGCCCAGCGTGTAGGTTCCATTCTCGAAGAAGAGCCGCAGCGCGGATTGGCGCATTTCCTCGAACACATGGCTTTCAACGGTACTACGAATTATCCGGGCAAAACCATGATCGATTATCTCGAAAAGAACGGCGTGAAATTCGGCGTGAATCTCAACGCCTACACCTCTATCGACGAAACTGTTTATAACATTTCCGAAGTGCCTGCTCGCGAGGGGCTTATCGACTCTTGCCTGCTGATACTGCACGATTGGGCGTCGGCTATTGCTCTCGAAGAGGAAGAAATCGACGCCGAGCGGAAAGTCATTCACGAAGAGTGGCGCACCCGCAACTCCGCCGACCTGCGTATGCTCGAAGCCATCATATCTACGCTCTATCCTGATAGCAGTCGTTACGGCAACCGCCTTCCCATCGGTTTGATGGAGGTGGTCGATAATTTCCCCTATCAGGCGATTCGCGACTATTATCACAAATGGTATCGTCCCGACCTGCAAGCCATCATCGTGGTGGGCGATGTCGATGTCGATAAGGTCGAGGCAAAAATCAAAGAACTCTGGCGCGACGTGCCCGCTCCGGTGAATGCCGCCGTGAGAAACTACGTGCAGATACCCGACAACGACGAGCCTTTGGTGGCAATCGTTTCCGACAAGGAGGCGCAAGCCAATATGTTGCAGATATACTATAAACTGCCGGTAGAGCCGGAGGGTGCCTCCATGACGATGGAAGCCGTCCGTACCGACGTGGTGCGCGCACTTATTTCCTTGATGCTCAACGCTCGTTATGCAGAATTGACACAGGTCGCCGAACCGCCTTTCCTCTCGGCGTCGGCATCGGTCGATGATTATTACATCGCTTTCACGCGCAAGGCGTATATCCTTACCACGTTCTATAAAACGGGAATGTGGCGTCCTGCCCTCGATGCGATGATAGCCGCCACCAAACAGGCGCTTCAATACGGTTTCACGCAAGCTGAGCTCGACCGTGCTGTTGCCGAGCTGTCGTCGTCGGTGGAGCGCGGCTACAACGAACGTGCCACCCGCAAAAATCCCACTTTCGTGAATATGGCACTGCAACATTTCCTCTACAAGGAGCCGCAGCTCTCCGAAGAATATTTCTATGAACTCTACAACGAAATGATACCCACCGTTTCGTTGCAGGAACTCGATGCTCATTTCCGCAATTTCTTCCCCGCCGACGGCAAAAACATTTCATTCGTCATGAAAGGCGAAGAAAGCGAAAACAGCAATATGCCTTCATCGGAAGAACTTTTGAATGCCTACGCTGCCGCATGGCAGACCGCCGTGTCGCCTTACGAAGAAGAATATACGCAACGTCCCTTGATTGCGCAGATGCCCACGAAAGGCAGTGTCGTGAAAACGAAAGAGAACAAAAAACTCGACGCTACGGAATACACCCTCTCCAACGGTGCGAAAGTAGTGATAAAGACGACCGACTTCAAAGCCGATGAAATAAGTATGTATGCTGTGAGTGAGGGAGGAAATTCCTTGTTCGACCTTTCCGAGCTATCCAATTTCTCGGTAATGAACACGCTGGCATCGATAGGCGGTCTGGGCGATTTCAGTCCGAAGGATTTGATGAAGCAGCTTAGCGGAGTACAAGCCAGTGCATCGGCTTCGATAAGCACTTACAATGAAACGGTTACCGGAAGCAGCAATGTGAAAGATTTTGAAAAATTGCTGCAACTTACCTACTTGCGTTTCACCACCGTGCGTGCCGACAGCGCCTTGTTCGTCGCATGGAAAAGCCGTATGAGCAATTCGTTGAAACTCTCCGAGAGCGACCCCATGCGTCCCATTTCCGACACGCTCTCTTATCTCTCATACGGCGATCACCCGCGTGCCCGCCGCTTTACCCAAGCCGACCTCGACCGCGTCGATTACCTCCATACGCTCGACCTGTTCAGCCAACGTCTGAACAATGCTGCCGACTTCACGTTTATCTTTATCGGAAACATCGACAAAGATAAGGCGCTGCCCCTTATAGAGCAGTACATCGGTGCGCTGCCCTCCACCGGCAAACACGAAAAAGCCAACGAAAAAGCCTTGCCGAAACCGCGTACCGGTTATCGCGAATCGGTATTCGAGCAGCCTATGGAGTCGCCGAAGACAATGGTATATATTTCCTATGCCGGAAAAGAAAAATACAATTTGAAAAACAGAATGATTATGTCGATACTCTCCCAAGTCATGGAGGTGGTTTACACCGAAACCATTCGTGAGGAGGAGGGCGGCACTTACGGCGTATCTACCGGCGGCGACTTGTCGCTGCGTCCCAAAGGTCGCTGGACTTATACCATACAGTTCGACACCAATGCCGAAATGGCTGCCCGCCTTTCCGATCGTACCATCGCCGAACTGGTGAAAGTCAGTGAAGAAGGTCCTGCGCAGGAAACTTTCGACAAGGTAAAAACCTTCATGGTGAAGAGTTACCAAAACAGCATCAAGGAAAACAGCTATTGGCTCTCGCAGCTTGTCAGCTACTATACGACCGGTATGTACACTGCCGATGATTATCTGCCTACACTCGAAAAGATAACGGTGGAAGATGTGCAAAAACTTGCCAAGAAAATCATCTCCTCGCCCGATAAAATAAAAATTATTCGTTATGGCGTCGAGCGTCAATAATCTCTGAATATCGAATTGTCAAGGCGGGAATCCCTCTCCGGAGCGGATTCCCGCCTCTTTTATTCCCACTCGCAAGAAATGACTGAAAAAAAGTGTGCCGCTCGTTTGCAAATAAAAAATATTGTCGTACCTTTGCCCCGCAATTGAAACAAGTATTAACCGATTCAATAACAAAAACATTATGAACCATTACGAAACCGTTTTCATTCTAACTCCCGTTTTGTCTGATATTCAGATGAAGGAAACGGTAGATAAGTTCAAAGCGATTCTCACCGAAGACGGTGCGACAATCGTGAATGAGGAGAATTGGGGCTTGCGCAAACTCGCCTATCCCATTCAGAAAAAATCTACCGGTTTCTACCAATTGTTGGAGTTCGATGCAGAGCCTGCTCTCATCAAAAAGCTTGAAGTCAATTTCCGCCGCGACGAGCGCGTTATCCGTTTCTTGACCTTCAAGATGGATAAATTTGCTGCCGAATACGCCGCCAAGAGAAGAAGTATGAAATCATCAAAAGAAGAGAAGGAGAATTAATCATGGCACAAGCACAATCTGAAATCAGATATTTGACCCCTCCCTCGGTCGATGTGAAAAAGAAAAAATATTGCCGCTTCAAAAAGAACGGTATCAAATATATCGACTACAAGGACCCCGAGTTTTTGAAAAAATTCCTCAACGAACAGGGCAAAATCCTGCCCCGTCGCATTACGGGAACTTCACTCAAATTCCAGCGCCGTATCGCGCAAGCCGTAAAACGTGCCCGTCACTTGGCTTTGCTGCCCTACGTAACCGATATGATGAAATAACCTAAAAAACAGGAGGACTCAAGTATGCAAGTTATATTGAAAGAAGATGTCTTGAATTTAGGTTATAAAGACGATGTCGTAACCGTAAAAGACGGCTACGGACGCAACTACCTCATTCCGCAGGGAAAGGCGGTTATCGCTTCGCCGTCGGCATTGAAACAGTTGGCTGAGAACAACAAGCAGCGCGCTCACAAGCTCGAAAAGCTCAAACAAGACGCTCAGGCTTTGGCAGACAAACTCGCCGGCGTAGCTCTCACCATCACCACCAAAACCAGTTCTACCGGTAAGATTTACGGTTCCGTTACCAATATCCAGATAGCCGAAGCTCTCGCTAACGCCGGATACGAAATCGACCGCAAAATCATCGTGGTGAAAGACGCCATCAAGGAAGTCGGTTCCTACAAGGCTACCATCAAGCTGCACAAAGAGGTAAGTGTCGATGTAGCATTTGCCGTAGTCAGCGAAGACGCTCCCGCAGAATAAATCATTCTCTTTATATAAGAAACGGGAAGATTGAATGTTCAATCTTCCCGTTTTTGTTTTGCCCCGCTGCAAGAGCGGCATCACGGTTTTTCTTTCTCTTCTTCGCGCGGAATGAAAATCGCCGTATATATTTGCAGCGCCGTGGCGATGATGAACAGCACCACCCAGTCGTAGCCGCCCGTCCGATACATCAGGAATGCCGCCGCCAGAAACAGCATCGACGAAAAAGTCTCCTGTCGGTAAAGCCGTTGCAGGCGGACATTTTTTCCCTTGTACCTCCGCAAGAGGCGGGCGGCGAACATACCTGCCGCTCCTATGGCAAACGGCACGACCGCCCGTTCGCCCACGAATGCGTATGCTGCGGCAGCCGCCACGAGGAACAGCGCCGAACAGGGGAACAGAATATTTTGTATGAAGGTCGGCTTCACGGTTCAGTCCTCCACGATGATGAATACATCTTCATCTTTGCCTTTCATCTGGTACGTTTCCCGTGCGAATTTTTCCAGATTCTCGTCGCTCGATTTCAGTTCGTCGAGGCGTATGCTGTCGTTCTTTATCACTTCGCGGTATTGCGTGGCAGTCGCTTTCAGTCGGGCAATCTGCCGGCTGTAACGATAACTCTGTACGAAACTGTTTTCGTCGACAAACGCCATCTCGAACAGCAGCGCGCCTCCGATATACACGAACAGCGGCACGCGCCGCAGATGCGACCATATTTTCCGTAACGATTCTTTCATGCCATACGCCTGTAATGTACCCACAAATATACGCAAACTTTCCGGTAACGAAAATATTTTGTTTCCGATTTTCTCAATTCCTTTTTTTTTGCGAATGAAACCAAAAATTTTCAGTAAAAAGTTTTGAATTTTTATTTTCTTGAAATATTTTTGCGGAAAGAATCGAATAACCAACAAAATAGATTATGAAAAAGAGATTACAGTTTTTAGTCGTGTCCGCGCTCTTATGGGGCGGAACGGCAACGGCGCAAGCCGAAATCGTATCCGGCAAGTTCGGTGCCGATGGTGAGAATCTTACTTGGACGTTCAATACCGAAACCGGTGCTCTTGAGATTTCCGGCAAGGGTTCTATGGGTGAAGATTATTTTTACGCGCCATGGCGTGGTTATAGTTATGACATCGTTTCGGTAAAGATAGGCGACGGTGTTACCACTATCGGCAACTATGCTTTTGCTTATTGTCTCGGTTTGAAGACGGTAACGATACCCAATAGCGTTACCACTATCGGCGACAATGCTTTTTATTTGTGCGAAGGCTTGACGTCGATAACGATACCTAACAGTGTTACCACTATCGGCGAAGGTGCTTTTTTCGGTTGTTTGGGCTTGACGGAAATAACGATACCCAATAGCGTTACCACTATCGGTTCCGCTGCTTTTTCCGGTTGCGAGGGTTTGAAGACGGTAACGATACCCGAGAGCGTTACCACTATCGGCGAAAATGCCTTTTTCGGTTGTATGAATTTGGAAAAGTTTGACGGAAAATTGGCGACAGCCGATAATAGGAGTCTTGTCGTAAACGATACATTGGTAGCTTTTGCCCCGATCGGATTGACCCAATATACTCTACCGGACAAAATTAAAGTTATCGGCGAGAGTGTTTTTCAGAATTGCAAGGGTTTGACATCGGTAACGATACCCAATAGCGTTACCACTATCGGCGACAATGCTTTTTGTTTGTGCGAAGGCTTGACGGAAATAATGATACCCGACGGTGTTACCGCTATCGGCGCCCATGCTTTTGCTTATTGTCTCGGTTTGAAGTCTGTAACGATAGGCAAGGGGGTTACCACTATCGACGGCTATGCATTTTCCGGTTGCACAGGTTTGAATGAAGTTTGGTTTAATGCCGATAACTGTATAAGCGGAGGCTTCAGCGATTGTGAGGCATTAGCAACGGTACATATCGGAGAGAATGTCAAACAGATTCCCGAAGATGCTTTTTACGGTTGTTCAGGCTTGACGGAGATAACGATACCCAACAGTGTTACCGCTATCGGCGACTATGCTTTTGGGTCTTGCGACAGCTTGAAAACGGTAAAGATAGGCAACGGTGTTACCGTTATCGGCGAAAGGGCTTTTTCCGGTTGCGAGGGTTTGACATCGGTAACAATACCCAATAGCGTTACGACTATCGGCTACGGTGCATTTTACGGTTGTATGAATTTGGAAAAATTTGACGGAAAATTGGCGACAGCCGATAATAGGAGTCTTGTCGTAAACGATACATTGGTGGCTTTTGCTCCGAGCGGGTTGTCATCTTATACTATACCTGACGATGTTAAAGTTATAGGCTACGAAGTTTTTTCCGGTTACGAGGGTTTGAAGGCTGTTACGATAGGCAAGGGAGTTACTACTATCGGCAGCTATGCATTTTCCGGTTGCACAGGTTTGAATGAAGTTTGGTTTAATGCCGACTCTTGTACGTACGGAGGCTTTGAGGGGTGTGAGGCATTAGCAACGGTACATATCGGAGAGAATGTCAAACAGATTCCCGAAGATGCTTTTTCCGGTTGTTCGGGCTTGACGGAGATAACGATACCCAATAGCGTTACGACTATCGGCGAAAGAGCTTTTTCCGATTGCGGTTTGAAAACGGCAACAATAGGCGAGGGTGTTACGACTATCGGCGAAAGGGCTTTTTCCGGTTGCCATGATTTGACATCGGTAACGATACCCGACGGTGTTACCACTATCGGCTACGGTGCTTTTCGGAATTGCAAGGGTTTGACATCGGTAACGATACCCAACAGTGTTACTACTATCGGCGACCTTGCTTTTGGGTCTTGCGGTTTGAAAACGGCAACGATAGGCGAGGGTGTTACGACTATCGGCTACGGTGCATTTTACGGTTGCAACAGCTTGACGGAAGTTTGGTTTAATGCCGATAACTGTATAAGCGGAGGTTTCAGCGATTGTGAGGCATTGACGACGGTACATATCGGAGAGAAAGTAAAACGGATTCCTGACGGTGTATTTTTCGGTTGCAAGAGTTTGAAGACGGTAACAATATCCGAGAGCGTTACCACTATCGGCGAAAGAGCTTTTTCCGGTTGTACGGGGTTGGAAAAGTTTGAAGGAAAATTGGCAACACCCGATTATCGTTGTCTTGTTGTAAGCGATACCTTGAAAGCTTTTGCACCGAACGGTTTGAGTAATTATGATATACCTGAAGGCGTTATCGCTATTGCGGGGAATGTTTTTTCCGAGTGTACCGGTTTGAAAACGGTAACGATACCCGAAAGTGTTGATACTATCGGCGAAAGTGCTTTTTCCGGTTGCACAGGTTTGAATGAAGTTTGGTTCAATGCCGACTCCTGTATAAGCGGAGGTTTTGAGTGGTGTGAGGCATTAGCAACGGTGCATATCGGAGAGAATGTCAAACGGATTCCCGACGATGCTTTTTACCATTGTACGGGCTTGACGGAGATAACGATACCCAACAGTGTTACTACTATCGGATCCGGTGCTTTTAGGTCTTGCGGTTTGAAAACGGCAACAATAGGCGAGGGTGTTACAACTATCGGCTACGATGCTTTTTCCGATTGCTACAGTATGACAGAAGTTTGGTTCAATGCCTATTTCTGTATAAGGGGCGTTTTCCCCCGTTCTGTAACGACGGTACATATCGGAGATAAGGTAAAACGGATTCCAGACAGAGCTTTTTACGGTTGCGAGGGTTTGAAGACGGTAACGATACCCAACAGTGTTACTACTATCGGTAGTTATGCTTTTTCCGGTTGTACGGGATTGGAAAATTTTGAAGGAAAATTTGCGATAAATCATCGGAGTCTTGTCGTAAACGATACATTGGTGGCTTTTGCACCGAGCGGGTTGTCCTCTTATACTATACCTGACGATGTTAAAGTTATAGGCTACGAAGCTTTTTCCGGTTGCGAGGGTTTGAAAACGGCAACGATACCCAAGGGTGTTACCACTATCGGCTACGCTGCATTTTCCGGTTGCGACGGTTTGACAGAAGTTTGGTTTAATGCCGATAACTGTATAAGCGGAGGTTTCAGCGATTGTGAGGCATTGACGACGGTACATATCGGAGAGAATGTCAAACAGATTCCCGAAGATGCTTTTTACGGTTGTTCAGGCTTGACGGAGATAACGATACCCAACAGTGTTACCGCTATCGGCGACTATGCTTTTTGCAATTGCGGTTTGAAAACGGCAACAATACCCAACAGTGTTACCGCTATCGGCGACCTTGCTTTTGGGTCTTGCGACAGCTTGAAAACGGTAAAGATAGGCGAGGGTGTTACGACTATCGGCAGGGAGGCTTTTTCCGATTGCGATAAATTGGAAAAATTTGAAGGAAAATTGGCATCGAAAGATAATCGCACTCTTATTGTAAAAGATACGTTAGTGGCTTTTGCTCCGAGTGATTTAAGCCAATATACCATACCCGACGGTGTTACCGCTATCGGCTATGGAGTTTTTGACCGTTGTACGGGTTTGACATCGGTAACGATACCCAACAGTGTTACGACTATCGGCTACGGTGCTTTTGAGTTTTGCTACGGTTTGACATCGGTAACGATACCCAACAGTGTTACCGCTATCGGCGCCCGTGCTTTTTCCGATTGCTACGGTTTGAAGTCTGTAACGATAGGCAAGGGGGTTACTACTATCGGCGACTATGCTTTTGAGTCGTGCGACAGCTTGAAGTCGGTAACTGCCTATAATCCGAAACCGGTGAATATTGTAGTAACAAATGAATGGGGGGATAGCTTTGCTTTCGAGTATGTGGATTGTGCCAACTGTACGCTTTACGTGCCTGCCGAATCGGTAAATGAGTATCAACTTGCCGAAGGGTGGCGCGAGTTCGGAGAGATATTGCCGATAGACGAATCTTCCGCTATTACGGAGACGCAACAAGAGCAAGCTGCCGAACGCATAACCGTGTATAATTTGCAAGGCGTGTTGGTATTGCAAGCCGACGATGCCGCCGCCCTCAAAACGTTACAGAACGGCGCCTACATCGTGAACGGCAAGACGATGATTATCGCCCGATAACGCAACGATATTGCTGCAAAAGACGTAGAATGAAAAAATAAATTGTTGAATAGCTAACCGTTAATCCGCCGCCCTGCCATGCGAATGGCAGGGCGGCTTTTTTTATGTTTTCGCACGGAAAGGCAGCGGCGTTCTCAGGGTCGAATCTCGTTGTCCGAAAAAAATTTTTATCGGAAAAAATCTGAAATTTTTGAAATAAGTTTTGCATTATGTATTTAATATATAATTTTGCAGCCACATACAGTAACCGAGAAAACAGGAACGGAAATGAAAATTTTCTATTTGTTGTTATTGTGGGGCGTGGCGTTGCCGTTGCAAGCATACGATTTTGTCTGCGACAGCATATATTACAATATAACCTCTTCTTACAATTTGACAGTGGAGGTAACGAGGGGCGACGTAAAATATGCAGGCAATATATCGGTGCCTTCGATAGTGGAATATGGAGGTAGAGCATATCGTGTTACAGCAGTAGGTTTTTATGCGTTTTCTTTGTGTGGCGACTTAAAATCGGTAACGCTGCCGAATAGCATTGAATTTATCGATTCGTATGCCTTTTACTGTTGTACCGGATTGAGATCGATAGTGATACCTTTAAGTGTTGCAAGAGTTGGAGAGGGCGTTTTTGACGGGTGTACGGAATTGAGGGAGATTCGCGGTAAACGTGTATTCGACTTGTTTTCCCGAAAACGTTCCCGATAGTGGTATTTTGATTTTTTCCCTTGTGTCCCGAGCGACGATTTGAAAAATAAACGGTGACATTTCGCCGGAAATTCGTCGGGGTTTCGTATCTTTGCGGGCGGAAGGCGGGCGGACGCGACGGACGGTTTGCTGTCGAAGTCCGCTTCCCTGCAACAACCGAGCCATGCGACTGGTCATAGATGAAGGAAATACCTCTGTAAAGACGGCGTTGTTTTCGACGACGGACGGCGAGCCGGCTTTTGTCGAGCGGGTGCGCCGTTTCGATACGGGGTATCTCGACACGCTTTTTTCGCGCTATGCCATATCGTCGTGCATTTATTCATCGGTCGTGGACGTCGATGCATCGGTCGTGGCCAGTCTGCAAGCCCGCGTGCCAGAGTTCGTGCTGTTCGATGCCGATACGCCGCTGCCTGTTGCCGTCGATTACCGCACGCCGCAAACGCTGGGGCGCGACCGCATTGCCGCCGTTGTGGGGGCAGCCGGAGAGGCGCCCGGTAAAGACCTGTTGGTGGTCGATGCCGGCACCTGCATCACCTATGACCTGCTCACCGCCGACGGGCACTATCGCGGCGGCAACATAGCTCCGGGCGTGAAAATGCGCTTGAAAGCCATGCACGCCTATACCCGAAAGCTGCCCTTGGTGGAGAAAATCGGCGACACCCCCGTGCTGGGCTGCGACACCGAGACAGCGATGCGGGCGGGCGCCGTGCGCGGAATCTGTTACGAAATCGATGGATATGTAAATGCCTTGCGGCAGGAATATCCGCAACTTTTGATTTTTTTAACGGGTGGCGATGCGTTTTTATTGGCAGACAAATTAAAAACTCCCATCTTTGTAGATGAATGTATCGTACTCAAAGGATTAAACCGGATATTGCAATATGGTAAATAGGATTTTTCTTTTTCTGTTTTCTCTCGGACTGCTGCTCCCGACGTTTTCGCTGCGGGCGCAGACTAATGTAAACAGCCCCTATTCCCGATACGGGTACGGCGTTCTCGACAATCGGGGCATCGGCGCGTCGCGCGCTATGGACGGGCTGGGCTATGCCTTACAGAGCGGAAAACAGATAAACGTGAAAAATCCCGCTTCGTATGCCGCTATCGACACGCTGACGTTTTTGTGCGACTTCGGGGTGAGCCTTCTTTCAAATACGATGAAAGAGGGGGCGGCAAAAGAAAACCGCGTCAGTTGGTGTTTCGACTACATTGCCCTGCAATTTCCCTTAGCCAAATGGCTGGCGGCGAGTTTGGGCGTCGTACCCTATTCGACGGTGGGCTACAACTATGCGGGCGGCATCGAGAACGGTTCGGTGCGACAGACCGGCGAGGGTAGCCTCAATGAGGCGTTTCTCGGACTTGGCGCATACATATACAAAGGATTTTCGCTCGGCTTCAACTTCAATTACCTTTTCGGTGAATTGAACAACAACTCCATATCGGTGTCGTCGCTCGATGCTGTGAATGCCACGCTGTTCGAGAACGTATTGGACATTTCGGATTTTCGCGTCGAAATCGGCGCGCAATACACCTGCCGGCTCAATGCCAAAAACCGCTTTACGGTCGGCATTCTCTACACCCCTGCGAAAAAATTGCTCGGCAAAGGATACATACGAGGCGGCGCCTACAATGTTTCCTCCGGAAATACGGTTGCTTTCCAGAACGATACGGTGAAACTGAAAGATAGCTATTCGCTTCCAGCCACTTACGGTGCAGGCTTTACCTACACGTATGACGACCGCCTCACCGCCGGCATCGACATTACATTCCAGCCGTGGAGCAAAGCGAAATATGCCGGCTCCACCACTTATTTCAACAACTACCTGCAAGTGATTGTCGGCGCGGAATTTATGCCGAAACTCTATTCTTCCACCTTTTTCCAAAGTGTGCGCTACCGTGCCGGCGTGAATGTGTGCCGTTCCTACGCCCGTATCAAGGCGTCGGATAAAACCTACAACGACTTGTGGGAGACGGGATTTACCATAGGCGCGGGACTTCCGATGAAACGCAACAAGTCGATTATCAATATCTCATTCGGCTACCAAAACCGCCGCACCACCCCTTCGTCGTCGGTAACGGAAAATGAATTTCGGGTTTCCATCGGACTTACTTTCAATGAAATGTGGTTCTATAAGAGCCGTCTGCAATAATGGGAGAGGGGAGAGGTGCCCGATATGAAAATGCGAAACCGATACATACCGTTCCCTCTGCTTGCTGCCGTTGCCGTCGTCGTCTGCATGGCAAGCCTTCCCGTGCTGACCGCCTGCCAAAAAGAGAAAAAATCATTCGTGGCGAGTTTCGACAATGAACAGGACGTGCCGTCGCTCTCGACATTCGACGTCAATACGCTCATTTCCGATTCGGGCATAACCCGCTATCGTATCAAAGCCAAAGAGTGGCGCATTTTCGAAAAAGCTGCCGAGCCTTATTGGTCTTTTCCGCAAGGAATCTATGTCGAAAAATTCGACGAGAATTTCGACACCGAATCGTTCATCGTCAGCGATACGGCGATCTTTTTCAATAAAAAACAGTTGTGGCGGCTTCGCGGCAACGTACATATCGAGAATATGCAGGACGAACGTTTCGCCACCGAAGAAATCTATTGGGACCAGAAACAAAAGTCTATCTATTCCGACAGCGCCATTCACATCGAGCGCGTCGACCGCATCATCGAGGGCGTGGGTTTCGTTTCCAACGAAGAGATGACCCGCTACACGATACGCCACACGACAGGCATATTTCCGGTGGAAAAGCCGGCAAATACGACGGACGGCGACAAGGAGCAATCGGCAAAGAAACGCGACGACAACGCCCGCCGATTCGCTCCGAAAAAATAATCGCCGACCGTTTCCGTTTTTCCGGCGATAGGCAGCCGGCACGCGCCGCGTACCGACCTTTTGAAAAAACAATCGGAAAAATTCTTTGCGAAAAATTGCTATCCCCGCTTTGCAAAAAAAGAAAAAGCAATGTATATTTGCCTTGTCTTATCGACAAAAACGAGATGGAGACTTTTTACAGAACGCACAAATACCTTGTAGAACACGTGAAATCGCCCGTGAAGCGGGGCTTGATGCAGGAAATAGACTGGTCGCGCCGCCTCATCGGCATCAAAGGCAGCCGCGGCGTGGGCAAGACCACGTTTCTCTTGCAGTACGCCCGCGAAAAATACGGCGCCGACAATCGCGCGTGTCTTTACATCAACCTCAACAACCTCTATTTTGCCGACAAAAAACTCTCCGACTTTATCGAACGCTTCTACGAAGCGGGCGGGCGCTGTCTGCTTATCGACCAAGTATTCAAATATCCCTCGTGGCAGGAGGAGTTGGCGCAGTGCTATCATAGCTGCCCCGACCTGCATATCGTCTTTGCCGGTTCGTCGGTGATGCGCCTGCGCGAAGAACCTTCGCCCATTTCTGGAATCGTCGATTCATACGACCTGCGCGGCTATTCCTTTCGCGAATTTCTCAATCTGATGGCAGGCACAGACTTTCCCGCCCTGCGCCTCGACGACCTGCTCGCCCGCCATACCGCCCTTGCCAGCGAAATAACGAGTCGCATACACCCATTGCCCTACTTCCGCGAATACCTGCATCACGGCTTTTATCCTTTCTTTCTCGAACAGCACGACTTTTCCGAGAATTTGGTGAAGACCATGAACATGATGATGGAAGTGGATATACTCTTTATCAAACAAATAGAATTTACCTATCTGCCCAAGATACGCCGCCTGCTCTACTTGCTGGCGGTATCGTCGCCCTGCTCGCCCAACGTGAGCCGCCTCAGCGAGGCGATACGCACTTCGCGGGCGACGGTCGTCAATTATATCAAATACCTCAAAGACGCCCGGCTCATCAATATGCTCTATCCCGTCGGCGAGGAGTTTCCCCGCAAACCGGCGCGCATCTATATGCACAACACCAATCTGATGTACCCGATTTGCCCCGAAGACGTTTCGCCCCAAGCCCTGCGGGAAACTTTTTTCTATAACGCCCTGCATAAGAACTATCGCCTGAACGAAGGCGTGCGAAATACGCATTTTCTTGTAGATGAGAAATATAACTTCCGAATCGAAGGCGATTTCGTGCGGGGGCGGAACATTCCCGACTGTTTTTATGCGCTCGATAATTGCGAAATCGGAAAAGAAAATAAGATTCCTTTGTGGTTATTCGGTTTTTTATATTAACTTTGCTATCCAACTTGAAAATTAACCTTAATCCTCAAATATTAACTGTATGAGCAAACAAAAGAAATTCATTACCTGCGATGGTAACCAAGCCGCTGCCCATATCTCGTATATGTTCAGCGAAGTGGCTGCCATCTACCCCATCACTCCGTCCTCGACGATGGCCGAGTACGTCGATGAATGGGCTGCCGCCGGAAGAAAAAATATCTTCGGCGAAACTGTTACGGTGCAAGAAATGCAGTCCGAAGCCGGTGCCGCCGGCGCTGTACATGGCTCGTTGCAAGCCGGTGCGCTCACTACGACCTACACCGCTTCGCAAGGTCTCTTGCTGATGATTCCCAACATGTACAAAATCGCCGGTGAATTTCTTCCCTGCGTATTCCACGTGTCGGCACGTACATTGGCATCGCACGCCCTCTGTATCTTCGGCGACCACCAAGATGTGATGTCCACCCGTCAGACCGGATTCGCCATGTTGGCCGAAGGTTCCGTACAAGAAGTGATGGACCTCGCGGGTGTGGCACACCTCTCCACCATCAAGTCGCGTGTGCCTTTCGTCAATTTCTTCGACGGTTTCCGTACCTCGCACGAGATACAGAAAATCGAGATGCTGGAAAACGAAGACCTCGCTCCGCTCATCGACCAGAAGGCATTGAAAGAATTCCGCGACCGCGCTCTCAATCCCGAGAATCCCGTTGCTCGCGGTATGGCTGAAAACCCCGATACCTTCTTCACGCACCGCGAATCGTGCAACAGCTTCTACAACGCCGTTCCCGGCATCGTGGAAGAGTACATGAACGAAATCTCGAAAATCACCGGTCGCAAATACGGTCTGTTCGACTATTACGGCGCTGCCGATGCCGACCGCGTAATCATCGCTATGGGTTCTGTTACCGAAGCTGCCCGCGAAGCTATCGACTACCTCGCGGCCAAAGGCGAGAAAGTAGGTCTTGTATCGGTACACCTCTATCGCCCGTTCTCGGTAAAACACCTCTTGGCTGCCGTACCCGCAAGCGCAAAACGCATTGCCGTACTCGACCGCACCAAAGAACCGGGCGCCAATGGCGAACCCCTCTATCTCGATGTGAAAGAGGCTTATTACGACGTAAAGAACGCTCCCATGATTGTAGGCGGACGTTACGGTCTCGGCTCCAACGACACCACGCCGGCTCAAATACTTTCCGTATATGAGAACCTCGCTTTGCCCGAACCGAAAAACCACTTCACGCTCGGCATCATCGACGATGTAACGTTCACCTCCCTGCCTCCGAAAGAAGAAATCGCCATGGGCGGCGAAGGTATGTTTGAAGCCAAATTCTACGGCTTGGGCGCAGACGGTACGGTAGGTGCCAACAAGAACTCCGTAAAAATCATCGGCGACAACACCGACAAACACTGTCAGGCTTACTTCTCGTACGACTCGAAGAAATCGGGCGGTTTCACCTGCTCGCACCTCCGTTTCGGTGACACCCCCATTCGTTCGACCTACCTCGTAAACACGCCTAACTTCGTGGCTTGCCACGTACAGGCTTACCTGCGTATGTACGACGTAACGCGCGGTCTCCGCGAGAACGGTACGTTCCTGCTCAACACTATTTGGAGCGACGACGAGCTGGTAAAGAATCTGCCTAACAACGTAAAACGTTATTTCGCACAGAAGAATATCAAAGTTTACTACATCAACGCTACGCAGATAGCACAGGAAATCGGTCTCGGCAACCGTACCAACACCATTCTGCAATCGGCATTCTTCCGCATCACCGGCGTCATACCCGTCGATTTGGCTATCGAACAAATGAAGAAATTCATCGTGAAGTCGTATGGCAAGAAGGGCGAAGATGTGGTTAATAAGAACTACGCAGCCGTCGATCGCGGTGGCGAATACAAACAACTCGCTGTCGATCCGGCATGGGCTAACCTGCCCGACGATGAGCAAGCGGCAAACAACGACCCCGCTTTCATCAACGAAATCGTGCGTCCTATCAATGCCCAGAACGGCGACTTGTTGAAAGTTTCCGCATTCAAAGGCATCGAAGACGGTACGTGGCCGCAGGGAACCGCCAAATACGAAAAACGCGGTGTGGCTGCTTTCGTTCCCGAGTGGACTCCCGAAAACTGTATCCAGTGTAACAAATGTTCGTACGTTTGTCCTCACGCTGCCATTCGTCCGTTCGTATTCGACGCTGCCGAACAAGCCGGCGCGCACTTCACGACGATTAAAGCTGTGGGCAAGATGTTCGAAGGCATGACGTTCAGAATGCAGGTCGATGTACTCGACTGCCTCGGTTGCGGCAACTGCGTCGATGTATGTCCGGGCAACAAGCAAGGCAAAGCCCTCGCCATGAAGCCCCTCGAAGGACAACTCGCCGAAGCTCCCAACTGGGAATACTGCGTAAACAACGTGAAGAGCAAACAACATTTGGTAGATGTGAAAGCCAATCCCAAAAATTCGCAATTCGCTACTCCGTTGTTTGAGTTCTCCGGCGCTTGCTCCGGCTGCGGTGAAACTCCGTATGTGAAACTCATCTCGCAACTCTTCGGCGACCGTGAAATGGTGGCAAACGCTACCGGTTGCTCCTCCATCTACTCCGGTTCCATACCTTCGACTCCGTACACCACCAACGAAAAGGGACACGGTCCTGCTTGGGCAAACTCCCTCTTCGAGGACTTCTGCGAGTTCGGTCTGGGTATGACGCTCGCTGTCGAGAAGATGCGCAACCGCATCGAGAGCCTTATGAAAGGCGCTATCGAAGCCGAAGGCACTCCCGCCGACGTGAAAGCTCTCTTCGGCGAATGGATAGAAAACCGCGAGAACACCGAAAAGAGTGTCGAACTGGCTGCCAAGATACGTCCTATCGTAGAAGCCAACGCCGACAAATGCGAATTCTGCAAAGGCATTGCCGCACTCGGCAAATTCCTCGTTAAGAAATCGCAGTGGATTATCGGCGGCGACGGTGCTTCGTACGACATCGGATTCGGCGGTCTCGACCACGTATTGGCATCGGGCAAGAATGTGAACATTCTCGTTCTCGATACGGAGGTTTACTCCAACACTGGCGGTCAGGCCTCCAAAGCCACCCCGCTCGGCGCTATCGCCAAATTTGCCGCTGCCGGCAAACGTGTCCGCAAAAAAGACCTCGGGCTCATCGCATCGACCTACGGTTACGTATATTGCGCACAGGTGGCTATGGGTGCCGATCAGGCTCAGACCTTGAAAGCCATTCGCGAAGCCGAAGCCTATAACGGTCCTTCGATTGTTATCGCTTATGCTCCCTGTATCAACCACGGTCTCAAAAAAGGCATGGGCCATGCCCAAGCCGAGGAGGCTGCTGCCGTTGAATGCGGATACTGGCATTTGTGGCGTTACAACCCCGAACTCGAAGCCGAAGGCAAGAATCCTTTTACGCTCGACAGCAAAGAGCCGCAATGGGATAAGTTCGAGGACTTCCTCAAAGGCGAAGTACGTTACGCATCGGTTATGAAACAATATCCTGCCGAAGCCGAACAACTCTTCGCTGCCGCCAAGGAGAACGCACAATGGCGTTACAACAACTACAAACGCCTGTCGAAACAGCAATGGGGTGTCGATGCCGAATAATCGACCCTTCTATACATGAAAAAAGGTCGCGCTGCAAAGCGCGACCTTTTTTGTTTTTAGAAATAACTTCGTTCTTATAAAATATGGGGCATGACGGTTTGGGTCGATTGCGCCATTTTTCTATATCGTTGAGGCGGTATCCCCATTTTTTTGTAAAAGGTTTTTGAAAAGTGAAACTGATCGAAGTAGTTGAGCTTGAAAGCGATTTCTTTGATTTTCAAGTCGGAATCCCGAAGATATATGCAAGCTCTTTGAATTTTCAGATTGGAGAAATATTCCATAGGAGTCAATCCGGTTTCTATTCTGAAAAGCGTATTGATTCTCGTGATGGAATAGCCGCCGAAATCGGCAATATCTTTGAGCGTGATTTTTTCTTCCAAATGGTCTTTCATGAATTGTACGCATTTTTGAATATTGTCTATTTTTCCGATGCTTTTTATTTCGCGAAACGATTTGATGTATTTTAGAGACGCCAAGAAGTGCAGCAGACAGAAAGACGTGTATTGGAGATTGTCGATGTCGTATATATCGCGCTCGATATTCCGGTATATTTCTGTAAACAGGATAAGCCGGTCTTGAATACGGCTGTTGTCCGCCTCTTTTATTTCGATATTGCGCCCCATGATAGAGTTGAAAAAAGAGGCGTTTGTTCCTTGAAAATGTATCCAGTATATGCTCCACGGCTTTTTGTCGCCCGACCCATACGCATGTTTTTCAAATGGCGGAAGTATGATAAATTGATTTTTTGACAGTATCATGCGGTTTCCGTTATACTCTACCCAGCCGATACCGTTTTCACAGTATATGAATATGTATTGTTCTGCGCCGTTGGGTCGCTCTCTGTAATGACATTTGGCATTCGGATAATAGCCGATATGGGTAACATACAATTGTCCGGTTACCGGATTGCTTATTAAGGATTCCAGTAAATTTTCCGGAATTATAATCTCCCTTTCACCCGGAAATCCCGATGGAATAAATGTTTTTATGCTCATGGTATCTATAATCGTATGGCAAATATACGCATATAATTTACATATTCTTATTTTTCATATAGTATTTTTTCATCGATGGTAGTGTTACATATTATTATGGACAGAAAAAAGTCGCTATCGTGCCGAAGTCCATATTGGCAAATATCCGGAAAGTATGTTTGTGGAAAGTTGGATAAAATTTTGCAAATAAATTTTCTTGTCCGAAAAATAATTATTCGTCGGGAGATAGTTGGAAAATGCCGTTGTTTCGTATGTTTTCTTTTGTAGAGATTGCGATAGCTACGAAGTTCTCAAATGTTCTTTCAGCGAGAAATGAGAAAAAACTTGAAAATTTTCCTAAATTATTTTGCACCGTGTTATATAATTTATATCTTTGCATAGCAGGCTCCCATTTTGTCGGTATGGTAAATATGAGCATATAATTTACATATTTTCAAATATTCCGTACATTTTCGCACCTGTTTTCAAGTTATATATTTACCACCGATAAAAAAGAAACACACGAAAAATATTCACATTATGGAAAATATCACCTCATATCTTATCAAAAGCACGGTGGGGAAAAGCGAAGTGAGAGCTTGGGCAGAAACGATTATGTTGCCGACCTACGATATAGGCAAAGAAGAAAAAAATCCGATTTTTCTTGAAAAACGAGTTTATCAGGGAAGCTCCGGAGTCGTATATCCCTATCCGGTCATAGAAAAGATATTCGACGAAAAAAAAGATAAACCGTATCGAGCTGTTTTCTTGGAAAATGAATATTTGAAGATAATGATTCTTCCCGAGCTCGGCGGGCGTGTTCAAATGGCATACGACAAAGTAAAACAGCGGCATTTTGTATATTATAATCAAGTTATCAAGCCGGCGCTTGTCGGATTGACAGGACCTTGGATTTCGGGCGGCATAGAGTTTAATTGGCCGCAGCATCATCGACCTTCCACCTATTTGCCGACCGAATATACCATAGAAGAATTTGCCGACGGGAGTAAAACGGTGTGGTGTTCCGAAGTGGAACGTATGTCCCGTACCAAAGGAATGGCAGGATTTACATTGTATCCCGGAAAAGCATATCTCGAAATAAAAGCGAAAGTATATAACCGCACTTCGTTTCCCCAATCGTTTTTGTGGTGGGCGAATCCGGCTGTAAGAGTACACAAAGATTACTATTCGGTATTTCCGCCCGACGTAAACGCTGTTTTCGATCATGGCAAACGGGCGGTCTCCACATTCCCCATTGCCACCGGAGTATATTATAAGCAAGACTATTCTTCGGGAGTGGATATTTCTCGGTATAAGAACATTCCGGTGCCCACATCTTATATGGCTATCAATTCCAAATACGACTTTGTTGGCGGCTATGAAGAAAATGTCGAAGCCGGATTGCTGCATGTCGCCGACCATCATATCAATGCCGGTAAAAAGCAATGGACGTGGGGGTGTGGCGATTTCGGACAGGCGTGGGATCGGAATCTGACCGATGAAGATGGTCCTTACATAGAGCTTATGACAGGTATGTATTGCGATAATCAGCCCGATTTTACGTGGTTGCAGCCGTATGAAGAAAAAAGTTGGTCGCAGTATTTCATGCCTTACAGTGCCGTAGGATTGGTGAAAAATGCAACCAAAGATGCCATTGTTACCCTCAAAAAAGAAACGGAAAAAGGCGAAGTGATACTCTATACGACAAGTATCTATGTAAATGTGAGAATATGGGTAACCGACGGCAGCAAAACTTGTATGGATATTCTTTGCAATGTTTCTCCTGCCGAGCCGGTGAAAGAAACATTTCCGTTGAAGGGTGTCGATTTCGATGCCTTAAAAGTGTATGTATTCGATGATAAGGGTAAAATCTTGGTGAAATACGAGAGCGAGAAAACAGGAATCAGACCGATTCCGGAACCGGCAAAAGCAGCCAAAGACCCCAAAGAGATTGCCAGTATCGAGCAACTTTATCTCACCGGTCTGCATTTGGAACAATATCGCCATGCCACGTATAATCCTATGAATTATTATATGGAGGCTTTGAGTCGGGAGGCTGGCGACATTCGCTGCAACAATGCTGTCGGATTGCTTTTGATGCGAAGAGGACAGTTCGCAAAAGCGCAGCCTTACTTTGAAAAGGCTATTGCTACTTTGGTGGAGCGCAATCCCAATCCCATCGACGGTGAGCCGCATTACAATTTGGGTTGGAGCCTTAAAATGCAAGGCAAATACGATGAGGCTTACGATGCTTTTTATAAAGCGACATGGTGTGCTGCATGGCAAGACCCTGCATATTATGCGCTTGCGCAAATTGATTGTATGAGAGGCGATTTCGAGAAGGCTCTCGACCATGTATCCCGTTCGCTGGTACGCAATTGGCATAATCATAAAGCACGTCAGTTGAAGACCTCCCTACTCAGAAAATTGGAACGTAAAAAAGAGGCGGAGGCACTTGTTGCCGAGTCGCTTGCCATAGATAAATTCAATGTGGGTTGTCGTTTCGAGTCATACCTGCTCGGTGGGGATTCCGCCCGACAGGTGCTTGACGAAATGACCTCTTTAATGAATACGACGACAGCAGTACACGACTATATAGAATATGCGTCGGACTTTGCCGGTGCCGGACTTTATACGGAAGCCGAACAGTTTCTCCTTTTATGGGTGAACAAAAATGATGGCAACGTATATCCGATGGTCTATTACGCACTTGGTTACTTTGCCGCCAAAGCCGGCGACGATGCCAAAGCGTTACATTATTATGAAAAAGCGGCACAGATGTCTCCCGAATATTGCTTTCCCAATAAATTGGAAGAAGTGCTTATGTTGCAAGATGCCGTTCGCTTGCAGACGAATGACAGCAAAGCGTGGTATTATCTCGGAAACTTCTGGTATGGGGCGCGTCAGTACGACGATGCTGTCGCCTGCTGGGAACGTTCTGTCAAGATAGACGATAACTATCCCACTGCATGGCGAAATCTGGCGCTGGCATATTACAATAAGTACGATCGGAAAGACGAGGCACTCGTCTGTCTCGAAAAGGCTTTTGCCCTCGATGATACAGATGCGCGCATCTTGATGGAGCTTGATCAGTTGTATAAAAAAATGGGCAGACCGCATAGAGAGCGCTTGGCATTTCTTGAAAAATACCTTCATTTGGTGGAACAGCGTGACGACCTTTGCGTAGAACGCGTTACGCTGTATAATCAGTTGGGTGAATACGAAAAGGCAAAATCGCTGATAGCATCGAGAAAATTTCACCCGTGGGAAGGCGGAGAGGGAAAAATTTCGGGACAATATGTTATATGCCGTGTAGAATTGGCAAAAAAAGCAATTGCCGAAAAACGTTATCAAGACGCTGTAAATCTGCTTAAAGAAACAGAATACTACCCGCACAATCTCGGTGAGGGAAAACTCGCCGGAGCAGAAGAAAACGACATATACTATTTTATGGGCTGTGCCTACGAAGGATTGGACGATAAAGAAAATGCCAAACGCTGTTTCAGAAAAGCCACCGTCGGCTCTGCCGAACCGGCAATCGCATTCTTTTACAACGACCAACAACCTGATAAAATTTATTATCAGGGACTTGCATGGCGAAAATTGGGCGACGAGAAAAAAGCCCGCAGCCGCTTCAACAAACTCATCACACATGGTGAACAACATTATTTCGATCGCGTGAAAATCGACTACTTCGCCGTATCTCTTCCTGACCTCTTGATATGGGAAGACGATCTGAACCGACGGAACCAAATACATTGCAATTGGGTAATGGGGCTGGGTTATTTGGGATTGAACGAGAAAGAGAAAGCCCGAAAATTTCTCGATAAGGTGCGGGAGCTCGATATAAACCATCAGGGATTGAATGTCCTGTAAAAGATAAAAACCTTAAAACCAAACACATGAAAACACAATATAAAAAAGGATTTGTTTACTTTATATGCCTTGTATCGGCTATGGGCGGATTGTTGTTCGGTTATGACTGGGTCGTAATCGGAGGGGCAAAGCCGTTTTATGAGCCGTTTTTCGGAATAGCCCATGACAATGCCATGCAGGCTGTTGCCATGAGTGTGGCATTGCTGGGTTGTCTCGTCGGGGCGATGATTGCGGGAGCGTTGGCAGACAAATATGGCAGAAAACGCCTGTTGATAGTAGCAGCGTTGGTATTCTTCTTTTCCTCGTTGAGTACCGGTATGGCGACCGTATTTACGGTTTTTGTCGTTTCGCGCTTCATCGGGGGAATAGCGATAGGGCTCGCCGCCGACGTTTCGCCCATGTATATAGCCGAAATCGCCCCTGCGCATATACGTGGAAAACTCGTGTCGCTTAATCAGCTCACTACGGTATTGGGCATACTGGCGGCACAAATCGTCAATATGCTTGTTGCCGAAGACGTACCCGTCGGTGCTACGGTTGCCGATATTGCAACTTCTTGGAACGGAACGACCGGTTGGCGATGGATGTTTTATGCCGTTTGTTTTCCTTCGTTTTTCTTTTTTGTATTGGTATTCTTCATTCCCGAAAGTCCCCGTTGGCTGATGCAAAAAGGGTATGAACAAAAGGCGATGGACGCACTGCAAAAAATAGGCAATCGGGAATATGCCATAGCCGAATGCGCCGATTACCGAGAGTCGCATACGGCCGCACGAAAACGGGCGAAAGGTTCTCTCAAACAGCTTTTCTCGAAAAAGATGCGTCTTGTTTTGATCATCGGACTGGTAATAGCGGTCTTTCAACAGTGGTGCGGAATCAATGTCATATTCAACTATGCACAGGAAATATTTTCAGCCGCCGGTTATGGAATATCCGATGTGTTGATGAATATCGTGGTTACGGGTATGGCGAATCTGGTATTTACATTTGTCGCCATTTTCACGGTCGAGAAACTCGGACGAAAAAAACTGGTGTTGATAGGTGCCACCGGTTTGCTGGTTATATACAGTATTTTGGCATACTGTTATTTTATTCATGCGAGCGGTATATTCATGATTGTATTGGTCGTATGCGCAATAAGTTTGTATGCCATGTCGTTGGGACCTGTTGCTTGGGTATTGCTTTCCGAAATATTTCCCAATGCCGTGCGCGGGGTCGCCATGTCGGTATGTACCGGCGCTTTGTGGATAGCAAGTTTCCTTCTCACCTATACGTTCCCGTTCCTGAATACTGGCTTGGGTACCGGCGGCACGTTCCTGCTGTATATGGTTATCTGCTTGTTGGGATTCCTGTTCACCCTCAAATACATTCCCGAAACAAAAGGGAAATCCCTCGAATATCTCGAAAAAGAATTAGTCAAAGATAAAAACGATTCGTTATGAAAAAGAGTAAAATAGCCGGCTGTCTGTTGCTTTGTGTGGCTGCGACAGCGTATGCCGAAACGACGACAATCACCGTCAATACGCGGAATACATCGTTGATTTATAAAGTAGATGACGCCGGAAAATTGAGGCAGATTTATTTCGGTCCGATTTTAGATGCCGAATCGGTTGAAAACACACAGATGACGCAAGTCGATGCTTATCCGGCATTCGGTACTTCATATATCAATGAAGCCGCTTTGCGTGTGGTGCATGGCGACGGCAATACCTCTACCGAGCTGTATTTCGACGGAGTAGAGCAAAACCGCTTGGGCGACGACATGACCGAAACGGTCATTACGCTTAAAGACGGGTATTTCCCATTTACCGTAAAACTTTTTTTCAGAGCTTACGAAACAAACGATATTATCGAGCAATGGAGCGAAATCACCCATGCCGAAAAGAAGCCGGTAACGCTTTACAATTTTGCTTCGTCGCATTTGTTTTTCAATGAACCCTCCTATTACCTTACCCAATTTTGCGGGGAATGGGCAATGGAAATGAATATGGTTGAAACGCAATTGTCGCGGGGCGTAAAAAATATCGAGTCGAAACTCGGTGTGCGCTCCGACCAACATGCGCACCCCTGCTTCTATCTTTCACTGGGCGGGAAAGCGCAGGAACGTGCCGGCAGAGTAATAGGCGGCACCTTGGCGTGGCCGGGCAGTTACCGCCTTTCGTTCGAGGTCGATCATCGGGAAAATTTACATATCGTATCGGGAATCAATCCATACGCTTCGCATTATATTCTTGCCCCCAAAGAGGTATTCAAAACGCCGGCACTTCTTTACACCTATTCCGACAGTGGAGTTGGCGTCATTTCGAGACGTTTTCACCGTTGGGCGCAAAAGTATGGCATATATCGGGGCGATAAGACCCGTACTACTTTGTTGAATAACTGGGAAGCAACCTATTTCGATTTCAACGAAGAAGTTTTGAGCGGAATCATCAAAGATGCCGCCGATATGGGCTTCGAACTCTTCCTCCTCGATGACGGCTGGTTTGGCAATAAATATCCCCGAAACAGTGATAACGCCGGTCTGGGCGATTGGGATTGCAATAAGAAGAAACTCCCTCACGGATTGGGTTATTTGGTCGAAGAAGCCAAGAAAAACGGCATCAAATTCGGAATATGGCTCGAACCCGAAATGGTCAATCCTAAGAGCGAATTGTACGAAAAGCACCCCGATTGGGTAATCGGACAGCCGCACCGTCAGCTCGATTTGAGCCGTAATCAGTTGATACTCGACCTTTCCAACCCGAAGGTACAAGACTTTGTCTTTGGCGTGATAGACAAAATATTGAGCGAAAATCCGGATATTGCCTACATTAAATGGGATTGCAACCGTTTCGTTACCAATTCGGGCTCTTACTTTTTGTCGCCGGAGAAGCAGTCGCACCTTTGGATTGGTTATGTGCGGGGATTGTTCTCTGTCCTCGAACGGGTGCGCACTAAATATAAAGACGTTTCCATGATGTGCTGCTCCGGAGGCGGCGGACGGATAGACTACGCCACTCTCCCTTATTTCGATGAATTTTGGATAAGCGACAATACCGATGCCCTCGATCGCATTTTCATACAGTGGGGAACCACTCAATTCTTCCCCTCTATGGCGCTGGCAAGTCATGTATCGGTAGTCCCCAATCATATCACCGGACGCACGGAACCCCTGAAATTCAGATTCGACGTGGCGATGTCGGCAAAGTTGGGCATGGATTTGCAACCCAAAGATATGTCGCCCGAAGACAAGACTTTTTCCCGAAATGCCATAAAAGATTACTATAAAATACGACCCATTGTGCAATTCGGCGATTTGTACCGTTTGCTTTCACCCTACGAAAGCCGGCGCACGGCGATGATGTATGTTGCCGAAGACAAGAGCGAGGCGGTATTGTTTGCCTATTTGTTGAAGAAGACTATTAACGGCGATACGCAGCCTCTGATTCTCGAAGGTCTTGAGCCCGCTCGAAATTACAAAGTTACAGAGTTGAACAAGGCGTCGCAAGGATATTCTTGGTTTACCCCTTTGGAAGGAAAAGTCTTTTCCGGCGATTACCTGATGAAATACGGACTTCGTTTTACGATGTATAACGAATACGAGAGTAAAGTAATATACATTGAATCAGTAAAATAACATAAAATATCAACTAAAACCTACAATTATGAGTAAGTTAAGATTGTACCTTATTCTTTTGATGTGCGTCTTGCCCTTAGGTGCAATGGCACAGAATATGAAAATAGAAGGTTCTATCCGGGATTCTCAGACCAAAGAAGCGTTGGCGGGAGTGAACGTCTCGGTTCAGGGCGAATCGGCAGGTACGATGACAGATGGCAAGGGCGAGTTTTCCATTACCACACAGAGAGGCTCGGTACTTGAATTTTCTTTTATCGGATACGATAAACAGGAATATGTCGTGAAAACCAATGCCAAAATTCAACTCGAAATGGAGCCTTCGGCAATAGATATGGACGAAGTAATCGTCGTCGGTGCCTCCATGAAAAAAAGCGATTTGACCGGTTCTGTGGCACGCGTTTCCGAGAGAGCCTTGCAACAAACTCCGTCTGCCGACTTGAATGCCGCCCTGCAAGGAAAAGTTGCCGGCGTGTATATTCAAAATAGTGCAAAACCCGGAGAAGCGGCAAGCATAAAAATTCGGGGCAACAATTCCATACAATACGGAACATCACCTATTTATGTGATAGACGGATTGTTGGTCGATCAAGGCTTTGAAATGTTGAATCCGTCGGACATCGCCACCATTGATGTGCTGAAAGATGCCTCAGCAACGGCTATTTATGGTGCGCGCGGCGCCAATGGCGTAGTGGTGATTACCACCAAAAAAGGTCAAAAAGGGAAACCCCGCGTTACATACGACGGTTGGTTCGGGGCACAAAATTTCAGCAAAACAATGCCTATGATCGACGGCGCTCAACTGCACGACTTGCGTGTAGAGGCATATATCAACGAATTCAACAATACCTCCACGCTTCCGGCAGCGAGGAGAGAATGGTACATAGAAAACAATTTCAGATCGACAACCGTGCCTCCCAATACGATATTCACGGAAGATGAAATGAATGCCTATCTGGCGGGCGAAACCTATGACTGGCTCGATGCCGTTACCCAAAAAGCGCATCAACAAAATCATGCCATAAGCGTTTCGGGCGCCGGCGATAAAGGCTCTTACTTTTTGAGCTTCAACTACAACCAACAAACCGGTTTGATGAAAAACGTAAGCTATAAACGCTATTCGGGAAAGGTCAATTTGGAGCAGATGGTAAAACCTTGGTTGAAAGTAGGAACCAACAGCACGTTCGTTTATCAATCGGGACACCCCGTAGGCAACGATAACACTTTCTCGACGGCGCTTACGGCAGATCCCTTGCTGCCGGTTTCGGGAGACTATTGGTATATGAGGTACGGTACCGAAGAGAGTCAAAGCCACAATAACCCCATAAGAGATTTGAATATCGTACGCGATGCCGATCAAGCCCGTTTTATGAGTTCCAACTTTGTCAACATCAATCCGGTAAAAGGTTTGGACATACGTTCGACATTCTCCGTCGACTTTATGAGTAAAGAAGATTATACGTATTACTCGACTGAGACGACCACCTCGTACAAAAACTCGGCAGACGGCGATGCCGTACAGCGCAAAGACAAGCTGCTCAACTGGCAGTGGGATAATACCGTTTCCTACAAAACCCTGATAGCCGATAAGCATTCCATATCTGCCATTTTGGGTACCAATATGTCTTATTACAGTTACAATTGGAGCAATATAGATGTAAGAGGTTTCGATAACGATTTCTTTCTCTATAAAGCCATTGCCGGCGCATCGAAAAAAGAAGACTTCAACGTAAGTTCCGATTTCTGGACTTACTCTATGGCTTCGGTATTTTTGCGGCTCGGATATGTGTACGACAGTCGCTATTATATCACCCTGACCGGTCGCTATGACGGCTCGTCGAAATTCGGTCCCAATAACAAATGGGGTTTCTTCCCGTCGGTATCTGCCTCGTGGAATATCACGGGCGAAAAATTCATGCAAAATCAACATGTCGTCAGCAATTTGAGACTTCGGGTAGGATACGGTCTGGCTGGTAATCAGAACATACCCAACTACGGATATCAAACCCTTTACGATGTCCGTGCCACTCTTGCTTCGAGCGCACTGGTCAATTTCGGACGCTACGGCAATCCCGATTTGCGCTGGGAAAAACAAAAGCAGGTAAATGTGGGATTGGATTACGGAATGTTCAAGGACCGCCTGAGCTTTGCCCTCGACTTTTTCCATATCGACAACGAAGATTTGTTGATGACTATCAGCAAGTCGCCCTCGTCGGGCTACCTCACCCAACTGGCAAATGTCGGTACCCTTCGCAACAAAGGCGTCGAACTTTCGTTGAACGCCTCGCCTGTCCGCACGAAAGATTGGAGCTGGGACATCGGATTCAATATCTCTGCCGATAGAAACAAAATTATCAAATTGGACGGACAGGCTCAGGAAATTTATAATCTCGGAGGCTATACCAACAATGAAATTCAGAGTGAAGGAAACCTCTTTGTGGGACAGCCGTTGAATACGATTTATATGTATTTGTTCGACAGAATCGTACAAGAGTCCGATATGGACTATGTAAACTCTCTCGAGCTGAGTTCCCGCATGGTGCAGCCGGGCGACATTCTGCCGCTGGATAGAGACCACAACGGAATCATCAACGACCAAGACCGCACCGTTGTCGGCGTCAAAGACCCGAAATTCTATGGCGGCATCAATACCACGTTGCGTTGGAGAGGGTTGGAATTGACCCTTGTCGGCAACTATTCGTATGGCGCCAAGAGAGTTAGTTCGCTGTATAATACATTGATAACCAGTGATGGCCGCGGCGCTGCCCATGAAGATATTTTGAACCGTTGGACACCTGAAAATACCAACACGACTATCCCGAGAGCTTATCACGCATTTACAGGATTCGGTTATGGCAGTACGAGTTTGTGCGTACAAGACGCCTCATTCTTCCGCCTGTCTCAGGTAACGCTGGCATATACATTCCCGCACAAATGGATGCGTAAAATTTATCTCGAAAATCTCCGCATATACTTCACCGGAAACAATCTTTTGACGGCAACGAAATACAAAGGATTCGATCCCGAAACCGGCGACTGGTACCCGAATACCCGTATGTATGTAGCCGGAATAAACCTATCATTCTAAAACAATAAAATTTTTAAGAAAATGAAAAAGTATATATATATTATTATATTTTTTACAATTGTCGGATTTTCGTGTAAAGATCCTTTTTTGGAACAAGAGCCGCAAACTGCCTTGTCGAGCGAACAGGTTTTTGAAAATCCTGAAAGTGTGCAGGCATTTGTTTACGGATTGTACTATCAGTGGCGCACGACCCGCGTAAACCGAAAAGGCTTCTATACCATGTTGGGCACCGACGAAGCCCAGCAAGGCGAGTATCAGGTGCGGACAGAGCCTATGCAGGCTGCATTCGACAGATATGACGGATATTACGATTCCGAAAATACGTCCATAGCCGAAGCATGGAATATTCGTTGGCCGGTAGCCGTACAGGCAAGCGAAGGGCTGTATCATATAAACAAACTTTTGGGTAAAGCCTCCGGCGAAGAAGCCGAGCAATACAAGCTCTTTTTGGGGCAGATTTCTTTCTATCGGGCGTGCATACTCTTTGAATTGACACAGTACTGGGGCAAACTTCCGTTGCCCAATGTCGTAGACGGTCAAAATCAGTTGGGCGCACGTAAAAGTTTGCAGGAAGTCTATAAGATGATTACAGACGATTTGGAAACGAGCATTGCCACTTTGTCGGAAAAACGTCCTACTGACGGTCGCATTCCGACCGTGTGGGCGGCAAAGATGTTGTTGGCGAAAGTGTATATGGCGGCTCCGGAAGAATCGGGATATAGAAATTTCGCTGAAGCGCGGAATTTATTGGAAGATTTGAAAAACAGAGGCGGATTTGCGCTGGAAAGCAATTATGCCGATTTGTTCGATGCCAGTAAAGTTGCCGGCCATCTGCCGTCCGAAGCAAGCACGGAAGAAATTTTCACTTTCTATTTCAACAACGTTTGGCCGGACGACAATCAGGCGCAATGGTATTGCGGCTCCCGAGCTTGTTCCAGCGACCCCAACTGCATGTATGGCGGCTATGACCTGATTCTCCCCACGTCGTATTGCGTGAATATCTTCGAGCCGGGCGATAAGAGAAAAGATGTCAGCATAAGAACCGATTTCGTGTATAACGGAAAGCAGCCCTCTCCGGCAGCAGGATTCGGTGAAGACCAGCTGAAACCCCACTTCAAGAAATATGAAGATGTCCGCATCGACGGTACCAAGTCATTCTATAATACAGGCGGCAATATGTACTATTTCCGTTATGCCGATGCCCTGCTGATGTTGGCAGAGTGCATGAACGAAACCGGAAATACCTCAGAGGCGGTTACGCTGGTCAATACGACGGTGCGCACCCGTGCCTTTGGAGGCGCTTTGCCCGCAGAATATACGTGGGATACGGGTATGTCGCAAGACGAATTCCGCACGAAAATACTCGATGAACGTATGCGTGAATTGGCTTGTGAAGGGTGGCGCCGCATCGACCTTGCCAGAACGGGAAAGTTTGAAGAGTTGATAAGAGCGCGCAACACGTGGCAGGTTGCCAATCCTACGGTCGAAGCCAAACATCGTCTTTTTCCGCTTCCTATGGTGGAAATAAAACAAAATCCGAATCTCACCGGAGACCAAAATCCCGGATTGAATTGATACTACGCGAGTTATTCTCGCTCGGCAGAATTAAGTGGTCTGTTCTGTCGAGCGAGATTATAAACCAGACCACACCTAAAATTTTATGGACATGAAAAAACTATTGATTTTTGCCCTTATGGGCATTGCGTTGCCGAGTTTTGCCGTAAACTCGGTTAAGTGGGAAATCTTGCAAAATCCGGTCGATGGGTCGGGCGGTTTCCCGGGTACAGCTTCCGGTCGTCAGTTATTTGTCGATTTCAACAACGACGGTATCTTGGATTATTTCATTATTTCCGGACAAGGTAACACCGAAACCGAAGTCATCGGATTGTTCAAAGGAAATGCCGATGGTACATACACCGATGTTACAGAGGCATCGGAAGATTTGTATGCCAAGAGTTGCAGTTCGGCTTTGTTTATCGACATCGATAACGATGGAAATCTCGATTTGATTACGGTCGGGAAAAACGGAGGAGATGCGTTTACCGATGTATATAAAAACAGCGGAGCTCCCGATTATAAATTCGTGGCAGATTGGGAGATGGCAGAAGTTTTTCCGGGTCTCAGTACCGAATCCAATGACAACGGCACCAAAATTCTTGTTGCTTTCGATTACAACAACGATGGCTGGACCGACCTGCTCATTAACGGAAATGCCGGAGGACAATGGGAAGCTGTTACCGGCGGAAACGATCAGACTCGTGTCGTGGCTATTATGAAAAACAACAAAGGAACGTTTGAACTGTTAGAGAATCCGGTGAATGGAACGGAAAATTTCATCAGCTTGAATGGCGGTTCTGTCGATGCTGCCGATTTCAATTGCGATGGTTATATGGACATTCTGGTTACCGGTTACAACGATGATTTGAGTACCGTAACAAAGCTGTATAAAAATAACGGCGACGACACCTTTACCGAAATTACCGGTATCGACTTCGTCGGTCATCAACAGGGTGAGACCGCTTTCATCGATGTAAACAATGACGGATACGCCGATATTATAGAAATAGGGCGTGATGTCAAAAACAGTTGGACTGCTTTCGGCAAGTTGTATATCAACAATCAGGACGGAACATTTACCCGTCATGAAGAAGAAGAAACCACTTTCTTCGGAGGCGGTTGCGCTTTGGCGATAGCTGATGTCAATAACGACGGGCTTACCGACTATTTCATGTCGGGCTGGGCTACCAACTCCACGTTTATGTGGAACAACGGCGACAATACCTTTACGAAAGAAGACCTCGTCCCCAAAGCCGCCATCTGTCGCGGAGGTTCCACCACATTTGCACATATCGATAAAGACGGATTCATCGACTTGAGTCTCTTCGGTTATCATGATGACGATGGCGACGGATCCGGTTGGCCTGATTATATTCTGTTCAATAAAGGCGGCGACGGTGTAGCTGCCAATACAGCCCCCGCTGCCCCCCAAAACGTTACGGTAAGCTACAATGCCGCCAAGAAATGTTATGAGGTGAAATGGGACAAATCGACCGATGATACCACTCCGGCGGACGCTATCCGCTACAATTTGTATGTCAAGACCCCCGATGGCAAGGTATATTTCACGCTTCCCGCCGACAAAGCGACAGGCGCCTTGAAAGTGTACGGAACGCAATATCCGTTGATACCGGTCAATCACTACGATTTGTATATGCCCGAAACCGAAGGCATAGAAATCGCTGTTTCGGCTGTGGACAACGGCTGGTTGAGCAGCTCGTTCGCATCGACCGGCTCTTCAGCCGTTAAAACGGTGAGCGAAGAGGCTTGTAAAGTATATGTTGTCGGACAGACCCTCTATTTGCAGAACGCATCTGACAAGACCGCTTCGTTCGACGTACTGAACCTCGACGGCAAATCGTTGCTGCAACAAAACCTCGCTGCCGGCGAGAGCAAAGCCCTCGAAGTAAAAGTCGGCGCGTATGTAGTACGTGTTGCTATCGGAAACGAGGTCGTTGCCTACAAAGTCGCAACGGCATGGTAACATACCGAGATTTATTCTGTTCATTTTAATTTCAAACCTGATCGCAGGGGAGGAAACTCCCCTGCGATTGAAAAAATACCTATGATATGAACCGACTTATTACTCTCTTGTGTTGCATGGCTTCTTTTACCGCTTCGGCAGTAACGGTAGAGGAGGGCGCTTGGAAATTGGATATTTCGGACAAAGACGGACAGACCGATATCTATAAAAATGATGTATTGCTGGTTCCCAAAAATCATGCCGTATTTAAGCTCGACGATATAGAATATCCTGTAACTGCTTCGCTCGCATTTACCGGAGCGAATGTCGAAACTCAATCAGATGCTTTCGGTACGGGCAAGCGTGTGGAAATCGTATATACCCTCGAAAATCCGGCATTGACGGCATCGCACATCTATTATCTTTATTCGGAAAAAGACTACATATTGACCGAATTGAAAGTGGAATCGACCGATGTCATAGCTTCCAACTATATGTCGCCCTTGACAACGACGGAAACAAGCGCGTTCTTGCCCGAAGTAAGCGGCACGAATGTCGCTCTGATTGTACCGTTCGACAACGACGCATGGGTGCGCTACGGTTCCAATGTATTCCGGTCGGGACACACATATACGAGCTATGAAGCCGGCTGCCTGTACAGCACAGAAAATAACGACGGACTGGTATTGGGCTCTATCGAACACGACAACTGGAAGACGGGCGTCGTCACGAAAGTCGGCTCTTCGAATAAAATTTTATCGCTTACGGTATATGGAGGAATCAGCGATAATTATGACGGTACCACACCTACCACTCGCGATCAGCTGCCTCATGGTAAGGTAAAAGGGACGATGGTGAAATCGCCCAAAATAATGCTCGGATATTTCGACGATTGGCGCGATGGTATGGAAACCTATGGCGAGTTGAATGCCATTGTGGCTCCCAAACGAGCATGGAACAAAGGAACGCCTTTCGGCTGGAACAGCTGGGGAAATGCCATGTCCGACCTTTCATATACCATAGCCTCCGCTGTATCGAGCTTTTTTGCCGAAAAACTGGCACCCGAGTTCTCCAACGACGGCACTTGCTATATCGGGCTCGACTCTTACTGGACGAATATCACGGCGCAAAACCGTCGCCGTTTTGTCAATGAATGTAAAAGTCGCGGACAGAAACCGGGAATTTATTGGACACCTTTCGTTGATTGGGGCGGCGATGTTAATAAAGTGGTCGAAGGTACCGATGGAAAATATAAATACGGAGATATAATGCTTAAAATCAACGGGAAACCGGCTGAATTTCCGGGCGGAGGAAAAGGCTGGGCGTTGGATCCGACCCACATAGGTACGAAAATGCGTATCGACTACTATATCGACCAATGGATAAAAGACGGATATGAATATATAAAAATCGACTTTATGACACATGGTACATTTGAAGCCGATTCATGGTACGACCCCGAAATAACTACGGGCATACAGGCGTACAATCAGGGCATGAAATATATCTCCGACAAGATTGGCGACAAAATGTATATAAACCTTTCCATTGCACCTCTTTTCCCGTCGCAGTATGCCAACGGTCGCCGATATGCCTGCGATACTTACGGAACCATAAACGATACGAAATATGCCTTGAATGCATTGACGCATAGCTGGTGGACGGATAGATTCTATTGTTATAACGATCCCGACTACATGGTCTTCGGAAAATTTGAAGGAAACGGTGCATATCCCTCCGGAAGAACATATACGTTATATCCTGTCGGAACAAACAGAGCCAGATATACATCGGTCGTAACTTCGGGCTTGTGCCTTTTGGGCGATGATTTTTTGAACTGCTCGGACGCAACTCGCACCCGCGCCCAACTCATTGCCAAAAATGAGGAAATAAATCGTATCGGGAAAATAGGAAAATCTTTCCGCCCGGTCGAAAATGCCGCTTGGGCAACAGGTCAGGCAGACGCATTTATGTATAGAAACGGCGATACGCTTTATGTAGCAGCATATCATTTTGCATCGTCTCCGGCACAGAAAACCATTGAATTGAAATATAGCGATTTGGGGCTTTCAGAAGGCACGGTTTATACGGTGCATGAACTTTGGACGGACAGCAAGGAGCAAACGGCTGCCGATGCTTCCGTATTGACTTTGAAAGTCCCTCGTATCGATGCTCGGGTCTATAAGATTTATGTCGATAATAATTCGTCGTCGGTATGTTCGGTTGCGGCAGAGAAAAAATTCAGTGTCTATCCGAATCCTTGTCGGGAATGCTTGTTTATCAATAAAGTAGATTGCAATAGCAGTTTCGATTACGATTTATATTCGATTATGGGGAAAAAATTTCTCTCCTTGTCGGATTTCACAGGAAACGTTATTGATGTAAACCGACTTCCGACAGGAAGTTATATATTGGTATCTACCGACAACGTAACCAAAGATAGGTTTATCGCGCCGTTTATAAAAGAGTAAAGAGTAATTGATAAGGGAAAAAAGATTGTTATTTGTTGTTCCCTCTGTACCGACAGAGGGAACAACAAAATGCTTTTAACGGAAAATGGTATGAATGACACGCAGCAGATTCGGGCTTATCGCCTCTCACGCCCCGACGGCTCTTATATCGAAGTGAGCAATTTGGGCGCAAGATGGCTGTCGTGGGTCGTTCCCGACGGCAGCGGCTGTTACTCCGATATTTTACTGGGCTATTCTTCTCCGGCGGACTATTTGCAGGACGATTGTTATATGGGGGCGGTTGTCGGTCGCTTTGCCAACCGCATAGGTCGCGCTTCATTTTCGTTGGACGGTCGAAGCTATACATTGGAAAAGAATGACGGGAAAAATACCAATCATGGAGGATTTTCAGGTTTCCATTCCAAAATCTGGCATGGAAGCCGTGAAGACGATAAAATCGTGTTCCGTCTCCATTCTCCTCATTTGGAAGGCGGGTATCCGGGAAATATCGACGTAACGGTTTCTTATGGTTTTACTTCCGACGGGACGGTGTGTATTGATTTCGATGCTGTATCCGACCGGCTTTCCATACTCAATTTAACCAACCACGCATATTTCAATCTGGCGGGGCACGGTGATGTATTGCAGCACTGCGTTGAAATACCGTCGGCATATATACTCGATACGGATAAGGAGTTTATACCTTCCGGACGGATTCGTCCCGTTGCGACAACGGAATTTGATTTCCGAATCGGAAAATCCATTGGAAAGGGTTTGGAAACACTCTCGCAGCAGCTCATTTGGAACAAGGGCTATAACCATTATTATATTCTGCCCTATCATCGAAATGGCAAAATAAAGTTTGCTGCCTGTGTATGCGAACCGACCTCGAAACGGAAACTCGATGTCTTTACTTCATACCCCGGTGTCCTGTTTTATTCTGCCGGATATTTATCTTCGCAGATAATCGGGAAACAGGGGTATAAATACGCACCCTTGCAAGGTTTCTGTCTGGAAGCGCAGGGCTATCCCGATGCTCCGAATCATAAAGAATTTCCGCCGACTCTCGTCTCTCCGGATAAACCGTATCACTATACTACTTTGTATAGACTCTCCGTCGTCGGATAAGGTCGCATGGATATGGACGATAGAACAAAAAAGGTCGCGCTGCAAAGCGCGACCTTTTTGTTTTTTACGGGTGAAGAAATTTTTTTGAAATCAATTCGCAGTCGGCACCGGCTTGCTGGTTTGTTCCGTCTTGTCTGTCCCTACCGTCGAGATATTCAGCAGCGCACCCGTCTGCGGGCAGAAGCGCGCTTCCATGCGGTTTTTGCCGGAGAGGAGCGAGGCGTCGAGTCCGTAAACTACGCCGAGTTGGGCGAATGGAAGATTCTCGTTGAAAAGCGTTTTGCCCTTGAACGAAACTTTCACGTCGGCATATCCGGGTATGGTGTAGGCAAGCGAGCCTTTGCTTGGGGCAACGGCGCGTCCTTTACTGTTGGTCGGTGCGGTGCCCTCCCGTGTCGGCGTTACGGCGACATACACCGGCTCGCCCGACAGGTCTTTCGTGCCGACTACTCCGTTGTGTTCCGAGAAGCGGAACGCGATGCGATTGCCCTGTTCTGCGGTGTCGGGCATATATACGACGTGTTTCACTATTGTCTTTTTCTCTGCCGACCCCATGAAAAGTTCTGTCAAAAGAGCTTCCCGACGAGCCATCTCCCGAAGAATGATTTTCAGAGAAGCGTCCGTCGGCAGCACGTCGGCATTGCCGGTAAGCAGGTCGAGCCGGTATTCCCGAATGGCGTAGATCTGTTTGGCTGCCGCCTCCGCCATTTTGGCGGTGGAGCCCATGAGCAGCATATCTTCCGTATAGAGTTGCGCCATTTCTGCGTCGGTGTATTTATGCCCTTTTTTCGGCGCATGGGGGTGTGGGTCGTTGCATTCCGGTTTCACGTTTATGCCTGCCAGCAGTCCGTCGGGTGTCAGGTAGAATGCCGTTTGATTACCCGATTTCAGTTGTATGGCATATTGTTGTTCGGGGTCGGGTATGCCTTTGGGAACGGCAGTTACTTTGTCCATAGTCCAGACAGTGCGGTTTTGTGTAACCGTCGGTGCAACGCCTAAATATTTTTGGGCGTATTTGCTGAAAGGTCCCACCTTTTCCACCGAGCGGGTGGTTGTTACTTGCAAGTCGATGGCGGTCGTCGGCAGCGAGTACACGATGCCGTAGCCGTTGAATTTGTTGGCGGTCGTTTTCACGGTTTCCTGCGCTGCAATGTCTAACGCGAGAAACAATCCGAGTAGGGGTATGATACGTTTCATATTTTTGAGTTATTGATTTCTGTATGAATGCAGTTGGGTAAATGCCTGCCCGAGGTGGCGGATTATTTCGCCGGCGGTAACGTATTCCTGCGATTCCTCCCGTGCGGCGAGGTCGCCTGCCATGCCGTGCAGCAGGGTGCCTAATGTGGCGGCTTGCAGCGGCGTGTAGTGTTGGGCGAGCAAAGCCCCGATGATTCCGGCGAGGGCGTCGCCGCTGCCGGCGGTTGCCATGCCGGCGTTTCCCGTGCTGTTGAAATGTACGGAGCCGTCGCCTGCCACGACGGCGGTGTAGGCGCCTTTCAGCACGATGATGATATTATGCCGCAGGCAAATATCCCGCGCCTTTTGCAGCCGCTCGTATTGTGTTGCGCTTTCGCCGAAAAGACGGTCGAACTCCCGATGATGCGGCGTGAGTATCGTTTGCGGGGCGAGTTGTCCGAACAAGACGGGGCTTTCGCTTAACAGATTCAGCGCATCGGCGTCGAGCACCGTCGGACACGAGAGGCGCGGCAGCAGCTGCGAGAGGGCGTATCGCGTGTCGTCGTGGCGGCCGATGCCGGGACCGATGACGGCGGCATCGTACCGTCGCGTCGTCGGTACGTCGCTTATGTGGCTGGCGTGCCGGTCGGCGGAAAAGAGCGCTTCGGGCAGAGCGGTCTGTACGATTGTTTCGCCGCAGGCGGGAGTGTGCAGGCTTACCAGCCCCGCGCCGCTGTGCAGGGCTGCGCGGGCGGCGATTACCGCTGCGCCCATCATGCCGCGGCTGCCGGCTGCGACGAGCAGATGGCCGTAGTCGTATTTGTCGGAAAAGCGCGGACGCAGCTTCAATTCGCCTGCCGCTTCTTCGGGCAGGGTGTAGTGATAGGGCGTCTCTTTCTCCCGTATGAAGTCGGGGTGCAGCCCGATGTCGAGCATTTCCCATTCGCCGCACAGCGGAGTCTCTTCCGCCGTGAAAAACGAAAGTTTGGGGAATTGCAGCGTGAGCGTGAGGGCGGGGTGTATCATGTTCTGCCGCCGGTACTCGCCGTTGTCTTCGCCCGCCATACCCGACGGTATGTCGATAGAAACTATCGTTGCGCCTGAGGCGTTGAGGTATTGTACCAATGCGGCATAGGCTTTTTCGAGGGGGCGGTTCAGTCCCGAGCCGAACAGCCCGTCGATGACGAGCGTGTCGGGCGACAGGCGGGGCGGCGTAAATTCCTCGACGATTTCGTGCACGGTTGCGCCCGTAGCTTTCAACCGTTCGAGGTTGGCTTCGCAGTCGGGCGACAGCCGCCGGTACGGATTGAAAAGATAGGTTTCGACCGCATAGCCTTTTTCGCCAAGCAGACGCGCTGCCGCCAAAGCATCGCCGCCGTTGTTGCCCGTACCGGCAAACACCGTAATGCGGCGCTCGTTTCCCCAACGGGCGGCAATGGCATTGGCGACGGCAGTCGCCGCGCGTTCCATCAAATCGACCGACGCAATGGGTTTGTTCTCTATCGTGTAGCGGTCTATCTCTTTGATAATGTCGGTCGTAAATATTTTCATGCCTGAATTTTTCTGCTGTTGAAACGGAGTTATCGACAAACAAAGATAAAAGATTTTTTGAAAAGACGGAACAGATGTGCTGAAATATTCCGTCATTTTCCTGAATCAGAAAAGTTTCCTATATTGAAAGTTCTAATTAAGGAACGATTTTGGCCGGATATATTTTTTAGGACGACGAAAAAATAGCATAGATATCCTTGATTCCGACAAATTCGCGTGAAAACATTTCGTGTTTTCCGACAAAAAAACAGAAAAACATTTTGCTGTTTCCGACAAAATGTTTATTTTCGTCCGAATAAAAAACTGCAAGGTATGTCTGAAAAAATATTCAAGCGTAAAATCTACAAAAAAATGCTCCAATGGAAGAATGAAAGCGATGGACAGACAGCACTTCTGATAAAAGGAGCACGTCGGGTCGGGAAATCGACAATTGTCGAGGAGTTTGCTCGGCGGGAATATGAATCCTGCATCATTATCGATTTTTCGATAGCTGATGATGCGGTCAGAGAATTGTTTTCCCATATTTCAGATTTGAATTACTTCTTTCTACGGATTCAGTCGCTATTCAACGTATCGTTGCATGACCGAAACTCGGTCATTGTGTTCGATGAAGTACAATTGTATCCTCCGGCCCGACAAGCAATCAAACATCTGGTAAAAGACCACCGGTATGACTACATAGAAACCGGTTCGCTACTTTCTATCAAAAAAAATGTAAAAGGTATCGTGATACCCAGCGAAGAGACACGTATTACTATGTATCCGCTTGATTATGAAGAATTTTTGTGGGCTGTTGATAAAACTCAGATCTATGAATTGATCCGGTATTCGTATCAAAACCTCAAGCCGTTGGGAGAGGCCGTCAATCGTGATTTGATGCGCAATTTCCGATTGTATATGCTTATCGGCGGTATGCCGCAGGCGGTAAATGCGTACCTCGAATCGAATGATTTTTCAGCCATAGATGCGGTAAAACGGAATATTCTTGAACTTTATATCGACGATTTCCGGAAAATCGACCCGACAGGTCGTATTTCACGATTGTTTACCTCGATTCCGACAGAACTCTCTCGTAATACGACACGCTATAAGGTGGGAAGTGTGATTGAGAATGCAACAGCTGCTCGGATTAGTGAACTATTGATGGATATGGAGGATTCCATGACGGTAAACTTTGCCTATCATGCCAATGATCCAAGCGTAGGATTTTCCCTTCATGCCGATTACGAATATTTTAAGATGTTTCTTGCCGATACAGGATTATTCGTTACACTTGCTTTCATGGACAGAGACTATACAGATAACGTGATATACCGAAAACTTCTTTCAGATAAACTTAGTACGAATTTGGGATATATATACGAGAATGTAATAGCTCAAATGCTGAAAAGCGCCGGCAATGAATTATTTTACTATACATTCAAAGAAGAAATATATAAAGAGGAAGAAAACAAAACGATTCGTGGTTACGAGATAGATTTCCTGCTTTCACGTAAAGATAAGATATGCCCGATTGAAGTTAAATCTTCCGGATATAATTCACATAAATCTCTTGATAAATTTCAACAAAAATTTTCAGAACGAACGCTTTACAGGTATCTGCTCTATACCAAAGATTTACGAAAAGACAAGGATATTATTTGCCTGCCTGCGTATATGACAGAATTATTATAAGATTCTTTTTGTAATGTTGCACTTGCCGGTTGACTCTACCATTCCGTCATTTTGTCGGGAAAACGAAAGAGGATTGGTATAAATGTTTTGAAAACTTGTCTTTTTCGGTTGAAATGATTACTTTTGCATCGGTTTTCAGTGTAAGAAAGATGGATAAGGTCTGTATCGGAGACAAGCGTTTTCGCCTCTACATTCCGCAGGAGAAAATTGCGGAGAAAGTCGGGGAGTTGGCTCTCCGCATGGCTGCCGATATGTCCGGAAAAAATCCCCTTTTTGTCGTGTTGTTGAACGGTGCGTTCATCTTCGCCGCCGACTTGCTGCGGGCGATGGACTTTCCGTGCGAAGTCGAGTTTATGCGCGTGCGTTCCTACGACGGTACGGCATCGACCGGCAGCGTGGAGGTGATACAGGATATACGGGTCGATATACAAGACCGCACGGTGGTGCTTATCGAAGACATCGTCGATACGGGTACGACCATGCACTTCTTGTTGCAGCGGTTGCGTGAGCGCCGTCCGCAGAGCATAAAAATCGCCGCGCTGCTTTTCAAGCCCGAATCGCTGCGCTACGATTTCGCCGTCGATTATGCGGCGTTCCGCATTCCCCGCGATTTTATTGTCGGTTACGGTCTCGATTACAACGAGCAGGGTCGCAACCTGAAAGATATATATGTTATAGACGATTGATTTTCAAAAGAAGAATCGGTAAAAAAGAATAGGTAAATTATGTTGAATGTCGTTATTTTCGGTGCTCCGGGTTCCGGAAAAGGGACGCAGAGCGAAAAAATCGTGGAGAAATACGGTCTTTACCATATTTCTACGGGTGAACTCCTGCGCAAGGAGATAGAGGCGGGCAGCGAGTTGGGAAAAATAGCCGACGGCTATATTTCCAAAGGACAGCTTCTGCCCGATGCCATTATCATAAAAATGCTTGCTAATCTGTTGGATACGATACCAGAAACACGCAACGGCGTGATTTTCGACGGATTCCCGCGCACGATACCGCAAGCCGAAGCGTTGGACACGCTGCTGGCGGAGCGGGGTACAGCCGTGTCGGCGGTTGTCGGGCTGGAAGTGGGCGAAGCCGAATTAATCGACCGCCTGCTCAAACGCGGACAGGTGTCCGGTCGCTCCGACGACAACCTCGAAACCATAAAGAAGCGTCTTGACGTATATCACTCCCAGACGACCCCCTTGCAGAATTTTTACAAGGAGAGCGGCAGATACCGCGCCATCAAAGGCACCGGCGCCGTCGATGCCATTTTCGAGGCAATAGCGCGCGAACTTTCCGCCTGTCTCTAACCGCTTCTTCTTTTATCCCCTCTCCGGATTTGCCCGTGTCGCGGCAAACCCTTATCTTTGTTGCCACGAATTTCAATGATATGGCAGAGTCGAATTTTGTCGATTACGTAAAAATATACTGCCGCTCCGGTAAGGGCGGTGCCGGCTCGGCGCACCTGCATCGGGCGAAATACACGCCGAAAGGCGGTCCCGACGGCGGCGACGGCGGGCGCGGCGGACACATCATCTTGCGGGCGAACCGCAACTATTGGACGCTGCTGCACCTGCGCTACGAGCGCCACGTGTACGCCGGAAACGGCGAGCCGGGCACGGCGAACCGCAGCACCGGCAAGGACGGCGAAGACCGCGTGATCGAAGTGCCCTGCGGAACGGTCGTTTTCGACGCCGGAACGGGCGAATACCTCTGCGAACTGACCGACGACGGACAAGAAACCATATTGCTGAAAGGCGGTCGGGGCGGATTGGGCAACTGGCATTTCCGCAGCGCCACCAACCAGACGCCGCGCTACGCCCAGCCCGGCGAGCCTTCTATCGAGCGGGCGGTCGTTTTGGAGTTGAAACTCTTGGCAGATGTCGGGCTGGTGGGATTCCCCAACGCCGGCAAGTCCACCCTGCTGGCTGCCGTTTCGGCGGCGAAGCCCAAAATTGCCGATTATCCCTTTACCACGATGGAACCCAATCTGGGCATCGTTTCCTATCGCGAAAACCGCTCGTTCGTCATGGCGGATATTCCCGGCATCATCGAGGGGGCGAGCGAGGGCAAAGGCTTGGGCTTGCGTTTCCTCCGCCACATTGAGCGCAACGCCGTGCTGCTTTTCATGGTGCCCGCCGATGCCGACGACATACGTCGCGAGTACGAAATACTTTTGGGCGAATTGACCGCCTACAACCCCGACCTGCTCGACAAGCAGCGCATACTGGCGGTTTCCAAGTGCGATATGCTCGACGATGAATTGCTCGCCGCCCTCCGGCAGAAAGTGCCCTCCGATGTGCCCGTCGTCTACATATCGTCGGTTACGGGGCAGGGCATTGCCGAATTGAAAGATTGTTTGTGGAAGGCTATCGACAGCGATGCCGTCCGCACGGCGACACCCGTGCATCGCAACCTCGATGTCGCGCACATGGAGGACGATGGCGATGATGAAGCGAATTACGATGAATACGATTGGGACGACGATAACGCCTGAAATCGTGCTGCGCCGTCTGGCGCCTGAAATCGACGTTTGCACTTTCCGCACATTCGATGCTTTCGAGCGATTGACCCACTTCGTTACGACGCGGGGGCGGGTCGAGCCTGCCAACCCTTTTTCCACCTTTAACTTGGGTCGTCATTCCGGCGAAGACTTGTCGGCTGTTTTGGCGCGGCGGGCGCACCTGTGCGAAGCCCTTGCTATTCCGCCCGAGCGGTTGGTGCAGCCCCGACAGGTGCACGGCAATGAGGTACGAATCATTACTCCCGAATATTTTACATGGGACACCGCACGGCAGGGCGAATACCTGTCGCAAGTCGATGCCCTCGTTACCGGCATGACGGACGTGTGCGTCGCCATATCCACCGCCGACTGCGTGCCGCTGCTCTATTACGATGCGCGGCGCCGCGTGGTGGCTGCCGCCCATGCCGGTTGGCGCGGTACGGTGGGACGCATTGCCTCCCGCACCGTCGGTGCGATGCAAGCCGCCTGCGGCTGCGACCCCTCCGACATCTATGCGGCGATAGGTCCCTCTATCGGCGAATCCGCTTTCGAGGTGGGCGACGAGGTAGTTGCCGATTTTGTCGCTGCCTATCCCGATTTTCGGGATACGGTTATTACGCCTCGACGAGGCGCAGCCAACCGGCATCATGTCGATTTGTGCGCTGCCAACCGCCTCGATTTGCTCTCGGCAGGCGTGCTGCCCGAACATATCGTTACGGCGGGCATCTGCACCTGCCACCGCAACGACCTCTTTTTCTCCTCGCGCCGTGCCGGCGGAAAACTGTTCGGCCGTTTCGTTTCCGGCATTCTCTTGCGTTGAAACACTGTCAAAAAAACAGCCACCCGACCGTCGGTCGGGTGGCTTCGAGAAAAATATCGATTTCGGTTACCGAGAGGGGGCGCACGGCATTGCCGGCAGACACCTCGAACTCGACGGCATTTTGCCTTATTTCCGCTCTCTTAAATAGCGTTTCAGCAGGAATGTCAAGAAATAAGGAAATGTATAGAATTGCCCGTTGAAACCGATATTCTTATATCCCAGTTTGATGCCGAAATAGATGTCTCCGTATTTGTCCTCCTCAATGAGTTTTTTGAGCGACGGCGTGGCTCCGTCGTTTGCTTTCACCTCTACCGGAATCAGGTTGCGGGCATCGCGGATAAAGAAATCCATTTCCAACGTGGGGTTATCGTGTTTGTAATAATAGAGGTTATATCCCTGTTTTGCCAGCATATCGCCCACGATATTTTCGTATATGGCGCCTTTGTAGGTGCCGAAGTTCCGGTTTGCCCGCAGGTCTTCCTGCGCTTCCTCGTCGAGCGATGCAATCAGCAGTCCGGTATCTTTGAAATAGATTTTATACGATTTGGGGTCGTAATTGCCTTTCAGGGGCAGCGCCACCTCTGCCAGACAGTAGCACGGGTTGATGATACCCGCCGAAGAAAGCCAGTCGATGATGCCGATGTAGTCGCGGTTGCGGGCATTCAGGGCGACTTTCGATATTTGAAACCGTTTGTTCTCTTTGGCAAGAAACACCGAAATATGATTATATACATTTCTTATTTTTGCCTTGTCGAGACCTGCGGCATATTTGGTAATATCTTCGTCGTAGTCGATAAGCAATTGTTTTTGAATGTTGAGCGTTCCCGAAAAATTCTTGTTGGTGATATAGGTTTTGACCACATCGGGCATTCCGCCCAGCACCATATACTCTTTGAAGATGCCGAAAAGGGTGTCGAGTTCCAACGCGGTAAAGGGTTGAAGGTCGAGCATATGACAGTACATATCTTCGATGAAGTCGTCGGAATAATTTTTTGCCCACAAAAATTCCTCGAAGTCCATCGAGTGCATCTCGAAATCTTCTTTGAAACCTACGGCATTCGATTCTATTTCATGGTAATTGATACCCATCAGCGAGCCGGAGCAGATGACATCGTAGCGTCCGTCGAGGCTGAAAAATTTCAGGGCGGTGGCGCATGACGGACACTCTTGCAGTTCGTCGAAAAAAAACAGCGTATCTCCGGGAATGAACGTGAAAGAGGGATTGAGCAGAGATATGTTTTTCAGAATGGTCTCTACTTCATAGCCGTCGTCGAAGATGCTCCGGTATTTTTTCTGTTCTACAAAATTGATATAGATAAAACTTTTGTAGTTCGTGCGGGCGAATGCCGAAATGGAAACTGTTTTCCCGATTTGTCTGGCGCCTTTGATGATCAACGGCTTGTGGTCGGCTCGATTCTTCCATTCTGCGAGTACACTATCTATCTTTCTTCTAAGGAGTTTATCCATGATATTCACATTTTCGACGCTGTAAATGTACTTATTTTTCACGGAATCGGAGAAAAATATCGCTAAAATTTCACAGAATCGGCATTTATTACGGGCGATTTTTCACATTTTCCGGAAAAAATGGAGCGCGTTACGAATAAAAAACGCCACCCGACCGTTGGTCGGGTGGCGGATACAGGGGGCTGCCGGCAGGGATTATTTGATGTTTTCCCGCAGGCGGCTCAAATATTTTTTCATTTCGTCGCTGTCTTTTTCGCGAATGATTTTTTGCAGCGTGGAGAGTTGCTGCTGTATTTTCTCCAACTGTTCGGGCGTATGCGGATTGAACAGAATTTCAATCACGAGGAAGTCGTCTTCCGAGAGCAGTCCGCGAGCGATGTTCATGTGTTTTTTGAACGTCGTACCCGGTGCGTCCTGATGTTTCATAATCGCGGCGAATACCATCGTCGAGGCAAACGGTATGGAGAGCGAGTAGGCGATGGTTTCGTCGTGTTCTTTGAACGTGTATTCGAAGATGTTGAGGTGCAGCCGGCTGTACAGGTCTCTGAAAAATACCTTTCCCAAGTGGTCGGATTCCGAAATGATAATCGTGTTTTCTTCGGAGAGTTTGTCGAGGTTGGCGAATGTGGGGCCGAACATCGGGTGTGTCGATACGAACGGTCTGCCCGTTTTTTTGTAGAATTCCGGCAGTCCCGTTTTCACCGAAGCGATGTCGGAGATGATGCAGGTGGCGGGCAGGTGCGGCAGCACGCTCTCGAATGCCGGAATCGTGTATTTCAGGGTAACGGCGTTTATCAGCAGTTCGGGGCGGAAAGCCTCCACCTCGTCCATCGTCGTCATGCGCAGCGTGTTGAATGTGAATCGCAGGCGTTGCGGGTCGGTGTCGAATATCGCCACTTCGTGTTCGAAACTCAGCACGTCGGCGAAGAACGAACCCATTTTTCCTGCGCCCAAAATCAAAATCTTCATGGTGTTGCCGTTATTGGTTGATGATAATCATTTGTTGTCTTACCGACTCCTCGTGAATAGCCGCGAGAACAGTTTTCATGAAATCGCCGTCCATTTCGAGTTCGACCGCCTGTTCTACGCGCTTGCTCAACAGTTCATCGTATCGGGCAGCCTGCCATACGGGCATTCCGTGTTCCTTTTTGTACACGCCTATTTCGCGGGCTACGCGCATACGTCGGGCGAGCAGTTCGAGCAGTTGGTTGTCGAGTTCGTCGATTTGGCGGCGCAGTTCGTTCAGGTTTTCCGTGCTTTGCGAAGTCTCGCGTATCACGAGCATATTCAAGATGTAGGAGAGGGTGTCGGGCGTAACCTGCTGCGAGGCGTCGCTCCATGCGCAGTCGGGGTTGCAGTGCGATTCCACGATGAGACCGTCGAAGCCCAAGTCCATAGCCTGCTGGCAGAGCGGAGCGATGAGGTCGCGTTTGCCGCCGATGTGGCTGGGGTCGCAGAAAAGCGGTATGTGCGGGTAGCGACGGCGAAATTCGATGGGGATATGCCACTGCGGCAGGTTGCGGTAGAGCCGTTTGTCGTATGAACTGAAACCGCGATGGATAACGGCAATTTTGCGTATGCCGGCATTGTAGATGCGTTCTACCGCGCCTATCCACAGTTCGAGGTCGGGGTTCACCGGATTTTTTATCATCACGGGAATGTCGGCGCCTTTCAGGGCGTCGGCTATCTCCTGCATGGCGAAGGGGTTGGCGGAGGTGCGCGCGCCTATCCACAGAATGTCGATGCCGTGTTTGAGCGCTTCGAGCACGTGGTACTGGTTGGCGACTTCGGTAGCTACGTACATACCCGTTTCCTCTTTCACCCGTTTGAGCCACGGCAGTCCGATGCTGCCCACGCCCTCGAATCCTCCGGGTTTGGTACGGGGTTTCCATATTCCGGCACGGAATATTTTGATGCCTTGTGCTGCAAGCCCTTTGGCGGTTTCGAGCACCTGTTCTTCGGTCTCTGCGCTGCAAGGACCGGCAATGATAAGGGGTCGCTTGTTTTCGACACCTGCAAAGGTGAAGGGTTCCAAGTCTAAAACTTTGTCTGCCATATTCTAATGTTTTTTATTTATCGTATGTGTTGTTCGATGCGTTCCAATGCTTCCTGCAAGGCGGGCAGGTCGGCGCAGAGCGAAATGCGGATATAGCGTTCGCCTTGACTGCCGAATATCATGCCCGGCGTGATGAATACGTGCGCTTCGTAGAGTACGCGGTCGGCCAGCGCAGCCCCGCTTTCGACGCTGTCGGGCACTTTCGCCCACAGAAACATACCTCGTTGGTCGGGGTCGAACGTGCAGCCTAAGGCTTTGACGATTTGCTCCGCTACGATGCGCCGCTCTTTATACACCGCATTGATGTCGCGGTACCACGATGCCGGCAGGGCGAGCGCCGTTACGGCCGCCTCCTGCATGGGGCGGAACGTGCCGCTGTCGATGTTGCTTTTCACCCGCAAGACCCATTCCACGAATTGACGGTTCGATGCCAGCATACCGATGCGCCAGCCCGGCATATTGTGCGCTTTGCTCATGGAGTTCATTTCTATGCAGATGTCTTTCGCCCCTTCGACCGAAAGCAGGCTCAACGGCTTGTCGTTGAGTATGAAGCTGTACGGATTGTCGTTTACGATGACGATGCCGTGTCGACGACCGAAGTCCACTAATTTCTCAAACAGTTCGCGCGAAGCGGGTGCACCGGTCGGCATATTGGGGTAGTTCACCCACATGAGTTTCACGCCCGAAAGGTCGCTCCGCTCCAACGCCTCGAAGTCGGGTTGCCACTTGTTCTCCTCCCTCAACTCGTAAGGAATGATGCGCGCCTCTGCCAGACGGCTCACCGACGTGTAGGTCGGGTATCCCGGATTGGGCACCAATACGCCGTCGCCCGGATTGAGGAATGCCAGCGATATATGCAGTATGCCCTCTTTCGAACCGATAAGCGGCTGTATTTCGGTTTGCGGGTCGAGCGTTACGCCGTACCATTCTTTGTACCACTCGGCAAAAGCCTTGCGCAACGCCGGTATGCCCACGTAGGGTTGATACCCGTGCGTGTTGTTCTTGCGGCTTTCGCGGCAGAGCGTTTCTATGGCGTCGCGGTGCGGCGGCTTGTCGGGACTGCCGATGCCCAGACTGATGACATTCAGTCCGCGCGCATTCATTTCCGCCACCTCTTTGAGTTTTTTCGAGAAGTAGTATTCGCTGATCGTATTCACCCGATTGGCGGGTACGACAGGGTTACAGGTTGTCTTTTGATTCGGCATATTCTCCTAATATTTTAAGTTCTCCGATAAGCGGTCGTATGGCATTGATAGCCTGATGATACCGCGATATATCGTCGAAAACCACGTCGATGTAGAACTGGTATTCCCACTCCCGTCCGATGATGGGAAGCGACTGTATTTTCGTCAGATTCATTTTGTAGAACGAGAGTATCGAAAGCACCTGCGAAAGGCTGCCTTCGGTGTGCGGCAGCGAGAACACGAGGCTTGCCTTGTTGCTCGGATTCTCTTTTTTGCGGTACTCTTCGGCGTGCCACCGGTCGGCGATTACCAAAAAGCGGGTGGAGTTGTGTTTGTTGGTTTCGATGCCCTCCTGCAATATTTTCATGCCGTACATGGCGGCGACGTCTTTTCCGCAGATGGCGGCGTGTCCGCGCAGGTTTTGGTTGAAGATGTTTTCCGCGCTTTGGGCGGTATCTTCGGTTTCCACCACTTTCATGCGGGGGTGTGCGTTGAGAAATTCGCGGCACTGCATCAGGGCAATAGGGTGGGAGTTTACTTCGGTGATGTCGTCCCAGTCGTCGTCGGGCAGGCACATAATCGAGTGCGAGATGTGCAGGCGGGCTTCGCCGATGATTTGAAATCCGCTTTCCCGCAGCAGTTCATGATTTTGCAGCAGGCTCCCCGCAATGGTGTTTTCTATGGCTACCAGACCGATGACGCTGTCGTCGTATTTGATGCTTTTGAAAACGTCTTCGAACGTGGCGCAGTAGAGTACATCTATCTCCTCGCCGCTGAAATAGCGGTGGGCGGTGATGTCGTGGAACGAGCCTTTGCCTCCTTGTATGGCGATGCGTTTCATTTGTTTCTTGTTTATATCAAAAAAAATCCCGTCTTGTGAACGGGATTTTTCTTTATTTTATCGAATGTGCAGCCGCGCGAAATCCCGTTTTTACTTTTGGGTAAAGTAAAAATAAAAGGAATATGCGTAGTTGAACATCTGTTTCATATCGTTCTCGAAATTTTTTTCGAGGGACAAAGATAAAGAGAAAAACGGGAATTGCAAAATATTTTCATCTTTTTTATCGAAAAGATAAGCGAAAAAATAATTTTTCCGAAAAAAGGAAAGCAAGCGGCTCGTTTTTGCGTATTCTTGTCCGGGTCGGCGGAGTTACCGTCGCCGCTCGTGCAGACACCGGTTTCGCAGCCACCCGAGCAGCACGGCAAGTATCGGCAGGCTGACGAGCCATATCCACGCGCCGCCCGCTGTCGCCCAGTTGCGTATTTCCTCGCTCGCTGCCATATTTTCCGAAAAATAGGCGTCGAGTACGGCGAAGCTGTTGTTCAGGGCATGGGCTGCCACCGGCAGCCAGATGTTGCCCGACCATACTAACAGATACCCGAAGAACGCCCCGAGCAGCATACGCGGCACGAAGCCGTAAAATTGAAAATGTATGGCGCTGAACAGAAATGCGGCAATCCACACGGCGGCGTGGCTGTTGCGCAGCTTTTCCAACAGCAGCCGCTGCACGATGCCGCGAAACACGAACTCCTCGCCGATGCCGGTGAGTACGCCCACGATAAGCAGCATCGCGAGCATATCGCCGACGGAGCCGAATTGCAGAATCTGCTGCGTCAGCGCCTGCGCCGCATCTTCCTGCGCCCGCAGCCACGATTCGAGGGTGGCAAGCGATTCGGGCAGCCGCACCGCTTCGTTCCATGCGATGATTCTCTCCATCGGCAGCGTGGCGGCGAGCAGCACGGCGAGCATACCGAGCAGGGAGGCGGCGCGGGGCATTCGGTCGGCGTGCAGATACCGCGCAGCGTTGCCGCCGAAAAACAGCGCGGCGCACCATGCCGGCACGATGAACAGGAACAGGTCTTGCGAAGCGAGGGCAAGACGCAGGGCGGCGATGCCGTCGAAAAGGGCGGTGTAGATAACGGAAAGGAGCATGGTCAGACAAAGCCCCGCCAGCTCGAACAACAAAAAGATGCAAACCTTTACGGCAAACGAAGCATCGGAAAAGGTATGGAAAAAACGGTTCATAAGGTAAAGAGGAAAAAGGGTATGTCGAATGCTGCGAGCAGGAGTGCCGCTACGAGCAGCAGGGTAAATATCAGTTGGTTGCGGGCAGTCATGCCCAATACCTTGTTGAGTTCGCGCCCCGTGCAGGTCGAGAGGGCGCGGCAGCCTTTGAGGTGCAGCACCACGTAGACGTGCAGCAGCACGATGCCCGCCGCGCCGGCGGCAATCCATGCGTTTACCGTGAGCAGCAGAGCGGCGATGCCGTTGAGGTGGTAAGCCGTGCGGGCGAAACGCCGTCCGAACAGTACCACTGTCGTGTGCTTGCCGGCGGCTTTGTCGTCTTCGTAATCGCGGTAATTGTTGACAATCAATATATTGACAGACAGCAGCCCCATGGCTGCGCTGCAAAGGAACACGTCGAAATCGAACGACAAGGCTTGCACGTAGTAGGTCAGGTTCACTGCCACCAAGCCGAAAAACGTCCATACCGTAACATCGCCCAATCCGTGATACGAGAGCGGGTAAGGACCTGCCGAGTAAGCCAGTGCGGCAACGGCGATGACGGCGCCGGCGGCGACGAGCCACCACCCCGCTGTCGGTATGAGCAGGCAGCCGGCGGCGCAGGCGATACCCAGTGTCGCCAGCGTGGCGCCGAGCATGGCGCGCGGCGAAATGTCGCCGGCGGTAACGGCGCGGCGCGGACCCACGCGGTCGGCGCGGTCGGCGCCCCGTTTGTAGTCGAAGTAGTCGTTCCCGAAGTTGGCAGCCACCTGCGCCGCGAGCGCGAAAAAGAAACAGATGGCGGCAGCCCCCCAGTCGGCTTTCCCCTGCGCCCACGCATACGCGGTGGCGGCAATGACCGGACACACGGAGGTCGGCAGCGTGCGGGGACGGGCGGCTTCTATCCACACTTTCGTATTCATGCGTTCTTTTGTTTGGTCGAAATGCGAAAATTTTTTCAAAAATACGGATTTGTGTCGATACGACAGAGGCAGTGCGAAAAAATTTTTCTACTTTTGTTCCATTCAATATAAATATGGAATAAAAATGTTTTCAGGAATCGTGGAAGAAGCGGCGACCGTAGTCGCCTTGCGTCGCGAGCAGGGAAACCTGCATCTGACGCTTTCGTGTTCGTTTGCCGGCGAGTTGAAAATCGACCAGAGCATTTCGCACAACGGCGTGTGTCTTACGGTGGTGAGCCTCGACGGCGATACCTACACCGTTACCGCCATACAGGAAACGCTCGACCGCAGCAACCTCGGGCTGTTGCAGGTGGGCGACAAAGTGAATCTCGAACGCAGTATGCTGATGAACGGCCGCCTCGACGGGCACATCGTGCAGGGACACGTCGATTGCACGGCGCGCTGCACCCGTGTCGAAGAAGCCGACGGCAGTTGGTACTACACTTTCGTTTACGATTCCACGCCCGAAATGGTGCGGCAGGGATATGTTACGGTGGAAAAAGGCTCGGTGGCGGTGAACGGCGTGAGCCTTACCGTCTGCAACTCCCGTCCCGACGGCTTTCAGGTGGCGATTATTCCTTATACTCACGAACACACCAATTTCCACCGGATAAAGGAGGGCAGCATCGTCAATCTGGAATTCGACATCATCGGCAAATACATCAGCCGCATGATGGCATACGGTAAATAATGGAATGACAAGGATATGAAAAGTTTTCTCGAATTGGCAGCCGGTCGTCAGAGCGACCGGCGGTTCGACCCCGACCGCCGCGTCGAGCCGGAGAAGCTGGCGCGTATCATCGAGGCGGCGCGTCTGGCGCCGTCGGCGTGCAATTCGCAGCCGTGGCATTTCATCGTGGTCGATGATGCCGACACCAAAAAACGCGTTGCCGATGCGGTGGCGAGCAAGGTGCTGGGCATGAATCATTTTACCAAACAGGCGCCCGTGCACATTCTCGTCGTGGAGGAGTCGGGCAATTTCACTTCGACAGTAGGCGGCTGGGTGAAGCGGAAACATTTTCCCCACCTCGACATCGGCATTGTCGCCGCCCACATCGTTTTGGCTGCCGCCGACGAAGGGCTGGGCTCCTGTATGCTGGGCTGGTTCGACGAAGCGGCGGTGCGCAAGGTGCTGCATATCCCCTCCGGCAAGCGCGTGCTGCTCGACATCGTCATCGGATATTCCGCCGACCCCTTGCGCGAGAAGCAACGCAAGCCCCTCGAAAAGACGGTGTCGCACAACGACTATGCGACCCCGTTCGGCGAATAATGGCGAAAACGCTTTGCCGCCCCCTTTTTTTACATTAAATTTGCAGAAAATCTGTTGCTATGAGTGATCAACGTTACAACCTGCGCGGCGTATCCGCCTCGAAAGAAGACGTACACAACGCCATAAAAAATATCGACAAGGGCATTTTCCCGAAAGCCTTTTGCAAAATTATCCCCGACATTCTGGGCGGCGACCCCGCATGGTGCAACATCATGCACGCCGACGGTGCCGGCACGAAATCGTCGCTGGCATACATGTATTGGCGCGAGACGGGCGACCTCTCCGTATGGAAAGGCATTGCGCAGGACGCACTCATCATGAACATCGACGACCTGCTCTGCGTCGGCGCCACCGATAACATTCTGGTGTCATCGACTATCGGGCGCAACAAACTGTTGGTGCCCGGCGAGGTCATCTCCGCCATTATCAACGGCACCGACGAACTGCTTGCCGAGCTGCGCGACATGGGCGTGGGCGTGTATGCCACCGGCGGCGAGACTGCCGATGTGGGCGACCTCGTGCGCACCATCATCGTCGATAGCACGGTAACCTGCCGCATGAAGCGCAGCGACGTCATCGACAACGCGCATATCCGTCCGGGCGACGTCATCGTGGGCATGGCATCTTTCGGACAGGCGACTTACGAAAAAAGCTACAACGGCGGTATGGGCAGCAACGGGCTTACTTCGGCGCGCCACGACGTGTTCGCAAAATATCTGGCGGAAAAATACCCCGAAAGTTACGACGCCGCCGTGCCCGACGAGTTGGTATATTCCGGCAGTCTGCACCTCACCGACGCCATCGAGTCGCTCGGCATCGACGCCGGCAAGTTGGTGCTTTCGCCCACCCGCACGTATGCGCCGGTAGTCAAAAAAATGCTCGACGAAATGCGCCCCCGCATACACGGCATGGTGCACTGTTCGGGCGGCGCGCAGACCAAAGTCATGCACTTCGTCGAAGGCATGGAGGTGGTGAAAAACAACCTCTTTCCCGTGCCTCCTTTGTTCCGCATCATACAGGAACAGTCGGGAACCGACTGGCAGGAAATGTACAAAGTCTTCAACATGGGGCACCGTATGGAGGTGTACCTCGCTCCTGAAGATGCGCAGACGGTCATCGACATCACCCGCTCGTTCGGCATCGATGCGCGCATCGTCGGCTACGTGGCGCCTGCCGAGCGCAACCGACTGATTATCGAATCGGAATTCGGACGCTTCGAGTATTGATTACCGCAAAAACACACAGTGAATTGCCACAAAAACACACAGTGAATTGCCACAAAAACGCACAGTGAATTGCCACAAAAACGCACAGTGAATTGCCACAAAAACACACAGCAGCGTTGCGCAATATAAAAAATATCATTATTTTTGCCGCGTAAACATTTGCGTATGGAATATTTGCAAAGAATAGCGGACAGGCAATTGGCATTGTTACTGGAAGCCTTTGGCGCAGTACAAATCAAAGGCCATAAATGGTGTGGAAAAACTACGACAGCAGAGCGTCATGCCAAAAGCGTGATTAAGTTGCAAGACCCCGACAGACGAGCCGGATATCTTGCTACTGCACGTACTAAGCCCTCGATACTTTTGAAAGGCGATACGCCGCGACTGATCGATGAATGGCAGGACGCACCTGTTTTGTGGGACGCTGTGAGAACGGCCGTTGATGATAGAAAATTGAAAGGTCAATTCATTCTTACGGGGTCTACGGTTATAGAAGAGGGGAAAAACAGTCCGGAGGTGCAAAAAAGAATGCACTCAGGTACCGGCAGAATTTCGTCGATAACCATGTATCCGATGAGTCTGTACGAATCGTTGGAATCTTCCGGAGAAATATCCCTGCAAGAACTTTTCGACCATAAAAAAAACGATATCGACGGTATTGCTTCGAGAATGTCGATAGAAAATCTTATACTTGCTGCTTGTCGGGGCGGTTGGCCTGATTCGTTGGGTGTAAAGAGCGATAAAGCGAAATTGTTAATTGCGGGCGATTACCTGAATGTCGTTTGCGAAGAAGATATATCGCGGATAGATGATGTCCGGCGAAATGCCGTGCTTGCCCGTCTTATTTTGCGCTCGTATGCGCGCAATCTCTGCACTTTGGCAAAAAAAACGAGTATGCTGGCTGATGTACAAGCCGAAATGGAATCGGTGTCCATGACGACCTTTGAAGATTACATCAACGCGCTGACACGTCTGTATGTGATTGAAGATATCGATGCATGGTGTCCGGCGATACGCTCGGCCTCTGCCATCAGAAGCGGAAAGAAAAGATGTTTTATCGACCCTTCCATCGCTGTGGCAGCCATGGGGGCGACGCCGAAAACATTGGAGCTGGATTTGCGGACATTCGGTTTTGTATTCGAATGTATGTGCATACGCGATTTGAAAGTGTATTCTCAGGCGATAGAGGGCAGGGTTTCCTATTATCACGACAGATACGGGCTGGAAGCGGATATCGTTTTGCATCTGAAAGACGGCAGATATGCGTTGATAGAGTGTAAATTGGGTAGTCGGGACGTAGAAGAGGGTGCAAAACATTTGCTCGAAATGCAACAGCTCATCAGAGCAAGAAATGAAAATGAACGCCAAGTGCCTCTTAGAGAGCCCGATTTGCTGATAGTGCTTACGGGCGGTGAGTTTGCTTACACGCGCGACGATGGGGTGAAGGTTATCCCGCTGGCTTGCCTTAAAGATTGAAATCGACCCGTTTATGGGGCAGGAGAAAACAAAAAGTCCGACCGGAGGTCGGACTTTTTGTTTTCGAGCTGTCAGACACAATATTCGACAAAAAGTACTTATTGTCGTGTAAATAATTTTATTTGATAAAAATTTTCTTCACATCGATGCTTCCGTCGGAGTAAAGCGTTTTCACGATGTTTATGCCCTGTACGGGCTGCGGCTGCGCGATGCCGCTTGCCGAGTAGATTTCGGTGCCGACGATTCGCCTTTCGGCGTTGAGGCTGCCGGTCGAACTCTCTTCTCCGTCGCTGGAGCTCTCTTCATTATCGCCGCTGTCCGTGTTATCGGTTTTTATATCCACGTCGCCGAGCTGGTACACTTCGGCTGCTGCCAGCAGGAAACAGCCCACGCCGAAATCTTCGAAGTCGGGCACGGTGGCATATACGATGGGCTGCGAGTCTTCGGGCGTGGAGCCGGTGCCTTGTACGTAATGCAGGAATCCGTCTTCGTCTACGGCTTTGAGGCATAGAGCCGTCCAGCCGCTTCGTACGTGCGGCATGTAGGTGGCGCTGTCGAGCAGACCCGTGTGCACGCCGTATGCCATGCCTGCCACGAAAAGCGCCGTGCCCGATGTTTCCGGACCTTCCGATTCGGTCGAACCGTAGTTGCTCGGGGCGGCGAGGCTCACGCTCCAAAAGCCGTCTTCCCGTTGGCATTCGGCAAGCGCCTTCGACATGGTGGTGAAATCGTCGATGTATTGCTGCCGGTGGCAAAGCGTGTCGGGAGCATAGTAGAGCACCCGCGCCAGAGCCGTATATACCCACCCGTTTCCGCGCGACCAGTAGCAGGGTTTGTCCTTTTCCACTTTGTCGGTGTAGGGTGGGTCGAATTTGTTGTCGCGGTACCACAGTTCGTCTTGCTCGTTGAACAGCGGCGAGCCGCCTTTCTTCGAATCGCCCTGTTTGTCGCGTGTGTACATATACATATTGTACATATATTCGAAGTAGCGTTCGTCGTGTTCGATGACACCGAGTTGCGCGTAGATGGGCATCGCCATGTGTATGGCGTCCACCCAAGACCAGTCGTTTATGGTTTGGCGCTTATACATCAGCATGTCGATATGGTTTTTGATGTGCGTTTTGCGTATGGTGTCGGTCGGTTCGAGCATATACATATCGAGATACGCCATGCCGCAGCAGTGGAAGTCGGCATTGGTCGGGGCCTTAGTATCGTTGGAAATCCATTTGTGAAAGTCGCCCCATTCCCGTGTGTATTCATACCAAGTTTCTACCTGTCGCTGGCGGTACATCGCCATCAGTCCTTCGTAGTAAACGCCCCGTGTCCAGATGCGGCTGTTGCGTTTTTTTCCACCCACGAATGAGTCTTCGGTCGGGTCGGGATAGGTGCGCATGAAATAGTCGTTTACGAGCGATGCGTAATAAAAAACGGAGTCGCGCGTGATGATGCGGGGATAGTCGTCCTCGTCCGATACGGCGCTTTCCTGTGCATATGCTGCGGTGCAGAAAAGAGCCATGAGCGACCATAAGAGTATTTTCTTCTTCATACGTTGTAGTCTGAAAACAGGTAAAGATAAAAATTATTTTTCGAAATGGCACTATTTTATAAAGGGAATAAAAGACTAAAAAATTTCATCGGGGCAGTCGGTGAAAAAGAATGATGTCCCGACATAAAAAACCGGACTTCATTCCCGCAGGAGTGAAGTCCGGACAATGAAAAAATCGGTGAATATTATTTGCTTGCCATGAAGCCGGCTGCGCCGATCATCGATTTGTAAGCCAAAAGACCGGCTTGCGATTTTTCAACCGTTACCATTTGACCTTCGCCGGCATATACGCCGATGTGTTCGTCATCGATGAAAGTAAGGAACGTGATACCGTTTACAGCCCACGAATTTTCTTCCTTGTTATAGGTAAATTCAACCGTTTCGTTGGTAACCGTATCGGTAACTTTGTAACCGTTTTCGTTGGATTCTACGAGGTAGTCGCTGTTTTCGCCTTCGATGTGTTTTACATTGTCAGCCAAGGGGTTGTTTCCCGACCAAAATTCGATGGAGTTGATAACCAAACCGTCGGCAATCAACGAGATTTCATAAACGGGGAGGATAAGGAATGCGAAGAATACCACTTCGTTCACCCATTTGGAACCCATATTGTTGTTCCAGTCGAAGATTTTGTTCGTCAGACCGAACGAGCCGATGCAGGAAGAGAATGTCAGACTACCTGCCATCAGTATGGCAACAGCCACAGTTAATTTCTTTTTCATAATACAAAAATTTGGGGTTATTGTTTTTATTTGCGCAAAAGTAAAAAATTATTTGTAGAAAAAAACACTTTTCTTCTTTTTTTGATATGAAATTTGACATAAAAAGTGTTATTTTGTTTCAGATGAAATGATGCCGCGCTGGGTTAGCCATTTCCACATAAGCGATTGCCACGAATCGTAATAGGCGAATGAGGGTCGGCAGCCCCACCCGTGTCCGCCGGTGGCGAAGATGTGCATCGATGCCGCTACGCCCGCTTTTTTCATGGCGGCATACATCTGCACGCTGTTGGCGGGAGGCACCGATTTGTCGTCGTCGCTCAGCAGGAAAAGGGCGGGTGGCGTGTCGGCAGTAACATGCAGTTCATTGGAATATAAGTCTATCAGTGCGGCGTTGTCTTTCTCCGCACCCAGCAGGTTGTCGCGCGACCCCTTATGCGTAAACTCTTTCATCGTTACGACCGGATAAAACAGCAGCATGAAGTCGGGGCGGCTCTCCGTCGTATAGTGCGTCCCGAGCGTCGATGCCAGATGCCCGCCTGCCGAAAAGCCCGCAATCCCCACTTTGTCGGGAGCAATACCCCATTCGGCGGCATGGGCGCGGACGATGCGCACGGCTTCGGCAGCATCGGCGAGCGGTATGGCATGATGTCCGTTCGGAAGCCGGTATTTGAGTATGATGCCTGCCACGCCTTTTTTCTGCAACATCTCGGCAAACTGTATGCCTTCGTGCTGCATGGCTTGTCGGGTATAGCCCCCGCCCGGACAGATGATGACTACCGCGCCGGTATTCACCGCTTTTTCGGGAAGGTAAACATACAACTCGGCGGTGCGGGCATTGATGTAATGTCCGCTTTCCGTCAATTTTTCTTCGGCGCGTATGCCGTTGTTTTCGGCTGCGCCGCCGGGCCATACGGCTACGGTGAACGGCTTTTGTGCGCCGGCTGCCGCGCCTATCGACAGGGCGGTCAATAAACTCAACATTTGTTTTCGGTTTATCATCTTTTTCGTTTTTAGAGTTCGATGCGTATCGAAAAAATCGGTAATTTTGTGCGATTTTTTAACAAGGCGAATATACGCTTTTTTTGAAAAATATCAAATATCTGCATTGTATGAAAAAAGAAAAAATCATCATCTACCAGTTGCTGCCCCGCCTTTTCGGCAATACGACGGAAAATTGCGTCGTCGGCGGAAGCCTTGAAGAAAACGGCGTCGGCAAATTCAACGATATAAACGACAATGCCCTGGCAGCGATAAAGCGGCTTGGTTGCACGCACGTGTGGTACACCGGCATTTTGGAACACGCCACGCAGACCGACTATTCGGCATACGGCATCGCGCCCGACAACCGTTACATCGTCAAAGGAAAAGCCGGTTCGCCCTATGCCGTCAAGGATTATTACGACGTCGATCCCGATTTGGCGGTGAACGTTGCCGCCCGTATGGCGGAGTTCGAGTCGCTTGTGGCGCGCACCCATGAGAACGGTTTGCGGGTCGTCATCGATTTCGTGCCCAACCACGTGGCGCGGCAGTACCGTTCCGATGCCAAGCCTGTCGGCGTAAGCGACCTCGGCGAAAACGATAATCGCTACCATCATTTCGATACCGCCAACAACTTCTATTATTTCCCCGACGAAACATTCTCGCCCCGGTTCTTTATAGGAGAGGGGCAGGAGCGCTACATCGAATCTCCTGCCAAGGCGACAGGTAACGATTGTTTCTGTGCCGCTCCGTCGATGAACGACTGGTACGAAACCGTCAAACTCAACTACGGCGTCGATTATCTGGGCGGTCGCGCCGCTCACTTCGACCCCGTGCCCGACACGTGGACGAAGATGCTCCATATCCTCCTTTTCTGGGCAACCAAAGGCATCGACGCCTTTCGTTGCGATATGGTGGAGATGGTGCCGGTCGAATTTTGGCACTGGGCGATACCCCAAGTCAAAAAAGCCTTCCACGACCTGCTTTTCATAGCCGAAGTCTATAACCCGAACGAATATCGCAACTACCTGCAAAACGGTCGGTTCGACTACCTCTACGACAAAGTGGGCTTGTACGACCTGCTGCGCGAAGTGGTGGGCTGCCGCGTCCCTGCCGCCGGCATAACCGGCTGCTGGCAGTCGCTCGACGGCATCGGCGACCGAATGGTCAATTTCCTTGAAAATCACGATGAACAGCGGGTGGCATCGTCGTTCAACGCCGGCGACCCGTTCAAAGCCTATCCCGCTTTGGTTGTCTCGGCGTTGATGAACACCAATCCGTTCCTGCTCTATTTCGGGCAGGAGTTGGGCGAGCGCGGCGAAGATGCCGAAGGGTTTAGCGGACACGACGGACGCACGACCATTTTCGACTATTGGAGCGTACCCTCCGTGCGGGAGTGGTACAACGGCGGAAAGTGCAATACCGCCCGCCTCTCAGCCGACCGGAAAAAATTGCGCGAAATGTATCGAAAGGTATTGACCCTTTGTAATCGGGAAGCTGCCGTGCGTGAAGGCGGATTTTTCGATCTGATGTATGTCAATGGCGCAAACGATGCATTCGACCCCCGGCGGCAATATGCGTTTGCCCGCCGCTGCAAAAACGACCTGTTGCTCGTCGCCGTCAATTTCGGCGCATCGCCCGTGCAGGCAGGAATACGGCTTCCGCAGCATCTGTTCGATTTCTGGCATATACGCACGGGTGCGGTGTCGTGTAAAGAGCTGCTCGGCGGTGCCGAACAGCAAAAAAATCTTTCGCCCGACACCTTGTTCGATACGCCGCTATCGGCGTATGGCGCCGTCGTATGGAAGTGCCGGATTACGTCCGAATAAATTAACACGAAAAAAAGCGCCGCTATACGAACAAGATAAGGATAGAATCACTACCTTTGCAGGGAGAAAAAGGCAGCACATTCCATCGCGCCTTTCGGAGAAAGGAAAATACTGTACAAATCTCTTTATAGGAAATATAAACGTTTACACATTATGATTCAGAGACCGCCGTTCAAAGTTTTTGCAGGAACGAACACCCGTTATCTCGCCGAAAAAATCTGCAACTCGCTGGCTTGTGAATTGGGAAAAATGAATATCCAGCATTTTGCCGATGGAGAATTTTCGGTATCGTTTGAGGAGTCGATACGGGGCTGTCAGGTATTTTTGATACAGTCGACGTTTCCCAATTCCGACAATTTGATGGAATTGCTGCTGATGATCGATGCCGCCAAACGCGCTTCGGCAGAGTCGATAATTGCCGTAACGCCCTATTTCGGCTGGGCGCGCCAAGACCGCAAAGACAAACCTCGCGTTTCCATCGCCGCCAAACTCATTGCCGACCTGCTCGGCGTTGCCGGCATCAACCGCCTCATCACGATGGACTTGCACGCCGACCAGATACAGGGATTTTTCAATATCCCGGTCGATCACCTCTACGCATCGGCAGTATTCTGTCCCTATATCAAGTCGCTGCAACTGAAAGATATGGTTATCGCATCGCCCGACGTCGGCGGTTCCAAGCGTGCCAACTCTTACGCCAAATATTTCGGTGTGCCTTTGGTGCTTTGCCACAAGTCGCGGGCAAAAGCCAACGAAGTCGAGAGTATGACCGTCATCGGCGACGTACAGGGCAAAAACGTGATACTCGTCGATGATATGGTCGATACCGCCGGAACGATAACGAAAGCCGCCGACCTGATGATAAGCAAAGGCGCCCTTTCGGTGCGCGCCATTGCCAGCCATGCCGTGATGTCCGACCCCGCCACTTCGCGCGTTACCGACTCGAAGATGACGGAAATGATTTTCACCGACAGCATACCTTATTACAAGGAGTGTCCGAAAGTGCACATCATCAGCATCGCCGATATGTTTGCCGACACCATACGCCGCGTATATGAAAACGAATCCATCAGTTCGCAGTACGTGATTTGATGCAGCGGATAAACCTTTTACGACAGCCTCGTTCCCGATTTTCGGAATGAGGCTGTTTTTTTATGGAAAGAATTATTATCTTTGTGAAAAATCTTTCGGGTGCCATGAAATATATTTTGTTGTTCGGATTTTTCGTTTTCGGTACATCGCTCTTTGCCCAGAACACGACGGGTGCGCCGGTGGGACAAAGTACGGGACAGCAAAATGAAAATGCCCCCTTTTATCAGGCGATAGAGATGTTGGGTTTTGAAAAAATCCTCTCCTCGAAAACCGAATCGCTGATGATAAAAAACAACACTCCCGAACTCGTAACTCGCGTGCACCTGCGGCTTACCTACAAAACTCCGCAAAACGAAATGCTCGACTACCGCGACGTGGTACTCGACGGCGAGATACTTCCGGGTATGACAAAGAAATTCTCGTTCGACAGTTTCGATACCAACCGGCAATATTATTATTACACCACACCGCCGACGGGAAAAGCCATCGAGTCGGCATATCCGTTCAAAGTAACCGCTACGCTGCTGCGCTACGACATCGCCGTCGTACCGGCGCGATAAACGTTTTTAACAGCTTTTAGCCGGCGGCGCGGAAACAATCTTTTCGCCTCTGTGTTTTATCTGTGCCGGACAATGGCTGTCCGGCGTATCACTCAATTGTTTCACTTATTTTCAGGAGGAAAAGACATGACACCAGCAAAACAAACCCAAAGTTGGCTGCCCGGAATTTTCAACGACTTTTTCGGCGACGAATGGATTACCAAAAGTCGTTCCACCGTACCCGCTGTCAATATCATGGAAGACGAAAAATGTTATACCGTAGAGTTGGCAGTGCCGGGCTTGTGCAAAGACGAAATCAGCATACGCATCGACGACGACAACCATCTGACCATTACGGTCGATAGCGTGAAGGAAGAAGAAAAGCGAGGCAAATACCTGCGCCGCGAATTTTCGCGCTCGCAATTCACGCAGACCCTCGTGCTGCCCGACAACATCGACGATGCCCATATCGAAGCGCGTCAGGAAAACGGTCTGCTGACCATCGAGATTCCCAAGAAGAAAACGTCGGAAAACACCGAGCCGAAGAAAATCGACATCAAATAGTGCTTTTGCAGAAAAATGAAATGCGCCGGAACTGCTCCGGCGCATTTCATTTATATCTTCATGCTTCGCCATGTTTTGGTGTCTTCGCGCCGCCGCCATGCCGACAGGCGGAAACAGCCGTTCACAAGCGGACGCATCAACTCGAACAGCAGCACCCGCAGCCCCATTTGCGGCGTATCGAACGCCTGCGAAAGTTTACGGAAAACGATACCTTGCAACACACCCCGCAATACCAACAGCAGCACGCCCCACAGTATGACCGTCAGATAATGTATGCCGCTTGCCATTAAGGCGGCGACGGCTCCGTAAAACAGATATACGGCAGCTTGTTCTCCCGCGAAAAGAACTTGCTTGCGGTGGCGCAGATAAGGCATTGTAAAGAAATGGCGCATTTTTTGAATCCGCCAAAGCGTGTCGAAATCGTCGTTCTCCACCGTTACGAAACTTTCGGGCGCAATTTCCGCGCGGGTATTTTCGCCCGTCGCCACTTCGTTGACGAACAAATCGTCGTCGCCGTACCGGAGGTTGAGTGTCCGGCTGAAACCCTTGTGTTCGAAGAATAACGATTTCCGGTAAGCCAAATTCGAGCCTACGCCCATATAGGGGCAGCCGCGCACGGCGCAAGAAAGGTAGCGCAGCGAAAAGAGCAGCCGGTCGAAGGCTTTGTAGAGGCAGGTGAACCCGGCGGGAACGTCGGTGCGGGAGTAGCCCAGCACGATGTCGGCGCCTTCGGCAAAATGCCGCATCATGTTCCGCAGCCAGAGCGGCGATGCCGGTCGGCACGCAGCGTCGAGCAGCAGCAAACAATCGTTTTTCGCCGCTTTTATACCCAACGTCAAAGCCAGTTTCCTCCGGCTTAAAGCGCAGGCGTCGGCAGGAACTTTGGTCGAATACAGGTGAGGATAGCGGGTTGCGAGCCCTTGTAAAACCTCCGGCGTGTCGTCGGTCGAAGCGTCATCGACCACGATGACCTCGAAGTCGGGATACTCCTGTCCGAACAGCACGGGAATATTCCGACGCAGCGATTCGGCATTGTCGTTGGCATAGACGATAACCGAAGCCGGCGGCAAAGACTCTTTGCCTGTCGCCTTGTTTTCGTGCTGTTTGCGGTAGAGAATCGTATGCAGATAATAAGATTTGTCGATATAGAATTGCCATAGCAGCAACACGATGGCAAGACTACCCCAAATGATTGGCAGCAAGGGGAGGGGCGCTAAAAAAGAGTGGAAAAAATATTCCATGTTTATGGCGTTAAAATAGTGTGGCAAAAGTAAAAAATCCCGATGAGTCGCACAATTTTTATCTTTGTAATTTTTTTGTTGTCCGGAGAAAAAAGGCCACATGTAAAATTTGTTTGCGGTGTATAATAAATGTTTTATCTTTTCGTTACATTATATATTGATGGTTTTGTGGAAATATGGTAAAAAACTATCTTTGCACCCGAAATAAAAACAAACGAAAAGCCCATGAAAAAAAGTTTACTTGTTCTAACCCTTTTTTCGATTTTTGTATTTCATTCTTGCAAGTCTTATCAAGATATTGCTTATTTACAGAATGTAACTCCCGATAGCATTATCAAAATAGCGGAAAATATAGCCGCCCCCATAACCAGCAACGATGCCTTGCTTATCACGGTTTCGTCGTCCAATCCGGCAGCAGTGGCGGTCTATAATCCTCCGGTGATAAATCCCTTGCCGGCAGGAGAAACGCAGATTCAATCGACGATGCAGTTGCAGACCTACCGGGTAGATGCTCAGGGATATATTGATTTTCCGGGAATAGGCAAACTTAAAGTTTTGGGACTTACGGCAGAGGAAGTTGAAACGATGATATGCGCAGAAATCGAGCCGTTTGTTTCCGACCCCATCGTCAAGGTGCAAATAGAAGGAAATAAAGTTACGATTCTCGGAGAAGTCGTATCACCCGGTGTTTTTGAAATTCCGAATGAACGTCTTACCGTGCTCGAAGCGTTGAGTATGGCAAAAGATATGACTATTTACGGGCGTCGCGACAATATACTTGTCGTTCGCGAAACAGAAAACGGCGAAGCGACTTTTTACCGTTTGGATCTTACCAAGTCCGATGTATTCACTTCGCCGGCATTCTATCTGAAAAAAAATGATGTCGTGTATGTCGAGCCGAACAAATATCGGAAATCCAACTCTTCCTACAACAGCAGCAA
>CANQDQ010000007.1 GCA_947593515.1 uncultured Bacteroidales bacterium | reverse complement strand
TACCGATTCTACCCGACACCCTTTTCCCTGCCGACACTCTCCTCGGTACCCCTCCGCGCAAGAAATAGATTTTTAGGCTCTTGTGAACAAAAAATTTCGTGCATTCGATGTGCCATTCGGAATTTATGTAAATTTACAATAAATTCCAAATGGGCGTTTTAGAATAGAGTATGTGCCTCTATGGCGGTACATTTTTTCTCCATATCGCGTTCTTCATGCCGCCGACGCAGCAATGCCGCATCGCACCGGTTCGACCTTACCCGACACCCTTTTCCCTTCTGACTTCCTGCCCTGAACTTTTCCGTCCGAAAGGCTTCACGTTTTGTTTTTTGAAAACTATTTGTAAAAATTTGCAAGTTACCCTACGAGAGTGTTTTCAGGAACGATATTTTTCGTATCTTTGTGGCGATACGGGGAACGGCGGTTCTCCGCAACCTATTGATTCGTAAAGCGTTTCGTTTTATCCTTATTCGGAAATTTCGCCAAAATAAGTAGAGAAGGATAGACAGTGCAAACGCTCATGCAGCCGATATGCACCGTGAGGTGTTCATATATGGCAGGCGTGGGGTAGCTGTTTATTTCTCTACGGGTGTTTGGCGATACCTCTGAATAGATAAACGGAGATTGTTCCCACGCTTTTTATATTCCTTATTAACCGCCTTGTCGGGGAACAGCGGGCACAAATTTTTGAAACATGAAAAAACAGTATGTTTTTTGTCGCATGGCGCTGCTGCTGTGCACGTGGCTGTTCTCCTTTGCGGCTTATGCCGAAATCGAAACCGGCATTTGCGGGTCAGATCTTACATGGACGCTCAATACCGAAACGGGCGTGCTCGAAATCTCCGGAACGGGGGCAATGGGAAATTTTTATTCATGGCACAATTATCGTTCTTCCATTACAACGGTAACGATAGACGATGGCGTTACGACTATCGGCGAGAGTGCTTTTTTCGATTACGACGGCTTGACTTCGGTAACGATACCCAATAGCGTTACCTCTATCGGCAGCAAGGCTTTTTACGATTGCGACGGCTTGACATCGGTAACGATAGGCGATGGCGTTACGACTATCGGCGAGAGTGCTTTTTTCGATTACGACGGCTTGACTTCGGTAACGATACCCAATAGCGTTACCTCTATCGGCAGCAAGGCTTTTTACGATTGCGACGGCTTGACATCGGTAACGATAGGCGATGGCGTTACGACTATCGGCAACTATGCTTTGGGGTATTGCAGCGGTTTGAAGTCGGTAACGATAGGCAAGAGCGTTACCTCTATCGGCGATGCGGCTTTTTCCGGTTCCGATGTGAAGACGGTAAAGATAGGCGACGGTGTTACCACTATCGGCAACAATGCTTTTTACGGTTGCACCGGTTTGATGGAGATAACGATACCCAATAGTGTTACCGCTATCGGCGACGCGGCTTTTTCCGGTTGTATGAATTTGGAAAAATTTGATGGAAAATTTGCAACAGCCGATCATCGTTGTCTTGTCATAAACGATACCTTGAAAGCCTTAGCACCGAGCGGATTGACCCAATACACCATACCCGACGGTGTTAAAGTTATCGGCGGCGGAGCTTTTCTGAATTACACGGGCTTGACGTCGGTAACGATACCCAATAGCGTTACTACTATCGGTGGCAGGGCTTTTTACCAATGTAAGAAATTGACGGAGATAACGATACCCAAGAATGTTACCTCTATCGGCTACAATGCTTTTCAGAATTGCGAGAGTTTGAAATCGGTAACAGCTTATAATCCGACACCGGTGAATATTGTAGAAACAGATGAATATGCCCATTTTGCTTTTTTATTTGTGGATTGTTCTCAGTGTACGCTTTATGTACCTGCCGAATCGGTAGAAAAGTATAAAGTCGCCGAAGGGTGGAAGGAGTTCGGAACGATATTGCCGATAGACGAATCGTCCGCCATTACGGAAACACGACAAGAGCAAGCCGACGGACACATAGCGGTATATAACCTGCAAGGCGTGTTGGTACTCGAAACCGATGATGCCGCCGACCTCAAAACGTTACAGAACGGCGCCTACATCGTGAATGGCAAGAAGATGATAATCGCCCGATAGAACGACAGCAAAAGAGCATAGAATGAAAAGAGAATTTCCTGAATAGACGATCTTTGACGTGCCGCCCTGCCATTCACATGGCGGGGCGGCTTTTTTGTTTCCTTTCCGTCGCTAAGAGGAAAAATAGGGCGATGAATTTATACCTTTTCGGGTATAAATTTCGTGGGAGGAGGGTGGATTATACCCGATAGGGTGTAGTTATTTGTCGGGAGGAATGGAGGTGGTGGGGAAAATAAAAAAGCGGCGGGGCATGAGCCCTGCCGCTTTTTATCGTGCGTGATGCGGATTATTTCGAGAGAATCGTTTGCGTGTCGGAGGCAATCATGTATTCCTCGTCGGTGGGAATGACGACTACGCGCACTTTGGAGGTCGGCGTGGAGAGTTCCACTTCCGTGCCGTGCGATTTCTTGTTGAGTTCCGAGTCGATTTTCACGCCCATGAATCCGAGGTGGTCGCATACGACTTGGCGGGTAACGGCTTGGTTTTCTCCTACGCCGCCGGTGAACACGATGACATCGACTCCGTTGAGGGCGGCGGCGTATGCACCGATGTATTTGGCAATGCGGTATTCGTACATGGTGAGTGCGAGGCGGGCGCGCTCGTTGCCTTCGGCAATGGCGCTTTCGATTTCGCGCATATCCGACGATACGCCCGAGATACCCAGCACGCCGCTTTTCTTATTGACGAGCGTGGAGAGCGCCTGTGCGTCGAGTCCCTCTTTTTCCTGAATGAAGGTGAGGGCGCCGGCATCGACGTCGCCGCAGCGGGTGCCCATCATCAGCCCTTCGACGGGGGTCAGCCCCATGGAGGTGTCGACCGACTTGCCGTCTTTGATGGCGGTAATGGAGCCGCCGTTGCCGATGTGGCAGGTGATGATGCGCTGTTTTTCGTAGGGGAGGTTCAGAAACTCGCAAGCCCGACGCGACACGTAGCGATGGCTCGTGCCGTGGAAGCCGTAGCGGCGCACGCCGTATTTCTCGTAGAGTTCGTACGGGAGGGCGTACATATAGGCGTATGCCGGCATGGTCTGGTGGAAAGCCGTGTCGAATACGGCAACTTGCGGTACGTCGGGAAGTATTTTTTCAACGGCATCGATACCTTTCAGGTTGGCGGGATTGTGCAGCGGAGCAATGTCGATGCACTCCACGATTTTGGCTTTCACCTCTTTGTCGATGAGTACCGATTGGTTGAATTTTTCGCCGCCGTGTACGACGCGGTGTCCTACGGCTTCGATTTCTTTGAGCGAAGCGAGGCAGCCGTATTCTTTGCTTACCAACGTGTTGAGTATAAATTCGATGCCGACGGTATGTTCGGGTATGTCTTTTTCGAGAATGACTTTTTCACCGTTCGGCAGCGTGAGTTTCAGGAACGAGCCTTTCAGTCCGATTTTCTCGATGCCGCCTTGCGCCAGCACGGCTTTGGTGGCGGTGTCGAACAGTTTGTATTTGATAGAAGATGAACCGCAGTTCAATACAAGTACTTTCATATCCGATTATTTTAATTTTTTGAGACCGATGGATTGGTTGCAGGCAATGGCGACCATTTTGTAAACATCGTCGACGGAGCAGCCGCGCGAAAGGTCATTGACGGGAGCCGCCATACCTTGCAGAATAGGACCTACGGCTTCGGCGCCTGCTAGACGCTGCACGAGCTTGTAAGCGATGTTGCCCACTTCGAGGGTCGGGAACACGAGTGCGGTGGCTTTGCCGGCGATGTCGCTGCCCGGAGCTTTGCTGCTGCCTACCGAAGGCACGATAGCGGCGTCGGCTTGCAGTTCGCCGTCGATGAGTAGCGATGGGTCGAGTTCTTTTGCCAGACGGGTGGCTTCCACCACTTTATCCACCATTTCGTGTTTGGCGCTGCCTTTGGTCGAGAAGCTCAACATGGCGATGCGCGGTTCGTAGCCGGCGATGTCGCGGGCGGTACGTCCGGTCGAAACGGCGATTTGCGCCAGCTCTTCGGCGGTGGGGTTCGGCGTAACGGCGCAGTCGGCAAATACCATGATGCCGTTTTCACCGTACTGTTTGTTGGGAATGAACATCAGGAATGCACCCGATACGACGCTGATGCCCGGAGCGGTTTTGATAATCTGCAAAGCGGGGCGCAGCACATTTCCCGTCGTGTTGCGGGCGCCGGCAATTTCGCCGTCGGCATCGCCGCTCTTTATCATCAAGCAGGCGAGATAGAGGGGGTCTTCGACTAACGAGGCGGCTTGTTCTTCGGTCATGCCTTTTTTCTTGCGCAATTCGAACAGCAGGTTGGCATATTCGGCTTTTTTCGCATGACTGGCGGGGTCGATGATGGTTGCCTTGCCGATGTGTTTCAATCCGTTTTTCTCGGCCAATGCCAGAATCTCGGCAGGTTTTCCGATAAGGATAAGATTAGCTACTTCGTCGGCAAGCAATCTGTCGGCGGCTTTCAGGGTGCGTTCTTCGGTTCCTTCGGGAAGAACGATGCGTTGCTTATTGGCTTTCGCACGAGCAACAATTTCGTCTATCAAACTCATAATCAAGAGATATTAGATTTATATTAGATTTGTAAAAAGCACGCTTCTTTTGCTCCGGCACTCCGGCGGCAGACGCTTTACATCTGCCCGAACAGCATTCGGCGCAAATCCACCGATAAAGATAACGGCTTTTATCGAAATATCCAACAAAAAACCAAAATTAAAGTTAATGCCGCATTTCTTGTTTGGCATAAATTTTATTTACAACGATTTTATCGTATGAAAAAGTTTTTCTTTGAATGTTTCGTAATCGTTGATGATGACGGCAGCTCCCAGTTCAGAATAATGATTTTCGGATAATTGTATTTCAAAATCGGAGTTCTTGTAATAATTCATGTAATCAGCTAAATTTTCCAAATCATCTTTGTCGGGAATATGCAATACGTATATTAATGTTTTGTTAGGAGTATGAAAATATCGGTCGATATTATCTCTCGACAAGGTTACGTATTTTTCGATATTATGTGCTGTAAAAGATTCCCATTTTTGCAAATTCTTGTTTCTTTTGTAATAGGGTATTTTGTCCAATATAATGAATATTTGGAAATATGGGTATCCATTGACTCGAATGTTTGCCGTTTCTCCCAACATATTCTCAAAGTAATTATTTGAATTTTGAGAATAATTCTGCGTGACGAATTTTACGGTTATACCGGCAACCGGTTCATTATTTTTCTGTATGGTAATATCTACTCTTTTGGGGATATAGCGACCGTCGATAGTCGCTTCTTTATTTTCTCCAAATCCTTGTGCGCAAATCGTGTATTCTTTACCTAATTTATGAGAAATATCTTTTGCAATGGCACCGTGCAGAGGTTTTAATTTTGCCGTGCTGCGAGAGGTTCCCGAATCAAGAAAACGGTAAAAGGCGTTGGCGAGAACTTTCAGAAATTCCGTATTGGTTAGAGGGTATGATATTTCTTGTTCCTTCATGGCGATAATATTGTTCTAATTTATAGTTGAGGTATTGCTCCAAGTCTTTGGAATTGAATGTGTAATATCCGCCGTTCTTATATTTCTTCAACAGAATTATATATTCCATGAAATCGTTGCTTTCGAGAATATTTCGGATTGTGTCGAAATTGATATGCGACAATATGTACAGTCCGCTATATATCCCTTTCCCGGCTGCTACTTTATTCAGTTTCAGGCTGCCGGTATTTTTTATTACCGTGTTGATAGCGAGTTTTTCATGATAAACATCTTTCAATGCCTGTGTCCGTCCGTATAGATACCAATCTCTTTTTTCTTCGGCAGAAGCTCCTTTCAGCAAATTCGTTTTTTCTTTTTCCAGATAATTCATGATATCGCCGTGCTGTCTTAACGTATTCCACCCGATGGGTTTCCCGTTTTCGTCGTAAGGAAAGAATGCTTTTTTCCATTCTCCGGTCGAGGCTTTTAATACATCTATCGTATAATTTTGAAAAGGAATATTTCCGATAAATACATCATCTGCCAACGTGGCAAAACCGTTTTTCACCCGTACGAATCGGGCGTGGGTAGAGCGAATCTCTTTTAGAATATTCAATTTTTCGGGAGCTGCCAAATAAAATTCGTTGTCTATGCAAAAGTCGGAGTAAGACAAGTTTCCGATAAAAATTTTTTCTTTTCGTTCGGGTTCGTAACGGTAATAGTGTATGGTTTCCTGTTTTACTCCTTTGATGAGTAGGGATATTAATGGATAGGTCGTAGCTTGAAACGGTGAAAAATGTTGCAAGTCTATGAGTGAGTTCAATATTTTTGTTTTTTGAATATAATTCCTCATGGATTTTCCGGCAACGCTGTTCAGCCAAGAATTGGGCGTTATGTAACATAACCGACCAGCCGGCTTTAACATTCTCAGACCGATTTCAAAAAATGCCAAAAACAAATCGGTCATACCTTTATCGGTAAAGGAAAATCGCTTGACGTCGGAGTAGGAATCTTCCAAATTGTGCACACGTACATAAGGAGGGTTACCTATTACATAGTCCATTAAGCCGTCATAACGGGAAAATTGTAAGGCATCTTCATTCTGAATATCCCACTTTACGGAGTCCAGATGATATTTTGCTACGATGCGGTCCAGATTTTGAAGACAGGCGATATAAGTCGGTTTGTCTATTTCTATGCCATGAATGTAGGTTTCCAACTCTTTTTTGAGTGCATAGGAATCATGATATAGTTTTGTATGGCATTCGCAATAACGCTCTACGATACGGCATAGAAAAGCTCCTTCGCCGCAACTGTTTTCCATAATATGTTTTCCGACAATGCGCATTGTATCGTTGTACCCGCACAAGTCCAACATATTATCGACGATATATTCGGGCGTAAAAATCCTGCCGTGAATTTTTTCCTGTGTTTTCATATAATTCCAAGTTTCAAAAATAATTCATTTTGGAGAATTCCACAAATTTTTTGAAAGTTCTTTTCTCCTGAAAAAATAAATGTCGGTGCAGGGCAATAAAAAGCCTTCGACAAGGGGTGTCGAAGGCTGAAGAATAAATGAAATTATTACTGAAATTGAGAACGAGCACTCTCGTGGTGTCTCTTAATTTATTTTTTTTCAAAATAATAGCGATACTCACAATAATAATAATGGGAAGGCTCAGATGACTCGTCCGTTTCAAATAATATCAGTTCGTTTTTTGTCAATCGTTCAATTGTATATAACTCATTATGAGGATCATCATAAAACGTGAGTGTCAATATACTCCCTTCGATACGATAAGAGCCATTAAAAGGATATTCATTCCCTCCCTCTTGCAATATCTTTGTAAAAGTATTGTCATCATTAAAAATATATCCTTGTAACCCCAAATCTTCAGGTGTCTCAGTGCCATGATCTTCCTCTCCTTCATAGGTTTCAGAGTATTTCATTTGTGTCAAATCCCATGTTCCTACGATTAAGGATTTTATTTCCGTAGTACTCATTTCGGAGACGTTTTTTTCGTCGTCGTCTTTGGAGCAGGCGGAGAAAAGCAGCAACGAAGCTGCACACACGCTAAAAAATAGTTTTTTCATTGTTTGATAGTTTTTAGTTAGTATTTTTGTTACCGCCGCAAAGATAAAAAATAAGAATATAATAAGAAAAATTTTTTATAAAAATTTTACGGGTATGATTTTTGCAAAGAGCATTTCTTGTCCGGAATGACAGCGGCAGCCGCCATACAAAATAAATTTGTTTGTGATTTAAGTATGAAAGCAAAAAAATACCTCCGACCGCAAGGTCGGAGGTATTCTGAATAAAGCAATACTTATTTTATTTTTTTTGCGATAATCCGGTCTTTGTCATAATCACCGTTACCGTAATCCACATAGGTGTTCATTATCAATTCGTCTTTCGTTAATTTTTCAATCACCCATTCCATTTTTTCTTCACCACTTTCTCCAATCAATGTGTTACCTTCAATACGCCAACTTCCCGTATCTTCGTATGTTTCATCGTATTCTATGTCCCACTCTCGAACTATACAAGTGTTGTCGTTGTTGAATATCCACGTATATTCTCCTTCAGCAAACTTATCGACACCGGAGTCTTTCTCCCCGTCTTCTTTGTAAGACCATTCTTCTTGAATGATTTGCCACGTACCGACAATCATCGAACTTATTTCCTCGCTGCTCATTTCGGAAGCATCTTTGTCGTCGTCTTTGGAGCAGGCGGGGAGAAGCAGCAGCGCGGCTGCACACACGCTAAAAAATAGTTTTTTCATCGTTTGATAGTTTTTAGTTAGTATTTTTGTTACCGCCGCAAAGATAAAAAATAAGAATATAATAAGAAAAATTTTTTATAAAAATTTCAGACGAAAAATTTTTGAGAAAGAGGAAAAGGCGGCTCCGTGATGAAGAACGAATCGGGCTTTTGCGAAAAATCAGAGCAGACCGAAGCGGGAGAGGGCGCGGGCGATGCCGTCGTCATCGACGTCGGAGGTTACGTAGTCGGCAGCCTGTTTCACTGCATCGGAAGCGTTGCCCATGGCAATGCCCACAGCGGCGTGGCGCAGCATGGGAATGTCGTTGCCGCCGTCGCCGAAAGCCATGGTTTCGTCGAGGCGTATGCCGTAGTGTCGCAGCAGGGTGTCGATGCCGGTCTGCTTGTTGTTGCCCCGACGGATTATGTCGGTGAAAATCGGACTCCACCGAATGGATTGGCAGCCGGGTATCGACGCCATGATAGCCGGCTCGTCGGCTTCATCGGTGTAGAGGTTGATTTGCAGCACCCGCTCCTGTTCGGCGGCGAGGAGCATATCGGCTTCCGGCGGCACGGGCAGGTCGAGCAGTTCGGAGACTTCGACCACGCGGTCGGTAATGCGGTTGGTTATCACCCGCTCGGTGGTCATGAAAGCGTAGGAGTAGGGTGCGTGCTGCCGTTCGTGCCGCACGAGGGCGGCGAGTTCGTCCGGCGGTATGGGGTTGCAGAAAATCTCCTTGCCGTCGGCTATGCAGCACCCGCCGTTGACGGTGATGCAGCCGTCGAATGCAGCATCGCGCAATCCTTTGATGAGATAGACGGGGCGCCCCGTAGCGATGAACACTTTGATGCCTTTGCGCCGCAGGGCGGCGATGGCGTCGTATGCCGACGAGGGGATTTCGTGGGTGCGGAAGCTGACCAGCGTGCCGTCTATGTCGAAAAATACCGCTCGAATCATTGTGCGGCTATTGTTGCAGGAGGGGCGTTATATCCTCGATGATGCGTCGGGTGGCACCCGTGTTGGCGGCGATGTATTCGCCGGCGGCTTTTCCGCTGCGCAGGAGGAAGTCGGGGTCGTTGGCGAATCGCTGCATCAGAGCGTCGAAAGCGTCGAAGTCGGCAATGGAGAATGCGCCGCCGGCGGCGATGAGTTCTTTCGCCTCCCGGAATTTGTGGTAATTCGTGCCGAATATCACCGGTATGCCGTACACGGCGGCTTCGGGTACATTGTGTATACCGACGCCGAATCCGCCGCCTATGTAGGCGATGCTGCCGTACTGGTATATCGACGAGAGCAGCCCGAAGCAGTCGATGATGAGGCATTGCGCATCGGCTGCGGTGCGGGCGTCGGCTTGCGAGTAGCGGATATGCGGACGTTTCAGCTTGTCGGCGATTTCCGTTAGATGCTCTTCGTGTATCTCGTGCGGGGCGATGATGAGTTTTATTTCGGGGTGGCGGTTGAAGTATTCGATGAAAATGTCTTCGTCTTTCGGCCATGAGCTGCCGGCGATGAATGCCTTGCTTTCCCCGCAGAAGGCTTCGACGAGGGGCAGCTTCTTGGCTTGCCGGCGTATCTCGACCACGCGGTCGAATCGGGTGTCGCCCACGACGGAAACGTTGTCGATGCCGATGCCGGCGAGCAGTGCACGCGACTCCTCGTTTTGCACGTACAGGTGGGTGTAGGTGCGGAGCATGCGGCGGAACATACCGCCGCCCGGGCGGAAAAAGAGCTGCGTCGGACGAAAAATCGCCGAGACGATGTAGGTCGGTATCTGCCGGCGGTGCAGTTCATGCAGGTAGTTTCCCCAAAATTCGTATTTGATGAATATGGCGGCGCAGGGTTTCAGCAGGTCGAGAAAGCGCCTCACGTTGCGGTGCAGGTCGAACGGCAGGTAACACACCAAATCGGCTTGCTCGTAATTTTTCCGTACCTCGTAGCCCGACGGCGAAAAGAACGTAAGGGCGATTTTTTTTGCCGGAAACTTCACACGGAATGCCTCTATCAACGGACGGGCTTGCTCGAATTCGCCCAGCGAGGAGGCATGAAACCAGATATATCCTCCTTCGGGCGCGGCGTTTGCCTCCAAATAGGGAAAGACGCTTTTTTGCCCTTCCGTCAGTTTACGGGCTTTGGGGTTGCGCCAAGCCGCCAGCTTCACCAATTGTTTGTAGCAGTATATACCCGAATTGTACAGAGCTTTTTTCATCGGCAGCGGCTTAGTCGTTTTCGGGCTTGATGTTTTCGATGGCGGTGCGCAGGCGGCGTACGGTTTCTTCTTTGCCGATGATTTCGGTGATGTCGAACATGTGCGGGCCGCGGCATTCGCCTACGACGGCGAGGCGAAAAGCGTTCATTACGTTCCCCATGTGATACCCTTTTTGTTCGATGTAGGGAATGACCACCGCTTCGACGGCGGCAGAGCCGAAGTCGCCGATGCCTTCGAGCAGCGCGATGAGTTCTTCGAGAATGGCGGGCGTCTCGGGCTTCCAGCGTTTTTTTACATCTTTGGGATTGTAGCTTTCGGGAGCGATGAAGAAGAACGAGGTTTGTTCCCACAGCTCTTTGACGAACGATATGCGCTCTTTGACCAGCCCGATGATTTTCGCTAATTTCGCTGCATCGACGCCGGTTACGCCGTGCGCCGCCAGTTCCGGCGCAAACATACGGGCAAGTTCTTCGTCGCTTTTCTTTTGCAGGTATTTATGGTTGAACCACTTGCCTTTTTCGTAGTCGAAGCGGGCGCCGCTCTTGCTGCACCGTTCCAGCGAAAAGAGGCGTATCAGTTCGTCCATCGAAAAGATTTCCTCGTCCGTGCCCGGATTCCAGCCCAGTAGGGCGAGGAAGTTGATGACGGCTTCGGGCAGATAGCCCGTTTCCCGATAGCCCGACGAAGTTTCACCCGTCTTGGGGTCGTGCCATTCGAGCGGGAATACGGGGAATCCCAGCCGGTCGCCGTCGCGCTTGCTCAGTTTGCCGTTGCCTTCGGGTTTCAGCAGCAGCGGCAGGTGGGCGAATCGCGGCATGGTGTCCTCCCACCCGAAGGCGCGGTACAGCAGCACATGGAGCGGAGCCGAGGGGAGCCACTCCTCGCCGCGTATCACGTGGCTTACCTCCATCAGGTGGTCGTCTACGATGTTGGCGAGGTGGTAGGTCGGCAGGTTGTCAGCCGATTTATAAAGCACTTTGTCGTCGAGCACCGACGAGTTGATGGTTACTTTCCCGCGTATCAGGTCATCGACGACGACCTCCTCGCCCGGTTCTATTTTGATGCGCACGACATAGGGGTGTCCCTGCGCGATGAGGACTTCGACTTCGGCGGCGGGCATCGTCAGCGAGTTGCGCATGCTTCCGCGCGTGGCGGCGTCGTATTGGAAATTGGCGACCTCTTTCCGCTTCGCTTCCAGTTCTTCGGGTGTGTCGAAAGCGATGTAGGCTTTCCCGTTGTCGAGCAGTTGATCGACATATTTGCGGTAAATCTCTTTTCGCTCGGACTGGCGGTAGGGGGCGAAGCTGCCGCCGTAGCCCACGCCTTCGTCGAATTTGATACCCAACCATTCGAGCGCCTCGACGATGTAGGCTTCGGCACCGGGCACGAAACGCTGCGAGTCGGTGTCTTCGATGCGCAGTATCATATCGCCGCCGTGCTGTTTGGCGAACAGGTAGTTATAGAGGGCGGTGCGCACACCGCCTATATGCAGCGCTCCCGTAGGGCTGGGGGCAAAACGTACGCGAACTTTTCTTTCTGACATTTTTTTCTTTTTTTTAGAACCGTCGTAAAAAAAACGGCGCAAAGATAGTAATTTTTCGACCGACTGCCTAAGCCTGCTTCGCTTCGTCCAGCTCTTCGAGCAGCTTTTTCAGGGATTCGTCGGTTTCAAACAATTTTCCCTTGCAGAATTTCAGCAACTCCATCGCTCTCGAAGTCAGCGATTTCAGCGTGTCGATTTCGCACGATTCGTCCTGTATGCGGGCGACGATGCTTTCGAGTTCCGCTATCGCTTCGGCGTAAGTCGGGTTAAGATTTTCCATATTATATATAGATTATAAAATTTGCGATTCGCTGCACCCCTCACCATAAAAAGTCGTAATGCGGTCGCCGCTGCGCAGTTCGTCGGCGGAACGCACGGCTTTCCCCGCTTTCAAGGTAAGCGAGAATCCGCGTTTCAGAATCCGCTCGGGCGAGGAGAGTTCGACGCTCCGGCTCAGCAGGGCGAGCCGCTGCTGCTGCCGCTCCATGCTGCGGGTTACGGCTTGCCGCAGGGTCGGGGCGAGGTGGTCGAGGCGGCTCCGTTCGAGGGTGATGCGCCGCTCGATGAGGAGGGGAAGACGCTGTCCTGCGGCAGCGAGCCGCTGCCGCTCCTGCCGCAGGCGGTTGTCGATTTCACCGGCGAGCGACGCTTGCAGGTCGAGCCGCAGGCGGTCGGCTTCCGCCACACGGGCGATGAGCCATTCGGCAGCGGCGGTCGGCGTTTTCACCCGCACGTTGGCAACGCGGTCGAGCACGGTTTCATCTCTGTCGTGCCCGATGCCCACGATGACGGGCAGCGGAAACTGCGCCACGTTTTGCGCCAGCGGATAGCTGTCGAAACAACTCAATTCCGAAGTCGCCCCGCCGCCGCGTATGATTACCACGCCGTCGAAGTCGCTTTCGTGCGTGTAGATGCGCTCCAAGGCTCCGATGACGGAGCTTTCGGCACGCGCACCCTGCATGGCGGCGGTATAGAGCGCGGTATAGAAACGGTATCTGTAAGGATTGCGGTGCAGCTGGTCGATGAAGTCGCCATAGCCGGCGGCGGTGGGCGACGAAATGACGGCGATGCGCTGCGGCAGCAGCGACCACGACAATTCCCGATTCATGTCGATGATGCCCTCCTGCGTGAGTCGGCGTATGATTTCGGCGCGCTGCCGCGCCATGTCGCCCAACGTATAGGAGGGGTCGATGTCGTGCACGGTCAGCGTATAGCCGTAGAGTTCGTGCATATCGACGCTTACCTCTATCAACAGTTTGATGCCCGGAGCGATAGCCATACCGGTTTCGGCAGCGAAGTGGGCGCGCAGCATACGATACACCGTCGCCCAGATGACGGCACGGGCTTTCGCCTGCATTTCGCCGGAAGCCTCGTCTTTCTCCACCAATTCGAGGTAGCAATGCCCCGAGCGGTTTTCTCTGGCTTCGCTCACTTCGGCGCGCACCCAATAGCGGTCGGGCATGGCGGCTTGCACGCGGTTGCGCACCAGCGTGTTGAGTTCCAAAAGTGAAAGTTCTGCGGCAGCCATCGGGAGAAAGATTGTTCGGGTAAAAATACGATAATTTATCGGTTCGGGCAAACGAAGCGTACAAAAACAAAAAAGGTAGGCATTCCGCCTACCCTCTTCTTGTTTGCGAGAAAAATCAATTGTTGTAGTTGTACTCGTCGGAAACGGTCAGTTTCTTTCTGCCTTTGGCGCGACGGGCAGCCAATACGCGACGACCGTTGGCGGTTGCCATTCTTGCACGGAAGCCGTGTTTGTTTTTTCTCTTTCTGTTCGAGGGTTGAAATGTTCTCTTCATTGCCTTATGTTTTATTCGTTATTTTAATCGGAAATTCGGAGCGCAAAGATAGAGATTCTTTTTGAATAAAACAAATGATAAATCATTTTTGCGCGAATCTTTTTGCGGATTGCCCGATTTCAATTATTTTTGCAGCAGGAAAATAACAATTTAAACAAGCACTATATTTTATGATTAATGCACAAGACATCAAAAACGGAACGTGTATCCGTATGGACGGAAAGCTCTATTTCTGCATAGAGTTCCTGCACGTAAAACCCGGCAAGGGCAACACTTTCATGCGTACCAAACTCAAAGACGTGGTGAACGGCTATGTGCTGGAACGCCGCTTCAACATCGGTGAAAAGCTGGAAGACGTGCGCGTGGAGCGTCGTCCCTATCAATTCCTTTACAAAGAAGGGAATGACTACATCTTCATGAATCAGGAAACTTTCGAACAGCACCCCATTGCCCACGATTTGATTACGGGCGTCGATTTTCTCAAAGAGGAAATGGTCGTGGAGGTGGTGTCCGATGCTTCGACCGAAACGATTCTCTACGCCGAACTGCCGGTGAAAGTCGAGCTGGAAGTTACCTACACCGAACCGGGTCTGAAAGGCGATACCGCCACCAATACGCTGAAACCCGCTACGGTGGAGACGGGTGCTACCGTGCGTGTGCCCCTTTTCATCAACACGGGCGAGAAAATCCGCGTCGATACCCGCACGGGCGAATACATAGAAAGAGCGAAATAAAAATTTCTTTATGTACTTACAGGTTGGCGCACCCATACGGTTGCGCCAATCTTTTACCTTATATATAATATGAAACAGAAAGAGAGCGCACTCGTATGTCTGTCGGGCGGACAAGACTCCACGACCTGCCTTTACTGGGCGTTGTCCCGTTTTGAAAAAGTGGAAGCCGTGTGCTTTGCCTACGGACAGAAACACAGCCTCGAAACCGAAGTGGCGCGCCGTATGGCGGAGAAAGCCGGCGTGCCGTTTTCGCTGCTCGATGTGTCGCTGCTCGGTAAGCTGACCCATAACGCCCTCACCGACAGCTCGGTCGTCATGGACAAGGAAAAGCCTGCCGACGCACTACCCAACACTTTCGTGCCGGGTCGCAATATGCTGTTTCTTACGTTGGCGGCGATAAAGGCGTATGAGTCGGGTATCCGGCATTTGGTCGCCGGCGTGTCGCAAGCCGATTTCAGCGGCTATCCCGATTGCCGCGATACCTTTATCCGTTCGCTGAACGTGTCGCTCAATCTGGCGATGGACGCCCAGTTCGTGATACACACCCCGCTGATGTGGCTCGACAAGGAGGGCGTGTGGGCGCTGGCAGACGAGTTGGGCGTGTTCGACCTCGTGCGCACCGAGACGCTCACCTGCTACAACGGCGTGATAGCCGACGGCTGCGGCGAGTGCCCTGCCTGCCGCTTGCGCCGGCGCGGGCTGGAACGATATTTGGCGCATCGCGGACAGAAATAAATAAATCGGGCGGCTCTTATGCCGTAGGCTTTTTGAAACGGGCAGAGGAGATAAGCTCTTTTTCTCCGATGAAGCAGGGGGCGTATCGACGCAAAAGCAGGATTATCGGCACCTCCGTCGCTGCTGTCAATGCAAATGCAATAAAATAGGCGGCAAGACTTTCAGGCAATATTGTATATACGATGGAACTCCACGTATGACAAATACACCAGTGCGTGCCATACACGATGAGAGAGTAGCGTCCGAAGAAAGAGAGTATCGGCAGCCGCTTGGCAGCTTTGCACAGGAATACGACAATCGTCGTGCCGCCGATGCTGCAAAAATAAAACGAAAGAAATGATGCCGGCAGTATCAGTTCGTGCAGACGCAGTGGTCGGGCGAGAAACCATATGGCGACAGCCAGCAGCGGCAGGCACCCCCATACGTATTTGTCGCGCGGTGAGTAGTCGAGCATGTTGCTCTGTCTGAACAGATGCCCTATGCGAAAAAACGGCAAAGACACCAGAGATGTCCCGATATAATAAGGCGGTACGATACCTTTCGTCGAGAGCCGGTAACCGACACCCGCCAATATCCACACCGCCACATCAAGCCACCCTTTGCCCAAGAATTTCTGTAAAACGTAGTAGAGCAGATTGACTTCAAAAAGTGAGGTAAGAAACCATAACGGTGAATTGTGCCATGACGTGCCCCACCGCACGATTTCCCAAATCCGCCACGATTTTCCTGCGTATGCCGACGTGTCCCACCCGCAAAGGGAATATATGCCGTAAGACAGCGCGTCGTAGAGATAGGCGAAAAGGAAAAAGAAAAGCAGCGGTATGACAAGCCGGTCGATTTTTTTTACCGTAAATTCCGCCAATCCGCTGTATGGCTTGAAAAACATTCCGGAGAGGAAGAAATAGAGCTGTACGAAAAACGAGTCGAGAAATATGCCGATGCGGTAGTCGGTCATGTCGAAGTGTATATGTGAGTATATGACGACCCATATGCAGAAACCTTTGGCGGCATCGATGTAGTCGAAGCGTTTTTTTTCGGCGGTATTTTCGTATGATAACTTCATGCATGCATAAATGGGTGTGTAAAGATACATATATTTTTGTGTCGGGAAGAGATAACACCGGCGAAGTCGAAATTTGTTTTTAACTTTTTATATCTTTGTGGCATAGAACGACAAAGAAATGGCTGAAGAAACACCCTTTTTCTCGATAATCATTCCGGTATATAACCGCCCCGACGAGGTGCAGGAACTGCTCGAAAGCCTGACGCAACAGACGTACACGGATTTTGAAACGCTGCTTGTCGAGGACGGCTCCACCCTCCGTTGCGACACGGTGGCGCAGGCGTATGCCGACCGGTTGGCGATACGCTATTTTTACAAAGACAATTCCGGACCCGGGCAGTCTCGCAATTACGGTGCGGAACGGGCGCGAGGCACGTATTTTATCATTTTGGATTCCGACTGCATTTTGCCTGCGGGATATTTGTCGGCAGTCGAAGCCGGACTTCAAGATGGCGCGGTCGATGCGTTCGGCGGACCCGACAGGGCGCATGACTCTTTTACCGATATGCAGAAAGCCATCAACTATGCCATGACATCGTTTTTTACGACGGGCGGCATTCGGGGCGGTAAAAAGAAAATGGATAAATTTTATCCGCGCAGCTTCAATATGGGCATTAAGAGCGAGGTCTACCGGAAATTGGGCGGCTTTTCCGATATGCGTTTCGGAGAAGATATAGATTTCAGTATCCGAATAATCAAGGGGGGATATGACTGCCGTTTGTTTCCCGACGCATGGGTTTACCACAAACGGCGTACCGATTTGAAAAAATTTTTCAAGCAGGTGCACAATTCCGGCATTGCCCGCATCAATCTTTATAAGAAATATCCCGATTCCTTGAAGTTGGTGCATCTTCTGCCCGCGCTTTTTACGGTGGGGGTGGTATTGCTGCTGCTTGTCTCGACGGTTTGCCCGTATGCTTTGACGTTGTTGCCGGCGTATGCTTTGGCATTGTTCGTCGATGCTTCGTTGCGGAATAAGAGCCTGTGCGTTGGCATTTATGCTGTGGCGGCATCGTTTGTCCAACTCATGGGGTACGGCACGGGATTTTTGCGGGCATGGTGGCGCCGCTGCATTTTAGGTCGCAGCGGAGAGATGCAGGCATTTCGAAAAAACTTTTATAAGTAGCCGGTATGGGAAAACTGAATATTACCGAATGGGCGCTCGAAGACCGCCCCCGTGAGAAACTGATGTCGAAAGGCACGCGGGCGCTGTCGTCGGCGGAGTTGATAGCGATACTCATCGGCTCGGGCAATAAAGACGAGACGGCGGTGGAGTTGGCGCAGCGCATTCTCAACAGCGTGGGCGGCAGCCTGAACACCCTGAGCAAACTGTCGGTCGATGAATTGATAAAAGGTTTCGACGGCATCGGCGAGGCAAAAGCCGTGAGCATCATCGCCGCGCTCGAACTCGGTCGCCGCCGCAAGAGCGAGGAGGTTGCCGAACGTCGGCGCATCACCGGCAGCCGCGAGGCTTACGAGTGGATATATCCGCAACTTGCCGACCTGCCGCAGGAGGAGTTTTGGGTGGTGCTGCTCAATCCCTCCAACCGCATCATCGACACGCTGCGGATCAGTCAGGGCGGAACTGCCTCGACACTGGTCGATGTAAAGCTGCTGCTGAAACCTGCCGTGTTGCAGCAAGCCACGTCGCTGATGCTTTTTCATAACCACCCGTCGGGCAACTGCACGCCCAGCAAAGCCGACGACGCGCTTACGCAGAAGATAAAGTCGGCTGCCGCCCTGCTCGACATTCGGGTGCTCGACCACATCATCGTTACCGACAAAGCCTATTACTCGTATTGCGACGAAGGGGCGTTGTAACGACAACACCCCTTCACGAAAAATTTTCGGACGCCGCTTGTATTTGCAAAGCGCCGTCCGTCGAAGCCTGTACTACTTTTCGGTATCTTCGTCGGTGTACCAACGGGAGTACATCAGGTAGTTGCGGGCGATTTTCTGGTTGATTTCCTTAGACTGTTCGGGATCGACCATTTTGATGAATTTCGCCGGCGTGCCGCCCCACAGTTCGCCCGCCTTGATGACGGTCTTTCCTAAAACCACCGAGCCGGCAGCCACGATAGCGCCTTCGCCTACGACGGCATGGTCGAGTACGACAGCCCCCATGCCCACGAGTGCGCCGTCGCATATCTTGGCGCCGTGTATCGTTACGTTGTGTCCTATCGACACGTCGTCGCCGATTTCGATGATAGATTTTTCGTAAAGCGTGTGCAGTACGGCGCCGTCCTGTATATTGACGCGGTTGCCGATGGTTATCGTATTGACGTCGCCGCGTAGCACCGTGTTGTACCAGATGCTGCACTCGTCGCCTATCGTTACGTCGCCGATAATGGTGGCGTTTTCGGCAAGGAAGCAGCCTTTGCCTATTTTTGGGGTGAAGCCCCGAACGTTGCGTATCAATGCCATGATTTTTTCTCCTTATTATTATATGGCGGCGGTGGCTTTTTGCAGCCATGCTTTCACTTCGCCGTCGAGGTGCGGACTGAGGCGTTCATATACCGTGCGGTGGTAGGCGTTGAGCCATGCCGTTTCTTCGGCGGTGAGCAGCTCGCGGTCGATAGCCCGCGTGTCGATGGGGCAGAGGGTGAGCGTTTCGAAAGCGTAAAAACGTCCGAATTCGCTCTCGCCGTCTTCAATGACCAGCGTCAGGTTTTCGGTGCGAATGCCGTATTTGCCGGCGATATATACGCCCGGTTCGTTCGAGGTAACCATGCCCGGCGTGAGCGGCGTGTTGTTCTGTTCGAGGCGGATATTCTGCGGACCTTCATGTACGTTGAGGAAATGCCCTACGCCATGCCCCGTGCCGTGCAGGTAGTTGCGCCGCTCGTTCCACAGGAAGCGGCGCGCCAGAATATCTATCTGGTCGCCGCGCGTGCCTTGCGGGAAGCGGCAGGTGGCGATGCCGATATGTCCTTTGAGTACGAGCGTGAAGTCGCGTTTCTGTTCGTCGGTGAGCGCCCCCAGCACGATGGTGCGGGTGATGTCGGTCGTGCCGTCGAGATATTGCGCTCCCGAATCGACCAGTACGAATCCTTCGGGTTGCAGCGTGCTGCTGCTCTCCGGCGTGGCGCTGTAATGCACAATGGCGCCGTGTGCCTGATAGCCGGCTATCGTGTCGAAACTTTCGCCCTTGTAGAGTGCCTGCCGGCTGCGGAAATAGCGCAGCTTCTCGGCAATATCCAATTCGGTGATTTTTTCTTTTCCGATATGCGTGTCGAGCCAGTGCAGAAAATGCACCATTGCCACGCCGTCGCGCGTCATGGCTGCCCGACGGCCTGCCATTTCGACTTCGTTTTTAAGGCTTTTCAGCCACGTAATCGGCGAGTTGCCGCAGATGCATTCCGATGCGGGCAGCAGGCTTGCAAGACGGTGATTGACTTTGCGCGGGTCGATGAACACTTTTTCGCCCGCCGGTTTCCGGCTCAGGAACTCGCCGATGCTGTCGTAGCCGGCAAGTTCGATATGATTTTCTTGCAAGTAGGCAGCCATTTCCTCCGACACCTTGCAGGCATTCATGAAAAGGACGCGGCGCTTCGGCGACAGGTAGGCATAGCCTACGGCTACGGGGTTATATAGTACGTCGTTGCCGCGAATGTTGAGCAGCCACGCCAGTTCGTCGAGCGCGCATACGAGTATGGCGTCGGCGCCCTCGCGGGCAATGGCGCCGGCGACAGCCTGCCATTTGTCGGCAAAACTCTTGCCGCTATATTCGACGGGATAGACGAAAGCCGGGTCGGCGGGCACATCGGGGCGGTCGCTCCAAATGGCGTCGAACGGGGCGAAGTCGGTTTTGAACCGAAAGCCCTTTGCCTCGAAAAACTGTTTCAGCGATTCCCCTTCGGCGAAAGAAAACAGGGCGCCGTCGATAGCGACGGTCGCTCCTGCCGGAAGGGTATCGGCAAGATGATTCGGAATGGAGGGCGTTTCGGGCAATCCCTCTTTATACAATGACAATCCGCTGCGCTGCAACTCGTCGGTCGCTTGCAGGAAGTATCGGGAGTCTGTCCACAACCCGCCTTCGGCGGCGGTGAGGACGACCGTGCCGGCAGAGCCGGTGAAGCCCGATATCCATTCCCGCGATTTCCAGCGGTCGGCGGGATATTCGCTCAGATGCGGGTCGGCGCTCGGAATGATGAACGCATCGACGCCTTCGGCTGCCATACGGCGCCGCAGCGCCGCTATTCGGGAAGCATATTCGATAGTAGGCATAAAATGAAGTTATAGGGTTTGGCTACAAATATAAAGAATTTTCCCGAAACAACGGACAAGCCGCAAAAAGTATTGCAGACGCTGAACGCAAATCGCCTCACGCCTTAAAAGAATCGTATGACAGCCGATGCTGCAACCGCTTTCCCGCCTCTCTCGGAGGGGTTGAGAAGCGGTTTTCCTGCCGCTTCCGAAGCGGAATTTCCGGAATAAAAGAGGCTTGTTGGAAAAATTTTCTTGCGAAAAGGTTTGTTTATCAAGAAACAATATTTTAATTTTGCCCCGCAATTCGCAAAAGAAACAATTAAAAAGATAAAAACAATATGATCGTAGTACCTGTAAAAGAAGGTGAGAACATTGAAAAAGCTCTCAAAAAATTCAAAAGAAAATTTGAGAAAACCGGCGTGATTAAAGAGTTGAGAAACCGTCAGGCATTTGAGAAACCCTCCGTAACCAACCGGAAAAAAATCATGCGGGCTATCTATATACAGAAGTTGCAGCAGGCAGAAGAATAATTATTTTGCCGTCGGCAAAAATAATTGCTGAATTTTTTGGAAAATAAAATCTCTTTCACTATATTCGTAGCATTCAAAAAGCGGCGGATATGTGGACAGAAGCATTTTTAAGATATATTCGGTATGAGAAGAATTATTCTGCTCATACCGTTTTGTCTTATGGTAAAGACCTCGACGAGTTTGCCGACTATCTGGCTCACGAAGCCGAAGGCACGAAGCCGGAGGCTGCCCACCGCGACCACGTGCGCAACTGGGCGGCGTCGCTTATGGAGGCGGGCGATACGCCGCGCACCGTAGCCCGCAAGTTGTCGGCGCTGCGCACTTTCTACAATTTTCTGATAAAAAAAGGCGTTATCGGCGAAACGCCGATGCGCGACGTGGCGCTGCCCAAAGCGCCCAAGCCGCTGCCCGTATTCGTGCGTCCCGCCGAAATGGATATGCTCCTCGACGAGAAAGTCGCCGACGACGATTTTCCTGCCCTGCGCGACAAGTTAATCATTACCTTATTATATATGACTGGCATACGGCGCGCCGAACTTGTCGGGCTGCGCGATGCCGATGTCGATACGCAGGCTTGCCAGCTCAAAGTTACCGGCAAGCGCAACAAGCAGCGCATCGTGCCTTTCGGCGCGGAGCTGCGCGAGGCGATAGAAACGTACCGCAGGGCACGCCGCGCGAGCGTCGGTAATGACAGTCCCGCTTTCTTCGTGAAAAACGACGGCGAGCCGCTCTATCCCGGATTCGTGTACCGGCTGGTAACCGGTCGGCTGGGAGAGGTAACGACGCTCACCCACAGGAGTCCGCACGTGCTGCGCCACACTTTCGCTTCGGCGATGCTCAACAACGGAGCGGAATTGAACAGTGTAAAAGAGTTGTTGGGGCATCAGTCGCTTGCCTCGACGCAGGTGTACACCCATATAACTTTTGAAGAATTGAAAAACAGTTACAAACAGGCTCACCCGCGAGCCTCAAAAAAAGGAGGTTTTTATGGAAATTAGAATTCAATCCATTCATTTCGACGCATCGGAACAACTCGAAAAATTCATAGAAAAGAAAGTCGAAAAACTCAATCGTTACAGCGACGACATACGCGCTGCGGAAGTAACGTTGAAAGTACTCAAACCCGAAACGTCCCAAAACAAGGAGGCGGGGATAAAGTTGTCGGTATCCGGTTTCGACGATATTTTCTCGTCGAAAGTCGCCGATACCTTTGAAGAAGCTGTCGATTCCGCCCTCGAAGCCCTGCTGCGGCAGTTGCAGAAGAACAAGGAAAAAATGCGCTCCAAATAAAAAAATCCGAAAATATTTTGCGGATTAAATTTTTTATCTCTAAATTTGCACCCGTTTCTTGCCGCTGAAAAACTCCTGCAACAGCGAACGGGTGCAAATACATATCGTTTCCCGTCGGGCAGGAGGAGGCGAATGCCTCTGTCTGTCAGTGCGGGAAGCGTGAAAGGGCGAATACCAGAGTGGCCAAATGGGGCAGACTGTAAATCTGCTGTCTTACGACTTCGGTGGTTCGAATCCATCTTCGCCCACAAAACTGTTGCGGGAGTAGCTCAGTTGATAGAGCATCAGCCTTCCAAGCTGAGGGTCGCGGGTTTGAGTCCCGTTTCCCGCTCGAAATGCCAATGTAGCTCAGTGGTAGAGCACTTCCTTGGTAAGGAAGAGGTCACGGGTTCAAGTCCCGTCATCGGCTCCAAGTGGAATCAGAGAAAAACATTCATATTAAAAAATAACTATTATGGCTAAAGAACAATTTCAAAGGACCAAGCCGCACGTAAACATCGGTACGATCGGACACGTTGACCATGGTAAAACGACCTTGACCGCCGCTATCACGACCGTGCTTGCAAAAAAAGGTCTTTCCGAAGTGCGCTCTTTCGATCAAATCGATAACGCTCCTGAGGAAAAAGAGCGTGGTATTACCATCAATACCGCTCACGTTGAGTATGAAACCGAGAAACGCCACTATGCACATGTGGACTGCCCGGGACACGCCGACTATGTAAAGAACATGGTTACCGGTGCTGCCCAGATGGACGGTGCCATCATCGTTGTGGCTGCTACCGACGGTCCCATGCCCCAAACTCGCGAACACATTCTTCTCGCTCGTCAAGTGAACGTTCCCCGTATCGTCGTTTTCATGAACAAATGCGATATGGTCGATGACGAAGAGATGCTCGAACTCGTAGAAATGGAAATGCGCGAACTCCTCTCTTCGTATGAATACGACGGAGACAACACGCCCGTTATCCGCGGTTCTGCACTCGGCGCTCTCAACGGCGAACCCCAATGGGAAGAAAAAGTTATGGAACTGATGAACGCTGTGGACGAATGGATTCCCCTGCCTCCGCGCGATATCGATAAACCCTTCCTGATGCCTGTTGAAGACGTCTTCTCGATTACCGGTCGTGGTACTGTTGCTACCGGTCGTATCGAAACGGGTGTCATCAAAGTCGGCGATGAAGTACAAATCATCGGTCTCGGCGCAGACGGCAAGAAATCGGTTGTTACCGGTGTCGAAATGTTCCGCAAACTGCTCGATCAAGGTGAAGCCGGCGATAACGTAGGTCTGCTCCTCCGCGGTATCGACAAGAACGAAGTAAAACGCGGTATGGTAATCTGCCACCCGGGTCAGGTGAAACCTCACTCGAAATTCAAAGCTCAAGTTTATATCTTGAAGAAAGAAGAAGGTGGTCGCCACACGCCGTTCCACAACCACTATCGTCCTCAGTTCTATATCCGTACCCTCGACGTTACGGGTGAAATTACGCTCCCCGAAGGCACCGAAATGGTAATGCCGGGCGACCACGTAACCATCAGTGTAGAACTTATCTATCCGGTTGCTTGCAGCGTAGGTTTGCGCTTCGCTATCCGTGAAGGCGGACGTACCGTAGGTTCCGGTCAGATTACTGAGATTCTGGACTAATAATCGAAGGAATTCGATACTGACATAGGTAGGCCTCTTATTCTAAGCCGGAACGAGAGGCTTACCGATGTTTACGGGTCTAGCTCAGTTGGTAGAGCACTGGTCTCCAAAACCAGGTGTCGGGAGTTCGAGTCTCTCGACCCGTGCAAAAATCGATATAAAATGAAAAGAATACTTGCAAATATAAAAGAGTCGTACAACGAACTCGTTTATAAAGTTTCCTGGCCGACCCGCTCGGAACTGAGCAATAGCGCTGTGGTGGTTATGTTTGCTTCCCTTATCATCGCCATAGTGATATTTGTGATGGATCAGGGCTTTGAGCATCTTATGGAGTTTATCTACGGCAAAATTTTCTAATTCGGAGGTCGTACAATGTCTGAGCAAAAAAGAGGCTGGTACGTTTTGCGTGCCATTAGCGGAAAAGAAGGCAAGGTAAAGGAATATCTTGATGCAGAAATCAAGAATACCAACCTTGGCGACTTTGTCTATCAGGTATTGATACCCACCGAAAAAGTCTATTCCGTGCGCAACGGCAAGAAAGTCATCAAGGAGAGAAACCTCTATCCGGGATATGTTTTTGTCGAGGCGACGCTCGTAGGTGAAGTGCCTCATCGCCTGCGGAACACGACCAACGTACTCGGCTTTTTGGGCGGAACCACGTGTCCCGACCCGTTGCGTCCGTCGGAAGTAAACCGTATGCTTGGTGCCGTCGATGCCGTGCAAGACGCCGAAGAAATCACGATTCCCTACATCGTAGGCGAAACGGTGAAAGTAACTTTCGGCCCTTTCAACGGATTCAGCGGTGTCATCGAGGAGGTGAACAACGAGAAAAAGAAACTCAAAGTAATGGTCAAAATCTTCGGACGCAAAACTCCGTTGGAATTGGGATTCATGCAGGTATCGAAGGAATAGGGCAGAAGTGTTACGTACTGTTCTATGCTTTCGCATTAACAATCAAAATGTAAAAAACAATGGCTAAAGAAATTGCTGGACAAATCAAATTGCAGATTAAAGGAGGTGCAGCAAACCCATCTCCTCCCGTCGGACCGGCATTAGGCTCGAAGGGTATCAATATTATGGAGTTTTGCAAGCAATTCAATGCCCGTACGCAAGACAAAGCCGGAAAAGTATTGCCCGTAATCATTACGTATTATGCCGATAAATCTTTCGATTTTGTCGTAAAGACCCCTCCCGTAGCAATACAGCTGCTGGAAGCTGCCAAACAAAAAAGCGGTTCAGCCGAGCCGAACCGTAAAAAGGTGGCTGCCATCACGTGGGAGCAGGTAAAGGCGATAGCGCAAGACAAGATGGTCGATCTCAACTGCTTCACCATCGAGTCGGCTATGAGAATGGTTGCTGGTACAGCACGGAGTATGGGCATATCCGTAAGTGGGGAATTCCCGACCAATAACTGATAAACTTCAATTGACATGAGTAAACTGACAAAAAATCAAAAGTTGGCTTCCGAGAAAATTGAAGCAGGGAAAACCTATTCACTGAAAGAAGCTGCACAGTTGGTGAAAGATGTAACTTTTACCAAATTCGATGCTTCGGTGGACATCGATGTACGTTTGGGCGTCGATCCTCGCAAAGCCAATCAAATGGTGAGAGGCGTCGTATCGCTTCCTCACGGAACCGGAAAACAGGTGCGTGTACTCGCACTTTGCAACCCCGATCAAGAAGCCGATGCCAAGGCAGCCGGTGCCGATTATGTGGGTCTTGACGAATTTATCGAGAAAATCAAAGGCGGTTGGACTGATATCGACGTCATCATCACGCAGCCGGCAATCATGGGTAAACTCGGTGCTCTCGGACGTATATTGGGTCCGCGCGGTCTTATGCCGAACCCCAAGAGCGGTACGGTTACCAATGAAATAGGCAAAGCCGTAAAAGAAGTAAAACAAGGTAAAATCGATTTCAAAGTCGATAAAAACGGTATCATTCACACCTCGATAGGCAAAGTTTCGTTTACAGCCGATCAGATTCGCGAGAACGCAAAAGAGTTCATCGCCATGCTGAACAAGCTGAAACCGACTACGGCAAAAGGTACTTACATGAAGAGTATCTATCTGTCGAGCACGATGAGTGCGGGTATCAAAGTCGAACCGAAATCTGTAGATGAGATTTAAAAAAAGATCGGATTATGAGAAAGGAAGATAAAGGTCCCGTAATCGAGCAGATTACCGCTACTCTGAAAGAATACAGCCACATTTATTTGACCGAAACGACTACTCTCAACGCCGAGAAGACGTCGAATCTGCGTCGCGAGTGTTTCAAAAACGACATCAAATTGCTGGTTGTAAAAAACACCTTGTTGAAAAAAGCGCTGGAAAATCTCGATGCAGACTATTCATCGCTCTATGACAGCTTGAAAGGCTCTACCACACTGATGCTTTCCAATACGGGCAACGCTCCCGCCAAACTGATCAAGTCTTTCAAAAAAGACAACGACCAGCTGGCATTCAAGGCAGCCTATGTAGAAGAGAGTTTCTACGATGCCACCCAACTCGATGCTTTGGTGGCTATCAAGAGCAAGAACGAACTCATCGCCGAAGTCATTGCATTGCTGCAATCGCCTGCTAAGAACGTCGTTTCGGCATTGCAATCCGGCGGTAACACTATTCACGGAGTGTTGAAAACTCTGGCGGAAAGATAAAAACATCACAAAACACAAAGTAAAATAACAATTAAACTATACGAAAATGGCAGATTTGAAAGCTTTTGCAGAACAATTGGTAAACCTGACCGTAAAAGAAGTAAACGAGTTGGCTCAAATCCTCAAAGAGGAATATGGCATTGAACCCGCAGCCGCAGCTGCTGTTGCTGTTGCTGCTCCCGCAGCCGGCGGCGCTGCCGCAGTCGAAGAAAAAACATCGTTCGATGTTGTACTGAAAGCTGCCGGCGCTAACAAACTCGCAGTTGTCAAAGCCGTTAAAGAATTGACCGGTCTGGGTCTGAAAGAGGCTAAGGATTTGGTCGATGGCGCTCCCAACACCATCAAAGAAGGCTTGCCCAAAGCCGATGCTGAAGCGCTCAAAAAACAGCTCGAAGACGCTGGCGCTGAAGTTGAACTTAAATAACAAATTCCTGTTTAACAGGACTTTTGGTAAAGAGACCTTGCATAAAGGGCTCTTTACCTTTTTGTGTTTATAATTTATAAGTTCAATTAACTTCTCACTAACCAATGTCTCAAAATATAGGTAAACCGCGAGTAAACTTTGCTTCCATCAAAAATCCGCTCCAATATCCGGATTTTCTCGAAGTACAGTTGAAATCGTTTCAGGATTTTCTGCAATTGGATACTCCGCCCGAGAAACGTAAAAATGAAGGGCTTTACAAGGTGTTTGCAGAGAATTTCCCCATTGCCGATACCCGCAACAACTTCGTCCTCGAATTTCTCGACTATTACATCGACCCGCCCCGCTATACGATAGAGGAGTGCCTCGAACGCGGTCTTACGTACAGCGTGCCCCTCAAAGCGAAGCTGAAACTTTACTGCACCGACCCCGACCACGAAGATTTCGCTACCGTCATACAAGACGTATATCTCGGTCCCATTCCCTATATGACCGAGAAAGGTACGTTCGTAATCAACGGAGCCGAGCGCGTCGTCGTGTCGCAGTTGCACCGTTCTCCCGGCGTATTCTTCGGACAAAGCATTCACGCCAACGGTACCAAACTTTATTCGGCGCGTATTATCCCCTTCAAAGGTTCGTGGATAGAGTTTGCCACCGACATCAACAACGTGATGTATGCCTATATCGATCGTAAAAAGAAGCTGCCCGTAACCACCCTGTTGCGTGCCATCGGCTTTGAAAGCGATAAAGACATTCTCGAAATCTTCGGTCTTGCCGAAGAGATGAAAGTTACGAAGAGCAATTTGAAAAAAGCTCTTGGTCGCCGGCTGGCTGCCCGTGTGTTAAGAACATGGGTGGAAGATTATGCCGACGAAGATACGGGCGAGGTCGTTTCCATAGAACGAAACGAAGTGGTCATCGAACGCGAAGTGGTGCTCGAAGAGTCGCACATCGACATGATTCTCGAAACGGGTGTGCCTACGATACTGCTGCACAAGGAGGAAAACAATCTTTCCGACTACGCGATTATCTACAACACGTTGCAGAAAGACCCGAGCAACTCCGAGAAAGAGGCTGTCATCTACATCTACCGGCAGTTGCGCAACGCCGAACCTGCCGACGATGCCAGCGCTCGCGAAGTCATTACCAACCTCTTCTTCTCCGAGAAGCGCTACGACCTCGGCGAAGTGGGTCGCTACCGTATCAACAAAAAACTCGGATTGACCATATCTCCCGATATCAAAGTTCTTACCAAAGAAGATATTATTGAGATTATCAAATATTTGATAGAGCTTATCAATTCCAAAACCGATGTCGATGACATCGACCACCTGAGCAACCGTCGTGTGCGCACGGTGGGTGAACAGCTCTACAACCAATTCGGCGTGGGTCTTGCCCGTATGTCGCGTACCATTCGCGAACGCATGAACGTGCGCGACAACGAAGTGTTTACGCCCATCGACCTTATCAATGCCAAAACGATTTCGTCGGTTATCAATACGTTCTTCGGCACCAATGCGCTGTCGCAGTTCATGGACCAGACCAACCCCCTTGCCGAAATGACGCACAAGCGTCGTCTGTCGGCTCTCGGCCCCGGCGGTCTGTCGCGTGAGCGCGCCGGTTTCGAAGTGCGCGACGTGCACTATACGCACTACGGACGTCTATGTCCTATCGAAACGCCCGAAGGTCCGAATATCGGTCTTATCTCGTCGTTGTGCGTATATGCCAAAATCAACGATCTCGGATTCATCGAAACTCCGTATCGCAAGGTCGAAAACGGAAAAGTCGATCTCTCGGACGACGGTGTGGTGTATCTCACGGCAGAAGTCGAAGAAAACCATATCATCGCGCAGGGAAATGCTCCGCTTAACGATGACGGCACTTTCATTCGCACTCGCGTAAAAGCGCGCCAGAATGCCGACTTCCCCGTCGTTGCTCCCAATGAAGTTTCGCTGATGGACGTATCGCCCATGCAGATTGCCTCTATCGCCGCATCGCTCATTCCGTTCCTCGAACACGACGATGCCAACCGCGCCCTCATGGGCTCGAACATGATGCGGCAGGCAGTGCCTCTGCTGCGCCCCGAAGCTCCTATCGTGGGCACGGGCATCGAGGGTCAGCTTATCCGCGACTCGCGCACGCAGATTACCGCCGAAGGCAGCGGTGTCGTCGAATTTGTCGATGCCACTACCATACGTATCCGCTACGACCGTACCGCCGACGAAGAGTTTGTCAGCTTCGAGCCGGCAGTGAAAGAATACACCTTGCCGAAATTCCGCAAGACCAATCAGAGCACCACGATCGACCTGCGCCCCATTTGCCGCAAAGGCGACCGCGTGGTATCCGGTCAGATACTTACCGAAGGCTATTCGACCGAAAACGGCGAATTGGCGCTGGGTCGTAACCTCAAAGTGGCATTCATGCCGTGGAAAGGCTACAACTACGAGGACGCTATCGTATTGAACGAACGCGTCGTGCGCGAAGACATACTCACCTCCGTACACGTCGATGAATATTCGCTCGAAGTGCGTGAAACCAAGCGCGGTATGGAGGAATTGACTTCTGACATTCCCAACGTGAGCGAAGACGCGACGAAAGACCTCGACGAGCGCGGTATCGTGCGCATCGGCGCCCATATCGAGCCGGGCGACATCATGATAGGAAAGATTACGCCGAAGGGCGAATCCGACCCCTCTCCGGAGGAAAAACTGCTCCGCGCCATCTTCGGCGACAAGGCAGGCGATGTGAAAGATGCTTCGCTCAAAGCCACTCCGTCGCTCAAAGGCGTGGTCATCGGTACGGCGCTCTTCTCGAAAGCCATTAAAAAACGCAAGGGCAAAAGTCCCGAAGCCGCTTTGTTGGCACAGCTCGACGAGGAGTATGGCGAGAAGATGAAGGCGCTCAAAGGCGTGTTGATTGAAAAATTGATGACGCTGACGAGCGGCAAAACTTCGCAGGGTGTGAAAGATTATTTGGGAATCGACGTCATAGCCAAAGGCGCGAAGTTTACGCAGAAGAATCTTTCGGAAATCGATTACACCTCGATACAGGTAAGCAAGTGGACGACCGATGCCGCCAAGAACGACCTCATTCGCGCCACCATTATGAATTACCTGAAAAAATACAAAGAGTACGATGCCGAGCTGCGCCGCCGCAAATTCGATATTTCCATCGGCGACGAACTGCCTTCGGGTATCGTACAAATGGCGAAAGTGTATATCGCCAAGAAACGCAAAATAAGCGTGGGCGACAAAATGGCAGGTCGGCACGGAAACAAGGGTATCGTGTCGCGTGTCGTGCGTCAGGAAGATATGCCTTTCCTCGAAGACGGTACGCCGGTCGATATCGTACTGAACCCGCTGGGTGTGCCTTCGCGTATGAACCTCGGACAGATTTTTGAAACCGTGCTCGGGTGGGCAGGTGCCACGCTCGGAGAGAAATTCGCCACGCCTATTTTCGACGGCGCCTCACTCGACGACCTCAACGCATGGACTGACAAAGCCGGTCTGCCGCGTTACGGTAAAACCTATCTTTACGACGGCCATACGGGCGAACGTTTCGACCAACCGGCTACGGTGGGCGTCATCTATATGTTGAAACTCGGCCACATGGTCGAAGACAAGATGCACGCACGCTCCATCGGTCCGTACTCCTTGATTACGCAGCAGCCTCTCGGCGGTAAAGCGCAGTTCGGCGGTCAGCGTTTCGGAGAAATGGAGGTTTGGGCGCTCGAAGCCTTCGGTGCCGCTTACACCCTGCAAGAGATATTGACCATCAAGTCCGACGATGTGGTAGGTCGTTCCAAAGCCTACGAAGCTATCGTCAAAGGCGAGCCTATGCCTACTCCGGGTATTCCCGAATCGCTCAACGTGCTGCTGCACGAATTGCGCGGTCTCGGATTGAGCATCACTTTGGAGTAATATGCAATCGTTCCGTTCGTCCCTTGCGGGCGAACGGAGCAACTATTATTTTTAACGCGTTATCCTTAAATATATGGCTTTTAGAGATAATAAAGTAAAGAGCAACTTCTCGAAGATTACGATAGGTTTGGCTTCGCCGGAGGAAATCGCCGAGCAATCGAGCGGTGAGGTATTGAAGCCGGAAACCATCAACTACCGTACCTACAAGCCCGAACGGGACGGACTTTTCTGCGAGCGTATTTTCGGCCCTGTAAAAGATTATGAATGCCATTGCGGAAAGTATAAACGCATACGCTACAAAGGCATTGTGTGCGACCGCTGCGGTGTGGAGGTTACCGAGAAGAAAGTGCGCCGCGAACGCATGGGACATATCAAACTCGTCGTTCCCGTCGCCCATATCTGGTATTTCCGCTCCCTTCCCAACAAGATAGGTTATCTGCTGGGGCTGCCTTCCAAAAAACTCGATGCCGTCATCTATTACGAGCGTTACATCGTGATACAACCCGGCGTGAAAGAAGATTTGGAGACTTACGACCTTCTCACGGAAGAGGAATACCTCAACGTTCTCGACTCGCTGCCCAAAGACAATCAGATGCTCGACGATACCGACCCCAACAAGTTCATCGCCAAAATGGGGGCGGAGGCTATTTACGACCTCTTGGTGCGTCTCGACCTCGACGAGCTGTCGTACAAGCTGCGCGACACCGCCAGCAAGGACGGTTCGCAGCAGCGTAAAAACGAGGCTCTCAAACGCTTGCAGGTGGTAGAGTCGTTCCGCGCATCGAAAAACAAAAACCGTCCCGAGTGGATGATTCTCAAAGTCATTCCTGTTACGCCGCCGGAGCTGCGCCCCCTCGTGCCGCTCGATGGCGGACGTTTCGCCACTTCCGACCTCAACGACCTCTATCGTCGCGTCATTATCCGCAACAACCGCCTCAAACGTCTGGTCGAAATCAAAGCACCCGATGTGATTCTCCGCAACGAAAAACGTATGTTGCAGGAGGCGGTGGACTCACTGCTCGACAACTCGCGCAAATCGAGCGCCGTCAAGACCGATGCCAACCGTCCGCTGAAATCGCTCTCCGACAGCCTGAAAGGCAAGCAGGGACGTTTCCGTCAGAACCTGCTCGGAAAACGTGTCGATTATTCCGCACGTTCGGTTATCGTCGTAGGTCCGGAACTGAAAATGTACGAATGCGGTCTGCCGAAAAACATGGCGGCCGAACTGTATAAACCGTTCGTTATCCGCAAACTGATAGAACGCGGTATCGTGAAAACGGTGAAGTCGGCGAAAAAAATCGTCGATCGCAAAGACCCCGTCGTATGGGATATTCTCGAGCACGTGATGAAAGGACACCCCGTGCTCCTCAACCGTGCCCCGACGCTGCACCGTCTCGGTATTCAGGCATTCCAGCCCAAGATGATCGAGGGCAAAGCCATACAGTTGCACCCGCTTGCCTGTACGGCGTTCAATGCCGACTTCGACGGCGACCAGATGGCTGTGCACTTGCCTCTCGGCAACGAGGCGATACTCGAAGCCCAGATGCTGATGCTCGGCGCCCACAACATTCTCAACCCTGCCAACGGCGCTCCTATCACCGTGCCTTCGCAGGATATGGTACTCGGTCTTTACTACATTACCAAACTGCGTCCGGGAGCCAAAGGCGAAGGGCTTGTATTCTACGGTCCCGAGGAGGCGGAAATCGCCTACAACGAAGGTCGTGTTACCTTGCACTCGCCTGTAAAGGTGCGCGTGCGCGACCTCGACGAAAACGGCAATCGCGTCGAAGTGCTGCGCGATACGTCGGTAGGTCGTGTTTTGGTCAACGCTTTCGTGCCCGAAGAAGTGGGCTTCATCAACGAGGTGCTTACCAAAAAATCGCTGCGCAACATCATCGGTAACGTCATCAAAGTGTGCGGCGTGATACGGGCTGCCCAATTCCTCGACGACATCAAGAACCTCGGCTACCAAATGGCATTCAAGGGCGGTCTGTCGTTCAATCTGGCAGACGTGATTATCCCCGAAGAAAAAGAGGCTCTTGTCAATGAAGGCTACGCCAACGTCGAGCAGATTATGGCGAACTACAACATGGGCTTCATCACCTACAACGAACGCTACAACCAGATTATCGATACGTGGACGCACGTCAATTCCAAGCTCTCCGATATTCTCATGAAACAGTTGTCGTCCGACAATCAGGGCTTCAACTCCGTATTCATGATGCTCGACTCCGGAGCGCGCGGTTCTAAGGAGCAGATACGCCAGCTCTCGGGTATGCGCGGTCTTATGGCAAAACCGCAGAAGTCGGGCGCCGAAGGCGGACAGATTATCGAGAACCCTATTTTGGCGAACTTCAAAGAGGGCTTGTCGGTGTTGGAATACTTCATTTCCACACACGGTGCCCGCAAGGGTCTTGCCGATACCGCCTTGAAGACAGCCGATGCCGGTTATCTGACACGCCGTCTTGTCGATGTCGCCCACGATGTGATTATCCATGAAGAAGACTGCGGCACGCTGCGCGGTCTTGTCTGCACCGAAATCAAGAACAACGAGGAAGTGGTTGCTTCGCTCTACGAACGCATACTCGGACGTGTTTCGGTACACGACGTACAGCACCCGCTGACGGGCGAAATTCTGGTGCGCTCCGGCGAAGAAATCACCGAAGAGATAGCGAAGAAAATCGAAGATTCCCCTATCGAACGGGTGGAAATCCGTTCGGTGCTCACGTGCGAATCGAAGCACGGCGTATGCGCCAAGTGCTACGGTCGCAACCTTGCCACCAACCGCATGGTGCAGCAGGGCGAAGCCGTCGGCGTCATCGCCGCACAGTCTATCGGCGAGCCCGGTACCCAGCTTACGCTGCGTACGTTCCACGTCGGCGGTATTGCCTCCAACATCGCGGCGGTTTCCAATGTAACTTCCCGTTACGACGGTATTCTCGAAATCGAGGAGTTGCGTACGGTCGATAGCGTGGACGAAGCAGGCAAGAAGGTGCAAATCGTCGTTGGTCGTCTGGCGGAGATGCGCATCATCGACCCGCATACCAAAATCGTTTTGACTACGACCAATATACCCTACGGTTCCAAACTCTATTTCAACAACGGCGATACGTTGAAAAAAGGCGACGTCGTCTGCGAATGGGACCCCTTCAATGCCGTTATCGTATCGGAGGCTACCGGTAAGGTGCGCTTCGAAAATGTCATCGAGGGCGTTACCTATACGGTGGAATCGGACGAACAGACCGGTCTTCGCGAAAAAATCATCATCGAACCGAAAGACCGCACCCGTGTGCCGGTGGCACAAATCCTCGACAAGAAAGGCGAGGTGATACGCAGCTACAACCTGCCTATGGGTGCCCACCTGATGATCGACGAAGGTCAGGAATTGAAGAGCGGCGAAGTGTTTGTGAAGATACCGCGCGCCGTAGGCAAAGCCGGCGATATTACCGGCGGTCTGCCCCGCGTTACCGAGCTGTTCGAGGCTCGCAACCCGTCGAACCCCGCCGTCGTTTCCGAAATCGACGGTGAAGTAACGTTCGGCAAAGTGAAACGCGGTAACCGCGAAATCTCCGTAACCTCCAAGACGGGCGAGGTGAAAAAATATCTCGTGCCGCTGTCGAAACAGATTCTTGTACAGGAAAACGACTATGTGCGTGCCGGTACGCCGCTCTCCGACGGTGCCATTACGCCTTCCGACATTCTGGCTATCAAAGGTCCGACGGCTGTACAGGAGTACATCGTCAATGAGGTGCAGGACGTTTACCGTCTGCAAGGCGTGAAAATCAACGACAAACACTTCGAGGTAATCGTGCGTCAGATGATGCGCAAGGTCATGATTCTCGACCCGGGCGATACCCGCTTCCTCGAACAGCAGATTGTCGATAAACACGAATTTATGGACGAGAACGACCGCATTTGGGGCAAGAAAGTGGTTGTCGATGCCGGCGACTCGCAAGTGCTCAAACCCGGACAAATCGTTACCGCCCGCAAACTTCGCGATGAGAACTCGATGCTCAAACGCCGCGACTTGCGCCCCGTCGAGGTGCGTGACGCCGTGTCGGCTACGTCGGAACAGATACTGCAAGGTATCACCCGCGCCGCTTTGCAGACCTCGAGCTTCATGTCGGCTGCCTCTTTCCAAGAGACGACCAAAGTACTCAACGAGGCTGCTATCAACGGCAAGACCGACTACCTCGAAGGCATGAAGGAAAACGTCATCTGCGGACACCTGATTCCTGCCGGTACGGGACAGCGCGAATTCGACCGCCTTATCGTCGGTGCGAAAGACGACTTCGACCGTGTGGCTGCCAACCGTAAAAGCGTAACCGACTTCTGATCGAGCCGGTTCCCTGCATAGCGAAAAGCCGCTTCCTCGTGCGAGAGGGAGCGGCTTTTGTTTTATCCGGAAAAAGCCCGCTGTCGACCGCCGCGGAATGCTTTTCGGAGCGACGGCGCCCGTGTCCCGCTTTTGTTTTTTTATCTGCCGACACGGTGGAGTTTTTACCCGCCTTGTCGCGTAAAAGAAAACCGCAAAGATTATGTTGAATATTAAAATTTATATATCTTTGCAATGCAAAAATAAAACTATAAATTTTAGTTTGGAATGAGAAAAAGTCGTACCTTTGCGGCGTAATAGAAAACCCTAAATTTTTATTTGAAATGAAAAAGATTTGGAAAATTAGTGGGCTCTGTCTTGCCCTGATAATGGCAATGACAGGGTGTGATGATGAGAACGAGAACGCAAAACTTCCCGCTCTCACAATGACGTGGGAGGCGAACCCCGATTTCGCACAAATGGATATTACGGACAATATGAACGTGAAGATTACGATCGATGCGCCGACAGGCATCAAGACGTTCGTGGTCGATGTCGAGTCCGATGTCCTTAATAATATGATGCATATCACGCAAATAGACCTTGTCAATCCGGCAGAAGATATAAAGGCTATCGTGGAGAGTTTGATATGGGTCGACGGTAAAAGCCCTGTGGACCAAACTTCGTACACGCTCGATCTGTCGGCTCTCGTGCCGCTGATCAACGGACTGACCACCAAAGAAGGGCTCCACACGTTCACCGTTACGATAACCGACAATGCTGATCAGTCCTTTACGCAAAGCTGCGTGTTCCGCAGAGTGGCAGACACGACACCGACGGTGTCCGACGTGAATCTTTGGGCGAACAGTGCGACGGTAACGATTCCGAGTACGGTGACTTCTGTTTCCTACCGCGAGCAGGGCACCGAGGAATGGATTCCTGCCGAAGCATCGGGAGATGGAACGTGGAAGATAGCTCCTGTGTGGGAAAAACCGACGACAAGTCCGGCAAAGAACGGCAATGTAGTCTATCAAGCTAAGGCAGGCACCGGTGTGTTTGCAGGTAAGACATATGACTTGCTGGTCGGCGAAAAGGAGTACCCGGCAAAGTTGGTTTGTAATGCAGGCGATGCAATACCCAACGGGGATATGACCGACTGGTCGACGAACAATAATTTGCCTTCTCCGAACAAGGAAGGGGAGAGTTTCTGGGGCTGTGGGAACAATCCTATGGCAAATTTGTGTATTCCGGATACTTTATCGGAAGAAAACGTGGCGGCGCATCTGAAACCCTATACTGATTTAGCCACTATGGGTATTTTTGGCGCAGGTAACCTGTTTACGGGAGACTTCCAATTTGCGGGTTTCTCCGGCAGTGTGAATTTTGGTAAGCCGTATGTCTGGACGGCTCGTCCGAAAGCCTTGCGGGTGATTTACAAGGGTACGGTCGGTGAGATTAAGTACGCCTCCGGTGCCGAGAGACCGCTGATAGGCAGTCCGGACACAATGCGTATATATGTTGCTGTGGTAGACTGGAATGCACAACATAACGTTGCCGCAGGTATGGGGGCAGCGGAAGGTACGTGGGACCCCTGCACCATGACGTCTGTCGAGGAGGGTGCCATACTGGGCTTTGCTTCGCTGGCAATCACGGAAAATCAGGAGGATTTCACCACAGTGGAGATACCTTTCTACTGGTATGATACCGCAGCGAAACCAGCCGACGGAAACTTCTCGCTCGTGATATCCTGTGCAACGAGCAACCGCGGGGACTACTTCACGGGTGGCGATAACGAAATGTGGATCGATAAGTTCGAGTGGGTATATTGATGCTTTTGCATACCGGACAGCCGCCGACTCCGACGGCCGTCCTTTGAAACACACGGGGCAGCGATTTTGCTGCCCCGTGCTTTTTTCTGCCTGCGCATGGTCGCTTCCAGACGTTATTTGTTTGGATTTTTTCATTTTCTGGTGATTTATTTCTTTGGATTTTTGCGATTTTCGGCAATTTATTTCTTTGGATTTTTTCATTTTCAGCCAATTTATTTGTTTGGATAATTTCGTTTTCCTATTTTTGCAGGCAGATATAAAACGGCTTGTATGTATTGTAAAAGACTTATCGACAAATATCTATGGGAATGGGCATCGAGAGATACCCACAAACCCCTGTTGCTTAGAGGAGCAAGGCAGGTAGGAAAATCGACGGCTGTTCAAGAACTATCCAAGAAATTTGAAACGTTTGTTGAGATAAACTTTGAAAAGCAGCCTAAATACAAAGCGCTGTTCAAAGATGATTTAGATGTAAAGCGTATCGTTCCGCAAATAGCTGCCATGTATGGGACCTCGATTAAGCCGGGCAAGACGCTTTTGTTCTTTGATGAAATACAGGAGTGCCCCCAAGCTATAATGGCTTTGCGCTTTTTCAAAGAGGAGATGCCCGACCTGCATATAATTGCTGCCGGTTCTCTCCTTGAATTTGCATTGAAAGAACTCCCCACATTTGGTGTCGGAAGAATACATTCCATGTTCATGTATCCGATGACCTTTGATGAATTTCTCGAAGCGAATGGACAGCAGCTGCTGCTCGAAGCCCGCAACCAATCCTCGATAGATAATCCGCTGCCTGCACCGCTGCATGACAAACTGGTGGAGCTGTTTCGCACCTATATGCTGGTGGGCGGAATGCCGGAAGCCGTCAAGACGTGGGTCGAGTATCACGATTATGTAAGATGTCAGGAAGTGCAAGATGATATTGTCGTTACATACGAAGATGATTTCCCCAAATACAAGAAAAATGCAGATCCGGTTTTACTGCGTCAAACCCTGCGCAGTGCTGCGGTTCAAGCCACGAAGAAGTTCGTATATTCAAAGGTCGGCTCGGATTATAAGACCGCAGAAGTCAAAAAAGCCGTAGAATTGCTGGTTCTTGCCGGAATCCTGCACCCCGTAACCCATACCGATGCCAACGGATTGCCGTTAGGCAGCGAAGAAGATAAGTCGTATCAGAAGATGCTGTTGCTCGATACGGGTCTGTTATTGCGCTTATTAAATATGTCGTTAGGCGATGTATCGGAATTGACGGAACAAATTTTAACTGCAAGCGCGGCTGATTTGGCAAATAAAGGTCCGATGGCGGAATTACTCGTAGGGCTTGAAATGCTGCATCATATGAGTCCGAATATACGACACGATTTGTTCTATTGGGTAAGGCATGAGAAAAATTCCCAAGCGGAAATAGATTACATATCGAATTATTTACAAACAGTCGTGCCTATCGAAGTGAAAGCGGACAAGCAGGGCGGAATGAAAAGCCTTTGGTTATTTATGCGGGAGAAGAAACTGCATTTTGCCATTCGATGCTCGATGGAGAATTTCGGCAAGTTCGATTATGTAGATAAAGAGGATTGTTCCGAAGTCCGACATATTCGCATTTGTCCGCTGTATGCTATTGCCCAAATGGAGCAGATGACGCAAGGTATCGAGAAATAATATCTTTTGTTGAAAATACAATACCGCGTTTGATGGCAGTTAATTTTCGCACTCGCCGCAGGTGTCGCAATGGCTGTCGGGGCAGTGTTCGTCGGGCAACTCTAATTCAAATGTGGCGTGGCGGATATTTTCGGCTTGCAGCCGGTGGCGCAGGTCGTGTTTTAGCTTCTCCGATTCGTCGAAATTTTTTACCACGAGGTGCACCGTCAGAGCGTTTTGCGTGGTGCTGATAGCCCATATATGGAGGTGATGCACGCATACCACACGCGGGTCGTCGAGCAGAATCTTTTGTATTTTGCGGGCGTCGATGCCGGCAGGGACGCCGTCGAGCGAAAGGCGCACGCTGTCGCGCAGCAGCTCCCATGTCGAGAAGAGTATGATGACGGCGATGCCCAATCCGATTATCGGGTCGATGACATACCAGCCGGTGCCGGCGATGACAAGCCCCGACACGACGACGCCCACGCTTACCAACGTATCGGCAGCCATGTGCAGGAAAGCCCCCCTGATGTTGAGGTCGTGTTTTCTTTCCGTAAAAAACAGGCAGGCGGTAATGCCGTTGATAAGGATTCCTATACCGGCGACCCAAGCGATGACGCTGCCTTCCAGCGGGCGGGGCGACCGCAGTTTCTCAATACTCTCGGCGATGATAAGTCCCACTGCCGCCAGCAGAATGAGGGCGTTGAGCAGCGACACGAGGACGGTGCTTTTTCGGAATCCGTAGGTATATTCGTCCGACGGTTTTATTTTGGAGAGGCGGAATGCCAGCAGCGCCAGCACGAGACTTATCACGTCGCTCAGATTGTGTCCGGCATCGGAGAGCAACCCCACCGAGTCGTACCAAAATCCTGCACCGGCTTCGGCAGCGACAAACGCCACGTTCAGCCCGATGCCCCAAAGGAAAGCCTTGTTCAGGTGGGCGGTGTCGATGGCGTGTGCGTGGTGGTGCCCGTGGTGTTCGTGTTCTTGTTCGTGCGGCATGGCAGTCTGTTTTTAAGGTGCGGCAAAAATCAAAACGGGCGGAAGCCCATGATTTTTTTCACTTCTTTCAGGGTCTTGGCAGCGCTTTCGCGGGCTTTTTCCGCCCCCTGTGCCACTACTTTGCGCATATATTCGTCGTTGTTTTGTATCTCCAAGATGCGCTCGCGTATCGGGAGGGTAACTTTCAGAATATCGTCGGCAAGCTGTTTTTTCATATCGCCGTAGCGTATTTCGCACGTGTTGTATTTCTCCTCGAAATAGGCGGTGGTGTTCGGTTCCGAAACGATGCGCATGATGGTAAAGAGGTTTTCCACCGGTTCCGATTTCGGAGCGTTGGGCGTTTTCGGACCCTCGTCGGTAACGGCGCGCATCACTTTTTTACGCAGCGTTTTTTCGTCGTCGAGCAGGTAGATGCAGTTCCCTTCCGACTTGCCCATTTTGCCGCTGCCGTCGAGACCCGGAATTTTTATCGACTCGGCGCCGAAGTTGTAGCTGGCGGGTTCGGGGAAAAATTCCGTGCCGTATATCGTGTTGAAGCGGCGGGCGAAGCGGCGCGTCATTTCGAGGTGCTGCTCCTGATCTTTGCCCACCGGCACTTTGGTGGCGCGGTGCAGCAGAATGTCGGCAGCCATGAGCGAGGGGTAGGTGAGCAGTCCGGCATTTACGTTTTCGGGCTGTTTGCGCACTTTCTCCTTGAACGATACGGTGCGTTCCAGTTCGCCGATGTACACGTGCATATTCAGCAGCAGGTAGAGTTCCGCCACTTCGGGCACGTCGCTTTGGACAAAGAGCGCGCAGGCTTCGGGGTCGAGACCGGCAGCCAGATATTCGGCAAGAATACTTTTTACATTCGTGTGGAGCATCTTGGGGTCGGGGTGCGTGGTCAGGGAGTGCAGGTCGGCGATGAAGAAATAACAATCGTGTTCGTGCTGCATTTTCACAAAATTGCGCAACGCTCCGTAGTAATTGCCCAAGTGCAGGTTTCCGGTAGAACGGATACCGCTTACGACGATTTCTCTCATAGAAAATACGAGGTTATGTTTTTATTCAAAATTCGATGGCAAAGGTATAAAATATTTCCGTTTTTCGTATGCCGTTCCGCCGCATAAGTTTTTCAACCGGCGACACGGGTCAACATTCTTTTTCCCGTTGGTTTCTGCGGAGAGAGATGGTTTTGGCGATGAAATGGGTCAGATGTACCGGTCGCAGCGACTTCCCTGCCACGATGAGTATCACGGCGGCGAGTATCAGCATGATGCCGCAAGCCAGCCGCAGGGTGAACGATTCACCGAATACCATGATGCCTATGGCGACGGCGGTAACCGGCTCCAAGGCTCCGAGTACGGCGGTGGGCGTGGAGCCTATGGCGTGCACGGCAAGCGTCATCGTAACCAGCGATATGACGGTGGGGAAAAGCGCGAGTATCAGCGCGAAAAACCACATATACGGCGTTGTGAGCGGTTGCAGCCGGCAATTTTCGGAGAATGTAGAGTGGACGATAATCGACACTATGCAAAACAGCAGTACGAAGAAAGAGAGCTTTATCGACGACATAACGATACCCGAACGATTGACAATGACGATGTAGAGCGCGTAGGTGAGCGAGGAGAGCATGACGAGCAGTACGCCCGTGCCGTTGAGCGTGGCACCGTCGCCGCCTTTGTAAAGCAGGGCGATGCCGCTCAGGGCAAGGGCTATGGAAAGAACGGCGGACAGGGTAATGCGTTCGTGGAAAAATATCGCCATGATGACGGCGACCATAATCGGATAGACGAAAAGCAGCGTCGAGGCGATGCCGGCGTCCATATAATGGAAGCTCGAAAAAAGCGTTATCGACGAGGTGGCGAAAAGGACGCCCAGACCGCCGATGATTCCCAGCTCCCGATATGAAATGCCGAACGGAATTTTTTTGATTCGCATCATCATGCCCAGCATGACGGCTGCCAGAGCATAGCGGTAAAAAAGCACCGAATCGACATTCAGTCCGGCTTTGTACAGATAAAGTGCGCCCAGCGGGTTGGTGCCGTAGCTCACGGCGGCGATGATGCCGTATAAAGAACCTTTTGCTTTGAGTGTCATTTTTAGAAAAAAACTTATTCTTTCATAACACCTGACGGGAGAAATCGTTAGGAAAATGCGGCGAGTGTCAATACGAAATCGGGGTAAGCGGCATAGGTTACGCAGCATTCCCGCTGCTGCGGGGTGCGGCATTCCCGGGCGGCGAATGTACCGCTGCCACTCTCCGGTAGAAATCGGAACGGCTCGATGCAGAGGTGTCGGGCGAAGTCGACTGCCGGCGCGTCCAGCAGTTTGAACAGCGACTCTTTTGCCGACCACAGCAGCGTTGCCGTGCGGTCGGGGTCGCTGCCTTGCAGGAGCGGCAACTCCTTTTCGTTCAGGAAGCGGCGCACCACCCGCGATGCCCGATCGCTCCATCGTTCTATGTCAAGCCCGACAGGGGTGTCGGCTATGGCTGCGGCAGCCCACCCTTTCGTGTGCGAAATGGAGATGCAGCGGCTGTCGCCGCGCAGTACGGGTTTGCCCGAAGGCAGGTATTCGATGGCGGCATCGATGCCCAAGCGTTCCAGCAGCAGGCGTACTGCCAGCCGTTCGCACCGCCGGTGTTCCGCCATTCCGGCGATAGCGGCTTCGTATTCCGCCCGACGGGCGTGAGCCGCTTGCGACAGGAGCGTTTCGCTCGTTTCGTCCGAGCGCCACAGGGCGACCCGCACATTTCCGAAAGTCGAAACAGCATGAAAAGGCATCAGCGGCGTGTATGAAGGGTTTCTATGATATGGCGCATATCGTCGGCGATATACCCGACGACCGGCGCCACCGAGTCGGTGCGTACCGGCGTGTCGAAATAGAGCGCCCCGCGAAACAGGTAGGTCGCACTGTCGGTCGCAACGAATTGCAGCGGCGTGGCGGCATCGCCTGCGAGCGTGTAGAGTACTGCATATTTGCCTGCGGCTTCGTCGGCATAGCCTTGCGCCGTAATGGCGCTTGTCTTTGCCGCGTGCCGATACACGAGGTCGCGGCTTTCGCGGAACAGGCGTTCTTTGTTTTGCTGTGTGAGTGGCAGGTAGCTGCACCATATCGTCGCCCGATAGGCGGGATAGACGATATTTATCCACGAGGGGTTTCCGTCCGGCTGTACGTCGCGCGACGAGGCGGGCACCTCGAAAGAGAGCGGGAATGCCGGCTCGGCGATGCGGTAGGTCGTGTCGCTGCGCTCTATGCGGAAAAATCCTTCGGGGCGGGGAATCCCGCTTTTGCGGCGTTCGCAGCCCGACACGGCAAGCAGCAGGCACAAGAGCCAAACGATATGATTATGCTTTCTTTTCATCAGTAGCTTCCGGCGCCTCTATCGTAACTTTCACCCGCTCGATGCGGTATTTGTCGATTTTCAAAATCTGGAACGCGAAGCGTCCGTAGCGAAATTTTTCTTTCGACTTCGGAAATTCGTCTTTTATAGACAGGATAAGCCCCGCCAGCGTTTCCACTTCGTCGTCAATCTTAAATTCCGACGGCGACGCCTCCACTGCCTCGAAAAAGTCCTCCAGCGGGGTTTTCCCCTGAAAGATGAATTGCGAGTTGTTCACTCTGATGTAGAGGGGTTCTTCTTCGTCGTATTCATCGCTGATTTCGCCCACGATTTCTTCGAGCACGTCTTCGAGCGTTACGATGCCCGATGTGCCGCCGAATTCGTCGACCACGACCGCCATGTGTATTTTTTGACGGCGAAACTCGCGCAACAGCTCATCGATGGTTTTCGTTTCGGGCACGAAGTATGCCGGACGCACCAACTTCGTCCAGTCGAAGCCGCTTTTCCGCGAGAGGTAGGGCAGCAGGTCTTTGACGTAGATGATGCCCTTGATGTTGTCGGGCGTACCGTCGTACACGGGTATGCGGGAATAGCCGCTGTCGAGAAAGAGGCGGAACAGGGTGCGGAAGTCGGTGTGGATATCGACGTCGGTCAAATCGACCCGCGCCGTCATGACCTCCTGCGCCGTTTTGTCGCCGAGCCGCAGAACGCCGCGCATCAACTCCTTTTCTTCGTCGACTTCGCTCGGTTCGGTTTCCGATGCGGCGGTTTCGGTATCGGCGCTTTCCTCTTCGTCGTGATTGGTCGCGGTCAATGAACGTGCCGCCGCTTGGGAAAAGCCGTAAAAAAGTTTTTTGCCCGCCATGACGGCTGCTGCGGTTCTGCGGGCGGTCTTTGCGGCGTTTTTGCAGGCGCAGGCTGCCGGCGCTATTTCACCGACAAGAAGTATCAGCAAGGTGAGTACGAGAAACAGGCACAGCGTGGCAAGCCACTGCGGGCAGCAGTCGGGCAGCAGGTGCAGCCCCACCACGACGCCCAGCACGGCGACGCACGTGTTTGCCATGTTGTCGATGAGGAGCAGTGTCGCTTTCAGGGTATCGGGCTGCGATAGGAGCGAAGCGATGCGGCTGTCTTTGGCATCGCCGTTCTCCTCCATTTCCACCAGCTCGGCGGTCGAGAGCGAGAAAAAAGCTGCTTTTGCCGCTGTTGCGAATGCCGATACGGCGAGGCATACGAGCAGGAAAAACAGGGCGAGCAGGTCGCCCCATGTCAAGGCGAATTGTCCGAATGTTACGGCAAAGCCGGATAAAAAACTATCTGAGTCCAAATCGGGGAAAGTTGGTTAGACATTAGAACGGCAGATCGTCCGAAGCGTCGTTTGCCGTGAAGGCGGGAGCGGTCGGAGCGGCAGCCGGTGCAGCGGCAGCGGGTTGTCCCGTAGCGGCGTTTATCGGCGCAGCGGCATCGCCTTGCTGTTCTCTTTTGCCGAGCATCTGCATATTGTCAGCGTAGATTTCTGTAATGTAGCGGGTTACGCCGTCGGCTTCGTAGTTGCGGGTGCGTATGCGTCCTTCGATGTAGAGCTGCGACCCTTTGCGGACATATTTTTCCGCTGTTTCGGCAAGCCCCCGCCACAGTACGATGTTGTGCCACTCCGTGCGTTCGGGCACTTGCACGCCGGCGCGTGTGGTGTAGCCGCGTTCGGTCGTCGCCAGCGGAAAATTAGCTACGCATACATTGTTGTCGATATACCTTACTTCGGGGTCTTTGCCCACGTTTCCTACCAAAATTACTTTATTGACAGACATAGTTGTTGATTTTTTGCACGACACAAAGATAATACAAAGTGCGTGTAATGCAAAATTTTATGATTTGCGATAAAAATTTTTTATCGCAAGGCTGGGCAACTTGTTTACAGACAGGCTTTCATGGCGCGAATCACGGCGGAGGAAAATCCGGCGTGGTCGAGTTCGTTCAATCCCTTTATCGTTACGCCGCCCGGCGTGGTAACCTTATCGATTTCGACGGCGGGGTGCGTGTCGTTGTCGAGTATCAGTCGGGCGGCACCCTCTACCGACTGCGCCACCATTTTCATGGCGTCTTTGGGGGCGATGCCCATTTCCACGCCCGCTTCGGTGGCGGCGTGGATATATTTCAACACGTAGGCGATGCCGCAGGAGGCGAGTATCATCGCCGCCGTCATTTTCGATTCGGGGATAAGCATTGCCAGTCCCAATTCGTCGAACAGCGAAAGCACCGTCTTTTCCTGCTCCGGCGAGGCGTTGTGCGAGGCGATGAGCGTCATGCTTGCCCGCTCGGAAACGGCGGTGTTCGGAATGACGCGGAAGAGTGTCCGTTCCGTTCCGGCGTATTCGGCGAGCCGGTCGAATGTTACCCCCGCTGCCAGCGAGAGGAGTACCTGCTCTTTCCGCAAGGAAAGACCGCCGAGCACTTTGCCCACGAGCCACGGTTTTACCGCCAAGACGATGTAATCGGCGGCTTCGGCGGCTTGCCGGTTGTCGGTCGTAACGGATAGGGTGGGACAGCACGCTTTCAGTGCGTCCAGCTTCGGCTGTGAGGGGTTCGACACCCAGATGTTTTCGGGGGCGACTTTCGTGCCCGATGCCAGTCCGCGCACGATGGCACCGCCCATGTTTCCGGCTCCTATGACGGCTATTTTCATACTATTTTCGATTTAAGACACGTTTGAATCGTTCCATAAATTCGGCGGCATCGTCGAGCGTCAGCACGAGAGGCGGCAGCACCCGTATCACCTGCGTGCCCGCCACACCCGTGAACACTTTTTCGTCGAACAACAGCGAGCGGCGTATGTCGGTAATCGGCTGTTCGAATTCGATGCCTATCATCAGACCGCGACCGCGCACCTCTTTGATGCCCGGCAGCGCTTTCAACTGCTCCATGAGCCATGCACCCACCCGTGCGGCGTTTTCGATGAGGCGCTCTTTCTCCATGATGTCGAGCACGGCGATGGCGGCGGTGCAAGCCAAGTGGTTGCCGCCGAATGTCGTGCCCAGCATACCGTAAACGGGAGTGAACAGGGGGCTTATCAGGACGCCTCCTATCGGGAATCCGTTGCCCATGCCTTTTGCCACCGTGATGATGTCGGGGCGTATGCCGGCGTATTGGTGGGCGAAGAATTTGCCGCTGCGTCCGTAGCCCGACTGCACTTCGTCGAGTATCAGCACCGTGCCCGTTTCGGTGCAGACTTCGCGCAGCTGCCGCAGGAAGTCGTCGGCAGGAATCTGTATGCCGCCCACGCCCTGTATGCCTTCGATGATGACGGCGCATACGTCGCCTTTCGCAAGTTCGCGCCGCACGGCGTCGATGTCGCCGAGCGTAAGGCGCACGACCTCGAAAGTGCCGTTTATCGGGGCGATGATTTTTGCGTTGTCGGTAACGTTCACCGCCGCCGAAGTCCGTCCGTGAAAGGCGCGTGAAAACGATACAACCTTCTTCTTGCCGGTGTGGAACGAGGCTAATTTCAGGGCATTTTCGTTTGCCTCAGCACCGGAATTTATCAAGAAGAGGCTGTAATCGTCGTAACCCGACAGCCGTCCGAGCTTCTCTGCCAACTCGCTTTGGAGTTTGTTCACCACCGAGTTGGAGTAGAAAGAGAGCTCGCCTGCCTGCCGTCTGATTTGTTCCAGATAATAGGGGTGGGTGTGTCCCACCGAGATGACGGCGTGTCCGCCGTAGAGGTCGAGATATTCCGTACCCTTGTCGTCGTACACGCGGCAGCCTCTGCCTCGCACGATGTTTATGTCGAAAAGGGGATATACGTCAAATAGTTTCACGATGTTATGTTTTTGCGTTCGCGCCTTAGAAAGCCGACGGTTTCAGTTTCAATCCGGCGACTTCGGTCAGCCCGAACAAGAGATTCATATTGTGTACCGCCTGCCCCGACGCCCCTTTCAGCAGGTTGTCGATAGCCGAAAGCACGAGCAGCTTGTCGTCGTGCTTTTCGAGGTGCAGCAGGCATTTGTTGGTATTGACGACCTGTTTCAGGTCGAGTTCGCCGTCGGTTACGAACGTGAACGAATGGTCGTCGTAATATTCGTCGTAGAGGCGGCGTATTTCGTCGAGGTCGATAGGACAGTCGGTGTATATCGCCGCGAAAATTCCCCGTGTAAAATCGCCCCGCATCGGAATGAAATCGAGTTCGGCGGCGAAGCTGTTTTGCAGCTGCGTAAGGCTCTGCCGTATTTCGGGCAGGTGCTGATGCGTAAAGGGTTTATATACCGAGATGTTGTTGTTGCGCCAACTGAAATGCGACGTTGCCGACGGCTTCTGTCCCGCTCCCGTGCTGCCGGTGATGGCGGTGATGTGTATCGGCTTGTTGAGCAGCAGGTTTTTAGCCAGCGGCAGCAAGCCGAGCTGTATGGCGGTGGCGAAGCAGCCCGGATTTGCCACGTGGCGGGCGCGTATGATGCGTTTGCGATTCAGTTCCGGCAGTCCGTAAACAAAGTCGTGTTCTTCGCTTTCGATGCGATAGTCCATCGAAAGGTCGATAATCCGCAGCTCTTCGGGCAGCGTGTGCGCCTCGATGAATTTGCGGGTGTCGCCATGCGCCGTGCAGCAGAAAAGGCAGTCTATTTCCGTCAGGGGCAGTTCGTCGGTAAATACCAGTTCGGTATCGCCGACCAGTCCGCTATGCACGTCGGCAACGCGGTTTCCAGCGTTGCTGGCGCTGTTCACGAATACGATTTCCACATCGGGGTGATTCACGAGCAACCGCAGCAGTTCGCCTGCCGTGTAGCCTGCTCCTCCTATGATTCCGACTTTTATCATACGTTCCTTTATAAAGTTATTACCGCTGTTTGGGCATGATGAGCCACATAATGAGATAGGCGAGGACTCCCATGCCGCCAATGACGATGAACAAAGCCCATACGATGCGCACGATTGTCGGGTCGATATCGAAATATTCACCTATTCCGCCGCATACGCCGGCAATTACTTTGTTCGTGCTCGAACGAAACAGTTTTTTACTTGTTGCCATGATTAAATCTCCTCATTTTTATGGTTGGTGTAATATACCCGCAGTGGGGTGGAAGTTACTTTGATGAAGCCTTTGGCGTCTTCTGCCGTCCAGCCTTTCTGCATTTCGCCGTATTCGCCGAATTTGGTTTTCACCAAGTCGTCGGCGGAATCGACGCCTACCGTCGAGAACGACAGCGGGCGCAATTCGAGAATGGCGGTGCCATTGACGTGGCGCTGCGACTTTTGCAGCATGGCTTCGATATCGCGCATCACCGGTTCGAGGTATTGGCTCTCGTGCAGGAACATGCCGTACCAGTTTGCCACTTGGTCTTTCCAATATTGCTGCCACTTGCTGAGCGTGTATTTTTCGAGGAAGCGGTGCGCGCCGATGATGAGCATGGGTGCGGCAGCCTCGAATCCCACCCGACCTTTGATTCCGATGATGGTGTCGCCCACGTGCATATCGCGACCGATGCCGTAGGCGGCGCCTATCGACTCCACTTTGAGTATGGCTTTGATGGGGTCGTCGAAATGTTCGCCGTTTACGGCGCAGAGTTCGCCCTCTTTGAATTGGAGGCGGAGTTGTTCGCTGCCGGTTTTGGTAACCTGTTTCAGGTATGCCGATTCGGGCAGACCCTCCCGCGAGTCGAGTATTTCGCCTCCGCAGATGGAGGTGCCCCACAGACCCACGTTGTAGGAGTATTTCATTTTTGTCCAGTCGGCGGCGAAACCGTGCTTGTTCAGGTAGTCGATTTCATACTGGCGGGAGAGCGCCATGTCGCGGGTGAGCGTGATGATTTCGACGTTGGGGGCAAGTACGAGAAAAGTCATGTCGAAACGCACTTGGTCGTTGCCTGCGCCCGTAGAGCCGTGCGCTATGGCGTCGGCTCCTATTTCGTTGGCGTATCGGGCGATGGCGAGAGCCTGAAAGATGCGCTCCGAGCTTACCGAAATGGGATAGGTGCCGTTGCGCAGCACATTCCCGAAAATCATGTATTTCAGACTTTTTTCGTAATATTCGCGGGTAACGTCGAGCGTTACGTATTTTACGGCGCCGAGTTTGTAGGCGTTTTCTTCGTTCTGTTTTAATTGGGCTGCGCTGAACCCGCCCGTGTTGGCGCAGGCGGCATACACTTCATACCCTTTCTCTTTTGCCAGATACATGACGGTGAAAGAGGTGTCCAATCCGCCGCTGAACGCTACGACGACTTTCTTTTTCTTCTCCATACTATATCGTTTTATTTGTTATCTTTTTCGTGGTCTTTCGGGTCGTAGAGCATGGCGGTGCAGATACAGAATTTGCGGTTTTTCGCCACTAATATGTCGTGGTTGATGCACCCTTCGCAGCCGCGCCAGAAAGCGTCGTCGTCGGTCAGTTCGTTGAAGGTTACCGGCACGTAGCCCAGCTCGGTGTTCATTTTCATGACTGCTGCGCCGCTGGTGAGGGAGAATATTTTTGCCCACGGCCACCGCAGGCGGGCGAGTTGGAACGACGCCTGTTTGATGCGTTTTGCCAGCCCCAGTCCCCGATAGTCGGGGTGTACGATAAGCCCCGACGTGGCGACATACTGTTTATTGCCCCACGATTCGATGTAGGTAAATCCGGCAAACTGGTCGCCGCACAGGGCGATGATGGCTTTGCCTTCTTTCATTTTCTGGGCAACGTATTCGTGCGTGCGTTCGGCAATGCCGGTGCCGCGCACTTTGGCTGCTTCTCTGATGGTTTGGAGTATCGTATCGACGTACACTTCATGTGAAGCGTCGGCTACCATGACGTCTATTTGAGGAATATCCATTTTTATGAAAAAACGAAATTATAATGCAATATTCGGAATGATTGTGCGCAGGACGGAGAGCGCTTTTTCGTGCGACACCCCTTCGCGCAGGACGAGCAGCACCGTGTCGTCGCCGGCTACGGAGCCGAGAAATTCGGGAAAAGCGTGAGAGTCTATCTCGAAAGCCGTGCCGCCGGCATAGCCCGGGCGTGTCTTCATTACCACCATTTGCCCTGAAAACGCTATGGAAAAGAAATTGTTTGCTGCCGTCAGGGGTGGCGTGTCGATGACCGATGGTTTCCGGCTTACCAAACTTACGGCTTCGGGCAATACGTATTGATAGCTGCCGTTTTGGTGCGCTATTTTCACGATTTGTAGCGATTTGAGGTCGCGCGACAGGGTAGCCTGCGTCAATTCAAATCCCTTGCGGCGCAGCTGCTCCAACAGCTCTTCCTGTCCGCCTATGCGGCTGCCGCTTACAATGGCTTTGATAGCGTCTAATCTGTTTACTTTATTTTTCATGTCCGAATATTTATTCTTTTGAGGCTGCAAATATATGTATAAAAATTTACTTTCGATGCATTTCTTTAAAGAAAATTTTTTACCGACGAAAAAAAGTCGATAACCGCCCGCCCGTCGGACAGGCAATAGTTCGGAAAAATTCATTAAAATAAATACTTATTCATCAATGAGTAGTATATTTTTTGTAATTTATATATATTCGTTTGCTCGTATTTGTAACCGTATTGTAACAATTTTGTTTCCCGATTATCGTTATTCGTCGTAATACCGGTAGAATCTTGGCACGAAGTTACGGACGATAATCGCCCGCTATTTCCTTGCAAAAAATGGAAAAACGGCAAAACGGGACGATTTTGTATTGAGAAAGCGTCAAGTAATCAGTTATTTTACTATCTTTGTGGCGATACGGGGAACGGCGGTTCTCCGCAAACGATTGATTCGTAAAGCGTTTCGTTTTATCCTTTACAAGAAATTTCGCCAAAGTTTTGTAGAGAAGGAAAGACAGTACAAACGCTCATGCAGCCGATATGCGCCGTGAGGTGTTCATATATGGCAGGCGTGGGGTAGCTGTTTATTTCTCTACGGGTGTTTGGCGATACCTCTTGTAAGATAAACGGAAATTGTTCCTCACGCTTTTATTATATCCAATTTATTATTAACGCCTTGTCGGGGAACAGCGGGCACAAATTTTTTGAAACATGAAAAAAGAACGATTGTACTTTTCCGATTCGGAGAGCATTTTGCGAATGAAACCAAAAATTTTTAGCGGAAAGTTTTGTAAATTTACATTTTCAGACTACATTTGTAGCATATTTATTAAACTATAAAATTATGACAAAAATGAAACGCACACTGTTTTTTATGTTGCTGTCCGCGCTCTTGTGGGGCGGAGCGGCAACGGTGCAAGCCGAAATCTACAGCGGCTATTGCAGTGCCAATGTTACATGGAAACTCGATACCGAAACCGGTGTCCTCGAAATCTCCGGTACGGGAGCCATGAGAAATTATGCTGAAAGGAAGACCCCATGGTATAATTATCGCACTTCGATTAATTCGGTAACGGTAAGTGATGGTATTGCTTCTATCGGCGACTATGCTTTTGAGGGTTGCACATACCTGACATCGGTAACAATACCCGAAAGCGTTACCACTATTGGCGAAAGAGCTTTTGCCAATTGCAGCCGTTTGACGTCGATAACGATACCCGACGGTGTTACCACTATCGGCGACAGGGCTTTTTCAGGTTGTGTGTCGTTGGTATATTTTGAAGGAAAATTTGCTGCGGAAGAAGGGCGCTGTCTTATCATAAAGGATACGTTGAAAGCCTTTGCGCCAAACGGGCTGAATGACTATATTATACCTGAAAATATTAAGGTTATCGGCACTGGATCTTTTTCCGGTTGCTCTGCTTTGGAATCGGTAACGATACCGGCAAACGTCGTTTTGATAGGAGATGCTGCTTTTTCGAGTTGTTCGCGTTTAGCAGAGGTAAAAATAAACGAGGGTGTTACTGCTATCGGTAATAAGGCTTTTGACTATTGCAGGAATTTAACATCGGTAACGATACCCAACAGTGTTACCACTATCGGCAATCGGGCATTTCACTCTTGCAGAGTGTTAACGTCGGTAATGATAGGTAACGGCGTTACCGCTATCGGCGACGAAGTTTTTTTGGATTGTGGGAGTTTGACAAATGTAACGATAGGCAGCAGCAGTATGACTATCGGCGACGGAGTTTTTCTTGGTTGTGAAAGTTTGGAAGAATTTGATGGACCATTGGCATCGAACGATCATTGCTGTCTTATCGTAGATGATACCTTGAAAGCGTTTGCACCGAGTGGATTGACTCAATATACCATACCGGACGAAGTTAAAGTTATTGGCAGCAGTGCTTTTTCCGGTTGCTCAGAGTTAACATCGGTAACAATACCGGAGAGTGTTACCACTATCGGCGAGGCTGCTTTTGAGGATTGTGTCGGCTTAACGTCGGTAACGATACCGGAGAGTGTTGTCTCTATTGCTTCTGGGGCATTTCGTGGCTGTACGAATATTGAAAAATTCAAGGGAAAGTTTGCAACGGACGATTATTGCAGCCTTATCGTAAATGACACTTTGTTTATAGCCTTTGCACCGAAATGTGGAGTAGCAGATTATACCATACCCGAAGGGGTAACTATTATCGGTGATAGAGCTTTTCAACGGTGTTCGGGTCTGGAATCGGTAACGATACCGGAAGGCGTTACGGTTATCGGCTCATACGCCTTTTATGGTTGTAATGGCTTGATTTCAGCAACCATACCCAATAGCGTTACCATTATCGGAGACGGGGCTTTTTATTATTGCGCGAGTCTGCAGTCGATAATAATTCCCGATAATGTTTTAATTATTGGCAACAAGGCTTTTTACGACTGCGGCAACATGGCTTCTGTAACGATGGGCAATCGTGTTACGACTATCGGGATCAGTGCTTTTATCCGCTGCGAGAGCTTGACTTCGATAACGATACCGGAGAGTGTTACGACTATTGAGCAAGGCGCTTTTTACAATTGCTCCAAGTTGAATGAGGTAACGATAAGGAGTAACATTCAAAACATCGGTATGCAGATTTTTGCGTATTGTTCGAGTTTGACAAAAATAACCATATATAATCCGATACCGCCGAATTTAAGCGGAATAACTTTTTCGGACACGGATTGTTCCATCTGTACGTTGTATGTACCTGCCGAATCGGTAGAAAAGTATAAAGCCGCCGAAGGGTGGAAGGAGTTCGGAACGATATTGCCGATCGTGGCATACGACTTCGAAGCCGCACCGACGATAACTCCTGCTGAAAACGACGAAACGATAACCGCCCTCTCCACCTTTACGCTCGCTTTCGACGAGCGTCCCGCCCTCGTGGGCGACTCGGCAACGGTGATGAAAGCAGACAGCTCGGCATACTATCCCGCCCGCATTACAGCGAGTGAAGACGGAAAAAGTTTCATCATTGCCCTGCAAGGCGACGAACAGACAAAGGCTGCCGAATACAGCCTGACCGAAGCAGGAACTTATCTGCTCGTAATTCCGGCAGGAACATTCGGCGACGACGTCTTTGCCGCCGACCCGAAAACGGGACATAGCAACCCCGAACTCACCTATACCTACACGATAAAAGAGCCGGAGCCCGTAGAACCCGACGAGCCGTCATCGATAACGGAAACGCAGCAAACCGACGGACACATAACGGTATATAATCTGCAAGGCGTGTTGGTACTCGAAACCGATGATGCCGCCGACCTCAAAACGTTACAGAACGGTGCCTACATCGTGAACGGCAAGACGATGATAATTGTCCGATAGAATGAATCGGACAAAGCAATAAAAACGGACGCGAGGCGGAAAATTCCCACCTCGCGTTTTCTTTTTGGGCACGAAGTTACGGGCGATTATCGCCCGCTATTTCCTTGCAAAAAAATGGAAAAACGGCAAAAACGGGGCGATTTTATATTGGAAAAGCGGCAAAAATTCCATTATTTTTCTTGGAAAAACGGCAAAAACAGTATATATTTGTCATGGAAAAACGGCAAATAAACAACTATCTCGCTGTAAATCAAATATAAATAGATTATGATTCGAAGAAAAATAGATGCCTATCTCCGGAATTATTACGCGCACACGCGCAGTGCCTTGTTGGTTACCGGCGCCCGACAAACCGGCAAGACATTTTCGATTCGGGAATTTGGCAAGACGTTCAAAAGTTTTATCGAAATCAATTTTGTGGAGAATCCCGATGCGGTGGAAATATTCAAGGGTGCAAAGAGTGCCGCCGAGATTCTGTTCCGCATTTCGGCAATGACGGCGACGCCGCTTGTCAAAGGTCGGACATTGATTTTTTTCGACGAGGTGCAGCGGTGTCCGGATATAGTAACCGCCATTAAATTTTTGGTCGATGAAGGCTCTTACCGATACATTTTGAGCGGTTCGCTGTTGGGGGTGGAGTTGCGCGACCTGCGTTCCGAGCCGGTGGGGTATATGGGCATCAAGGAGATGTATCCGCTCGATTTCGAGGAGTTTATTACTTGTGTTGGCATCGACGGACAGGTCGTCGCCGCGTTGCGTTCGGCGTGGGAGCATCGCACGCCGGTCGATGCGTTCGTCCATCGGAAAATCATGGAACTGTTCCGCCTCTATCTGGTGGTGGGCGGTATGCCTGCGGTGGTGAGCAAGTATATGGAAAACAACAATTTGCAGGAAGTCATGACGATACAGCAGGATATTATCCGGCTGTATAAGCGCGATATTGCCCAATATGATTTGAAAGACAAACTCTATCTCGAAGAGATATTCGAACTTATTCCGCCGGAACTCAATGCGAAAAATAAACGCTTCATTTTGAAACGGTTGAATGAAAATGCGAAATTCGACCGCTGCGAAACCGGTTTCGTTTGGCTGAAAAATGCCGGCGTGGCATTGCCGGTGTACAACGTGGAGGAACCGAAGATGCCTTTGCTGCTTGCCCGTTCACGAAATCTGTTCAAACTTTTTCAGAACGATGTCGGATTGCTGGCGGCACAATATGCCGAAGGCATTCAACTGCGTATCATCAAGGGCGATAAGAATATAAATTACGGCGCAATATACGAGAATGCAGTGGCGCAGGAGTTGGTGGCGCACGGGTTGGAGCCTTACTACTATAACAACAAAAAACGCGGGGAGGTCGATTTTGTCGTTGAACTCGGCGGTGCGGTGCTGCCTCTGGAAGTGAAATCGGGCAAGGACTACGAGAGCCATCGCGCCTTGTCGAACATCATGGCGTGCGAAGAATACGACCTGCCGGAGGCAATTGTTTTCAACAGCGACAACCTGCGCGTGGCGGGTAAAATCGTGTATGCCCCGATTTATATGGTGATGTTTCTCGAAAAAAATCAAGCCGCGCCGTCTTATTATAAGGTGGATTTGTCGGGATTGAAGTAAGCCGCGTATCGAGGTAAAAAACACGCGGGCAGGAGATTTCCCGCCCCGCGTGTTATGCGGTCTCGGCGCGCCGGATTATTGGGCGAGGGCGTCGGTTTGTTCCTCTATGTCATTACAGAGAATTTTTGTGAATTTTTCTGCTCCGATGTCCGATAGATGATTACTGTTGCAAAAGTCTTCGTCTGTAAATCGGGAATCGGCCAAATAATCAAAATACATTGTCCCCTCGTTTTGTTGCAGAAACCGTGTGATAAGTTCGTGCATTCTTGCAAATTGGCGGCTGTCGATAAGATTGCGGTAGGAATACCATGCGGGTGTCGTAAAAAGCACGAGTTTTATTTCTCGTTGTTTGCAGTCGTCGGCAATGTGTTGCAGAATGGCGTAATTTTTTTCGGAGATTTCCACCGCTTCTTTCCATTTCTTACGTGTGTGAGTACGTGCCTCATCTCCGTTAAGCATGAGTAACGGATCTTTATATTTCAACTTGTAAGATGTTGTCCACCCGTATTTGTCGTATCCTACGTCTTCGGGCGGAAAGAAGAAAGCACGAACTTTCGTGCCAAAAGTTTGCAGGTCGAAAAATTCAAAATTGCTGTAAAATGGTTTGGCGGGATAGTTCATATACAATTTATAGTAAATCAATCTTTTTGGGGAAACTCCCATATTTTCGAAGAAAAAAGTCGGATAAGATATCGGGATAAGCAGCGTTTTTAATTGGGGACAATCGAATTTTTGCAACAGGAAATAATCCATGTCGAGTGTTTGCCAGAAATTAGCGAGATTGAATGTTACGCCGAATGTATCCTTATCCATCATGTCGGGTTTGACCGCAGCGTATGAGTGTGAATTTCCTAAGATAAGAGTATTCACTTCGTTATGATGGGCTTCCATCCATTCTTCTTTGTAGCGATATGCATTCGGTACTTGTCGAACAAGCCATTCTCCGACACACAGGAACGGGATAACAAAGAGCAGCACAGCTGCAATATATATCAGAAAATGTTTCATTTTTCGGAATATAATTTATCAGAATTAGAATTGAAAATAGATGAACTGTCCGCCGCTGAAATTGCCGATAAAAGCAATAAGGAGCAGAAGCAGCAGGCTTGAACATATATAGGCAGGCAGGAAATGACGTGCAGCAAATGATTGGGCTTTGCCGTATTCCACTAAATATTCGATGCAAAACAGCAGTCCGACACTTGCTATTACACGCTTGGGGAGGATAGACGGTAATGTTATATCGGAGAAATATGTAAAGATGCCTTTTATGATATGGAAACCATCATTGATGTTGTCGGCACGGAAGAATACGAGAGCTAACATGACCAACAGGAACGTTATTACGCGGTTTGTCCATATCCACCACGCTTTGTTGCGGAGACCGTAGCGCTTTTCAAAACGTTTTTGGGCGCGTGCTTTGAGAGTACAGATTACGAGATAGATACCGAAGATGCTGAAACAGACTACATAAGTCCAATTGGCACCATGCCAAAATCCGGAGAGAAAAAAGGTGAAAAAAATACAAAAACACCATCGGGCAAGGCTTGTACTGCTGCCGACAAGCGGATAATAGATATAATCCATAAACCATGTAGTCAGTGAAATATGATTCCTTTTCCAAAATTCCTGCACCGAGGTGGAAAAGAAATAAGGGCGTAGAAAGTTGTCCATCAAATGAAAGCCCATTACCCGAGATGCTCCGATAGCAATATAAGAATAGCCTGCGAAATCGCCATATAATTGGAAGCAGAAGAGAAAGGCTGCGAGAAACATATCTGCTGGAGTTGCCGATTCGAGACCGTCATGGATTGTATTTATGACAAGAGCGCAGTTGTCTGCCACTACCAATTTTAGAAAGAAGCCCCAAAGCATCAGGTGAATACCTGTAATAGCGCGGTCGCCGTCGAAACGGTGGTGTTCCCGAGATTGCGGGAGCAGGCTGGTGGAGCGTTCGATAGGACCCGCCACCAACTGGGGAAAGAACGAGACAAAAAGCGCATAGGTCGGAAAGTCTTTCTCTACCGCAGTCGTGCCCCGATAGACATCGATGGAATATCCCAATGCTTGAAACGTGTAAAATGATATTCCTACGGGCAGAAGCACATTGAATTCAGGTACGTTCATAACCACTCCGAATAATGCCATGAGTTCGGAAAGATTCTCTGCCGCCCAATTGAAATACTTGAAGAAAAAAAGAATAGATAGATTGGCAACTGCGGAAATGATGAGAAAGGTATGTGCATACTTTCGCCAACGGTCAATGCCTATTGCTGCGGTGTAAGTGATGACCGTGCTTGCCAATAGCAGCAAGGCATAGACGGGCTCCCAGCACATATAAAAGTAGTAACTTGCCGCGAGGAGGAAAATATTTCTCCACCGATCGGAACGAATCCCAAAGTAAATGATGCAAACAATGGGGAAAAACAGTAGAAATTCAAGTGAATTAAATAACATAGGTTTAGAATTTTAGAATAGTTCCGCCCCAACTCAGCCCTACACCGAATCCCGCTATCATGACATTCATACCTTTCTGAATGCGTTTTGTGTCCATACACTCTTTCAAGGCGATAAATACGGAGGACGATACCGTATTTCCCGTTGTGGAAAGATCTACGTAAAATCGGTCTTTGTCGATGACACACACTTTGCGGAGGGTATCGAGCATAAATTTGTTGGCTTGGTGAAATACGTATAAATCTATCTCATTTGCTTCCATACAATTTTTTTGTAGCACTTGCTGCTTCATTTTCGGAATGGCATCGAGGGTGAAATTGAAGATAGCTCCCCCGTTCATATAGAGATAATCGTCATGTTTTGTATGCCCTTCTTCGTCGGTCGTTGCATACCCTGTTTTTTCCCTCATGCGCGCAGCCCCTGAGCGGACAATAAGATACTCTGCCCCTTTGCCGTCAGTACCTAACACGAAATTGCCGATTTCCGCCTCACCCTCCGCAGAGACTAAGCAGGCAGCAGCCCCATCGCCGAATATGGAACGGTTGCTCTTATCCGAATGATGAAGATATTTGCTGTATGTTTCTGCGGTAAGTAGCAATACGTTGTTGGCTGTTCCGCTCGAAATCAGCCCTTTGGCGAGCGCTAACCCGTAAATGCACCCCGAACAGCCGAGGTCGTAGTCGAATGCGCCGGCTGTGGTCGGTATGCCCAACCTGTGTTGAAGCAGGCAGGCGGTCGAGGGTAAAAAATAGTCCGGACTTTGGGTGCAAAGCATCACGAAATCTATTTCACGGGGTGAAATAGCATATTCGGCGAATAGTTTTCGTGCCGCTTTTTCAGCGAGGTCGCCCGCCGTTTCATTTTTGCCGGCAATATGGCGTGATGACACGCCAACTTTCCGTATTATTTTCTCTGCGTCCCATTCAGGAAATTCCTCAACAAGTTTTGAGACGGATTCGATTTTTTCAGGAAGCCAGTAACTTATTCCTTTAATATAAGCCATTGTTTATTAGGCTATTTGCCCCCCCCCGTTATTTTTACGTTGCTTCCGGTCATCCATGCCGACGCTTCCGACAACATATAGACAGTCAAATAGGCAATATCCTTAGGAGTGCCGTATCGTTTCAGCGGGTATCGTGCCTCGTCTGCTTTCAAGGCTTCTTCTGTTACGGCTCCTTTGAATATCAGTCCGGTACGAACCATTGCCGGACTTATGCAGTTTACCCGAATGTGGCGTGGCGCCAATTCTACCCCGAGACAGTTTGCATACGAGATGATAGCCCCTTTCGAGGCACTGTATACGGCATTTCCCATGGAGGGGGATTCGGCGGCAATGGAAGCAATGAATACGATGGACCCTTCCCGATTCATTTTCTTTTGTCTGAGAATCTCGGCTTGAAGCATGACAGGGGCTTTGAAATTGGTATTCATGACCTCATCGATGTCGTCTTCTCTCAATTCACGGCATGGAATGCGCTGTCCGATGCCGGCACAATGTACGATACCGTCGAGATTGGGTAGCATTGATACGGCATCTTTTACCGACAGGGCGTCTGTCAAATCGGCGGCTACAATTACGATGTTCGCCCTCTTTCATCAGAGCGATCGTTTCGGCAAGGCGCGTTTCATTTCGTCCATTGAGAATTACGCTTGCTCCGGCTTGTGAGCAGGCAATGGCAATTCCCTGTCCGATACCTGATGATGCGCCGGTAACGAGTACTCTCCTCCCTTTGAGCGTAAAGGGATTGTAAATATCTTCGTTCATTTATTGGAAACTATACGGAACAAATCTGCTACTGTATTGCATGAGCGAATCTCGAGTCCTGTAATTTCTTTTCCGTAGATGGTTTTGACAAAGGCGATGATGCCCATTGCCGTTAGGGAACTCCAATCTTCAAGTTCCTGAAACTTTGTGTCCGGTTTTATTTCCGACGGATCCGTATCGTCGAATTGTTCTGCTAATTGTTTGATGAATTTGTGGATATCCATGCTAAAAAAGTCTTTTACAATGAGTCCTTTATATTGCTGTATTTTCAAATGTGCGGCAAAGATAATATTTTATATATTGCTGGCAAAGAATAATTATTATTTTTTACATTTTTATAGATTACCCTAATATTGAGGGTGAGGGGATAAAAAAACAGCGGGGCGGGAAATTTCCCGCCCCGCGTGTTATGCGGTTTCGGCGCGCCGGATTATTGGGCGAGGGCGTCGGCAACGGTTTGTTTCAATACGTCGCCGCGCAGTCCGCGAGCGGCAATCGTGCCGTCGGGAGCGAAGAGTATGAGTTCGGGAATGCCCGGAATGCCGTAGAGTTTGGTGGGAATATCACCGGCATCGATGATTTGATTCCACGGCAGCGCCAATTCTTCGATGGCTTTGAGGGTGGCGTCGCGCTGGTCCCATACGGCAACGCTTACGATGTCGAAGCGGTCGCCGTGGTGCCGGTTATATACTTCTTTGACGTTCGGTATTTCGGCACGGCAGGGTCCGCACCACGAAGCCCAGAAATCGACCAGAATGTATTTGCCTTTGCCCACGTAGTCGGAGAGCGATACGGCGGTGCTGTCGAGGTTGCCGTTTTCGATGGTGAAGTCGGTGAACATCTGCCCTTTTGCAGTAGTTTTGCGGGCATTGTTTATTTTGATATATTTCTGAATATCGGGATATTGCAGGTCGGTTTCCGATGCGTATGCAACGGCTTTGTCGAGGAGATCTTCTTCAAACGCAAGCATGGGCAGCCAGTTGATTAGGCAGTAGGTAGCGACGCGGCTGCCGGGCATTGCCTCTATGTAGCCGGTGCATATTTTGCCGATGTCGTCGCGCATGGCGTTGCTTATCGCTTCGACTTGTTCGTTGTAATCGGCGGCATTGCGGTCGAGCGCTTTATAGGCTTCGACGTGCTGTGTGCGGGAATTTATGCACGCGTTGATGAAACTTTGTATGGAATCGTTTTGAGGGGTACCCGCAGCGTTTTCACTCTCGAAAACGATGTTGCCGCCTTCGAGCACGAATATATCCGAATATCCCGATGCAAACGAAATGCGGCATAATTTGGCGTCGCCGTTGAGGCTGCCGTTGAATACGATATTTCCGTTGGTTACGACAGAGCTGTCGATGGCGTCGCCGGTCATCAGGTCGTAGAGATAGGCTTGCGTGCCGTTGTCGCTTTCGTCGCAGTTGGCGGTGATGGTGTACTTTTCGCCGCAGGCGGAGAGGAGTGCGGCGACTCCTGCGAGGAGTAAGAATTTTGTTTTCATTGCAAAAAAATTTTATAGAGTTAATTTTCAGTTTCAGCATTCGGTTTTCGGGGCGTCTTCGGCGAGCGAGTTCCACCCTTGTGCGCGCAGCGTTATTTCGGTGTTGTCGCGGGTTATCATGCAACAGCCTAACGACGGCGCCGTGATGTGTCCGATGATGTGTATGCCCGGCATGGCGGCGACGTCGTCGTGCCGTGTCAGCGGCACGGTGAAAAGCAGTTCGTAATCTTCGCCGCCGTTGAGCGCCGCCGTTACGAGGTTCATGTTGAACTCCTCCGCCATCATGGCGGTTTGGTAGTCGATGGGTATGCGCTCTTCGTAGATGCGGCAGCCCGTCCCGCTTTGACGGCAGATGTGCAGCAGCTCCGACGAAAGCCCGTCGGAGACGTCCATCATGGCGGTGGGCACGATGTCGCGTTTGGCAAGTTCGGCGACGATGTCTTTGCGGGCTTCGGGTTTGAGCTGGCGTTCGAGCAGATACTCCCTGCCCTCGAAGGCGGGCGTGAAATCTTTCTCACCTGCGAATACGGCTTTTTCGCGTTCGAGCAGCTGCAAGCCCATATAGGCGGCGCCCAAGTCGCCGCTGACGCATATCAGGTCGTTTTCTTTCGCCCCGTTGCGGCAGACGGTTTTGTCGGCATCGCCTTCGCCGATGCAGGTAATGCTTATCGTCAGCCCCGTCATGGAGGCGGAGGTGTCGCCGCCCACGAGATCGACGCCGTAGATGTCGCAGGCAAGACGTATGCCGGCGTACAACTCTTCCAAGTCTTCGACGGAGAATCGTTTGGAAATGCCGAGCGATACGGTGATTTGGCGCGGCTGCCCGTTCATGGCGTAGATGTCGGAGAAATTGACCACTGCCGACTTGTAGCCCAAATGTTTCAAGGGCACGTAGGTGAGGTCGAAATGTATGCCTTCGAGCAGGAGGTCGGTCGTAACGAGCACCCGTTTTTCTTTGTAGTCGAGTATGGCGGCGTCGTCGCCCACGCCTTTGAGGGTGGAGGCGTTTTTGAGCGGCAGGTTTTCTGTGAGCCGGTCAATCAGACCGAATTCTCCTAATGCCGCTATTTCCGTACGTTTTTTTTCTTCCATAGAATAAGGATAGGCAAAATTAAATTTCTTCGATGAGCTGCTGCATGATGAATGTCATGCGGGGCTGCGCCTCCGCAGCGGCTTTTTGCACTTCTTCGTGCGAACATTTGACGATGTCGCCGAAGCCGCCCAAGTCGGTAATGACCGAAATGGCAAAAACCTCCATGCCGGCGTGGTGGGCGACAATCACTTCGGGGACGGTGGACATACCTACGGCATCGCCCCCGATGGTGCGGAAGTAGCGGTATTCGGCAGGGGTCTCGAAGGTGGGACCCTGTGTCCCTACATATACACCCTGCTTCACGTCGATGCGGTTGCGGGCGGCTATTTCGAGCGCTTTTGCGACGAGGCGCGGCGTGTAGGCTTCGCTCATGTCGGGAAAGCGCGGTCCGAGCTCCTCGTAATTTTTCCCGCGCAGCGGGTTCTCGGGAAAGGTGTTGATGTGGTCGGTGATAATCATGAGGTCGCCCACTTTGAATTGTGGGTTCATGCCGCCGGCGGCGTTCGACACGAAAAGCGTTTTTACGCCGAGTGCGTGCAGCACGCGCACCGGAAACGTTACCTGCTGCATGGAGTAGCCTTCGTAATAATGGAAGCGTCCCTGCATGGCGAGAATGCGTTTGTTGCCCAATCTTCCTAAAATGAGTTTCCCGCTGTGCCCTTCGACGGTCGAAAGCGGAAAATGCGGTATTTCGGCATAGGGCAGCTCCTGCCGGTCTGTAATGTGCCCTGCAAGCTCGCCCAGCCCCGTACCGAGTATGATGGCGATGTCGGGCGTCGCACCCCATTTCGAGCGAATGTATGTCGCCGATTCCTGTATGGCTTTTATCATGGCGGTATTATTTTTTCCGCTCCACCATGCGGCGGCGGAAGCGGGTAATCATGTCTTTGATTTGCGTATCGAAAGCCTCCTGCTGTTCGAGCATATAGTGGATATGCAGGGGAAGGTAATAGAGATGTTCTTTCAACAGCTTCGGCACATCGGGGTTGTCGATGAGGCGGGCGGCGTCTTTTTCGGTAACGATGATGTGGCATTTGTGCCCCTGTTCGCAGGAGGCATTCACCCACGCTTCCGCTTTTTTCAACTCTTGCGCCGAAAATTCGTGGTGGTCGCCGTATTTCCACACTTTCGGCTGCGGAACATACCGCTCGATATATTCGATAAAGGGTTGCGGATAGGCGATACCGCAGATAATCAGCGCGTCGCTCTGCGGCTCGTTCAACTGTTCCAACGAAATGAGTTTCGCTTTTCCGTTCGGGAAAACGGGCTTCAATTCTTCGTATTGCAGACCGGAAAAGTAGAGCGACTGGTAAGGGTAGAGGTTGAGGTGCTTCGACAACAGCCGGTAGTCGATGGGCTTTAACGAGTCCGGACATTTGGTAACGACGACGATATTGGCGCGCGATTTTTCCGCAACCTGTTCGCGCAACCGCCCTACGGGCAGCAGTTTGTCTTCGTAAATCATGCGGTTGTAGCCGGTGAGCAAAATGGAAACGGCCGGTACGACAGAGCGGTGCTGGTAAGCGTCGTCGAGCAGTATCACGTCGATGTCGGGCGCTTGTTGGAGCAGCCGCGATATGCCCCGCCGGCGATTGGCATCGACGGCGACAATGACGGTCGGAAATTTCCGCTTTATCTGCAACGGTTCGTCGCCGGCTTCGGCAGCCGTCGAAGTCATGGTTACGAGCCTGAATCCGTGCGTGTGGCGTTTGTAGCCGCGACTGAGCACCGCCACGCGGTACGATGCCCCCGTGAGCATATGTATCAAGTACTCGATATGGGGTGTTTTCCCCGTGCCGCCGGCAGTGAGATTTCCCACGCTTATCACCGGAATGTCGAAACTCTCGCTCGGCAGCAGATTCCAATCGAAAAGACGGTTGCGTATCCATACGATTGCGCCGTACAGCCATGCCGCCGGCGCAAGCAGGGGATATAGTTTTATAGACTCCCCGCGCGTAATCGATTCGCTTATTTTTTCTGTCATCTCACAAAATGTGATAGCAAAGATAACTCTTTTTCCCGAAATGACAATTTTATTTCCGGAAAAACAAATATTCGACTTTCCCGATGAATCCCTTTGAAGTTGAAAAAGATACAAATTTCTCTTTACAATTTTTGTGAAAATAATTTGTTTTATTCTTTTTTATTTCGTTTCTTTGGGGGACGATTTCGGAAATGTACGAAATCGCGAGAATCTTTTTATCGTTGATAATGAATTTATCTTTATTCGTAGTCGTCTTTATTACAGGTATCGCACTGGTGGCTGCCGCGTTGGTAATTGCGTGGTTCATCGCGCCCCGCTCGTACAACGCTCAGAAAGGCGAGGCTTATGAGTGCGGTATTCCCACGCACGGTACATCGTGGATGCAGTTTAAGGCGGGCTATTATCTGTTCGCCATACTCTTTCTGATGTTCGACGTGGAGACGGTATTGCTCTTTCCGTGGGCGGTTATCGTCCGCGATTTGGGTGTTGCCGGTCTGGTAAACATTCTGTTTTTCCTGCTGATTCTGATTCTGGGATTGGCTTACGCATGGAAGAAAGGAGCGTTGGAATGGAAGTAAAGGCAAAGATAAAGGCGATGAAATCGGAGGATTTCAAAGATAATGAAGCTCTCGAAAAAATGGTCGAAGAGCTTCGCGCCAACGGGACGAACGTGGTTATCGGGTGTCTCGATGACGTGATCAATTGGGGGCGCTCCAATTCGCTTTGGCCCTTGACGTTCGCTACCAGCTGCTGCGGTATCGAATTTATGTCGGTGGGCGCTGCGCGCTATGACATGGCGCGATTCGGGTTCGAGGTAGCCCGCGCCAGTCCGCGTCAAGCCGATTTCATCATGGTCGCAGGAACGATAGTGCACAAAATGGCGCCCGTGCTCAAACGCCTGTACGACCAGATGGCAGAACCGAAATATGTGATTGCCGTAGGCGGCTGCGCCGTTTCCGGCGGTCCGTTCAAAAATTCGTATCATGTGCTCAACGGTGTAGGCGAAATCCTGCCCGTCGATGTCTATATACCCGGGTGTCCGCCCCGTCCCGAAGCCATGCTTTACGGCATGATGCAGTTGCAGCGCAAAGTGAAAGTCGAAAACTTTTTCGGCGGCGTGAATCGGAAAGAGCGGAAACCCATTGAAGTGAAAGATTGATTTGATGACAGATATACAGGAGAAAATAAGCGCATTCATGCCCGAAGCCTCTGCGGAGGCGGGGCAGTACCCCACCTTTGCGGTGCCTGCCGAAAAGCTGCCCGCATTGGCGGCTTATCTGCACGACGATGCCGATTTGCAATTCGACAACCTCGTGGCGCTGGTGGGCAACGACTGGGGCGACTCGCTGGGTGTCGTTTATTATCTCAACTCCGTCAAATACAATCATTGGGTTATTCTCAAAACTTCCACGACCGACCGCGAAAATCCGCTGCTGTACAGCGTAAGTCATATATGGACGAACGCCCTGTTCGAAGAGCGCGAGGTTTATGATTTCTTCGGAATACGCTTTATCGGGCACCCCGATATGCGCCGCATCTTCCTGCGGGAAGACTGGTACGGATACCCCCTCCGGAAAGACTACGACACCAGCCGCGAAAACAATCCGATACCGGAAAACAACGAGGAGTGCAGCGATACCACCGTATCGTGGTCGATGACCCCCGACGGCAAGCCGGAAAAGAAAATCGTCGAGATTTTCGGCAAAGACGACTATATCGTGAATATCGGGCCGCAGCACCCCGCCACGCACGGCGTGCTGCGTTTCCGCACCGCCCTCGACGGCGAAGTGATAAAGAAAATCGACGTCCACTGCGGGTATATACATCGCGGCATCGAAAAGTTGTGGGAGGGCATGACTTACCCGCAGACCCTGCACATGACCGACCGTCTCGACTACCTGTCGGCGCACCAGAACCGCCACGCCCTCTGCATGTGCATCGAAGACGCCCTGCAACTCGAAGTGCCGTTGCGGGCGCAGTACATTCGCACGATGATGGACGAGCTGATGCGCATTTCGTCGCACCTGCTTTTCTTCGCTACGATGGCGATGGACCTCGGCGCCTTGACGGCATTCTTCTACGGATTCAGAGAAAGAGAATTGGTACTCGATATATTCGAAGACACGTGCGGTGCGCGAATGTCGATGAACTACAACACCATCGGCGGCGTCATGGCGGATATACACCCCGACTTCCGGCGCAAGGTCAAGGATTTCATACGTATCATGCCCGACCGGCTGAAAGAGTATCACGAAGTATTCTCAGGCAACGTCATCGCCCGCAACCGCCTGATAGGCGTGGGGCATCTTTCGCTCGAAGATGCGGTGCGCTACAACACCACCGGACCTTCGGGACGGGCATCGGGTTGGGCGTGCGACGTGCGCAAACGCACCCCTTACGGCGTGTACGACAAAGTGGATTTCGACGAGGTGCTTGCGACCGAAGGCGACTCCTACGCGCGCTATATGGTGCGTATGAAAGAGATAGAACAGTCGCTCCGCATTCTCGAACAGCTCGTCGATAATATACCCGAAGGCGATTATGCCGTGAAGACGAAACCGATTATCAAAGTGCCCGAAGGTCGCTACTTCAAGCAGGTGGAGGCATCGCGCGGCGCATTCGGCATCTATCTCGAAAGCCGCGGTGACAAAACGCCTTACCGCCTCAAAGTTGTATCGCCCGGATATGCGTTGGTGGGCGCAATCGACCATTTGGCGCGCGGCGCGAAAATTGCCGACCTGATAGCTATCGGAGCTTCGCTCGATTACGTCGTTCCCGATATAGACCGATAATAATAAGTAAGAACAATAAAACAGCAAAACGATATGTTCGACTTCTCGATAGTAACACAATGGATAGACGTTTTCCTGAGAACGTACCTCCCCGAATGGGGGGCGCTCCTCATCGAATTTGTCCTGATAGGAGTCGCACTGCTGTTGCTGTATGCCCTCATTGCACTGGCGTTGATATACGGCGAGCGCAAGATTTGCGCTTTCTTCCAGTGCCGTCTCGGTCCGAACAGAGTCGGACCGCTCGGACTTTTCCAGAGCGTGGCGGATATGGTGAAGATATTGATAAAAGAGCTTATCGACATCAAGCACAACGATAAATTCCTTTTCAATCTCGCCCCTTATCTCGTCATACTCTCTTCGATGCTCGCTTTCGGCTGTCTGCCTTTCGGACGCGGATTGCAGGTGATCGATTTCAATATCGGCGTCTTCTTCATCATGGCGGTTTCGTCGATAGGCGTGCTGGGCATATTGCTGGCAGGGTGGTCGAGCAACAACAAATTTACCCTCGTGGGAGCCATGCGCAGCGGTGCGCAGATGATAAGCTATGAACTCTCCATCGGGTTGTCGATGCTTTCGGTCGTCGTCTTTGCCGGTACGATGCAGACCACGCAGCTGGTCGCCGCCCAACAGTCGGGTTGGTTCATTTTCACCGGACATATTCCCATGCTCATAGCCTTTGTCATTTATTTGATAGCCGGAACGGCGGAAACCAATCGCGGTCCGTTCGACCTGCCCGAAGCCGAATCGGAATTGACGGCGGGCTACCATACCGAATATTCCGGTATTCATTTCGGATTCTACTATTTGGCGGAGTATCTCAATCTGTTCATCGTGTCGGGCATCGCCAGCCTTCTGTTCTTGGGCGGGTGGGCACCGCTGCACATCGGCAATTGGACGGCATTCAATACCGTCATGGACTATATTCCTTCCGTCATCTGGTTCTTCGGCAAGACGGCAGTGGTGATGTTCATCATCATGTGGTTCAAATGGACATTCCCGCGTCTGCGCATCGACCAACTGCTACACCTCGAATGGAAATACCTCGTACCCATCGGATTCGTCAATCTGCTGCTGGTCGTATTGATAACGATTTTCAACCTTCATTTCTAATATATAACCATAGTTATATGAAAGACAATATTGGATATATCACACAAGTCATCGGTCCCGTAGTGGACGTTACGTTTGACGGTGAAGGCGCCCTGTTGCCGCCTATTTACAATGCGTTGGAGATAGAGCGTCCCAACGAAGCTCCGCTTATCGTGGAAGTGGAGCAGCACATCGGCGAACAGACTGTACGCTGCGTTGCTATGGATACCACCGACGGTCTTGTACGCGGCATGAAAGTGGTCGATTTGCAGCGTCCCCTTTCCATGCCTACCGGCTCACAGGTAAAAGGCCGGTTGATGAACGTGCTGGGAAATGCCATCGACCACCTGACACCTCTCGATTACGGAAAATTGGAGTCGATACACCGACCGGCTCCCCGTTTTGAAGACTTGTCGATCAATGCCGAATTTCTCTTTACGGGAATCAAGGTCATCGACTTGCTCGAACCCTATTCCAAAGGTGGTAAAATCGGATTGTTCGGCGGCGCCGGCGTGGGCAAGACCGTGCTCATCATGGAGATGATCAACAACATCGCCAAAGGACACAACGGATTCTCCGTATTCGCCGGCGTGGGCGAACGTACCCGTGAGGGTAACGACCTTTTGCGCGAAATGATAGAATCGGGCGTTATCAACTACGGCGACGAATTTAAGAAAGCGATGGAGGAGGGGCATTGGGATCTTTCCAAAGTCGATATGGACAAACTTGCCAAGTCGCAGGCAACCCTCGTGTTCGGGCAGATGAACGAACCGCCGGGAGCCCGTCTGCGTGTGGCGCTTTCCGGTCTGACGGTCGCCGAGCAGTTCCGCGATTCCGGTGACGGCGGTAAAGAGATATTGCTCTTCATCGACAACATATTCCGTTTCACGCAAGCCGGCTCCGAAGTTTCCGCCCTCTTGGGACGTATGCCTTCGGCAGTAGGTTACCAACCGACGCTGGCATCGGAAATGGGTACGTTGCAGGAGCGTATCGCTTCGACCAAATACGGTTCCATTACTTCGGTGCAGGCTATCTACGTGCCCGCCGACGACTTGACCGACCCTGCACCCGCCACGACATTCAGCTTCCTCGACGCCACGACGGTGCTCAGCCGTAAAATCGCCGAGCTGGGTATCTACCCCGCCGTCGATCCGCTCGAATCGACTTCGCGTATCCTCGACCCGCTGATTATCGGCGAAGAACACTACAATACCGCACAAGCCGTGAAACAGCTTCTGCAACACTACAACGAACTGCAAGACATCATCGCCATCATGGGTGTCGATGAGCTTTCCGACGAAGACAAACTCGTCGTTGCCCGCGCCCGTCGTGCACAGCGATTCCTTTCACAGCCGTTCCACGTGGCAGAGCAGTTCACCGGTCTGCCCGGCGTCATGGTGCCCCTCGAAGAGACGATTCGCGGTTTCAAGATGATTCTCAACGGCGAAATGGACAAATACCCCGAACAGGCATTCCTGAATGTCGGTACTATCGACGAAGCCATCGAAAGAGGCGAGAAGATGATACAACAGGCACAAGGTAAATAATCTTAAATCGTTCATGCCATGAATCTCGAAATCATATCTTCTACCGGAATCCTTTTCCAAGGCGAAGCCACTCGGGTAACGCTGCCCGGTACGCTCGGCTCGTTTACCGTGCTGCAAGACCATGCCTCCCTGCTCTCCACCCTCCGCGCCGGAACGCTCGAATACGAAAGCGGCGGCGAAGTGAAAAGCGTGGAAATCGAGGGCGGTTTTGTCGATGTAAACAACAATCGGGTTGCCGTATGCTTGAAATGATATTCGACAGAAAAACGACACAGAGATGAAAAAAACGATATTCTATCGAATGCTTCTGCTTCTCGCCGTCATGGCGGCGTGCACTCTGCCGGTGCGTGCCGAAGAAGAGAGTGGGACTTTCGATGCCAAAGAAACCATTTTCGAGCACCTGCTCGACAATTACGGTTGGGAAGTGCCGTTTTCCCACACGATGCGCATACCGCTGCCCATCATCGTCCGCAACCACGAGGGCGAATGGAGCGTGTTCGGGTCGCACCGCGTCGCTCACGGGGAGACTTACAACGGCTATTTCATTCCGCAGGAAGGTGAGCTCAAAGGCAAGGTGGTAACCCTCGACGCCGACGGCAATGCCTATCGTCCGCTCGACCTGTCGATTACCAAAAACGTGATGGCGCTGTTCATCGCCACCGCGCTGCTCTGCCTCTGCTTCATTCCGATGGCACGCTGGTATCGCAAGCACCCGCATGGAGCGCCGCGCAAAGGCTACGGCTTTATGGAGCTGATTATCGACATGATATACCAAGACCTCGTGAAACCCGTATTGGGGCGCGACGCCAAACGGTATGCCCCCTATCTGCTGACGGTATTTTTCTTCATCTTCTTCATCAACATCTTGGGATTGATGGTCATATTCCCCGCCGGAGCCAACCTCTCGGGAAATATCGCCGTTACGATGGTGCTGGCACTCTGCACGTTCCTCGTGGTCAATCTTACCGGAACCAAACATTACTGGAAAGATATTTTCTGGCCGGAGGTTCCCATGTGGATGAAGTGTCCCATACCGTTGATGCCCGTCATCGAGTTGTTCGGCGCCCTCACCAAACCGGTGGCGTTGATGATTCGTCTGTTCGCCAACATGATGGGCGGACACCTGATTGTGCTGGTGCTCATATCGCTCATCTTCATCTTCGGAGCCATGGGCACGGCAGTACTGGCGGGAACCACCGTATTGGCAGTACTCTTTTCACTTTTCATGAACCTTCTCGACGTATTGATAAGTTTCATACAAGCCTACGTGTTCACTATCTTGTCCACGATATTCATCAGTCTGGCGAGAGTGCACGGCGAGGAAGCACCTGTAAAATAAAAAAACAAAATAAAATTATAAACCCTTAAAATTAAAAAGTTATGTTAGCAATGATTTTGTTACAAGCCGCAGCTGCTGGTGCAGCATTAGCAAAAGTGGGTGCCTGCATAGGCGCCGGTATCGCCGCTATCGGAGCCGGTCTGGGTATCGGTAAAATCGGTTCTTCGGCAATGGAATCCATCGCCCGTCAGCCCGAATCGTCGAACGACATTCGTGCCAATATGATTGTGATTGCCGCTCTCGTCGAAGGTGTGGCACTCTTCGCTATCATCGTTTGCTTGCTGGCTATCTTCCTATAATCGTCAAAAAAACGCGCTATGGAACTATTCACTCCCGAATTCGGACTGGTATTCTGGATGTTCCTCGTGTTTGCCATACTCTTCGTGATATTGGCGAAATACGCGTGGCCTGCCATCTTGAAAAGCGTGGACGAACGCGCCGACTTCATAGATAAAGGCGTAGCTTATGCGCAGGAAGCCAAGACCCAGCTCGAACACGCAACGGAAAACGCCCAAGCTCTCCTTGCCGAAGCACAGCAGAAGCAGCTCGAAATCTTGCGGGAAGCCGCACAGACCAAAGCGCAAATCATAGAAGATGCGCGCAAAGCCGCTTCGGTCGAAGCCAAGAAAGTAATGGACGCCGCTGCCGTAGCGATAGAAGAAGCCCGCAAGGAATCGGAAGCGCAGTTCCGTCGGCAGGTAAGCGAATTTGCCCTGCAAATCGCCGAAAAACTGATGCGGCAGGAACTCTCCGATAACAAGAAGCAGAAAGAGTTGGTGGACAAACTATTAACAGACATCGAGAATAAAAATTAATCGAATATGAACGAAGGACTTATCGCCAGCCGATATGCGAAAGCCTTGCTCAAATATGCGCAAGACCAGAACGCTACGCAACGCCTCTACGACGTGGCGCGACAAGTGGAAAAAAGTTTTGTCGCACACCCCGATTTGCAGGAAGCGATGCTCAACCCTGTGCTGGAAGCCGCACGGAAAGAAACCCTGTTGCTCTCTGCTGCCGGTGTCGATGCCGATAGCTCGAAAGAATACCTTCGTTTTATCCGTCTGCTATTGGTCAAACGGCGTGAAGACTATATCCGCTCCATCATGCTCGCGTATCAGAAACTGTATCGCGAATGCAACCGTATCGTCAAGGCGCATATCGTAACGGCGACCCCTCTCGACAGCAAAACGCTTGCCCGCATAGAGGCTGTCGTTGCCGCCCAGTGCCAAGGTAAAACGTTGGAATTGGAACATACGATAGACCCTGAAATCATCGGCGGTTTTGTGCTCGATGTCGATGGGTTGCAGATGGACGCTTCTATCGAAAAAGAACTGAAACAATTGCGGTTAAAATTAATACACAGCAAAAGATTATGATTAAACCAGATGAGATTTCAGATATACTGAAACAACAACTCGAAGAGGTCGATTCGAAGGTCTCTTTTGAAGAAGTCGGTACCGTACTCGAAGTGGGCGACGGTGTTGCTCACGTCTTCGGTCTCGATAACGTTCGTTCGAGTGAGTTGGTAGAATTTGAAAACGGTGTACGCGGTGTCGCCATGAACCTCGAAGAGAGCAACGTCGGCGTCATTCTCATGGGTCAGAACAGCTCCGTCAAAGAGAACATGACGGTACGCCGCACCGGAAAAATCGCTTCCATTCCCGTAGGCGACGGTCTTGTAGGTCGTGTCATCAACACCTTGGGCGAGCCTATCGACGGTGCGGGAGCCATTGCCGGCGAGACCATAGACCTGCCGCTCGACCGGAAAGCGCCGGGCGTAATTTTCCGCCAACCCGTGAACCAACCGTTGCAGACGGGTATCAAGCCCATTGATGCCATGGTGCCTATCGGTCGCGGACAGCGCGAGCTGATAATCGGCGACCGCCAGACCGGAAAAACCTCGATTGCCGTAGATACGATTCTCAACCAACGCCAGAATTTCCTCGACGGCGATCCCGTTTACTGCATCTATGTCGCTATCGGTCAGAAAGCCTCTTCGGTGGCTGCCTTGGTCAATACCCTGCGCGAACACGGCGCACTCGACTATACGATTGTATTGAGCGCCAACGCCTCCGACTCGGCGTCCATGCGCTATTACGCACCTTTTGCCGGCGCTGCTATCGGCGAATATTTCAGAGACAGCGGGCGTCATGCCCTCGTCGTTTACGACGACTTGTCGAAACAGGCTGTCGCCTATCGTGAAATTTCGTTGATTCTTCGCCGTCCTTCGGGTCGTGAAGCCTACCCGGGCGATATATTCTACCTGCATTCCCGTCTCTTGGAGCGTGCCGCCAAAATTATTGCTAACGACAGCGTGGCAGCTACCATGAACGACCTGCCCGAAGTCATGCGCCCCCTTGTAAAAGGCGGCGGCTCGCTGACGGCACTGCCTATCATCGAAACGCAGGCCGGCGACGTATCGGCTTACATTCCGACCAACGTCATCTCCATTACCGACGGTCAGATATTCCTCGAAACGGCGCTCTTCAACCAAGGTATGCGCCCCGCCATCAACGTCGGTATTTCGGTATCGCGTGTGGGTGGTAACGCTCAGGTGAAGTCGATGAAGAAAGTCGCCGGTACCTTGAAGATAGACCAAGCCCAGTACCGCGAGTTGGAATCGTTCTCGAAATTCGGCGGCGATCTCGACCCCGTAACGGCAATGGTCATCGACAAAGGCCGCAAAAACAGCCAGCTGCTCGTGCAGCCGCAATATTCCCCGATGCCCGTCGAAAACGAAATCGCCGTCATCTATTGCGGAACGAAAGGCTTGCTGCGCGATTTGCCTATCGAAAAAGTTTCCGCTTTTGAAAAACTTTTCCTCGAAGTGATGAATGCCCGTCATCGCAAAGACGTGCTCGACCCGCTGCGTGCCGGAAAACTCACTCCCGAAATGGAAGAGATTTTGAAGAAAGAAGCGGAAGAAGTTGTGGAACGATTTAAGAAATAAGCATTATGTCCACCATGCGCGAGTTGAAGGGAAGAATCGGTTCGGTAGAATCTTCCCAAAAAATTACCGGAGCATTGAAGATGATTTCTTCGGCGAAGTTGCGAAAAGCCGAGCAGGCTTTGTCGCATATGAAACCGTACAGGGAACAGCTGCAACAGACCATCAACAACCTGTTGGAGGCAGATGTCGAATACACCTCGCCGTTGAGCGAGGTGCGCCCGATGCGTCGGGTCGCCATTGTCGTATTCGCCTCCGACGACGGTCATTGCGGCGCATTCAATGCCAACCTCTACAAAGCGTTGTTGTCCCGCGTGGAAACGCTGCGTGCCGATGCGGTAAATCAACTTGTCGTCGATGTATATCCCGTCGGTAAAAAGATATTCTCGTCGGTTACCAAAACCGACGGAATAAACGCCTGTTTCCGAGATTATTTCAATGCCAAAAGCTCTCCCGAAGAAATCAAGCGTTTTGTCGGCGAGATGACGACGGCGTTTCTCGCGAAAGAGTACGACGAAGTGGAGTGCATCTATGCTTATTACAAAAGCGTGGCGACGCAAATCGTGAAGACACGTACCATTCTGCCTGTAAGTGTGGAAGAGTTGCAGGTATCGGCGACAGGCGCTCCTGCGCGCGTTACCCCCTACCTGTATGAACCCGACCGCATGGCGATTTTCGAGGCGCTGCTGCCGCTGTTCGTTCTCTCCTCTTTTCAGGAAGCCTGTCTGCAAAGCCGCACTTCCGAACAGGGGGCGCGCATCATGGCGATGCAGACCGCCAGCGACAATGCCCGCAAACTGCTCGATGAGCTGCGCTTGGAATACAACAAGTTGCGGCAGCAGGGCATTACCAGCGAACTGCTCGACATCATAGGCGGATCTATCCGATAAAAACATAAGGCAGAGAGTTTCAGACTCTTTGCCTTATTTCATTCTAAAAAGAATACCCTATCCCCTTTATGGAAAGTATAAAAAACTATTTCATCGCATTTTGGAAAGGTCTTTGGAGCCTGCTCGTGGGTATGAAGGTAACGGGTAAAGAATTTGTTACCCAGAAAGTTACGGAAAAATATCCCGAAAACAGAGCGACCTTGAAAATCGCCGACCGGTTCAGAGCCACCCTGACGTTGAAATACGATGCCGACGGCAATCATAAGTGCGTCGCCTGCGGCATCTGCCAGATGAACTGTCCCAACCACACGATACAAATCGTTTCCAAAAAAGTTACCGACGAAGCGGGCAATACCAAACGTGTGCTCGACGATTATATCTACGACTTGGGCAGTTGCGTTTTCTGCCAGCTCTGCGTAACGTCGTGCCCGCACGGCGCTTTGGAATTTAGCAACGATTTCGAGCAAGCCGTGTTCACCCGCTCGAAACTGGTGAAACATCTTAATCGTAAACCTGAATCTTCAAATTGATATTTGCTATGGAGCAAATCGCCAATCATATCATCTTCTTTCTGCTCTCGGCTGTCATCGTCGTCTGTTCGATTATGGCGGTAACGAGCCGCCGTATCTTGCGGGCAGCCACGTACCTGCTTTTCGTGCTGTTTGCTACGGCGGGATTTTACTTTCAGCTCGATTATCATTTCTTGGGTGCCGTGCAGATTACCATTTATGCCGGCGGCATTGTCGTGCTTTTCGTTTTCGCCATACTGCTCACCAGCAAGTTGGGCGAAAAGTCCGACCGCATCTCCTCGACCAAACGGGCGTGGGGACTGGCGGCTGCCCTGCTCGGCGCGCTCATCTGCGGCTATACGCTGTGCACCCACGACTTTTTCCCGCAGTTCGCTGCCGACGGCGAGGTCGATATGAAAACGCTCGGCCATGCTTTGATGGGAATGGACAAATACCAGTATCTGCTGCCTTTCGAAGCGGTCAGCATACTGTTGCTCGCATGTATAATAGGAGGCATCATGATTGCCCGTAAACGATAGAGGACTATGGAAATACCTATGATTTATTACGTCGTGGTGAGCACCGTCATGTTTTTTGCCGGAGTGTACGGTTTCGTTACCCGCAAAAATCTGCTGGCGATTCTCATCTCGCTCGAATTGATGCTCAATGCCGTCGATATAAATTTTGTCGTGTTCAACCGCTATCTCTTTCCGCAGCAGCTCGAAGGCTTTTTCTTCACGCTTTTCGCCGTCGCCATCGCTGCTGCCGAAACGGCTATCGCCATTGCCATCATCATCAATATCTACCGGAATATCCGGAATATCAAAGTCGATGATTTGGATAAAATGAAGTATTGACGCCCGTAACAGAAAACGACTATGGAATATTCTCTCATCATATTGCTGCTCCCGATGCTGCTGTTTTTCGTGCTCGGCATCGGCGGGCATAAAATGTCGCACCGCACGGCGGGACTTTTGGGCACGGGGGGACTTTTCGTCATCACCGCCCTTTCGTATGCCGTTGCCGCGCAGTATTTCACGCAGCCCCGTGTCGAAGGCATCTATCCCACACTGATACCTTTCCATATCGAATGGCTGCGCTTTACCGAATGGCTGCACATCGATCTCGGAATATTGCTCGACCCCATTTCGGTGATGATGCTCGTGGTCATCACCACCGTGTCGTGCATGGTGCATCTGTACAGTTTCGGCTATATGCACGGCGAAATGGGATTCCAGCGTTACTATGCTTTCCTTTCGCTCTTTACCTTCTCGATGCTCGGGCTGGTGGTCGCCACCAACATTTTCCAAATGTATATCTTTTGGGAGCTGGTGGGCGTGTCGTCGTACCTGCTCATCGGTTTTTACTATACGAAACCGGCTGCCGTCTCCGCCTCGAAAAAGGCGTTTATCGTTACGCGCTTTGCCGACCTCGGCTTCCTGCTGGGCATTCTGCTGCTCTCGTATTACACCAAGACGTTCGATTTCGCCGTGCTTACGAGCGGTGAAGTGTCGTTGGCGGCGACGACTGCCGGAAAAACTTTTCTCGGCATATCCGTCGCTTCGTGGGCTATGGCGCTGGTGTTCATGGGCGGTGCAGGCAAATCCGCCATGTTCCCGCTGCATATCTGGCTGCCCGATGCCATGGAGGGTCCCACGCCGGTTTCCGCCCTTATCCATGCCGCGACGATGGTGGTCGCCGGCGTCTATTTGGTGGCGCGGCTGTTCCCTATCTATGTAACGACGCCCGAAGTGCTGACCATGATTACCGTCATCGGTGCCGTTACCGCGCTTTATGCCGCCGTGGTGGCTTGCGTGCAGACCGACATCAAGCGGGTGCTCGCTTTCTCCACGATTTCGCAAATAGCCTTTATGATGGTTGCGCTCGGCGTTACCACAGAAATGCAGGGACACGGCGCGCTCGGCTACATGGCGTCGATGTTCCACCTTTTCACGCACGCCATGTTCAAGGCGCTGCTGTTCTTGGGTGCCGGTGCCATTATCCACTCGGTACATTCCAATGAAATGTCGGCGATGGGCGGTCTGCGCAAATATATGCCTTTCACGCACATCACTTTCCTGATAGCCTGTCTGGCAATATCGGGCATACCTCCTTTCTCCGGATTTTTCAGCAAGGACGAAATTTTGGCGGCAGCCTTTGAAAAGAGCGCATTTTGGGGCATTTGGCTCTCGCTCGTGGCAGGCTTGACGGCATTCTATATGTTCCGCCTTTACTACAATATTTTCTGGGGCGAAGAGGCGCATCACGAACATACGCCGCACGAGGCTCCGAAGACGATGACCATACCCCTGATGTTTCTCGCAGCGGTAACCTGTGTCGCCGGATTCATTCCTTTCGGGCACTTCGTAACCGCCGGCGGCTACTCCTATGATATACACCTCGATTGGACGGTGGCATCGGTGAGCATTGTTATCGCTTTGGCGGCTATCGTTCTTGCCACGTGGCTCTATATGCGACCGAACGACAAACCCGCCCGCATGGCGGATTCCATGCGCCGCCTGCACACGTGGGCTTATCACCGCTTCTACCTCGATGAGGTCTATATGTTCGTTACCCACAAAATTATATTCCGCCGCATTTGCGAGCCTATTGCGTGGTTCGACCGCCACGTGGTCGATGCTACGATGAATCTCATGGCTGCGCTCACGCAGTCGGCATCGTATCGTATCCGCACGTTGCAGTCGGGGCGCCTACAAGCCTATGCGACGGTGTTCCTGCTGGGTGCGCTCTTCATCGCATTCGTCCTGCTTTGTGTGTGGTAATGGTGTATTTGTTATCGTATAAAACGAATTTTGAGATATGAATTTCTTATCTTTATTTGTACTGATACCTCTGTTGATGATGGGTGGGTTGGCTCTCGCCCGAAACATGAAACAGATACGCGCCGTTGCGGCTGTCGGCTCGTCGCTGCAACTGCTGCTCGCTGCCGTCGTCATGGTGTTGTTCCTGCAAGAACGCGCCGCCGGCAACACGGCGGAAATGCTTTTTATCGCCGATACCGTGTGGTACGCTCCGCTCAATATCCACTATACGGTGGGCATCGACGGCGTTTCGGCTGCCATGCTGCTGCTCTCTGCTATTGTGGTTTTCGCCGGCGTGTTCGCTTCGTGGAAAATCGATCCGCTGCCCCGCGAATTTTTCCTGTGGCTCATACTCCTTTTGATAGGCGTGTTCGGATTTTTCATATCCATCAACCTCTTCACGATGTTCATGTTCTATGAAATCGCGTTGATACCCATGTACCTGCTTATCGGTGTGTGGGGGAGCGGCAACAAAACCTATTCCGCCATGAAGCTCACCTTGATGCTGATGGGCGGTTCGGCACTGCTGTTGATAGGCATACTGGGCATTTATTTTCATTCTGCTGCCGACGGCAACCTCACGATGAACATACTCGAAATTGCCCGCAACAATGCCATTCCGCACGAAGCGCAGTATTATCTGTTCCCCCTGACATTCGTGGGCTTCGGCGTGCTGGGCGCCATGTTCCCGTTCCACACGTGGTCGCCCGACGGTCATGCTTCCGCCCCGACAGCCGTGTCGATGCTGCACGCCGGCGTGTTGATGAAGCTCGGCGGTTACGGCTGTTTCCGGGTTGCCATGTTCCTGATGCCGTGGGCTGCGACGCAGCTTTCGTGGATATTCCTTATCCTTACGGGCATCAGCGTGGTATATGGGGCATTCAGCGCCTGCGTACAAAAAGACTTGAAATACATCAACGCCTATTCGTCGGTAAGCCACTGCGGCTTGGTGCTTTTCGCCCTGCTGATGTGGAACACCACCGCCATGACGGGCGCCGTGTTGCAGATGCTTTCGCACGGTCTGATGACGGCGCTTTTCTTCGCCCTTATCGGTATGATATACGGACGCACCCATACGCGCGACATACGCGAAATGGGAGGCTTGATGAAAATCATGCCGTTCCTTTCGGTGTGCTATGTGATAGCCGGTCTGGCTTCGTTGGGCTTGCCCGGGTTGAGCGGCTTCGTGGCTGAAATGACGGTATTCGTCGGCTCGTTCCAGTGGAGCGACACGTTCCACCGCGTCTTTACGATAATCGCCTGCACGTCGATTGTCATCACAGCCGTTTACATTCTGCGGGTGGTGGGCAAGCTGCTGTACGGCGCCGTGCAGGACGAACATCACCGCTCGCTCACCGATGCCGTGTGGTTCGAGCGTCTGTCGGCTATCACGCTGATTGTGGCGGTGGCTGCCATAGGTATGGCGCCCGGGTGGATTTCCCGCCTTATCGGCGACAGCATGAGTGTAATCAGCGAACGTATTCTGCAATATATCTAAACAAGAAAAGAGACTATGGATTTTTCTAATTTCTTATGGATGCGCGATGAATTGACGCTTTTGGCGGTCATTCTTATATTGTTCCTTTACGATGTTTTCGGCACGGAAAAGAGCCGCCGCTTTTTCTCGGCGACTGCCTGCACGCTGTTGGCGGTGCAGACGGCTTTGCTTTTTTTGCCCGCCCTTGCCGGAGAGGCTTTCGGCGGAATGTACCGCACTTCGCCGGCTGTCAATACGGTAAAAATCGTGCTTAATGCCGGTACGCTGTTGGTGCTCATACAGGCGACGGCATGGATTCGGAGAGCCGACGTGGTGATACGGCGCGGCGAATTTTACATTCTCACGCTCATGACGCTGCTGGGAATGTATCTGATGATTTCGTCGGGAAACTTCCTGCTTTTCTTCATCGGACTCGAAACCGCCTCCCTGCCTTTGACGGCATTGATTGCTATCGAAAAATATCATCACGACTCGTATGAATCGGCAGCCAAATACGTATTCATCGCCCTCTTTTCGTCATCGTTGATGCTGATGGGGCTTTCGTTCATATACGGCGCAGTAGGCACGCTCTACTTCTCCGATATCGCAGCACGCCTCGCTGGTACGCCGCTGCTGTACGTGGGACTCGTCTTTTTCATGGCAGGCATGGGATTCAAAATCTCCATCGTGCCTTTCCACTTGTGGACAGCTGACGTATATCAAGGCGCCCCTACATCGATTACCGCCTATCTTTCGGTCATCTCGAAAGGTGCTGCTGCCGCTGCGCTCATGCTCATACTCTTTAAGGTGTTCGCTCCGGTGGCTGTCGTCTGGCAGCCGGTGCTGTGGGGGCTGATTGTCGTAACGATTACCGTCGGCAACCTCTTTGCCGTGCGGCAGAAAAATCTGAAACGCTTTATGGCGTTCTCCTCCATTTCGCAGGCGGGTTACATACTGTTGGGCGTGATAGCCGGCAGTGCGACGGGCATGGCGTCGCTCATCTATTACGTGTTGGTCTATATCTTCTCCAATTTGGCTGTATTCGGGGTGATTTCCGTCATCGAGAACGCCACCGGAAAAGTCTGCATGGACGATTACAACGGACTCTATCGCACCAATCCCAAATTGAGTGTTGCCATGATGCTGGCGCTCTTTTCGCTGGCGGGCATACCTCCGTTCGCCGGATTTTTCAGTAAGTTCTTCATCTTCTATGCCGCTGTGCAGGAGGGTTTTTATGTGCTGGTATTCATCGCCTTGCTCAATACCATCATTTCGCTCTACTACTATCTGTTAGTGGTGAAAGCCATGTTTATCCGTCAGGACGACTGCCTGATACCCGCCGTGCAGAGCGACGGCGCGTCGCGCTTCTGCATTGCTCTGTGCGTGGCGGGCATTGTGGTCATCGGCTTGTTGAGCTGCATCTACACTGCCATTTCCGGCGTCTCCTTCGGAATGTAATAAGATATTATAAAAACGGTGTAAATCTTGTATATTTTCTATATTAGTTTTATATTCGCATAGAATAATAGGATTAATATAGATTTAGGGTATTGTTTTAACAACCTTGAAATTATAGATATATAAGATGAACGAGATGTTAAGTATAAAAGCCGCTAGTGAATGGGCATCAGAATATTTGGGAAAAAATGTAACAACTTCAAATATTTCATATCTTGTTAATTATGGAAAGATTTCTAAAATAGGAGAAAATGGTTCTACTTTAATATCGAAGAAAGAGCTTATTCAATATTATGAATCTTTTAATGGAGTGCGAGAAGTAAGTTGGAAAGAAAAACTTGGAGAAGATTTAAATTGGGCGCTTTCTTTTGATAATTTAAAAGAAACTGAAACGACAAAACATGTTCATCGATTGCATCCCTATAAAGGTAAGTTTATACCACAGTTAGTAGAATATTTTTTGGATGCTCATATCGATGATTTTAAAAGAGAAGTCTATTTTAGAGAAGGAGATGTTATTTTAGATCCTTTTTGTGGAAGTGGTACCACTTTGGTACAAGCAAATGAACTTGGTATAAATGCAGTAGGAGTAGATGTTTCTGCTTTTAATGCATTGATTTCAAATGTAAAGGTATCAAAATATGATGATATAGTTTTAAGACGAGAAATAAAACGAATATCAGCTTTATTAGATAATTTTATTAAGGAAAGTAATACAGAAAAATTTGAACAAGAACTTTTGTATGAATTGAATATATTTAATAATGTATGGTTCCCTGTTCCGGATTTTAAAAGACGTGTCCATTTAAAAGAAATCAATGGAGAAGAATATGGACAAGCAAAAGCTCAATTATTCCTGCCTATATATGAAAAATTAGTAAAAAAATATGGCATAAAACTATTGCAACCGACCTCAAATAGCTTCTCAGAGAAATGGTATACAGAACATATACGTGGGGAATTAAATTTCGTATTATCGGAAATCAAAAAAGTAGAAGATGATGCCGTCAAAAATATTTTGTATGTAATATTGAGTAGAACAATGAGATCATGTCGAGCTACGACTCATACGGATTTGGCTACACTTAAGAATCCTGTAACGACAACGTATTATTGTCGAAAACATGGAAAAATTTGTAAACCACTTTTTTCTATATTAAAGTGGTGGAATACTTACAGTAAAGATACTATTGAACGCCTTTCATTCTTTTCAAACATAAAAACATTTACAAATCAATATTGTATAACAGGGGATAGTAGGAATATTGATATTTTGGGCGAACTTAGAGAAAAAGATAAAATTCTTTATGATACAATTTGTCGGAAAAAAATAAAAGGAATTTTTTCTAGTCCACCATATGTAGGTCTTATAGATTATCATGAACAACATGCCTATGCTTATGATCTCTTGGGTTTTCCGAGAAAAGATGAAGAAGAAATAGGTCCATTATATAGAGGGCAAGGAATTGCTGCCCAAGAAGATTATGTACATGGTATATCAGATGTCCTTATTAATGCAAAAAATGTTCTTGTGGATGATTTTGATATATTTTTAGTTGCTAATGATAAGTATGGTTTATATCCAGCTATTGCGGAACGAGCAGGGATGAAAATTGTTAATAGATATAAGCGTCCGGTATTAAATCGTACTGAAAAGGATAAAAGTGCTTATGCTGAAATAATATTTCATTTAAAAAGAAAGTAATTATGTCACAACTTAGAAAAGATGTGTATAAGTCCTTGATAAATTATATTGTGGGTGTAATTGAGGCTGAGTATCCCGAACTGACACATATTGAAACAAAGGCGGATAAAAAAATCCTTTATAAAGCTGTTGAAAGGTTGAAAAGAACGCGGATTGTTCCGATATTTGAGCAATTTGATAACAAATTTACAAGAACAATAAACGAATTTATATAATATGGGATTATCTGATGATCAACGACAAAATATTGAAACTGTTCTAAGAAATAGCCTTAGATACAAGTTCCAAAATTATAATCCAGAGCCGGCATGTATGCCATTTCATACAAGATTATTAGGCTCTGACAAATTGGCTTTATATTCCTTTATACAATCTTTAAATACAAATTTTGGAACAAGTATTTTTGAACCGGTTGCAATTTCTCTTGCTTCTAGATGTTTTGCTTCAGCATCTTCTCAGCAAACCGCTGGATATAATATCTCTACAGAGGCACAACAGATAATTCAGAATATAATGGATAATTTAACTACCGCAGAATCATTTCCAAATAAATTGGAAGAGATTGCTGCTATTCGATCTGTTTGTCAGTTGGGAGAGATGAAACATATTAAACCTACAAAGGTTGATATTAAACTTATTGCTCATGATGATACCGTATATTTAATTGATCTCAAAACCGCGAAGCCAAATGCGGGTGCTTTTAAGGAATTTAAAAGGACATTGCTTGAATGGGTTGCTGTAGTTTTAGCCGAAAATCCGGATGCAACTATTAATACTATGATTGCAATTCCATATAACCCTTATGAACCAGAACCTTATAGGCGTTGGACGATGCGAGGAATGATAGATTTAGGTAATGAATTGAAAGTTGCGGCGGAATTTTGGAATTTTATCGGTGGTGATGATATATATAACGATTTATTAGATTGCTTTGAAAGGGTTGGAATAGAATTAAGACCTGAGATAGATGAGTATTTTAGTCGATTTAATACAAGACAATAATTTGTAAATAGATAATATTACTTTTGTTTGTAACTCGTTTTTAATAGCGTCTTAATCGGGTCTGAATCAGACTTGTGTAAAAATTTTGTTTCTTTTATGGTAAAATTACCATAAAAATATTGTATTATTACAATATTATTTCTACATTTGTACCGATACGAACAACGGAAAAATCTTTCGGAAAACGGGGAGATGTTTCTCAATAAACTCTAATAAAATGATAAAAGATATGAATTTGAAAAAAGAAAAGGAGCGGGATTTTTTGCTCGCTTACGAATCGGAATTGAAAGCGTTGGGCGACGATGCCCCCTTTGTTCCGCGCGATGAAGTGATTCTGCGTACCCTGCATAGCGGACGCGGAGGGTTTTATATTTCGTTCGAGGAGGCGGCGCGTCGGGTGCGGCGCATTTTCAACCGCCTGCCGCTGTGCTGCAAGAACGAACAAAAAGTCGCCATGTATCAGGAGTTGGCGCGGCTGGTCGATGAATACTTGCAGCGCCACGCGGGAGCGTCGTTTCGGGACGCCTTGTTTACGGTGCTGGCAGAGAAGAAGGCATCGCGATTTTTTTTCGGGGTGCAGACCGGTCGCCTCATTCTCTACAAAAACCAGCACCGGAATCGGAATTTGCGTTGTGCCGTATGAAGTCGGGAGTGTATGCGCTGCTACTTGCAGGGCTGCTCGCGTGTGCGCCGTTGAAACGGAAATCGACGGAAACCTATCGCGCCTCTTGCGGCACCGAAGTGTCAGCACTCTCCGACAGCCTGCGCCGGACAACCGTTGTGCAGGAGCGGGAGCAAAGCCGCTGGGTCATCGACTTGGTGCGTGAAATTTCCGATACCGTTTCCGCTGCTGCCGGCACCGTCCGTCCGGTTTCCGAGCGGTGGCACATCACGGCGGAGAACATACGGGAGAGCCGCTGCGCCGATACGACGGAGTCGCTGTTTGCGGCAACCCGCATGCAAGAACGGCGCGATACGACGGCAGTGCGCACCGCGACGACACCGGCAAGCCGGCATCGTGCATGGGGCGCTTATGCGATGCTTGCCGTCCTGTCTGTCATATCATTGGGATTAATTGTCAAACATTAAAAATAAAGGAAATGAAAAAACATAAAGAATTTCCGGAAGAATGCCGGAAGAAAATTTGCGTACAGTTGTGCTTCACCCGCGAGGAGTTGCGCGACGAGTTGTTGAAACGGACGACTTACATTGCCGTGCCCATGCAGACCGATGCCCCCGATGCGGCGGATTGGAGCGAACGGCTGCTGCTTACCGCCGACGAAGACCTCTGGGTGGGCGATCGTTTGCAGGAGGCTGCCGACCGCGTGAGCGACCTGTTGTCCGATTATTTGGCAGGCAAAAGCTGCTCTTTCGACGAGCAGGAACACTGCTGCATGACGCTGCTCCTGCCGTGCGAGGCGGTGCCCGGCATAGGCTACCGTATATCTCGCATTATCAAAGAGATATTCGTGCTGCACGTGTTGTCGCGCTGGTTCGACGACCGCCTGCCCGAAAAAGCGCAGTACCTTGCCTTGCAGTGTCGTGAAGCTGAGGAGTTGCTGCGGGCGCGGCTGAATCGCCGCACACGACCCATTGTGCGTCCGTACAGAGCTTTGTAAGTTGCGCTGAATTTTTACAACGGCGGACGAACAGTGTTCGACCGCCGTTTGTTTTTCCGACAAATCGTATGGAATAATCTCCAAGCCGGAAGAACAAAATGAAAATAAATGCTTATCTTTGCGGCGTAAATGGTTGAAATGGGAGAACATTTGCCTTTCGGACGATGTTTTTCATGGAAGCCGTAAATAAATTCGATTATGGAAAACAATTATTCTTACAGCGGGTCGCAGGTACAGGTATCTGAAATGACCCTTATCAAAAACGTCTATCTTTGGATGTGCGTTGCTTTGGCGGTAACCGGCATTACAGCTATGGCGGTCGATGCTTCGCAGAGTTTGCAGGAGATTTTGTTCGGCGGACGATTCACGTTCTTGGTGCTGCTTATTGCCGAAGTGGCATTGGTGATTTATCTGTCGGCACGCATTGCTCGTATGTCGTTTGCATCGGCTATGGTCAGTTTCCTTGTCTATTCGTTCCTGAACGGATTGACGCTCTCGGTTATCTTCCTCGCCTATACGCGAACCTCCATTGCTTCGACGTTCTTCATTACGGGCGGCACGTTTGCCGTGATGAGCTTGTACGGTTATTTTACTAAAAAGGATTTGTCGTCGTGGGGCAATATTTTGCTGATGGCTCTTGTCGGACTTATCATCGCGTCGATTGTAAATATCTTTTGGGCGAACTCCACGCTCTATTGGATTGTAACCTATGCCGGCGTGTTGATATTCGTCGGCTTGACGGCTTACGATACCCATAACATCAAACGCCTGCTTGCCGGACAGGAAATCAACGAGACCACACAGAAAGTAGCGCTGCTCGGCGCTTTGACGCTCTATCTCGATTTTATCAACCTGTTCCTCTATCTGTTGCGTATTTTCGGCGATCGCAAATAATAGCCGGATATTGTAAATACAAAAATCTCCTTACGGAAGTCCGTAAGGAGATTTTTTTTAGAATCAGCCGGCGAAGAAACAGATGCGACCCTTCCCTTCGTCGTACACATCGAGATGCACCCACGACGTGCCTTTTTCGAGCCGTATGGGGTGGGGCAGCAGGATTTGGTTCTTCACGATGGTTTCGCGGACGGTCTCGGCAGAGAGTCCGGGAACGTCGAAATCGACGGCTTTGCCCAAATTGTGTGCCGACAGGTAGGGCATACCGGCAGCGCTCTTTTCCCGCACCAGCGGGCAGAGGTTGCAGCGCAGCCCCCTTTGGGTGAATGCGCCGCCGGCAGCCCATGTATTGACGAGCATCGGTCGGTCGAAGATTTTTTCCCGCAACATGGCGAGCGTGTCGAGCAGTTTTTCGTCGAGGAAAATCCACGCCCGTTCGCCGAATCGCCGATATACGTCGGGACACACCAACTCTTTGAGGTCGAAATAGTTGCTTTTCATGCGACGACTCCTTTCTCAAAAATCGCTCGGAGGCTGGCGCTTGTCGCAACCGCGCACGTTGCAGCGGCGTATCTCGCTCTCTTTCAGCTGCAATTCCAGCGCGTGGCATTTATAGATAAGTTCCAACTTTTCCGTCTGCTCCTTTCGCAACTCGATATAGAGCGCATCTATTTTTGCATCGCGCTGGGAGAGGCGGCTTTCGAGCCAGCCCACTTGGTCTTTTTTCACTTCCAGCTCCGCATCGACAGCTTCCGCCTCTTTCACCCGTTTTTGCTGTTTGCGGGTAGTGAGGTAGCCGATAAGCCATTTTACGGTTTCTGCGCCGCCTATCGCTCCGAATATCGTCAATACAGTTGCCGGTTCCATCGTCTATACCTCCGTTTCGGATTGCGAGAGTTTTGCGACAAGGGATTCGAGTTTTTTTACCCTATCTTCA